>JBEKNC010000003.1:0-328509 GCA_049523215.1 Bacteroidota bacterium | reverse complement strand
TCACGGATAAAACTGGACAGAAATGGACGAAAGAGATCAAGATCAGTATCACGCCGCCGACGACATATGAACTTCTTCAGAATTATCCTAACCCGTTCAACCCGACAACGACAATCGAATATTAGTTACCTGGAACAGGGACACGATATAACGTGTCATTAAAGGTATATGATGTGATCGGGCGAGAAGTAGCTAATCTTGTCAACGAGCAGCAGGAACCTGGATATTACCAGAAAATCTTCAATGCAAGTCGGTATGCCAGCGGAATGTATATTTACCGTCTTATTGCTACAGACGAGCAAAACAAAAAGCATGTATTTCAAAAGAAAATGCTGATGCTAAAGTGAACACGTTTTATGCCTGCCCGCCGAACAAGTTCTTTGGCAGGCGGGTGTTCATCCCGACATGCTTTAAGTCGGGATCGTTAGCAGAAGTCCCGTTGATTTTTATGGGGGATTTTTCTGCGTTAAAGCTGCGGTGACACTGCCGAATTATATTTGATTACGCTACGATTTCCACTGGTTTTGTTTCTCCACCTTTTTCTCTATATTCAAACGTGTATCTTAATCAATCTGAAATAAAATATCTTCGGTCGCTTCAGCAGAAGAAATTTCGGGATGCTGAACACAAGTTTCTGCTCGAAGGTTGGCGTCCGCTTCGTGATGCTTTGCACTCAAGCTTCCGCATAGAACTTATTGCCGTTCTTGCGGAGGCAAGTCAAAAACCTGAACATCGACCGGTCCTTACTCTTGCAAGAGAACACGGCATCCTCATAAAAGAGATCAAAGAAGTACAGTTGAAGCACATATCGGATGCTGTGCATTCGCAAGGAGTCATTGCGATTGTGTATCAGCAAACAAAATCATTCGATGCAAAAAGCATTCAACCTGCACATCTCCTTGTTGCTTGCGACCGTATAAGCGATCCAGGCAACCTTGGCACTATTCTTCGCACCTGCGATTGGTTCGGTGCAAGTGCAGTGCTCTTAAGCGAGGAATGTGTTTCATTATATAATGATAAAGTCATTCGATCCACCTCGGGCTCTATTTTCCATTTACCTGTGTTCGAGAATATAGAATTAGACAGTACTCTTCCGAATCTCAAATCGGAAGGATTCAAAGTGATCGCAACGGCTCTCAATGGCAAAACGCTGAAAGCGTACTCGTTGCCGGAAAAAATTGTCCTTCTGTTGGGAAATGAAGCACAAGGAGTGAACCCTCAATTGATTCAGCAAGCAGATGCGGTCGTGAGTATTCCACGCTATGGTCAAGCTGAATCGCTTAATGTCGGAATTGCATGCGGTATTTTTCTCGAACATTGGCGAAATCGATCAGACCAACGATAATCACTCTTCTCTTTCCCTCAATTTGAATTCAATGAAAATTCGGTTATCTTTTTAAAGAAAAAGGAATCAGGCTTGGCGACAATTCTTAGCCAGATTGTTGAGATTTGTATATTTCGATGGAGTGCAGGTGAACCTCAATACCTTCTGCTCCAACGTGCAGATGACGAAGAACTTTATCCTGGTATTTGGCAAATAGTAACCGGGTCAATGAAGAAAAATGAAAGCGCAGACAAAGCAGCGTTGCGTGAACTTGAGGAAGAAACCGGATTGCGTCCGAAACGATTCTGGATAGTTCCGATCATGGATTCGTATTTTGACAGACGGAATGACGCTGTCCAGATGGTGCCGATTTTTGCGACTGAAGTGGATGCAGCACTCAATGTGCGCTTATCCCGCGAGCATCGACGCTTTGAGTGGCTGGTGTATGTCGCGGCAAGAGACCGCGTTGTATGGCCCGGTCAGCGGCAAGCAATTGAAATCGTGCATGAATTTATCGCCGGCGGAAAAGAAGCTGCTCGATTATTGGAAATAACGCAATTCTAATTTGAAAGGAAACTAGTGTGAGTCTCTTGGTCGTTGGATCCGTTGCACTCGATACTGTCGAGACGCCGTTTGGAAGTATCAAAGACGCACTCGGTGGTTCAGCAGTATACATTGCGGTAGCAGCAGGTTATTTTACCACGCCCATTCGTCTGGTAGCAGTGGTCGGCGGAGATTTCCCGAAAGAGCATATCAAATTTATGGAATCGCGTCAAATCGATCTTGATGGATTGCAGATTGTTGAAAAAGGAAAAACATTCCGGTGGGGCGGCAAGTATCACTATGATTTAAATGTTCGCGATACACTTTTCACAGATCTCAATGTATTTAAGAATTTCGATCCGAAGATTCCCCCAGGATTCAAATCTTCCGCCTATGTTTGTCTTGGTAATATCGATCCTGTACTTCAATTGCGGGTGTTGAATCAAATCAATAAACCGCGGCTCGTTGTCGGCGACACGATGAATTATTGGATAGAAACGAAGCCGAAAGAGTTGATGAAAACCATGAAATTCATGGATGTTCTCATCGTGAATGATTCCGAAGCACGTCTTTTCACACACGAACCCAACCTCATTAAAGCAGCGAAGAAAATCATCAAGATGGGTCCGCGTATCATTATCATTAAGAAAGGCGAACATGGTGCAATGTTGGTGACTGAAAATACTATATTCTCAGCCCCCGCATTTCCGTTGGAAACTATCTTCGACCCCACCGGAGCCGGAGATGCATTCGCCGGAGGTTTCATCGGTTGGATTGCCCGCACGGATGATATCTCGACGGAAAACTTGAAACGCGCTGTCGTCTATGGCAGTACGTTGGCGTCGTTCTGCGTCGAGAAGTTCAGCATAGACAGTTTGCGCGATTTGAGTTATCTCAAAATTCGCGATAGGTTCCATTCGTTCATGGATTTATCAAGATTTGATGAGAAGTGATTGTGATGAAGCCGTTAGAATGGATAGACGGCAAGCTGAAGTTTCTCGATCAGACAAAACTCCCCCTCGAAGAATTCTTCTGCGAGACCGATGATGTTGTTTTTGTAGCAGAGGCGATCAAGCGGCTCGCCATTCGCGGCGCTCCACTCATCGGCATCGCGGCGGCATATGGTGTCGCACTTGCAAGTCTTTCGCTGAACTATTCAATGATGAAAGAAGCACGCTCGCATCTCTTATCGGTTATCGATCTTCTTGCTTCCACGCGTCCAACCGCTATTAATCTTTTTTGGGCTTTAGAACGACAGCGTCGCGTGCTGGATGCATGGCACGCAGACTCCATCACCGACCTGCAAAATAATTTACTTGACGAAGCAAAACGGATTCATCAAGAGGATGCGGAGATGTGCGAGCGGATCAGTTCTTTTGGCATAGAACTTCTTCCCAACGATTGTTCCATCCTTACGCACTGCAATGCCGGCGCCCTTGCCACCGGCGGACGCGGTACAGCCGTCGGTATAATTTCCAAAGCGTGGGAACTGGGAAGACTGAAACACGTCTATATAGATGAAACGCGGCCGCTCTTGCAGGGCGCAAGACTGACAGCGTGGGAAATGATGCAAGCAAAGATTCCAGCGACGCTGATAGTCGATAACGTCGCAGCGGTTCTCATGCAGCAAAGAAAAATTGATGCAGTCATTGTCGGTGCAGATCGAATAGCAATGAACGGAGATGTGGCGAATAAAGTAGGAACATACTCTCTTGCAGTGCTGGCAAAGCACCATGGAATTCCATTCTATGTTGCGGCGCCTGTTTCGACCATAGATGTTCAGATGAGTACGGGGAAAGATATTCCTATTGAAGAACGGGATGCAAGGGAAGTGACAGAATCGTTTGGCAAACGGACTGCACCGGAGACGGTCAATGTATATTCACCGGCATTTGATGTGACACCCAATGAATTCGTGACGGCGATTGTGACAGACCAAGGAGTGCATCGACCTCCATTCTCAGTTTCGCTCAAAAGATTGAACTTTCGGAGGGACCGTGCTGGTTAAGACCGAGGTGATAGTTCTGAGATCGATGAAGTACCGCGACACGAGTAAAATCGTCACGTTTTACTCAAAGGAATATGGCAAGTTGAAAGGTATTGCGAAAGGTGCGAGATCCGCAAAAAATAAATTCGGCTCTGCATTGGAACCGCTCTCTCATTCGATGCTTCTCATCTATAAAAAAGAACATCGCGATCTCCATTTGATTTCACAATGTGATTCTATTGACTCCTTTCGAAATCTCACTGAAGATTTAGATCGGATGTCTACTGGTCTGTCGGTTTTAGAACTTATCGATCAGGTAACGCACCATGAAGAACGCACTCCGGCGATGTTTGCCCTGCTTGTTGAAACATTGAGCGCATTGAATGCCAGCACGAAAAATTATGAAACGTATTTACAGGCGTTCCAGCTGCGGCTTGCAGCATTGTTCGGCTATGCACCGAATTTTGATACTTGCGGCGAGTGCGGAAAACCCGTCCTTCTCGGCAACGGAGAAAGGCAAGTTGCATTTCAGATTGTTCGTGGCGCGGTGTTTTGCAATAAGTGCTGCACGCCAAATGATTCTGCGGTACATGACAGTGATCAGAGTATCGCATTCACGACACTTTCAGTACAGGGATTGCAAATTGTTCGCCGTCTTGTACATGCGCAACTCTCAAGTCTCAGTACTCTTGAGTTCGACGCGCGTGTAGGGAACGAAATGAACGAGCTATTACGTTTGTACTTGCGATATCACTTTGATGGATTAAAACCATTGAAATCGGCAGAGTTTTTTCAACAACAACATATATCAACAATGTAAAGGAAGAAGCAGTATGTCAACAAAATCGATTCTTGCAGCAGTATTTCTTATTAGTCTCGGCATTATTTTCGGTGTTGTGCTGGTGTCCAGTTTCAAGGGTGTTGATTTCTCATTTGCAGGAGAAGACGTCAAGCTTGGTGCACAACAGGCTCCCTTAAAACCAAACTCTACGCTTCAAGCCCTGAATGATGCATTCCATACCGTCAGCAAAACGGTGACGCCTTCAGTTGTCTTTGTGAAAGTGGAAATGGATCAGGAGTCAGATTCTCAAGATGATGGAAGTCAGTTCTTTCATCGGTTCTTCGGTCCTGATTTTAAATTTGATATGCCGAAGCGTGGTCCGGAAATCGGAGCAGGTTCAGGAGTTATTATCACAGCGAACGGATATATTCTTACGAACAACCATGTTGTGACGAGTGCGAAGAAAAATGGCATAAAAGTTCAGCTTTCTGATACACGCGAGTACAAGGCAAAACTTATCGGTACAGATAAGTATACGGACCTTGCCGTGATCAAGATTGATGCAGATAACTTACCGGTTGCTGCCCTTGGAAATTCCGATGAAGTCGAAGTTGGACATATCGTCTTTGCGATCGGTGCACCATTGGGATTGAAATCGACGATGACACAGGGAATTGTCAGTGCGCTTGGGCGAAATATCGGCATCATCGGAGATGATAATAGCGGATATGGAATTGAGAACTTCATTCAAACTGATGCCGCAGTCAATCCCGGGAACAGCGGCGGACCGCTTGTGAATATCGACGGCGAGGTTGTCGGTATTACCTCTGCGATTGCCACAACAAACGCTCGATATCAGGGATACAGTTTTGCTATTCCGCTGAATCTTGCGAAGCAGGTGGCAACCGATATTATCAAGTACGGAAAATTCCGGCGAGGATTTCTTGGCATCGGGATCCGACCGGTCGATGCAGTCACGGCAAAAGCTGCAGGTTTGGACAAAGCGAAAGGTGTGTGGGTCGAAAATGTAGCGAAAGATGCTGCCGGCGATAAAGCAGGTGTTGAGTACGGCGATATTATTCTTACGGTCGATGGAAAAGAAGTAAATTCACCGCAAGAGTTACAGACAACGGTTGCGAGTAAACATCCGGGGTCCATTGTTATGCTCGGGATTTGGAGAAACAAAAAGATCATAGAGAAAAAAGCCCAACTTGGATCCCGCGATGAAGAAGGCGAAACAATTGCTGAAAAAGTAAAAAATGATAAAGGAGAGTCTGACTCTGATTCGGATGCAGAAAAAGTTGTTACTGTGAAAGAACTCGGAGTGACCGTGAAATCGATCGATTCCAAAATAAAGAAACAGTACGAAGTGGACAAAGGTGTGATGGTTTCGAATATCGAAGACATGAGTCCCGCACAGGATCGCGGACTCAAGAAAGGCGATGTGGTGACAGAAGTCGGAGATCAAAAAGTCTCAACCCCGGATCAGTTTGAGAGTTCGGTAAAGAAACTTAAACCGGGTGATGCTGTGATGCTTCGGGTAAAGGGCGAAGACAAAAAGATGCGTTTTGTCCCTATAGAAATGCCTAAATAAATCCAAAATCCTAAATTAGAAATCCTAAATCCGAAACTCGAAATCTACGAGGCGCGGCTGAGAATATCGGTCGCGCTTTTTATTTGTCCGCCAATTGAATCTCCCTCGAAATTTTGTTTAATTGAATCTATGTAAAGGTTGGGTGTATTCATCTTGAAGAACAAATTGTATACTAAGGAATCAGACCTATGATCCGCTATCTCACAGCCGGAGAATCACATGGGAAAGTGCTTATTGGGATTGTCGAAGGAATGCCGGCAGGTGTCGAAATTTCCACTGAGTACATCAATCACCAATTGTGGCGACGCCAGCAGGGTTACGGGCGCGGCGGCCGTATGAAAATTGAAACAGATACCGTGGAGATTCTTTCAGGTGTCAGATTCGGGAAAACTCTTGGTTCACCCATTGCTCTGATGATTCAGAATAAAGATTGGCAGAATTGGACAGAGAAAATGGCGGTAGAGGGGGACGGTGCAGGAATCGAGAAAATTACCGTTCCTCGTCCAGGTCATGCAGATTATGTCGGTGCGATAAAGTACGGGTTTGATGATTTACGCAATGTTATTGACCGATCGAGTGCGCGCGAGACTGCAATGCGTGTCGCCTGCTGCACAATTGCACGGAAGATGCTGGAGGATTGCGGAATTTTCATCGGGAGCTACGTCTTGAATATTGGTTCCGCGACAGTGAAGAACAGAACAAAGATCGATCAGATGATTGCGAAGCTTACCACACAAACATCATCCGCAGCGTACAAGGTGACAGAGGAAGCGGATAAATCCGAAGTACGCATTCTCGACAAATCCGCCGAAGCGAAAGCTATTGCCGCAATTAAGAAATCAAAGAAGTCCGGTGACACACTTGGTGGTGTTTTTGAAGTTATCGTAAGCGGTGTACCGATCGGACTTGGCAGCTATACGCAGTACGACAGAAAACTTGACGGTCAACTTGCGCAAGCTTTGATGTCGATTCAAGCAATCAAAGGCATCGAGATTGGTAATGGATTTGCAAACGCGGCAAAGTCCGGCTCGGACGTGCATGACGAATTCATGCTGAAGAATGGAACTATCGCACGCAAGACCAATCGAGCCGGCGGACTCGAAGGGAGTGTGACAAACGGCGAGATGATCGTTCTCCATGCTGCAATGAAACCAATAGCGACGCTTGCCAAGCCGTTGATGGCTGTTGATCTTGCTACAAACAAACTTGTGCAATCGCGCTATGAGCGTTCGGATGTTTGTGCCGTTCCGGCTGCTTCAGTTATCGGCGAGGCGGTGATTGCTCCGGTGTTAGCAAATGCATTGTTGGAGAAATTCGGCGGGGACTCGCTGAAAGAGTTATCGAGCAGGTGTAATGTCTGATTTCCCAAAAAGGAAAAGTCATTCCCAGCCGGAGGCGTAAAATTGAATCACGCGAATCGTGATACATTATCAGGCTTCCAGCTATCGGGAATCCAGAAAAACAGTTTGAATACCTCGGAGCTTGCTCCGAGGTAGTTTGTTCAGCGGCTTACTTTTTTCGAGGAAGAATCTTCGGGGACTCCGAATAATGTAACTGGTCAATCACGGGTGTCAGAACATGTGCAACGTCGGACAACCGTTGTCTTGTTCTGGTGCACAATGCCGGAAAAGAGTCGAACTGCCCTTTGTCCAATCCTTCCTTCGCTTGTCTCATGCAGACTTCGGCAATTTCCATGCGTTGTGAAATTATTAAATACGTCTGGTTGTTAATTCTCTCTCTGATATCGCCAAGTGTTATTTTGTCGCGAGAATATTCTTGGACCAGGGATGCGACTTCGGAACTTAAAATCCCCTTGAGCCGTGTTTTTTCCATTTCGGTTTTTGCAATAGCTTTTAACGCAATTTGTCGTGCACTCTCTGCCAATGCCTTGCTCTTTATCGGATCGCTCATTGCCAGAGACCGAGCTTGAAGCAAAAGTGTTTCTGCTCGATGAATCGTTTCCATATCAAATTGGGCTGCACGGCCGTAAATAGCAGTACGAAATGTTTTTTCAGCTTGTTTAATGGTTTTATATGGCATACACAATGACTCGATTCACCAAATCTCTATGCCTTCTCTAAGGCGCTATCAGTATATAAAAAGGAGGCAGAAGTGTTGTGACGAATCACACACCACTCCTCACGTGATGAGGGCGGAATTTAAAGTGCCCTCAGGCCGTACTCGAATATTTACTGTTTATACGAGACATTCCAGCTGTCGCCGCCAGAAACCTCAAGAATATAGGTACCGGCTTCCGGTATGTCCGTGGTTGCTTCCAGCGTAGGCGAAGCGTCGTTATGGCACAAGTCACTCACAATCTTGCCCGTGTTAGCATCGTAGAGAGCGACCTCAAGGCGCATAGAGAACTGGCCTTTCAGCTTTTGGTGCATGGTAAACGTCGCTGATCCTTTATTCAAGTTGAAGAACGGCGTTACTTTGTCCGTAGTGTCGCTGAACGTAGTGTTGCTGAACGTAGTGTTGCTGGATAATGGTGCGGGCTTCGGGTTCTTCAAAATCTCGATTGTCCACGGCCCTCCTGAATTTTCTACATAAATCATGTAATCTTCTGAGTTTGCTGAACCCTTAGACCGGATTTTCTCTGTCATATTCGGCCCCATCCAGTTTGTTAACGAGCCGGCAACAGTCTCTTGATCGGTGATCATTTTCTGGGTAACAAGTGATAGCTGGCAAATACTGGCATCAACGCCCGTGTACGAAACCTTAATGATATACCACCCGTCATTGCTGAGTGCGAATTTGTCTGAAGTGATTTTTTTACCTTTATAACCCATGATGGTGATTTTGTCTGCAGTTTGAGTGACAGTGATCTTGACAGCGGCTTCCGAATTTGACACGGCAGCCACCACGATAAAAGCAACAACGATGATGATAGCCAGATATTTACTCTTCATAACATACCTCCTGTTAGGTTAACAGAATTAGCGAATGAACATGTCTATTCTTATGATAGGGAAAGTTAGCATGGTTATCAAGTAAGTTTGAGAGATAGTAAGGTGTTGGGAAAATACGCCGAATTAAGAGATAATTTCAGCTGACAAAGTGCGGGAAGATGATTAGGTTTCCAATGCATCGTTCCCTCCAAAAATGGCGGCGCAATTAAAGCCCCGGTTGTTGGCGCGTGGAGACGTGGATGATGGAGTATTTCCATGTGAATAGACTATTGCTTCTAACGGCAACATGATTAATTTATCGTAATGCAATATCTATTTTGATATTTGGTTCTGGTAAGGCAAAGGGAGAACTCAAAAAGAGGCTTAAAAATGAATACCTCCGTGGGAACATTGTAGGTCTCTAAACTGTTCATAATAGAAAGTATAATCGGATTGTGGTAAAAGCGCGGCAATGCTTTCTAAAGCTGGTTGGTAAAATGCAAAAATCATAAAAGAAATTATTCCTATGAAAACTAAGGCACCTCTTGGTATTGCTTTGCCATCATCGAGACGAAGGAATGAACAAGCGGTGACTCAGATTCAACTCAAAGTAATCACAAACCAAATCAGAAAGGATTTATCATGAAAAAACAATCCATCTTGGTATTTCAGAGAACGACATCGATTGTGTGGGTAGTAATGTTACTCGCAGTTGCGACTACAGCGCATGCCACAACCCATGTCATCCAGTTCGGGGGTTCGTTTGGACTTACTTATTCGCCCAATTCTCTGAATGTTTTCGTAGGGGACACGGTCAAGTGGGAGGGTGATTTTAGTATGCATCCGCTGAGTTCCACGAGTGTTCCCGCCGGTGCACAAAGCTTTCATCAGGCTTCCGGTAGCGTATTTACGTATCCTGTCGCAGTTGCGGGCATGTATCTCTATCAATGCGACTTCCATTTTTCGGCGGGGATGACAGGATCGTTCACTGCGTCCGCAGCCACCGGTATTGAGAATGATCGGATTTCTTTCCGACCCGATGCTTTCGGGCTGAAGCAGAATTATCCGAATCCGTTCAACCCAACAACAACGGTCTCGTTTGATATTCCATTTCAAACCTATGTTTCGATAAAGGTGTACAATCTGGTAGGACAGGAGGTGGCGACTATAGTGAGTGAAAATATGGCGGCCGGCAGTTACTCGAAGATATGGAATGCTGCATCGATGCCGAGCGGAGTATATTTTTATAGGCTACAAACCGGGTCATTTACAGACACCAGGAAACTTGTTCTGCTTAAGTGATGAATAATTTTGCAGCTTGTAAATGTGATTGCATTGCGCACGACCTCGAATTAATATCTAAAATACTTTGCTATACTTTTCCCCGGAAATATGGAATATAATTCCTATCGGCCTTGAGAATATGATTTTGGAGCCAATCGCTTAAGAATTTCAATAATTCAATATCGACGGTTTGTTGGCCTCGTTCATATTCCAGTACGAGCTTGTTCACTTTTTGAATCGCCCCTTCATGTTCCAGGATGTGCTTGTTTATATCCGGATAATTGTACATTTCCATCCAGGACTCTTCGGATTTGAAATGAAATATCACATATTGTTGTAACTCCTTCAATACCGAACCCACAACCTCTTCACCCTTGCCTTGCATTATAGCATCATATAACACGTTGATAATAGAAAAAAACTTCTTATGTTGTTCATCGATTTTTTGTATTTCAACCGAAAAGGTGTTGTTCCATTCTATGAGAGGCATACACAATCCCTTTTGATAATTATGTTATTCTGTTTTAATCTATATTCAAATAAATTTCCGAAGAAACAAGCAAATCTTGATTTTTTAATGATTTCACGTGTAAATGTGATGGCGGGAGTTTCCTCCCGACACTCTCTTGAAGTGATATGCTTGCCTTTGATTACTCTCTGGCGTTTATCGACCACCCCTGTTCCGATTGAAATACATCGGAACGTCCCCTCCTCATATGAGGAGGGGTGTGGGGTGGTGGCATCAGAGTAAAAGCAGCCCTTGCCCGACCATCCGGAAACGCGTATATTTATAGTTAGAAAAATCCCGAGCCGCCGTAATCATCATTGGGGATTCCGATTCGAAGAAAAATCTAAAAGAGAAAAGATATTGTGCAGGGCAAATGAACTCCATTGGCTCTTCTCAGCCGTTGTCTATGCATGTATCTGTATGTTGTACGCAATTGTCCACAAATAACAATTTTAAGGAGAGAAAAAATGAAAAGATTATCATTATCTATCATAGCTGGAATTATTTGTGCGATTATATGTGCTATCGGAAGGAAATATTTAATTCCATCCATCACATTATCTGCATTAATTGTTTCATCTTTTGGAAATCGAATTTTAATTGGTTTTGTTATCGGTATAAGTAGGTTAAAAATGAATTATCTCCTCCACGGAGCATTCATTGGTTTTTTAGTAACTCTATCATATTCCATAGGTATGATTCTTGATAATAATGTAATGGGTTTTATTCCTTACACTATAGGAGGAACCATATTTGGATTGTTCATTGAATTATTTGTATCAAAAATTTGTAAAGCTCCAAGTGTGTAATTGGCAGATCAGGCGATATATTATCTCTACGTTTCATATATCACAAACGTTCATCGGATAGTATGCCGGCGGGATGAATATGAGGAAGAAGGAAAATGATGTGGTGCTAAGAAAAGATTTTTGAATTTAAGCTTAAACGTCCCCTCTTGAGAGGGGTAAGGGGTGTGTTCGTGAGAAACCAATGGATAGAATACAATCCGAGACTCAAACAGGCTGCACGGACATTGCGGAAGAATATGACATTGACAGAAATTCTTCTCTGGCAGCAAATTAAGGGCAAGCAATTATTAGGTTATGATTTTCACAGGCAGAAGCCGATTGATGAATATGTGGTAGATTTTTATTGTCCGCGATTGAAATTGGTTCTTGAGATAGACGGCGATTCTCATGGAGGGGAAAAATGATCCCATACTAATGGATTATATTCTTAAACATTGGTATAACATTGCTAATACTTTCTCTGTCTCATACGTATTCCTCTCAGGAAGTATGATGGCGTTCTTTGATCCGACTCCATTTGCACAATTAAGAAATGTTTTTGTTTTGCTTGATAAAGACACAAAAGATAAGAAGCCGCGAGATAAATTTATAGAACGATGTAAATCCATAAATATTATTCCCACAGTATTGAAAAGATATAGCATCGAAAACTACTATTCATTTAAAGGGATAAAAACTGTATTCACGAATTTAATCAAAAACGAAATATCTGAAGCAAATGTGGATATTTCTTTATGGGAACAATTTGCCGATGCGGATCATTCAAAGGAGTGGTGGGAAGGTGAATTAAAGTGTCCCCAAAAGATGTTGCCAATTTTAAAGAATATGGAACTAAAGGATATTGAAGGTACCGATCTTGATGAATTCTGCAATAAAATTAAGAAGTATTCAATTGAATAGAGCTTAAGATTGGATTGAGCATATCCTATCGGTTTCTTAAACATCGTTTAACGTTCGGAATTTTGCAAGGCGGAACTTAAGAAACAATAATAGAGTCGGTGGTAAAATGATTTTGTAGCCGCGACCGATGGTCGCGGGGAAGAAAATGCCGACGTCAATGACGTCAGCTAAAAATAACTAAACGGAGGTGTAAGATGGAGACGCGAAAAATAAAAAAAGTTTTCAAAAGTCAGTCTGTTCTTGAAGGAGCGGGAGTCCGTCTCAAACGGGCGATGGGAAATAAAGAAGTGCCTCAATTCGATCCTTTCCTTCTTTTAGATGATTTTCGTTCCGATCATCCGGATGATTACATCAAAGGATTTCCCTGGCATCCTCATCGGGGAATTGAAACGATCACGTATATGCTCAAGGGAAGCGTAGAACACAAAGACAGTATGGGCAACAGCGGGATCATTTCTTCGGGTGATGTTCAATGGATGACGGCAGGCAGCGGAATTATTCATCAGGAAATGCCGAAGCCCGGTACGGGAAGCGCGATGTACGGGTTTCAACTCTGGGCAAATCTTCCAGCTTCTCACAAAATGATGGATCCGCGGTATCAGGAAGTTAAACAGGCGGATATTCCGGACGTGGTTCTGGAGAACGGAACGAAGATAAAACTTATCTGCGGCTCTTACAAAAAGACAAAGGGACCTGTACAGGATATTATTGTCGATCCGGAGTATCTCGATATTACCGTGCCGTCAAGCTCGGAATTTATACACGCGACGAAGAGGGGATATACGGTCTTCGCATACGTGATCGAAGGGCAAGGATTTCTGTGCAAGGAGAGGAAGCCGTTTTCCTATGAAGCAGATGGAGTCAATTATTTTGATATCAAGCGCGAGCCGTACGCATCCAATGGCACGCTTGTCTTGTTTGATGACGGCGATCAAATCGTTGTTCAAACAGAAGATCAGTCCATGAGATTTCTCCTGATATCCGGGAAACCGATCGGCGAACCCATTGCATGGTATGGACCGGTGGTGATGAATACACAAAAAGAATTGGAAATTGCTTTTCGGGAATACGAGAACAATACATTTGTGAAGAAAGGGAAGTCCTCGTAGGAACGTACGGCGATACGTCCCTATAACAACGGCATAAAATGCAGGTCGCTGGAATAAGCGAAAAGTTTAGCGAGTAGGTACACATTACAAGAAGGAGTGAAGACAATTACAGCTATAGATGAACTTATATATAGAGACGCAAATCTTCAAGACCTGGAAAGGATTGTCGAGATATATAATTCGACAATCTCTTCAAGGATGGTCACTGCCGACACAGAACCTATCTCAGTAGAAAGCAGAATACGATGGTTTCATGAACACACTCCCAACAAACGTCCTTTATAAGTTGTCGAAAACAAAAATAGTGAAATCATCGGTTGGGTCAGTTTTCAATCGTTCTACGGCAGGCCGGCGTATGATGCGACTATCGAGCTATTGCCGCAGGAGCAGCGTAGAGCGCGGAGGCGGCAGAGGTGCTTCTGAGCGAAGTAACTGAATAAACTGACTGTGCAGAGTAATGGTATAGTTGTTATACACCTTCCGAGTATCTTCGAAGCAAAAGATGTTGTCGAGATCAATCCCATTAGCAGGGCGGTGAATGTCTGAAAGTCCTTCGCACTGTGCAAAACGCATATTGTGTTGAGTACAGTAGAGTTCCTCTAAAAACCGATTTGCATCTTTGATGCTGGAAATGCCCTGTTCGCGTAACGCCTTCAACAGGTGATCTTGATACGTTCGATTGGATCGTTTCACCCGCTCCTTTGCCTGAGGAGAATAGGCATGGATATGATGAATGCCCAGTGCTTTAAGAACACAGCCAAACTGCGTCAAACGTTTAGGATTTTTGGTGTCAAAATAGATCGTACCGCCATCTGTGTAGATTTCTGCAGGAATGCCTCTGTGTTGAATGTATCTATGTCAGAACTCAAAAGGGGACGCTTGCCGTATCTTCTTCCTTGGTAAAACGCAGCATCACACTTCCCGAGGCATCGTCAATGGCAACCAACAAACAACACCGCGCCGGACCACGTCCCTCAAACCAATCGTGATCACTACCGTCGAATTGAATGAGTGAGCCCATTGTCTGACACCGTTCGCTTCTTGCGTCTGGGCGCCCAGAGACTTTCCTTGACCAACCACCGAGTGAGCGTTTGCCGTGAAATGCGCAAAGCGTGATATTCCTCTCACTTCTCGGAAAACAGCGTTGGATCATAATCTGAATACTGCTCTCGGAACAATCGAAATACTTTCTTCCGCGTTCTCTTCCGAATATCCTCGATGAGAACTCGTGCCCCGCGGAGTCGATGCACCAGTCCTGCTTCTGCCTGTGTCCGATAGCGGGCTAACACACGATACATCTGCCGCTCGCTGAGATGTATGCTCTCGGCTGCTTCTAACACGATGATTTTGCCTTCTTTGTTCCGTACTATCATTTTCAATCGGGTTTCCATTTCTCTTATATGCTCATTGTTATGGTTTGTCCCATTCCAGAAGTCATTTCTCTTTTGAGGACTTCTAACATACGCAAACCTGACATTCTTAATGAGCTATTACAATGCGTAAACTCATCAAACTTAAGAGTGGAAAAGGATTATTAAATTGATTACCATTTAAAAGCATTTATCTCTATATGTTAAGAAAGGGTGCTGCCTTTCATGAATACAATACATCGATTGCGATGGTTGCTATTGTTTCTCCTCACCTGTTTGTTTGTATGTCCCGGCTCTCTTGCACAAGAACAACAAAAAACACCACTGAGGCAGTATATCCATAAAATATGGACGAACAAAGATGGATTGCCGCATAATTCCGGTCGGGCACTTGTTCAGACACAAGACGGATATCTCTGGATTGCCACACAAGATGGTCTCGTTCGCTTCAATGGATCCATCTTTCAAGTGTTTGATAAAGACAACACGCCTGCGCTAAAGCACAATGACATTACAGCGTTGATTGAGTCTTCCGATGGAACGCTTTGGATTGGAACGTACAATGGACTTACCAGTCTCAAGAACGGTATCTTCACGTATCATCCAACAAACACGACTGGAGGACTTGAAGTCATTCGGGCGCTGGCAATAGACCATGAGGGAAATTGTTGGATAGGCACGATGAATGCCGGGCTTCGCAAGTACAAAGATGGGAAAACAGAATCCATCACTACTGCACAAGGTCTTTCCAGTAACGTAGTGTATGCAATTGCAGAAGATCATCAAGGTAACATTTGGGTAGGAACAAATGCAGGTGTAAGCGTGTATCGTCATGGCCGATGGTCGTACTATACGAGTAAAAATGGATTACCGCATGAAACGGTGAGAAGTATTTATAAAGCATCTGACAGCACTATGTGGATTGGTACGTCGGGAGGTCTCGTCAGGTGGAGGAAAGGCTCACTTCACACATTTACAACAGATGACGGACTTTCTAATAATAGGATTCGGGCAATCTATGAAGATCGTTCAAGAGAGTTGTGGATTGGAACTGAAGGAGGTGGTATTTGTCAGTTTGCTTCTGGTGTCTTCATGCCATTTCGTTCTTCCGATGGTCTCTCGGGTGATGTAGTAGTTTCCATATTAGAAGATCGTGAAGGGACTTTATGGGTTGGCAACTACAATACTGGATTGGATCAATTCTGGAAGGGGAAGTTTCTCAATTACACTGAACGTGAAGGATTACCCAGCGTTGGTACCGGGTCTATCATGCAAGCACATAATGGGGATATGTGGATCGGTTGTGCTGGCGTAGTACGTTTCGACGGGAAGAAGTTCATGGTCTGTCACATAAAGAATATTCTTCCGAGTAATAATGTTCGTTCATTTTTTGAGGATTCTCATGGTACCATATGGATTGGTACGGAAATAGGTCTCACAGAATTTCGTAATGGTATTTTCCATGCGTATACTGCGAAGGATGGATTGACAGATGTCTACATTCGCGCAATTGGAGAAGATCACCAAGGATATTTATGGGTAGGGACGCTCAACGGTGGAATTCATCGATTAGAAAATGGAAGATTTGTGAATTATCGGGATAAAGGATTACCGATGAATGTGATCCGGTCTATTCTCGTTGACCACAGCGGCGCCATGTGGATTGGAGGGAATGAGGCGGTCATGCGATGGCAAAATGGATCTGTAACAACATATACACAAAAAGATGGATTGCCGGTTGAACCCATCTATGGTATGATGGAAGATCGTGAACATATTCTTTGGATGGGAAGTTATGGCGGTGGGCTTGTACGAGTGAAGGATGGTAAATTCACTCGATTCACCCGCAAACATGGTCTCTATAATGATGCAGTGTATGAAATCCTTGAGGATGATCTTGGATATCTTTGGATGAGCCATATCAATGGTATCAGTCGTGTCAGCAAACAAATTCTCAACGATTTTGCGGATGGTAAAATTGATCGTATTCAACATACAGCATATACATATTCTGATGGCATGTTGAATGATGTTTGTTCCAGTAATGGGCAATCAACTGCGTGTAAGACTTCTGACGGCCGTCTCTGGTTTTCCACCGCCGGAGGTATTGTCGTTGTAGATCCAAAGCAATTACAGAAAAGCAATCTTCCACCGCCTGTCGTGATTGAACGAGTGGTGATGGATAGGGTAGATTATTCTCCATATGAGTACGGACATTTCGCGCCCGGCAACGGTCAGGTAGAATTTCACTATGGAGGATTGAGTTTCACTACACCGCAGAAAGTGAATTTCCGTTATAAATTGGAGGGATTTGATAAGGAATGGAGATCGGTGGGAACACGGCACGAAGCGTTTTATACGAACTTACCGCCAAGGGAATACGTCTTTCGTGTCACGGCATGCAATAGCGATGGTGTGTGGAATGAAACCGGAGCAAGCTTTGCGTTCGAACTTGAACCGCATTTCTACCAAACATTGTGGTTCTATGGTCTTGTGCTGGTGGTTATAATCAGCACCGGATTTGGTGTATATCGCCGGCGTGTGCGGCAATTTGTAAAGAGAGAGAAACAACTGGAACAGCACGTCTTTGAACGCCGAGCAGTAGAGGAAACGCTGGCAAAAGAACGCAATTTATTCCGGATATTGATTGATAATATTCCGGATGGTATCTATGTCAAAGATACTGATTGCCGTATCACCATAGCGAATATCACAGATTTTCATAACATGGGAGCACAGTCAGAAGCAGAAGTTTTAGGAAAAACCAATTTTGATTTTTTCCCAAAAGACATAGCAACAGATTTCCATAATGAGGATCAGTCGGTCATTCAGACTAATACACCGCTCATCAATAAGGAGGAATTCTTTCTCGATAAGGAAGGAAAAAAACATTGGATGCTTACATCCAAGTTGCCTTTGCGAGATGAACAAGGGAAGATCGTTGGTCTTGTCGGCATTAGTCGAGACATTACTGAGCAAAAAAAACTCCAACAAGAGTTGCTCCAATCGCAAAAAATGCAAAGTATCGGCACGCTTGCCGGCGGTATTGCGCACGACTTCAATAATATTCTCGGCATTATGCTCGGGTACACTTCGTTGCTGAGTAAACAAAGATCAGATGATCAGAAATTTATCGAGAGTCTATCGGCTGTTACGCAAACAATTCAGCGCGGAGCAGCGCTGGTGCGTCAAATTTTGACATTCGCACGAAAGACCGAAATTTCATTCGAGCCGATAGATATTACCGAACTCGTGCACGAAATTCTGTCGATGCTCAAACAAACCTTTTCCAAGCTCATCATCTTTACAGAGACTTTTGATAAGAACATTCCATACATCTCTGCCGATCGCATACAGATTCATCAGGCATTATTGAACCTTTGTGTTAATGCGAGGGATGCCATGCCCAATGGCGGAACAATTTCAATGAAAGTGGAGAAACATCTTAAAGAATACGTTCGAGCACAATTTGCTTCTGCCGATCAAGATTCATATGTGAGTATCAGTGTGAGTGATACTGGCGAAGGAATGGATGAAGCAACCCGACAAAGGATATTTGATCCGTTTTTCACAACAAAGCCGTTAGGAAAAGGAACGGGGATGGGATTGTCTGTTGTCTACGGTGTTATGCAAGCACATCAAGGTTTCATTAGCGTAGAAAGCAAACTGGGCATTGGAACTACGTTTCACCTTTATTTCCCGGTTTCAACTCCCGGTGATAACATAATGGATGTGCAAACACCGAATAAATCTTTTTCGGTTGGCGGTACAGAGACCATTCTGTTTGTAGAGGATGAAGAACTTCTAAGAGATACCGCATGTCCATTTCTCGAATTCAAAGGATATACTGTCTATACGGCAAATGACGGTCTTGAAGGG
Source organism: Bacteroidota bacterium (assembly GCA_049523215.1). GTDB lineage: Bacteria > Bacteroidota > Ignavibacteria > UBA10030 > UBA10030 > Fen-1298. Next base: position 309,530 of record JBEKNC010000003.1, on the reverse strand, counting down.
ATCGATATGTACTCACAGCATAAACAGAAAATTGCCCTTGTCATCACTGATCTTGGCCTTCCGGGAATTAGTGGTATGGAGGAATTTAAGAGACTCAAAGAGATTAATTCGAATGTAAAAGTAATTTTTGCCAGTGGTTTTTTTGATCCGAATGTTAAATCTGAACTCCTAAAAGCTGGGGCTCGCGGTTTTATTCAGAAGCCTTATATGATTGATGAAATTCTACAGATAATCCGGAAAGTATTAGATGAAAGTTGCTAAGTAATTTCTAGTCAGCTTTTTTTATAAAAATATATGTCCATGAAAGATCAAAGAAAATAGTACGCAGCGTCAAGGTAAAAGCAAGAAAAAACGTTGACTTTCAGGTTAAGACAACATATATATTATGCTCTATAAAACGGATCTCGATATGAGAGGTGTAAAATGAATGCGAATATTCGTATGATAAACTCTCAGAGTTGTAGTACTAGAGAGGTGAAAAATATTGCATTGAACATTCTTGTCGGGTTCCTGCTTGTCCAGCTTGCTGTGACTCCATCTTCCTTTGCGCTTGACCCGACAAAGACCACTATTCAGTATAGCCATTTAGTGTGGAAACAGGAAGATGGATTGCCGCAGGATTTGGTACAGTGCATCACACAGACACGTGACGGTTATCTTTGGCTCGGAACACAAGAAGGACTTATCCGATTCGATGGAGTACAGTTTACTGTTTTTGATAGAAGCACAACAGCAGGACTCAGGTACAATGGCATTGAAGCACTCATTCAATCTACCGACGGAAGCCTGTGGATAGGAACCCAGGATGGCCTCACACGAATACGAAATGGAAAATTCATCACTTATACAAGGGCAGATGGACTTGCAAATAATTATGTAACAGATCTCTTTGAAGATGCTGAAGGAAGGCTCTGGATTACGACCCTGTACGAAGGATTAAGTGTGTGGAAGGAAGAGAAATTTACAAACTACACTACAAAAGATGGCCTTTCCAGTAATTACTTAACATGCGTGAGCGGGGGGATCGACGGAAGCATCTACATCGGTTCGACTACTGCCGGGTTGAGTAGATTCAAGGATGGAGTCTTTTCCACCTATACTACCGCCAACGGACTTGCCAGCAACACTATCACATCTGTGTGCCAAAATATTGACAATGTTTTATGGGTTGCCACCAACGCCGGTCTCAGCCAACTCAAGAATGGGAAATGGACGACATTCACAACCAAAGATGGTTTGGCAAACAATTGGGTGCGAAGCATCTACAAAGATCGTGACGGCAACTTATGGATCGGAACCAATGGAGGTCTCAACCGCATCCGGGATAACCATATCTGTGCGTACACCTCCGATGATGTGTTGAGTGGTAAATTTGTGAAGGCATTCTTTGAAGATATTGAAGGAAATCTTTGGGTCGGTACATTGAATAACGGACTGAATTGTTTCCGTCCCGGGAGGTTCACAGTCTACACGGATAAAGAAGGGTTGAGAAATAACGAGGTACGACCTATCTACCAAACATCCGATAGCTCTGTATGGGTGGGAACAATCGGCGGAGGTTTATCTCGTTTCAAGAACGGATCGGTGAAAACGTTCACCATGAAGGATGGTCTCCCTTCCAATAGTATACGTGCACTCTGCGAAGATGTGGACGGTTCATTGTGGATTGGAACTTCTGATCAGGGTTTATGCCGGTTGAAAAACGGCAAGTTTACCACATGGACAACAAAAAACGGATTGGCAAATAACTTTATATATAGCCTCTTCCTGAGCAGGGATCATACTCTTTGGATCGGCACACTTGGTGGTTTCAATACATTGAAGAATGGCAAGTTCACAACGTATACAACTAAGGATGGTTTGGGGAGTAATGGTATCCGGACTATTCTGGAGACCCACGATGGAAATTTATGGATCTGTTCCGATAACGGATTACACAGATTCAAAGACGGGAAGCTGACACGGTATTCCGCAAAAGACGGGCTTGCATACAACGAAGTTTTTTCTCTCTTCGAGGACGAAAACAATATTCTCTGGATTGGCACATTTGGTGGTGGTCTAAGTAGATTCAAAGATGGCCGCTTCAACTCATATACCACGAAAGACGGTCTGTACAATAACGGTGTATTCCAAATTCTTCCGGATGAGCAAAATAATCTCTGGATGACGAGCAATCGGGGGGTCTTCCGTGTCAACAAGAAAGAGCTTAATGATTTTACTGAGGGGAAGATCCAAAAAATCCATTGTACAGTGTTTGGTAAAGATAACGGTATGATAAGCACAAAATGTAATGGAAGTTCGCAGCCTGCGGGGATTCGCACGTATGATGGGAAACTTTGGATCCCAACACTCAATGGTGTAGTAATCATAGACCCTGCAACAGCCGGACAGAGCACACTTATTCCGCCTGTGTTTATAGAGCACGCTTTTGTCAACAACGAGGAAGTAGCTATTGATAGTTTGATACAAGTAGGACCGGGGCAAGGCGAACTAGAGTTTCACTATACCGCACTGAGTTATGCAGCACCCCAGCTGATAAGCTTCAAATATATGCTTGCTGGTTATGACAAAGATTGGATTGATGCTGGCACACGACGCGTGGCATCTTACACCCATATTCCTCATGGGAAATATACATTCAAGGTCATTGCATGCAATAACGACGGTGTATGGAATTGGAAAGGCGCAGCATTGGAATTGAATATCGCTGCGTATTTCTATCAGACGAATTGGTTTCGTGGCCTTATGGTAATTGTGGCTATCCTATCGGGTCTTGGTATACATCGACTTCGCGTGTGGCGCCTCATAGTGCGGGAAAAAATACTGAAAGTAAATGTTGAAGAAGCAATGTCGAAGATCAAAGTACTCAATGGTCTCATTCCGATATGCGCGAACTGTAAAAAAATACGCGATGATAAAGGGTACTGGAATCAACTGGAACAATACATTAATGAGCATTCTGAAGCAACCTTCAGCCATGGTGTTTGTCCGACATGTGCAGAAAAGCTGTATGGAGGCTATCTGTCAAAAATCAAAGATAAACGCGGGACGATTTTATCTCAACATCTCCCGACAGATTTACCGAAGAAAGAGAATTCTAACTCCGGCCACCGCGGCACAAGCTCCGACAATAGCCAGTCATAATAGAGCCATTCGCGAAATAAAATCCACACAGTTGGCAGTGAACATGATAATCATTTCATAAATGCCCGTCGGTGAGAGCGTTTCGTATAGAAAGAAAAATACCATCAGCGCAGACAGGGCTGGCACTGCCGACACAGAACCTATCTCAGTAGAAAGCAGAATACGATGGTTTCATGAACACACTCCCAATAAACGTCCTTTATGGGTTGTCGAAAACAAAAATAGTGAAATCATCGGTTGGGTCAGTTTTCAATCGTTCTACGGCAGGCCGGCGTATGATGCGACTATCGAGCTAAGTATTTATCTGGACGTTGTGCACAGAAGCAAAGGATTGGGTAAGCAGGTGCTGCGCCATGCAATAGATGAAGCTCCAAAATTTGGTGTGAAGACAATCCTGGGATATATTTTTGCCCATAATGAACCAAGTATAAAATTATTTAAACGTTTTGGCTTTGAAGTCTGGGCAACACTTCCCAATATTGCTTCATTAGACGGTGTGGAAAGAAGTTTGAAAATTTTTGGCAAGCGTATAGCCTAACTAAGTAACTGCGGGCATCTTTTAACTTTAGGTGCGGGAATGACAAGGTGTTGTGTGCCGAATATGACAAGTGGATAAAAAAGAAAGTACTATCATTCCCAGCCGGAGGCGTAGAATTGAATCACGCGAAGCGTAATACATTATCAGCTTTCCAGCTAATCGAGAATCCAGAAAAACAGATAGAATACCCCGAACCTTGGTCTGAGATAGTTTATTCCTCATATCTCTACAATCTCAAATCCATTCTAATCTTGACTCTGGCTGTGGAATATGCTATATTTTCAATGGAAAGAACGAAATACCTCAAGAAAGATATGAGCTAACAGCTCAATTGGTCAAAAGGAGGTGCATAGGTCTTCAGTATATTCGCAGAAACCATCGGTACAAGCATAAAACTAAGCCGAAAAGTATTGGTGCTCAATCATAATTATGAGCCATTAAGCATCTGTAATGTCAAGAAAGCTGTCATCCTCTTGTATTTAGGCAAAGCTGAGTTGATTGCGGCGTGCGATGGAAAAAAATTGCATTCTGTCTATTTGACGATGCCCTATCCAAGCATAGTTCGCCTCTGTGTTTTCGTTCGCGTCCCTTATAAAAAGATTGTCCTCTCACGCAAGAATATTTTGCGCCGCGATGGACATAGTTGTCAATATTGCGGGAGAACTGACACCATGCTCACCGTGGATCATATTATCCCAAGAGCGAAGGGCGGCCCAGATTCGTGGGAAAATCTGGTGGCAGCGTGTGTCTCTTGTAACAACAAAAAAGGAGACAGAACTTTGCATGAATCACAGATGACTCTCCTCCGCAGACCGATTCGTCCCAACCACGTGATGTTTATCCGCCATTTCGTCGGCACTGTGGATGACCATTGGAAGCCGTATTTGTTTATGAATTAGTTGTTAGTTATCAGTCCTCAGTCGTCAGTTATCAATTTAATTTTTCTGATTACTGACAACTGAAAACTGTTTACTGTTTCATCAAAAGGAGTCTCTTGTTCTTTTGAGTCAGAAGAAAAAAATTATCCTGAGCGGAATGCGCCCTACAGGCAAACTGCATCTTGGTCATCTTACAGGCGCTCTCGAAAACTGGGTTGCATTGCAGGGTGAATACCAAAATTATCATCTCATCGCAGATTATCATGCGCTGACAACAAATCCAGATACTTCTGAAATTTACGATAATTCCATCGATATGCTCATCGATTGGCTTGCCGCCGGACTTGAACCTGAGCAAAGTCCGATGTTCAGACAATCACAGATCAAAGAACATGCTGAATTACATTTGATTTTCTCGATGCTCATCACAACGGCACGTCTTGAGCGGAACCCGACTCTGAAGGAACAAATTCGCGATCTCGAGATAGACAGCGTAGTCTATGGACATCTTGGGTATCCGGTGTTGCAGGCTGCGGATATTTTGCTCTACAAAGGCGATCTTGTTCCTGTAGGTGAAGACCAATTACCGCATATCGAAATTACACGCGAGATTGCAAGGCGTTTCAATGCCCAATACGCACCAGTATTTCCGGAACCAGAGGGGAAGATCACAAAGTTTGCACGTCTACCCGGGCTCGATGGTAAACGAATGAGCAAATCAATTGGCAATACGATATTGCTATCGGATGTACCGGAAGCAATCACAAAGAAATTGAAAACCGCAGTCACGGATCCGCAGAAAATACGAAAAGGTGATCCGGGACATCCGGATGTGTGCTTGGTGTTTGCGTACCATAATAAATTTAATCCGATAGAAGTGCCGGAGATTCGCGCCAATTGTGAAAGCGGAAAACTCGGATGCGTGGATTGCAAGATGAACTGTGCAAAAAAAATTATCGACACACTGGCACCAAACCGTGAAAAGCGCGCCTATTATGAATCGCATATAGATATAGTAAAAAATATTCTTGCAGACGGTGAACAGCGAGCCAAAGCAATCGCGAAACAGACAATGGCTGAAGTTCATGAAGCAATGAAGCTCGGGTAACTATGTATACGATTAAACTCCTTGACTTTGAAGGTCCGCTGGATCTTTTGCTTTTCTTCATCAAGCGGGATGAATTGGATATCTACGACATTCCAATTGCTCGAATCACGAAGGAATTTTTAGAATATCTCCATTACATGCAACAACTCGATTTAGAAATTGCAGGTGAATTCTTAGTTATGGCGGCTGAACTGATGCAAATTAAGGTCAGATTACTTCTTCCACCGGAACCGGGCGAAGAAGAAGAAGCAGACCCGCGCGCTTATTTGGTACAACGGTTGGTGGAATACAAGCGCTTTAAAGAAATGTCGGTGGAGATGAAGAGGCGTGAAGATGAACAAATGAAAGTATGTTACCGCGGATATCATTCTGCCGACGAACATGCGGTAGAAGAAGAGACAGGCGAAGATTTGATTCGTGATGTGACATTCTTTGACCTTATTGCATCATTTAAATTTGCAATGGATAGGATGCCGAAGAAGTTTATTCACGAAATTGAAAAGATCAATGTCACTGTCGAGGAACAGATTGCCTATATTGAAGATTTCTTCTCACGGCGTTCAGAGGCAACATTCTATGAAATGGTGAAAGACTTTACAGAAAGAGTTCGCATTATCGTAACATTCATTGCTTTGCTCGAAGTCATCCGCTCAAAAAAACTTATCATCCGCCAGTTGCAGCCGTTCGGTGAACTTTCGATCATGAGAAATATAAATTGATGCAAGAACAAACAACGATAGAAAAAGCAGAACTGAAAATTCCGACAACGCTGAAGGCGTTGGTGGAAGCGCTCATCTTTGCAGCGCAGGAACCGCTTTCGATCAACCAGATTCGTGCGATCTATCAAGGTGATGATGCGCGAAATAACGGATTAAAACAAATTGAACCGGAGACCATTCGGCAAAGTGTAACAGATCTGAACTTAGAGTATGAAAAAAACGATCGACCGTATCGCATTGTGCAAATTGCAGGTGGATATCAGTTCGCAACATTATCTGATTATGCAGAGTGGCTAGGGAAGCTCTATAAGGAACAGGGACGACGAAAGCTTTCGCAATCCGGTATGGAAACACTTGCGATTGTAGCTTACAAACAGCCCGTCACGAAGGCGGAGATCGAGAAAATCCGCGGCGTGAATTGCGATTATGTGCTCAAGACTTTATTGGAAAAAGAATTACTTACGGTAACGGGACGTGCGGAAAGTGTCGGACGTCCGCTTTTATATGGCACAACAAAGGAATTTCTAAAACATTTTGGATTGAACGATATCACCGATCTCCCGCGTCCAAGAGAGATTGAAGAGATTCTTGGTGAAAGCCAATTCGAGACCGAACGCAGAATGTTGGAAGCTCAAGAAGGCGCAGAGCTTATGAAGAAGGAACAGGAAGACTTCAAGTCGCGCTTACCGCATATTCCGAAGAAGAAACCTGGCCTTGAAGAGAAAGATGTTGAAATAATTCAGAGCAAAAAGACACGTGAAATCAGAATTGTGCCTGTTGTGGATCGCAAGCTCCTAGAAGAAGCAGGACAGGAAACGATCATATTCAATTCGGATGATGTACCGCCGGTAGAACAATTACATGCTCCGCTTATTACAGAGGAAGAACCCAAAGTGGAATTGACGTTCATTTCGTCTCAGGAAAACATTCAGGAAGAAGTTGACGAGCAAGAAAATTCTATTCAAGTGCCGAACGAATTGGTGGTTGATCCGATTGCCGAAATCTCTCAGAGTGAAGTGGAGGTAGACGTTATACCGGAACAGGCAATCGAAACAGATATAATAAAAGTCAAGACCGAACATGCGGTTGGACTCGCAGAGGCAAGCGCGGCAGTAGAAGAAAATAGTCAACAACCAAAACGTTGGAAGGTATGGAAAGAAAAAATCCAGGGTTTCATAAAGAAACTGTTCGCCTGAACCGTTATCTCGCCATGGCGGGTATTGGTTCACGAAGAAAGAATGATGATTTGATTCTATCCGGTGCAGTAAAGATGAATGGTCGTGTTGTACACAAATTGGGTGTTCAAGTACATGTCGGCAAAGACAAGATTTCTATCAACGGAGAGTTGGTTAATCTCGAAGAGAAGCTTGTATATATCCTTTTAAATAAACCGAAAGATACCATCACAACGACGAGCGATGAAAAAGGACGTACGACCGTCATGAAATATGTTCGCGTGAAGGAGCGTATTTTTCCGGTCGGCCGATTAGATAGGAATACAACAGGTGTATTACTTTTCACGAATGACGGCGATCTGGCAAATGCATTGATCCATCCGAAGTTTGAAATTGAAAAAATGTACCGTGTAACGCTCGATCGTCAAGTGAACGATGAGGATTTGAAAAAGCTTCGCAAAGGTGTTCGTCTTGAAGATGGTCCGGCAAAGGCAAGCACTGCAGAAATGATTGAGGGCTCCAAACGAAAGAAAGTGCTGCTCACGCTTCTGGAGGGACGAAATCGTGAAGTGCGGAGAATGTTCGAGGTCATCGGGCACGATGTACGCCAGCTTGACCGCGTTTCTTTTGCAGGGCTCACACCGCTTGGGCTTTCGCGCGGAAGTTCGAGATATTTAACCCGAAGCGAGGTCAACAAACTTAAAAAACTCACTGGCGCAATAAGCAGAAAAGAGATCGATGAGATTTCCTCGTAGCAGTGGTATTCTTCTCCATCCTACATCATTACCCGGACAATTTGGTTCAGGGGATCTTGGTGCACCAGCCTACCATTTTGTTGATTGGTTAGTTGCAGCAGGTCAATCCATCTGGCAAATGCTCCCCCTTGGTCCGGCAGGCTTGGCAAACTCTCCATATATGTCACATTCCGCTTTTGCAGGAAGCCCGTTACTTATTGATCTGCAGGAACTTGTTTCTCATGGCTGGCTGACTCAAGAAGACCTTTGTATCACTCAAGGTCTTTCAGCTTATCGAGTTAATTATTCAGAAGTTACAGACTTCAGAATGAGGATGCTTGCGAAGGCATCAGAGCAATTTTTTAAACAAGGAACTTCAGAAGATATGAAGCAGTATGTTCTGTATTGTGCGGCTGAAAAGTCATGGTTGGATGATTATGCACTTTTTCAAGCGCTTAATCATAAGCATGGCGAGCAGGAATGGTCTTCCTGGGATGCTAATCTGGCGCATCGAGAGCCAAATGCACTGAAGAAAGCCTCTGAAGAATTGCACGATAGCGTCGCCATCCACAAATTCACACAGTGGTGTTTCGCTCGACAGTGGAGTTTATTGAAGAAATATGCAAATGACAGAAATGTAATATTTGTTGGAGACATTCCCATTTTTGTCGCTTATCATAGTGCAGATGTTTGGGCGCATCCTAAGGAGTTTCATTTAGATAAAGATGGAATGCCTACGGTTGTTGCCGGAGTCCCTCCGGATTACTTTAGTAAAACAGGGCAACGATGGGGAAATCCACTGTATCGATGGGATGTTATAAAGGAAACCAAGTATCAATGGTGGATCGAACGTTTCAGAAAGACATTTGCGTTGTTTGATGTTCTTCGCATCGACCATTTTCGGGGTTTCGAAACATATTGGGAGATTCCCGAAGAAGAAGAGACTGCAGAAAAAGGTAGATGGGTGAAAGGGCCGGGTGAGGAATTCTTTAAGAATGTTCAACGAAAACTAGGTACATTGCCTATCATTGCTGAGGATTTAGGAATTATTACAACGGAAGTGCATGCGTTGCGTGAGAAATTGGAATTTCCAGGTATGAAAGTACTCCAATTTGCATTCAACAGCGGACCCGAGAATGCTTTTCTTCCTCATCGGTACGAACCAAACTGTGTTGTCTACACCGGCACACATGACAATGATACAACGCGCGGGTGGTATGAAAAAACATCGAATCATGAACGCGATTTTGTCAGGAGATATTGTAAAACGGATGGGAAAGAAATTCAATGGGATTTTATAAAGCTTGCTTTGGAATCAGTGGCAGATATTGCAGTTATTCCGTATCAAGATGTCATTGGACTTGGTAGTGAGGGGCGAATGAATATCCCAGGCACAATCGAAGGGAATTGGGAATGGCGTTTTACTTGGGATCAAGTCGGAACTGATTCGGCGAATCGACTCTATGAGCTCACTGCACTCTACGGCAGGTGTAATCCTGATAGACTTAATCTTTTATCATAACAAAAATTTTACCAGACTCTTCAATTAATCTGAAATTTGGAAGAATAATGACCGACGGAAAGAAAACTCAATCGACCGAACACGAACCTGAAGACTTGAATGTGCTGATGCTTCGTCGTCGGGAAGAATTAGAACAACTGACTAAACTCGGCATCAATCCATACCCATATGAATTTGACAGAGATGCGTTCTCTGTTCAAATTATCGAACAATTTCGTGATGATGCTCCCCAGCGCATGGTAGCAATAGCAGGGCGGATTATGTCCATTCGCAGGATGGGGAAAGCATCATTCTGTCACATTCAAGATTCGCAGGGGAGAATACAGGCGTATTTGAAACGAGACGATCTTGGCGCAGTGTACGATGCTTTCAAGTTGATGGATATCGGTGACATCGTCGGTATCAAGGGATTTGTCTTTCGAACGAAGATGGGAGAAGTATCGATTCATGCATCGGAATTTATCCTTTTATCAAAATCTCTTCGGCCTTTGCCTATCGCTAAAGAAAAAATTGATGAACAAGGGAATAAAATTGTCTATGACCCGTTTTCGGACAAGGAGTTACGTTACCGCCAACGGTATCTCGACCTTGCAGTCAATCAGAATGTGCGGCAAGTGTTTGTAAAACGGGCAAAGATCATCAGTACTCTTCGCAGGTTTTTAGATGAGCGTGGGTATCTTGAAGTGGAAACGCCTGTTTTACAGCCAATCTACGGGGGCGCATCTGCTCGACCATTTGTTACTCATCATAATGCACTCGATGTCAAGCTTTATATGCGTATTGCAGATGAGTTGTATCTTAAACGCCTCATTGTCGGCGGCTATGATAGGGTGTATGAAATTTCCAAAGATTTTCGCAATGAAGGCATGGATCGGACGCACAATCCGGAGTTTACGATGATGGAACTCTACGTTGCCTACAAAGATTATCGCTGGATGATGAATTTGGTGGAAGAACTTGTTTCAACGATAGCAATGGCGATCAACGGAACGACGATTGCGAAAGTAGGAAATCATGAAATTGATTTCACGCCGCCTTGGAAAAGAATAACGGTGTTTGATGCTATCAAGGAAAAGACCGGCAAAGATCTCAGGGGCAAAGCGGAAGATGAGTTGCGAAAGATCGCGAAAGAATTGCACATCGAAGTAGATCCGAAAATAGGTGCAGGCGGGATCATTGATGAAATCTTCGGCGAAAAAGTAGAACCGCATTTAATCCAACCGACATTCATCACCGACTATCCGCTTGAGATGTCACCGCTCGCAAAGAAGCACCGCATGGAGCCGGGATTAGTTGAGCGCTTCGAGGCAATTGTGAACGGGAAGGAATTATGCAATGCGTTTTCTGAATTGAACGATCCGCTTGATCAACGATCAAGATTTGAAGAGCAGATGAAACTCCTTGATCGTGGTGATGAAGAAGCGCAAGTGCTTGATGAAGATTTCCTTCGCGCTCTTGAATATGGCATGCCCCCAACAACGGGATTGGGTATCGGTATCGATCGTCTTACTATGTTGTTGACGAATCAGGATTCGATCAGGGATGTCATCTTCTTCCCACAAATGAAATCCGAAGAACGCTAAGAAAAGATGAGCTGTGAAAGTGACATGCATAAAACAGCAACTCTCTCAATGAATATCCGTAATTAAAAAAAGTCTATGATGGCTGTTGTTTGATTTTCCATCGATTTCACGTACCTTATTATTCAAAGTGATAGAAAGTATAGTTTTGAATCAATGGAACTATATTGAAAATGAGTTGATAATTCTAAAGGAAAAAGTGATGAAGAAAAGATTTTCTTTGGCTACTCTCGCGGCATTGGTCGTTATCAGTATTTTTGCAGGCATGGGAATCGACAAGCTGGTTTCTGCCGACAACATCTACACACAGATTAAGAAGTTTGGAGATGTTCTCAGTGCCACAGACAAGGCATACGTAGAAGATGTTGATACAGGAAAACTGACCGATGCAGCGATTGTTGGAATGCTGAATACACTCGATCCGCACTCGGTATATATCCCCCCCAAGCAATATGAAGATGTAATGGAGAAGTTCAAGGGAAAGTTTGAAGGGGTGGGAATTTCTTTCCGCGTTCTGAATGACACGATCACCGTGATTGAGCCTATCGGCGGCGGACCATCGGCACGTATGGGCGTCATTTCAAATGATCGTATCGTAAAGATCAACGATACGTCATCTATTAAATGGACAGATCAACAAGTGATGCACACTCTCCGTGGACCAAAAGGCACGAGAGTAAAGATTTCCATAGTACGCCCGAGCGTAAAGGAAATCCTTGAGTTCGTTATTATCCGCGATGAGATTGCGATCACGAGTATCGATGCTGCATTTATGCTGGATAAGGAAGTAGGATATATTCTCGTGAATCAATTCAAAGAGACAACACACACCGAAATGGAAAAAGCGCTTCAAAAGCTCCACGAAGATGGAATGAAAAAGCTCATCCTTGATTTACGAGGCAACGGCGGCGGGTATTTAGAAGAAGCTGTTCGTATGGTCGATCAATTCCTTGACGGAGGAACAACCGAAAACCCGCACCGAATAGTTTACACAAAAGCTCGAAAACCCGACTTTGAAGAAACATATTCTGCGAAAACAGGTGAACCATATGAAAAACTTCCGCTGATTATTCTTGTCAACAATGCCTCTGCAAGCGCAAGCGAAATAGTAGCAGGTGCGATACAAGATTGGGATCGCGGTTTGATCGTGGGTGAGACATCGTTTGGCAAGGGATTGGTTCAGAGGCAGTGGCCGTTGCAGGACGGTTCGGCATTCCGGCTCACTGTTGCACGGTATTATACGCCGAGCGGGCGGCTGATCCAGAGGTCGTATGAAGGGAAAGACAAAGATGAATATCAAATGGAAGCTTTTCAGCGGGATGAGCAAGAAGGATACAATCTCGAGCACAAACATGACGCGAAGCCTGATACAACTATTCCCATTTTTAAAACAAATGGCGGACGAACTGTCCTCGGTGGTGGAGGCATTACACCGGATTATGTTGTCAAATCTGAAAGGGCAACTGGATTGGTCTTGACAATTTTTCGTAAGAACCTTTTCTATGACTTTATCAAAATATATATGGAAGGACCGGGGTTTGCTCTGAGAAAAAAGTATGATAAACACTATGAAGAGTATAAATTGAAATATGTCATATCGGAAGAATTCATGAATGAGTTTCGCAGGTTTGTTGAGAGCAAAGAAATTAAAATCGAGGAGAAAGAATATTTGAAAGATATCGATTTCTTGAAAGCACGGCTCAAAGCGGAAATAGCGCAAATGATTTTTGGGTTCGAGGGATCTATTGGTATTTTGGCAGGTGTCGATAATCAAATACGGAAGGCGTTAACTCTCTTCCCGGAAGCAGAGAAAATTGCTAAACTAGAATAAGAGATAATTTGATTAGAATGAAATCGCTGCGGGTTCTGAGTGGTAGTGCCATTGCTGTACTCATAGTTTCACAAACTATTTTTTGCTTCTCAAAGCAAAACCAGGACTCTTCCGTCAATCCTGTTGAGTCGACAACACCTCCGATAAAGAGAATGCTTCAAGTGGGAGAAGAATTGGAGTATAGTGTTCATTATTCGTTCTTCAATATCGGGAAAATAATTTTCAGAGTAACAGATAAAGAAGAACGAAATGGAAGGACAGTGTACCATGCCTCTGCGTTCATGGATTCGAATCCATCACTCAGTTGGCTGGTTGACCTGCATGTCCGCTTCTATAGTGAAATTGATCAGGATGCATTTTCCTATGGATGGGTGAGCGAAGACAGCACGAGTAAAAAAGTGACCTATCGGAAGATGAGTTTCGATTACAAGAAAAACAAGATGTACTTCGAATGGGGAGAAAGATTGCCATCAGGTGAGCGGAAACAAAACGGTACAGACACCGTTGCTATTACACCAGAATGTCAGGATGGGTTATCACTGTTCTATTACGCACGAGAACATGTACTAGAGAGAAGGCAGAAGAGTATTCCAACCTTCATCGATACAAACGAAGTGACAACAAAAATAAATTTGGGCATTGAAAACTTGGAAGAAGAGATTGAAGCGGTTGATTATCCGATAGATGTTGTCAAGCTGGACGGACGTGCAGAATTTGTCGGAGTATTCGGCTTGACCGGTGCCTTTGAAGGAGTCTTTAGCAACGATCTTGCTGGTATTCCTATAACCGCACGAATGAAAGTGGTTGTAGGAAGCGTTCGCGTGGAATTAAGGAAATGGAAACGCGGCGATTGGATGCCCCCAAAAGCAACGACAGAGAATTGAGCGATTTAATTCCATATCGGGGGCAAATACCGCGTCTTCATCCTTCGGTATTTGTTGCTGAAGGTGCAAGAATCATCGGTGACGTGGAGATTGAAGAGAAGAGCAGCATCTGGTTTAATGCGGTTGTTCGTGGTGATGTAAATTACATTCGTATCGGTGCATGTACGAATGTTCAGGATAATGCGGTTTTGCACGTGACGACGAAAACTGCACCGCTTCATATCGGCTCGGAGGTAACTATTGGACACAGCGCTGTTCTCCATGGATGCACTGTTGACGATTGTTGTTTGATCGGGATGGGAGCGATTGTGCTAGATGGTGTTCGTATTTGCAGAAATTCTATTGTAGCTGCCGGGGCGATGGTGCTGGAAGGATTTAATGTTCCAGAAGGAATGCTTGTTGCCGGAGTTCCGGCAAAAATTAAACGACCTCTTACGGAAGAAGAAAAACAATTTTTACATCGGTCGGCTGCGAACTATGTTCGCTATTGTGATAACTATCGATCATGAATAACCAAAGAGACATACTATGAAACTAACATTTTGGGGTGTGCGTGGTTCCATTCCGACTCCTGGAAAGCATACTGTTCGCTATGGCGGCAATACCCCATGTTTGGAACTCCGTCTGGATGACGATCGGCTTATTATTTTCGATGCTGGTACAGGGATCCGTAGTTTCGGGGATTATTTAATCAATAAGGGAGAATCCGTCAAAGCGCATCTTTTCATTTCACACCCGCACTGGGATCACATTCAGGGATTTCCATTTTTCAAGCCGGCATTCATTCCCGGCAACGAGTTGACAATTATTGGGACAGATCGCGCCGAGAAACCGCTGAACGAAATCATCTCGGAACAAATGAACCGAATCTATTTCCCGGTACAGCTTCATGATCTTAAGGCGAAGATCAAATTTGTACCAATCAGGGAAGAAGGTGAAATGAAAGTGTATGATGCATTGGTGAAGATGATCTACGTGAATCATCCTGGATTCTCGCTTGGGTATCGCGTGGAATATAAAGGAAAGTCACTCATTTACATCAGCGACAACGAGCCGTTTGATAGGGCATCAGCGGCTTTGATGAGTAATTTTGAGCCGAAGGTAAAAGAAAAATTTATGAGTGATAGCACCGGCGATCCCAACCAACGTATCTTTGATTTTTGCCGGGGCGCGGATGTGCTGATTCATGACACGACTTATACGCCAGAAGAATACATTGATCGCATTGGCTGGGGACACTCGGATTATCTCTTCTCGCTTCGATTGGCAGCGGAAGCGAATGTGCGGCGATTGTATATTTTTCATCACGATCAGAATCATAGCGACGAAAAAGTGGATGACATTCTAAAAAAATGTAAAAAGGAGATCAGAAGCAGGGGATACAAATTCGAGTGTGAAGCTGCTGTTGAGAATACAACAATTTCTATCTGAACTTGACATTCACTGAGGCGGAATGTATATTGGCGATGGTTATTTGTACTCTGAGTGCTTATCGTAGAGCAGTGGATGTGGACATGCGGAGAGCAATTGTAGAAAAATGGAACATGAATTAAAAGATTTTCTTTGAGACAAGTAAGAATGACATTCGAATTCAAACAAAAAGATTTTCAAAAGTTGGCACAAGTGCTGGAGGTCAAACCGAAGCATATTGGAAGCAGCATGCGTTTTGAAATTGAAAATAAAAAACAGCAGAGGAAACTGGCAGTAGAGATTTATTCCAATATTGAAATCGGTAATCGAAAAGGAAGTCTCATCTCGGTCTATACCTCTACGGCGCATCTGCAGTTGCATTTCTGTACGGGGTATGTTGTCAGTAAGATGTTAGGAGAAATTACTTTTATCGGAGAGTCAGATGGAAAACTTTCCGGCTTAACCATTGAACGCGAAGGCGGGTGCTCGCTCTACGCGAATGTTGATCGGGAAATATTATCCGGTGATTTTACAAAACTGGGACCCGAAGTGATGCTCTCGGGTATTGCATTGTCATTGACCGAATCGATTCTTCCACCGCAAGTTCACAAGAAACCATCGGAACATGTGCGGGGAAGGAGTCAGAAGCGGAGATGACGCAGCGAATGATTCTTATATCGACCAACCATCCTCATCTGCGGTTTTCCAGCGGGGATGTTCTCCGTGCGTTGTATCTTGTCTATCGGGGAGAAGGGAAGGAACTTCCTTCACTCGCAATCGTCTTTACTCATAACCGTTCTATCAGGAAGATGAATCGGGACTTTCTTAAGCACGACTATGTAACCGATGTAATTGCCTTTCCGCTTGGAGAAGATGGCGGCGTGGAAGGGGAAATTTATATTAATTTGGATGCGGTGCGAAAACAAGCCCGTGAATATGGTGTGACATACACTCAAGAGTCGCGTCGACTGCTGATCCACGGTGCGCTTCATCTGCTTGGGTACGATGACACAACAAGAGGCAGAAAGAAAAAGATGAGTGAGCGTGAGGATATATATTTAGAATTGATGAAGAAAAAGAAAAGGAAGTAAGGAGTTATGCAAGAACGGATTGTGGAAATAATATTATATCTGGTAAGTGAATTGCGTTCCAATAAGCGTCTCAGTGATGTGGATGTATCGTCGCTGACGCGTGATGGTTATACGCAAAGCGAAATTTCATCGGCATTTTCATGGCTCTTTGAACGTCTCTCTCTGGGAAAATCCATGACAGATGTTACCAGCGGAGCTAGCACATCGCATCGCATGTTGAATGATACTGAGAAGATGGTCGTTGAATCGCAAGCATATGGTTATTTGATTCAATGTCAGCAGCTTGGACTTTTTAACAATATTGATGTTGAAACCATCATCGAACGAATTATGACGGCAGGATTTACAACCATAGGATTACCGGAAATGAAATCCTTTGTTGCTGGATATTTATTTGATATGGAAGGCAGCAATGGACAGGTTTCACTTGGTATGAATGATACGATTCACTGAAGAATAGGCAGTATGGAAAAATCACTTATTATTGTAGAATCTCCCGCCAAAGCAAAAACCATCAACAAATATTTAGGGAAAGAGTATATTGTTGAAGCTTCTGTTGGTCACATCAAAAATCTTCCAAAAAGCAAATTGAGCGTTGATATCGATAACGACTTTTCAGTGGTATACGAAACTATCGTAGGAAAAGAAAATATTGTAGCCCGAATCAAAGAAAAAGCAGCGAAAGCAAAAGCAGTATTTATCGCAACTGATCCGGACCGCGAAGGCGAAGCAATTGCTGCGCATATCGCCGATGAGGTAAAAGATGTCAATAAGCACATTCGACGCGTACTGTTTCATGAAATCACAGAAATCGGTGTCAAAGATGGCATGGCGCATCCGAAGAAGATCGACACACACATGGTGATGTCTCAGCAAGCGCGGCGTGCAATGGATCGGATTGTAGGATACAAAGTAACGCCGTTCGTTTGGAAGACGATGTATTACGGTCTATCGGCCGGGCGGGTTCAATCAGTAGCACTGCGGTTGATCTGCGAACGGGAAGCATCCATTCTGAAGTTTGTGCCGGAAGAATACTGGTCGTTGACGGCAGAATTCACAACTCAGCGTGACGATAAATTTCTGGCAAAACTTGTTAAGGTTGCAGGTGATGATCCTCGAATGCCTGATGAAACAACGACCAACGGGTATATCGCTGACGTCCGGAAACAACAATATGAAATTACGAGTGTCTCTCGAAAACCGGTCAAGCGAAATGCCCCAGCGCCTTTTATTACCAGTACGCTGCAACAAGAAGCGGCGAAGCGACTTCGGATGTCCTCTAAACGGACAATGATGTTAGCACAGAAGTTATATGAAGGTCAGGAAATCGGTGAAGAGGGACTGACGGGACTCATCACCTATATGCGTACCGACTCTACTCGTTTGAGCGAAGAAGCAGTAGCGCACATACGAGAATATATTTACAATAATTATGGTAAAGAGTACCTACCGAAAGAGCCGCGTCTTTTTAAGAAAGGAAAGGCATCTCAGGATGCGCATGAAGCCATTCGGCCTACTTCTGTCAAACTCACACCAAAAGTTGTGAAGAAGTATCTCGATAAAGATATGTTTGCGCTGTACGAACTCATCTGGAATCGTTTCATCGCTTGCCAGATGGAACCGGCAGAATTTGAACAAATCACCGTGGAAGTAACGGGAGGAGATTATCTTTTCCGGGCAAGCGATCAACTTCCGACATTTCGCGGGTTCCTTCAGGTGTATGATGACATTGTGGAAGAGAACGGTGGAGAACAAGAGGATGTCGATCCGACATCAAAACTTCCGGCGAATCTAGCGAAAGGTCAAGCAGCTCAGCTTACAGAACTCCTTCCTCTGCAACATTTCACCAAACCGCCGGGTCGATATTCGGAAGCCAGTCTGGTGAAGGAATTAGAATCGCTCGGTATCGGTCGTCCGAGTACCTATGCAATGATTGTTACAACAGTGGTTGATCGAAAATATGTTGAACAGAAAGAACGGAAGCTGTACGCTTCTGAACTTGGCATGCAGGTGAATAAGTTACTCGTCAGTCATTTCCCTGAAATATTCAACGTAAAGTTTACTGCAAAAATGGAGGAGGAGTTAGATACGATCGCATCCGGTAAACAAGAGTATTTGAATGTCATGAAAGATTTTTATGGCCCCTTTCATCATGCAGTGGAGAAAGCTTCCGGTTTAGCGTCCACTATTAAGAAGTCGATGCAGGAAACGACGGGAGAACTGTGCGAGTTGTGCGGGAAGCCGATGGTGACAAAGTGGGGACGGAACGGAAGATTCATGGCGTGCACAGGGTATCCGGGATGCAAGAATACTAAGCCGCTTGCCGAAGACGCAGAGAAGCATCAACATGTTGTAGGCGGGAAGTGTGACCTCTGTAGCGGTGATATGGTAGTAAAGGGAGGACGATTCGGGGCATTTCTTGGATGTTCAAATTATCCTACATGCAAGAATACAAAACCCATTTCTATGGGTATCAAATGTCCGAAATGTAAAGAGGGCGATCTTATCGAGCGGAAGACAAAGAAAGGCAAGCGAACGTTTTATGGATGTTCAAAATATCCCAACTGTGATTTTGCTTCTTGGGATAAACCTGTCGCTCAAGCATGTACATCCTGCGGCAACGAATATGTCGTGGCGAAATACTCTCAGACAAAAGGTGAGTACATGGTCTGTCCGGTATGTAAGCAGGAAGTGGATCAGATAGAAGTCGCTGCTTCGGCGTAAGAGATGCAAGGGTAACGGAACGAAAAGGACTATGGAGAAGATCGTCAGAGGTTACCTCGAATATTTAGAAACAGAACGGAATTATTCTGCTCATACAATCCTTTCGTACGAAACAGATTTGATGAGTTTGGTTCAATTTCTTCGGAACGAAAGGATAGAATCTTTTGACCAAGTACATAAGGAATCGTTAAGAGCATTTATTGGATTTCTTCTCGATGAAGGTTTTGGCCAAAGGAGTGTTGCCAGAAAAATTGCATCACTGCGTTCGTTTTTTAAATATCTTCGGAGACACAAAATCGTAGAGGGTAATCCTGCGTTAGTACTCATCACGCCGAAAGTAGGAAAGAGATTGCCAGTGTTCTTGGATGAACAGTCGATGAGCAAACTTTTTTTGTCTTCAGATCATACCGGACCACACAAAAAAAGAGATCTAGCAATCATGGAACTGTTTTACAGTACTGGTATCCGCCTCAGTGAATTAATTAATCTTACGTTGAACGATCTCAAGCAGGAAGAAGGACTGATCAAAGTAAAGGGAAAGGGACGCAAAGAGCGTTTTGTGCCTGTTGGGAAAAAAGCATTATCAGTAATCAACGAATACCTTGCCACAAGAAGAGATTTGTTATTGGCAGCGCAGAGAACACACAACGAGCGATCTCTGTTTGTAACCGGAAAAGGTCGGAAATTGTATCCTCAGGCAGTTGGTCGAATTGTTCGGAAGTACATTGGAGCGGTTTCAGAGATTGAGAAAAAGAGTCCCCATGTGCTGCGTCATACATTTGCAACGCACTTGCTTAATCATGGAGCAGATATACGCGCTGTGAAAGAATTGTTGGGACACGAAAGTTTATCTACCACACAAGTATACACCCATGTGTCATCTGCCCGCATGAAAAAGGTCTATGAGGAGTCACATCCAAAGGCGTAGATTCAAGGAGAACGACCTATCCATACGCACACCTAGCAAGACGGAGAATTCGCGATGAACATCAAAGTCACTTCAAGACATTTCAAATCACACAACTCGCTCTCGGAGTATGCAAAGAACTCCATTGAGGAGCTTTCACATTTCTATGATGGCATCATCAAAGCAGAAGTTATTTTTTCCTTCGAAAAAGCACGGAATAGTGTGAAGATCGCAGAATTATCTCTGACAGTCTATGGTGCGGTCCTCACCGGTGTAGGCAAGAGTGAAGAGTTTGAAAAGTCTATCGATTTAGCACTTGCAAAAATAAAAACTCGATTAAAAAAATACAAAGAAAAACTTCATACAAAAGACAAAAAAGGTGTAAGAAAAATACGTGAGAAAGAATAACTAACCCGGGAGACGGGACGATGGCGCTGGAAAATACGAAAGAAACACAGAATAATAATATTACGGTTGGTTCTCTGTTCGAAGTCCTCAAGAAGCGGCTCACATTAGAGACAGCCAATGGTGATGTTGGATTTGAAAAAGAGGTCACGGATAAAAATATTCACAGGCCTGGATTAGCGCTTGCTGGATATGTGGAATTATTCACCTACGATCGCGTGCAGATTTTTGGTAATACAGAAGTCCGCTATCTCAATCACTTGACCTTCGCCGAAAGGATCAAAGCATTTCAGACAATCTTTCAATTTGATTTACCTTGTATTTTTGTTACAAGCGAAAACAAGCTCGACGACGAACTTATTGCCATTGCAACGGAACATCGCGTATCGGTTATCTCGACACCGTTGGAAACCACAAAGTTTGTCTATTTCCTCAGTGATTTTCTTGACGACCATTTTGCACCTCAAACTGTTTTGCACGGTTCCTTTATGGACGTCTATGGCATTGGAGTGTTGATTACAGGGCGTTCAGGTATCGGTAAGAGTGAAATAGCGTTGGATCTCATTGAACGAGGACATCGTCTTGTCGCAGATGACGTGGTTATGGTCTCTCGCAAAGGAGAAGGGATTTTGTTGGGTGCGGGTTCGGATGTCGTAAGGAATTATATGGAAATTCGTGGTCTCGGACTGATCGATGTCCGTTCCATCTTTGGTATTCAGGCAATTCGTTTTCAAAAACGCGTTGAAGTCATTGTAGAATTGCAGGAATGGAAGAATGATGTGGAATACACGCGTACAGGCTTAGATCACGAATACATTCCTATTCTGGGAGTTAATCTTCCCCACATCAAATTACCGATTTTTCCTGGTAAAAATATCACTGTCATCGTCGAAGTGATTGCTTTGGATTATCTCCTTAAGCAATATGGATATGATTCAGCGCAGGAATTTAAAAAGCGTCTTGATTCTACAATTGCCGAAAAATTGAAGGGAAAGAGGGCTATTAACTATTTTCACCACGATTTTGAATAACGTGATGGTGATTCTTGACAAAGAATTGATAATTACCTATTTTCAGCCAGCAGTTAGTCTGAACTTGTAGACGTGTTCGTTCACTGATACTGATAAATCTTGATACATATGAGAAAAACTAAGCTCTATAAATTTTCAATGAAGTCATTAACCTTCCATGAGGTTCGTTTGGCTAGAACCCGCCTTATGGTAACGGGGCTTCTGATGGGCGGTGCTGTTCTCTGGTCTATCATTGTTATGAACCAACACTATGGTGATGTTCTTGGATTGGGATTCATTCAACAGACTGCTCTGGTCAATGAGAATAGAGTATTGCAGAACCAATTGCAATTTCTCACGCATCAATTGAATGGCATTCAGAAACAGCTAAACCTTTTAGGTGACAAAGGAAATGAAATGCGGCTGCTTGCAGATTTGCCAAAATTAGATGAAGATTTGCGGAAAGCTGGAACAGGCGGCATTGAATCACGAATTGATTTTACATCTTCCATAAGCGTAAATTCACTTCTTAATAATTTGCGTTCAACTTCCGAGCAAGCAGAACATGAGTTGCGTCTCCAAGCATTGAGCTATGAAGAAATTGAAGGTGCATACGAAAAGAATAAAGTGCGCTTCTCTCATCTTCCGGCGATCAAACCGATGGATGGATTTTATAATAAGAATGGGTTTGGAATGCGTTTTCATCCTATCTTGCATATCCTCCGAAAACATGAAGGTATTGATATCGACAATGAAGTAGGCACTCCAATTTATGCGGCAGCGGAAGGCACCATAGAGTTCACCGGGCACCAAGGTGGATATGGACTAACCCTTGAGATCAATCATGGTTTTTCATTGAAGACGCGGTACGGACATCTCTCGAAGGTTCTCGTGCATGAGGGACAACGAGTGAAGCGCGGCGAACTCATTGGTCGTTGCGGAAATTCAGGACTTTCGAATGCACCGCATCTTCACTATGAAGTACGAGTGAACGGCGTGGCACAGAATCCGATAGATTATTTTTTTGACGATGTACATGCAAGTGATTTCCAGAATTAATTCACAATAAGAATTTTTAAAGGATTGAACCGACGATGATTTGGACCATCGAGCTGGCAACATATTTAGATGACGCTCCTTGGCCTGCGACAAAGGAAGAGTTGATCGATTACGCGATGCGCACAGGCGCTCCGAGTCAAGTTATCCAGAATTTGGAAGAGCTTGAGGATTCGGATGAACCTTACGAAAGTATTGAGGAAATCTGGTCAGATTACCCAACTGACGAAGACTATTTCTTTGAGGACGAGAAAGAGTATTAGAATTACAACATTCGTTTTTTATCATCAGGGCACCTCAGGATTGTTTGTATTGAATGAAGCCCAGCACTTTCCTGCTGGGTTTTTTTATTGCTGATTTCTCATGCAGAATTTTATTTTAACTATACTCCTCAGTATTCTCTGTTCGGTGCCTGTATTGGCGCAAGTTGCGGCACAGAAATATGAGGTCGGTCAGCTTCGTTTTGAGGGAAACGAAACATTGAAGGACGATCAGCTCCTCAATGTCATGAATACACGTGAAACTCCATGGGTAGTATGGAAATGGATATATCACTGGTTCGATAAAGAAATATTTGGTGGTCAGAAGCCCGAATATTTTGACCCCATCACTTTTTCTTCCGACTTTCATCAGGTCAAACAATTTTATCAGGATAATGGTTTTATTCATTCTCAAATTGATACAAGCATCAGTGTTCGGCCAGAAAAAGAAATGGTGTTTCTCACCTTTTTAATTAAAGAGGGGAGACGGTCATCGATCGATACGATCATCTATCAGGGATTTGAGAATCTTTCGCCGGAGGTCATGGACGAACTTACTTTGAATAAACAGATTGAGGTGGGTCAACCATATATCCAAAATAAGGTGGAAGAAGAATCCCGCCGTATCATCAAAGTATTTGCCAATAACGGGTATGTGAACGTGAAACTTTTTACTGTAGATGCTCGCCATTATGCCTCAACAGATAATTTTACTCTTGTGTTTGTCTTTAATCCAGGGAGGCGTTATACGTTTGGTACTATTTCTGTTGACCAGGATACCACTTCACCAGAACGCATAGATTCCACCATTGTGATCCGGCATCTCGATTTTACAACAGGGGAATACTATGGCGAACGAAAGAAAATAGAGAGTGAGAGAAATCTCAACAGACTTGGCGTTTTTGAAGCGACAAAAATTGAGAATGCTCTTCCGGATACCTCGTCGGAGATAACCAGTATTCCTGTACGAGTTTTTGTGCGCACTCGGCCGTTTCAAGAGTTGACACCGGAAATCGGTGTGAACGACGAAAATAATGCATTTAATATTCTGGTTGGTATTGGATATAATCACAGAAACTTTTTTGGAGGTGCACGGAATTTTTCCATCCGTCTCCGACTCAATCTCCAATCGATACAATATCTATCGCTTTTTAACACTGCCGCTTTGCGGGACAGTTCACTCGTTTCAAGGGCAGAGATGACGATGCAGGTTATTCAGCCCTACTTCATTAATAACAAAACAAGTATCAGCGCCGCCTTCTCTGCTATGCTCGATAAACAGACTACATATTATAATCCAACTCTCAGCTTTCGTCTTGGTACCCAATCACAGACAGCGACTTACACAAAACTTTTTATCGATTGGAATCTTCAGTTGAGCGATCCAAAAAAAGTTGCAACACTCCAGGATACAAACAATCAAGCATTAGGCTTTATAAAACAATTCAATTCATTTATTACGCTCACGTTACAACGCGATAAACGCAATGATATTTTCTATCCGTCTGCAGGTTTCTTTCAATCTATCTCAATTGAAGAAGGCGGATTATTTCCACGTGCGTTTCGCGGAACGCTCGGCTTGGATCTTGACTATTCCCAATATGTCAAGTTATACCTCGATGGACAGTGGTATTTGGATCCAAGTAAAAAGCAAGACCTCATCTGGGCAATGCGCGCGCAAGCAGGGGCAGCGCTTCTTTACGGTAATTCACCGTTGAAGGATATACCTCTTTCACAACGGTTCTATTCGGGAGGGAGCGGAGATGTTCGTGGCTGGAGGGCAAGAACTCTTGGTACGATGCCTGATTCCCTGAGAAATCTTGGAGGGGATGCAATGCTGGAAGGAACCATCGAAGCACGATGGAATCTTCTCAATGAAGCCGGAACATTTTGGTTCCTCGATTTCAAAAAATTTTCACTCGTTTTCTTTTATGACTTCGGTAACCTCTGGACAGAACCTCAGAAGATGAGTCTGAGTGAAATTGCAATGGCATTTGGATTTGGATTGAGATATAACACGATTGCCGGACCTATCCGCATTGACTTCGGTATGAAATTGTATGATCCTGACGCTGCGGCAACGAGAAGATGGGTTACACAAAAAGAATTTTTTCCAGAAACGTTCAAAAACGGCGTTCTCCATCTTGGCATAGGTCACACATTCTAAAGTATATCTCGTATGAGTTGGTCGTCAATCATAGGACAAGAACGCATCAAAACACAGCTGAAGCAAATTCTGCAAAACCACCGGATTGCTCATGCGTATCTTTTCTATGGACCTGAGGGAATAGGAAAAGATGCCCTGGCAATCGAATTCGCAAAAGCCATGAACTGTGAGACCGGGAGCACAGAAGCTTGCGGTACATGCAGGAATTGCAGACGCATGGATACATTTCAGCATCCTAATACCAAGCTGGTATTCGCGCTTCCTACCGGGAAAAGTGAAAAAACCGGTGACGATCCGATTACCATACTTACCGAAGCACAGGTTGCTGATGTGCGGGAACAGATCCAATGGAAAGCAAAAGACCCGTACCATCGCATCGAAGTGCAAAAAGCAAACTTTATCAAGATCAATAGCGTTCGGGATATCAAGCGTGAGGCGTCTATGAGCCGAGCGGAAGAAGGGGAAAAAATATTCGTCATCCTCAACGCAGATATGATGAATGCAGAGGCAAGTAATTCACTTTTAAAGACTTTGGAAGAACCACTGCCCGGAATAATTCTCCTTTTGACCACATCGGTGAAAGACCAGCTACTGCCAACGATCATTTCTCGCTGTCAATTACTCCAGTGCGATTCGTTGCAAGATGCGGAAATTGAAAGTGCTCTCATCAGCAGAGAAGGAGTGGATCATTCGATTGCCCGGCTTGCGGCACAACTTTCCCATGGAAGTTATGGGAATGCACGGCGACTGAGTTCATTGGACATGCTCGATGAGCGAAAAGATATTGTCGAATTCTTGCGCTTGGTACTTGGCAAGAATAGAGCAACGCTCATCGATGCAATTGATGAACTTGCGTCGTCTTCTGATCGCCCCGGTATCGAGCGGTGGCTGAAACTTCTCCAGTCATGGCTGCGTGATGCGCTCCTTCTGCAGCAGAACGCGCAAGCGCCATTGCTCGACGACGAGAAGAAAAGCATGGAAAATTTTGTTACGAAATTTAACCACGCAAATCTCATTGCTTCCATGCAGACTGTCGAGAAGGCGATTGCTCATCTAGACAAAAATGTCTACCTTCATCTTATTCTAACGACGTTAGCAATTGATTTACGGAAATTTATAATGGAAGCACCGTCAATATGAAGTCTCCTTTCAAACGAATCCTTATTACAGCAGCATTGCCGTATGCAAACGGATATCTGCACCTTGGACATCTTGCAGGCGCTTATTTGCCGGCAGATATCTATGCCCGTTATCAACGCATGAAGAAACGTGATGTTCTCTTCCTCTGCGGCTCCGATGAGCACGGTGTTGCCATTACTGTTTCAGCGGAAAAAGAAAAGACGACGCCAAAGAACATCATCGACCGCTACCATCCAGCAAATAAAGCGGCATTCGAAGCATTCGAAATGAGTTTTGATAATTACTCGCGTACTTCGCTTCCTTTGCATCACGAAACAGCGAAAGAATTTTTTGGGGAATTCCACAAACGCAATATTGTGGTCGAGAAGAAGGAGCTGCAGTTGTATTGCTTACAAGATTCCATGTTTCTTGCCGACCGTTATGTTGAAGGCACTTGCCCCAAATGTAAATCGACACAGGCGCGCGGTGATCAATGTGAGAATTGCGGTACGTGGCTGGATCAAGCTGAACTCATTGATCCAAAGTGCAAGTTGTGCGGAACGACACCGGTTGTGAGGGAAACAACACATTGGTACTTTCCGCTGGGGAAATATCAGTCGCGATTGGAATCGTACATCGCCGAACGGAACAAAAGAGATGGTTGGAAAGACAATGTTCTTCGATATTGCGAAGGATGGTTCAAAGATGGATTGAAAGACCGTGCGGTGACACGCGATCTGAACTGGGGTGTACACGTGCCTGTTGCAGGATACGAAGATAAAGTAATTTACGTCTGGTTCGATGCAGTGCTCGGGTATATTTCATCCGGCAAAGAATGGGCGGCAGTTCACGGAAAACCGGAAGCGTGGAAGGAATATTGGCAGAATGAAGACACAAAGTATGTTGCATTTATCGGCAAAGACAATGTGGTGTTTCATTGCATCGTTTTTCCAGCGATGCTGATGGCCTGGAATGACGGCAATACCGATCACTATGTACTGCCGGAAAATGTGCCTGCAAACGAATTTCTCAATTTTGAAGGTCAGAAGTTTTCAAAGAGCCGCGGCTGGGGAATTAATCTTCAAGAATTTCTGAAATTCTTTCCGGCGGATATGTTGCGGTACGCTCTCGCTGTCAATCTGCCTGAAACTCGCGACAGTGATTTTTATCTGAAAGATTTTCAGGCACGCATCAATAATGAATTGGCAGACATTACCGGGAACTTTGTCAATCGCACGATTGCGTTCATAGATAAGAATTTCGGAGGCATTGTACCGAAGCTTGGCACGCTCAATAAGCTTGACGAAGAAGTTATTGCAGCAGTGAAACAAGCACCGTCTAAAATTGGTGAGTTGTTTGAACATTACAGCTTTCGCGAAGGATTGATGGAAGTGATGAATCTCTCCCGCGCCGCGAACAAGTATTTTAATGACAGCGAGCCGTGGAAGACACTGAAATCGAGTCCGGAACGCTGCTCAACGACTCTTCATGTTGCAATCCAAATAGTGCGGTCTCTTGCAATTTTGTTGGAACCTGTTGTACCTGCCACTTCCGAAAAAATATGGAAACTCCTCAATCTCGATATTCCATTGAGAGAAGATGGATGGGATTCTGCATCTGAATTCAGAATCAAAAAAGGACACCAGCTGAACAAACCGGAAATTCTCATAACCAAAATTGAGGATAAGCAGATCGACGAGATTGTGAAATTCCTCGAAGGCGGAGACAATCCTGAAGCCGTTCCAATTTCTCCTCTGAAACCTACGATCACGATGGATGATTTTAAAAAGGTTGATCTTCGCGTCGGACGAATTATCGAAGCAGAAAAAGTACCCAAGTCTGAAAAGCTTATAAAGCTGCAAGTTGAAATTGGAAACGAAAGGCGCCAGGTGGTTGCAGGCATCGCCCAGCAGTACAAACCAGAGGATTTAATCGGAAAGTTGATCGTAGTTGTCGCGAACCTCCAACCTGCGAAGCTCATGGGGCAGGAGTCGCAAGGCATGATTCTTGCCGCTAGCGACGAATCCGGCACATTAACACTCGTTGGTGTCCAATCGGAAATATCCACAGGAGCGACTGTGAAGTAAAGAGTTGTGCCTGAACAACATGGTTCGGCATTATGATTATGATAGAATGGTAAAATCAATCTTATTGAGGAATATTGCATGAACAAAATGAAATCACTGCTTGGCCCTATGCGTGTACCGTTTTTAATCCTGCCACCTGCGTGTGTTGCTGTAGGCGCGGGAACGGCCTTCTGGCAAACCCATGAAATAAGCTGGATCCAGATTCTTATAATTCTTATTGGTGGACTCGCAAGTCATATCAGCGCTAACGCATTTAACGAATATTTTGATTTTAAAAGCGGACTTGACGCTAAAACTCAACGCACACCCTTCAGCGGCGGCAGCGGCACACTTCAGGCACATCCGGAGATGAACAAAAGCACTCTTTATCTTGCCATAATCACTTTTGTTATTACTGCGGTAGTGGGGTTCTATTTCATATGGCTGCGAGGTTTCCTCTTATTGCCGCTTGGCACCATCGGATTGATCTTATTAGTGACCTATACTATTTGGTGGGCGTATAATCCGATCCTCTGTTTGATAGCGCCGGGATTGGGTTTCGGCATTCTCATGGTTATGGGGACGCACTTCTGTTTGACAGGTTCATACACTTGGACATCTTTTGTTGCATCTCTTGCTCCTACATTTCTTGTGAGCGACTTGCTGCTGCTCAATCAATTTCCTGATGTGGATGCCGATAAAAGCATCGGACGAAAACATTTCCCGATTACCATGGGGCGGCAAGCCAGTGCCGTACTATATGGCGTCTTCTTGCTGCTTGCGTATGTTTCGGTAGTGATCGGTGTGTTTTTTGTTTTACTGCCTCGTTATAGTCTGCTTGCTCTCTTGACAGTTATCCCTGCTTGGAAAGCCTATAGGGGTGCATACCAAAACGCTGAAAATATCCCTTCCCTGATTCCCTCGATGGGCCTAAACGTAGTTATCAATTTGACAACACCGATTTTACTCGCTGTGGGACTTTTTATCGGATAATAGATTAAACGCCTCAAAGGTATGACGCATATAGATGTAGTACAGATTTGAAATTAGAAGAATTTCAAGAACTGCTTTTAGAAATTGATAAATTGGAACGTGTGTAACCTCATGTTTTGTTCTCTGGAAATCTGGGAGTGATCAAAAAGAAAGGAACACGTCATTGCGATCCCGATTTATCGGGATCGCGATGACTCTGAGCAGTAAGAAGTTGAGATACTATTCGTGTGAAGAGCTATGCCAGAACAATTACTAAAAAAATATGAAGAGTTAATAGCCAGCGGAACTCAATTAGCGCCGCAAGGAGGATTCGAGGCCTCCGGGTATAATGCACGATTACAAAATAAATATCTGGATTGGCGCAAAGCATGTTTGGAAACGCTCGAATCATCCGGACCAATTGGATTTCCGTACAAACAAAAAATTCTTGGGGATAAAAAAGGCGGATTCTTTTTTCAGCCATCCGCCCAGTTGATTCTCAACTGTTTGCGTGAACTGTACGAAAAAGTGAAGGCTTCTCCAGAACTCGCATCGGCTCCGGCTGCTCCGGCAATGGATCTTCAGACGCCGACAGTTCAGACTGCAACAGACACCGGAGGAGTCCGAATATTGAAACCGCCTCCGAAACCTGCAGCGACGGCACCCGCTCAACCTTCTGCACATCCGCAGGCTGCTGCGCATGCCAGTAAAGTGTATGTTGTCGGGGAAGCAGATGATCCGCTCCGTGTGCAGTTGCTGCAATTTCTCGGAGAAATTGGAATAGAGGAAATTGATATCGAACGTCAACACGGACAGATGCTTCCGCTTGAGACGCTTCAGGTTGATGCGGGCGTAAGGTTTGCCTTCTTTATCATCAACCCGAACGATCTTGCGTATGCAATGTTCGAGCTTGGGCATTTCGTCGGAAAGCTTGGCAAAAATCGTGTTTGTGTTCTTCATATGTCAGATGTTGACTTTCCAAAAAACGTGCCGGGCGTGTTGACGAAATCGATCGTGATCAAGTTGGAAGAAGCGAGCTTCGGATTATTGAAAGATCTTAAAGCATCGGGTTATCAAATAAATTTGTAGGATGCGTTTCATTAGATGTGCTGTCAGGATTTACATCCTGACAGAAAAAGCGAACGAGGATGACATAGAAAAGTGTCAGGAAGAAATTCCTGACACCAATCGGGTTATCAAATAAATTTGTAGGATGTATGGTATGACATTGGAAGAAATTTATCAGAAGGTTCGGGAAGGTGTTCGTATCTCGCGGGAAGAAGGATTCTTTCTGTTGAGGAATGCGGAGTTATTGGATCTCGGCGACATGGCAAATGAAATCCGATTCCAAAAAAATCCGAAACAATGGGTAACTTATTTGCTCGATACCAATCCGAATTATTCAAATGTCTGCAACATCGATTGTATCTTCTGCGCATTCTACCGGCATCCGGGCGAAGAAGGCGCGTACCGGCTGTCGAGCGACCAACTGATTCAGAAATTTAAGGAAGCGGCGTCGAAAGGTATCACGACAGTGCTTCTCCAGGGCGGAGTTGACCCGACGATTCCATTTGAATATTATCTCGAACTTGTCGAACGTACCGTGAAGGAAGTCCCGGAGATCTATCCGCATTTCTTTTCCACATCGGAAATTATTGGGATGTCGCAAATCTCCGGTTTATCGATTCGGGGGGTGCTGGAGAAATTGTGGGAAAAAGGATTGCGGTCTATTCCCGGCGGAGGCGCCGAAATTCTCTCTGACCGTGTGAGGAGGAAGATCAGCAGTAAAAAAGGCACTTTTGCCGATTGGCTGAATGTCATGCGCATTGCCCAGCAGATTGGCTACAAAACAACGGCAACTATGATGTACGGGCACCTCGAAACAGATGAGGATATTGTTGAGCATCTCGAGGCCATCCGCCAGCTGCAGGATGAGACCGGCGGGTTCACTGCCTTCATTCCGTGGTCATTTAAGCCCGGTAACACGCCTTTAGAGAAGATTATTCCGCATTATGCTACATCTTACACGGTATCTGCAAATGATCGCCTTCTCACGCGTTTATTTGGACAATTTTGAACATATCCAGGCGTCGTGGTTCTCAGAAGGGAAGAAGATCGGCCAGATTGCTTTGCACTTTGGCGCCGATGATTTTGGCGGCACGTTGCTTGAAGAGAATGTGCATGCGGCTGCTAATTTCATCAATACAACCGATGCTGAAGAGTGCAGGAATATGATTCGGGAATCAGGATTTATTCCGGCGCAACGTACAACGCTGTACGAAATTCTCAAAGTGGAAGAGAAATCCGCTGCAGCGTGACTTCATCAACAGACGGAGGGATGAATGTCGAAATGTTTTTTCATCATACTCTTTTTAGCGCCTTACATTGTTGGTTTTGCTCCGCAGGATTCTTCCTATACTGAATGGCACGTCGGTGCAGGAACCGGACAATATACATATGAAGATTGCAGCGGTGAGCATACATCACATTTTTATGACGCCGGCTTTCGTGTAACTCAGAAATTCAAATCTCCCTGGAGATTAGGAGCGAGTATAAGTGCGATACCTTCTAACGGGAGCTTAGCGGTTTTCGGCTATCCGGACTTTGCTTATGACAATGGAATCTTTTCATTTGGCACAACAGGTTTACGAGTAGGATATTTGGAAAAAACCTTTTTTGAAATCAAATGTCTGGACGAAATTCCTTACACAACGGGCAAAGGACTTTTACGGATAGGGATGGGGACGCCGATAGCACAGAATGGCACGCGCATTTGGATGGGAGCCAACACAGGAATTTACCAAAACTGGGGATTTGGAACCAGCCTGGAATTCCCCTTGGAAGCAAACTATTCTCTGTCTCTCACCGGTCGCTACGGTGAACATAATGCAATTCCGGAATACGGTATCTCACTTGGATTAAAAATTCGGCGCTAGAATTTCTTCCCTCACGTTTTGCCAGTCATACGCGCACGCGGGCACCTTAAATAAATTACCCACTAATTCGATCCATAAATTTATCGCCACTTTCTTTGAATGTGCAAAGAAAGTGGCAGAAAGAAACACATGTCCGTCTTGACGATGTCGAGACGAGATCTCGACTGCCGATCGGCAGTCGGACGAAATCGAAAATATATTCTCAAGGAGGAATGACTATTACGGACTCGATGCGCTTCACGTTTAGGATTTGGATCGAAGATGGAATAAGCAATGCCTCCTCTTGGCCGTGTTCACTTCCGTCGATTTCGCAGGCTTAGGAAAAGAAAAAGAGAAGAAAAGGAAAAGAAGGAAATGCCATTCCCGCGTTTTACCTATCATACCCGTGCAAACGGGTATCTTAATTAAATTACTCACTCATTATTGTTCTGTGGTGTTACTGTAGCAATATTTATGGAGTATTCAGGGAAGAACCGGTGACTGAAGGTCTAATATTGAATACATTGTGGAGAGATAAAAAAGCCGGAACATGTGTCCCGGCTTTTTAGCATGATTTTTCCTACTTCGATTTTCCCTCCAGTTCGTCTGCAAGCTTTCCGGCATCGTAGAGTTTCCGTAAAGCTTCGATCATTGCAGCCGAATGGACTGCAACGGCACGGTTTGTCTCATCGCTGTAAATAAAATTGCCGACAAGGCTCTCAATATTTCCATCGAAAATCAATCCGACAAGCTCGCCATCTCTGTTGATAACCGGAGATCCGGAGTTGCCGCCGATGATATCGCATGAGCAGACAAAATTCAGCGGGGTCGAGAGATCGAGCTTCTCTTTCCGCTCAAGATATCGTGCGGGAAGATTGAACGGCTGTTTCATATCGAAACTCGATGCACGATCATATAATCCGTAGAATGTCGTTTTTGACGGTGCTATCGTGCCGTTCATCGGATATCCTTTGACAGCGCCGTACGAAAGCCGAAGCGTGAAGGTAGCATCAGGGTTGACAGATTTTCCATAGATTGCAAAGCGGGCTTTCCCGAGTTTTTCCCCTGCAATTTTCATCTGACTATCAAGATGGTCCTCGATCCATTTTCGAAGTTCACGCAGAATCGGATCAACCTTCTGTGCCATTGCAATTAAAGGATCGGTTGATTCATCGACGACTTTTTCTCCGCCCTCAATAAGCGCTTTCCGGACCTTCGGATCGGCGAGTTTCGTACCGGTGAAAAGATCTTTTGCAGCCTCTTCGGGTGTTCGGGTTCCAAGAATTGTTTTTACGAAGGGGTCGTCGGGACCCAGTTGTTCCAATGATTCCCGCAACGCATCAGCAAACATAGTTTCTTCAAGCTGCAGATAAATTGGTGCAGGTGAGAGAAGATCGTATCGGAGTGATTCGAGTTGCGAATCGTGAAATCCCTCAAGACGTTTTCCATCCGGTTTCTGTATTTCCGTCACATATCGAACGATATCCAGTGCAAGCTGGGCAAATTGTGAACCGCGAATCGCACGGTACCGGATCTTAGTCATGTTTTCGCTATGCTTTTTCTGGATCTCTGCGATCGTGTTCCACACGCCGCCGAATTCCGATTTCCATTCAGGCTTGCTGTTGACGCGTGTTTGAAAATCAGTTTCCTCTTTTTGTTTTTTTGCTATAAGATTTTTATCCAGGAGACCGTTATACTCTCCCGTAAGAGCCTTGACCGAATTCTCATAGTAGAAAATCATGTTGCTCGCCTGCCTTGCCTGCTCAGGTCCAAGTGCCGCATAGCGTTTCAATACCTCAAGGCGGCGCTTTAATATTTTGAGTATCAGCGGGTACGTATAATCGCGATCTTTTTCAATTTCAGCCATTGTGTTCAAACGAGCTGTGTAGCCCGGATTTCCAGATACAAATACCAAATCACCATCGGCGGCGCCTTTTGAGTTCCACTTCAGGTACTGAGTGCTCACGACAGGTTTGCCGTCTTCATATACCCTGAAAATTGCCATGTCGAGATCGTAACGCGGGAAAGTGAAATTATCCGGATCACCGCCGTAGAATGCAATCTGCACTTCAGGGGCAAATACAAGACGGACCTCAGTATACTTCTTGTACCGATACAGCCAGTATTCACCTCCATCATAGAGCGGCACGACATCAGACCGAAGCGTTGTTTTTTCGAGGCTTTCTTTTTCGATCTTTGCTATTTCAGCTTTTCGTGCGGCATAGATTTCCTGATCGCTCATTCCCTTTTTTATTACACTGAAAACCCTGTCGGTAACATTTTCAAGCGACATCAGGACGTTAAGTTCAAGATCGGGGCACTTCATCTCTTCAGCAGGTGTGGCGGCATAGAAGCCATCTTGGACATAATCTTTCTGGGATGTTGATACTTTCTGTAATTGATCAAGGGCAACATGGTGGTTCGTTAGTACCAATCCAGTAGGACTAACGAATGATCCCGATCCTCCATTGTTAAAACGGACACTCGAAAGCCGCACATGGTCAAGCCATTCCTGTGTTGGGATGAAGTTATAACGATCGTTGAGCAGCTTCAACGGTGGATTATCAAATGTCCACATTCCTTCATCGGGTGCTGAAAAAATTGTACTATGAAATACAAAAAGAACAACACCAAACGTCAGAATATACTTAATCCAACGGGTCTTGGTTTTCATAGGAATCCTCCAAAAATGAAATTAGAGTTATTGAAGACGGGATAATATAACGAAACTTTTTTGAAAAAAGAGACCCATCCATTTCTGCGTTTTCTGCCTGCTTACCCACCGTCTTGTCCGCCAGTTTTTTGGGCGGAAGGAGGGCAGGCGGGAATCTTGATTTATTTCAAATAATATAAACTTATCGCCACTTTCTTTGAAGCATAAAACCACCACCCTTGCACTACGCTTGTCCCCTCCTCATTTGAGGAGGAGCGTAGGAAAGCATCACGCTTTGCGTGTTCCAAAATACGCAGACATTATTTCGAAGGGGTGGTGGAGTCGCGGATACAATTAATTTGATGAACATCTTCTATCGATTTCGCTGGCGAGTGTAAAAGAAAGAGAGAAAGATAAATTGTGTTCCCATCAACCTCCGGAGGTTCTTTTGTAGGGGCACGACACTGTCGTGCCCGGGATAAATAAGAAAATGCTTATTTTAAGTTGGTAGAATAAGTTAAAATAGGGCCTTCCGCTATTTCAAGTTGCTCCATAATCTGTATAAACCGGCGTGAATGTAAAATCGTCCACATTATGGATGATTATCAGCTAAATATTGGACAGCGTACTATTACACCGAATGTACTTGATGCTCTCAAGGATAGCCCTGTTGTCTTGCTCAATGGAGCCCGGCAGGTAGGAAAAAGCACATTGGTGGAGTGGCTATCATCGCATGGGCATACTGCTCGATATGTCACATTGGACGATGCGGTGGTTCTCTCCGCTGTGCATAATAATCCGGAAGGATTTTTAGCCGGTTATCAAGAGCCGCTCATTATCGATGAAGTCCAAAGGGCGCCGGAAATATTTCTTGCATTGAAAGCCTCCGTAGATAAAAAAAAGAGGGCAGGCCAATTTCTTTTAACGGGTTCGGCAAATGTCCTTCTCATACCGAAACTTTCTGAGTCGCTTGCAGGGCGAATGGAGATACTTTCCCTGTACCCATTTTCACAAAGTGAACTCGAAGAAACAAAGGGATCATTTGTAGAGGATATCTTTGCAGAGAAAATGCCCAAATACTCCGTCAAAAATATCACGCGTCATCTATTGAGTGATCGGATGATAAAAGGCGGATATTTTGAAGCATTGCAGCGCAATGATCCGGCTCGCAGGAATTCCTGGTTCAGTTCGTATGTAACAACCATCTTGCAGCGTGATATACGGGATCTCATGCACATCGAAGGATTAACGGCGCTTCCTCGGCTGCTTGCCCTTCTTGCCAGCCGTTCAGGTTCTTTGTTGAATTTTGCAGAGTTGTCCAATAGCAGTACTATTCCGCAGACGACCTTAAAAAGATACATGACCCTGCTTGAAACAACGTTCCTTGTGCGATTGGTAACGCCGTGGTCTAAGAATCTGAGCAAACGTCTGATTAAGACACCGAAGCTGTACCTGACAGATACCGGATTGATGCTGTATCTTCTCGGTGCAGATGACCAGCGGCTTCGGTCTGACGGAGAGATTATGGGAAAAGCCGTTGAGTCATTTGTTCTCAATGAATTGCTGAAACTGATCTCATGGTGTAAAACACAGACGCAGATACATCATTTTCGGACACATACCGGACAGGAAATTGATTTTCTGCTTGAACGCCGTGATGGCAGTATAGTTTGTATTGAAGTCAAAAGCGGGCAAAAGGTCGACGCATCGTCATTTAAAACGATGAAGATGCTGGAAGCTGAAATGAAAAAGAAGTTTCTGCGCGGCATCGTATTATATGATGGAAATGAAGTCATTCCGTTTGAGAAGAATCTTTATGCCGTTCCGATCCAAGCATTGTGGGTGTAGATTTATTTTTTAAGGAATATATGAAACTGTTCCAGCAATGAAATGGAAATGAAAGTTGAACAAGATAGAAGGTTTGTCTACATTCTTAGCAGATGCTATTAGGGGATATGCGGCTCACCGATGGCATTGAACCATTGAATTACCTGATGAGATTTTTAAGGCTCAGATAATGGCTAATGATAGAATATCAGCGCGAAAAAATATAGAAAAACTTGTCAATTTCTTTGATCAGAACATCTATCAATTCAAATCATCATCGTTTAACGAGACTCAGGCGCGCCAGCAGCTCATCGATCCGTTTTTTGAAGCACTTGGTTGGGATGTGCATAATCGTTTGATGCAACCGCTATTCCGTCAAGAGGTCGTACCGGAATCGAGAATGAAGAGCAGTACTGCCAGAGAAGTAAAGGAACAAGAACCGCTCTTTCCGAAAAAAGAAACTCTTGGCAAAGAGTATAAAGAGTACGCTTCCATTCTGGATTATATTGCCGAGGATGAATACAAAGCCAATTCTAAAGAGGCAGTTAAAAAACCGGATTACCGATTTCGCATTGGCGGGCAAACAAAATTCTTTGTTGAAGCAAAAAAGCCCTACGTCGATCTTGTAAAAAGCCAATCGGCGATCTTTCAGGTAAAACGGTACGGATTTTCCGGGCGCGTGCCGCTTGCGATACTTACAGACTTTGAAGAATTCCGCACATTCGATTGCACCCAGCGACCTGCGTTTGAGAAACCGAAATTAGGCATCATCAAAGATTTCGATCTGACGTATAAGCATTACTTAGATCAATTCGAACGTCTCTTCGATACATTCTCGCGCGATGCTGTCGCAGGTGGTTCCCTGGAAGCGCTGACAAAAAAGATGATGTTGAAGCGCACCGGCGACTTTGCACTCGACCGTGAATTTTTGGAAGATTTATCTAAATGGCGCGAAGAGTTGGCGCGAGATATTGCAAAACATCCGAAGAACCGTCGGTTCCTGAATGATTATACGCTCAACGAAGCGGTCCAGCGCATTCTTGACCGCATCGTCTTCATTCGCGTGTGCGAAGACAGGGAAATAGAAGTTGAAAATACACTGCTTGCCATCTTGCGGATGTGGAAAGAACGCCGCGGTCTGTCGTTGTATTCGCTGTTGAATGATTTATTCAAACAGCGGCGCGCATTGTATAATGGGCTGCTCTTTAGTCAGCATCAATGCGAAGAGTTGGAAGTTGGCGATGAAGTGTTGATTAAGATTTTAGAGAACTTGAATTATCCGTTCTCGCCATATCACTTCAATGAGATCGGCGTGGAGATACTCGGCAGCATTTATGAAAAATTCCTCGGCAAGACAATTCATCTTGCGCCAAAAAATGTAATAATAAAAGAAAAGCCGGAAGTGCGGAAGGCAGGCGGAGTGTATTACACGCCGCAGTACATCGTCAAGTATATTGTGGATAATACGCTGGGTAAATTGTTGTATGAGGAAAAAATTGTAGCCGCGATCGATGATCGCGGGAAAAAGGAAGAACCGACGTCAGCGACGTCGGCTACAGAAATCAAACGACTTAGGCTCTCACCAAAACAAGTTTCAAAATTAAAGATCATCGACATCGCTTGCGGAAGCGGATCGTTCCTGCTCGGCGCATTCCAGACACTGATCGATTACCACATTGAATGGTACACCGCGCACCCTGAAGATATTAAAACAGAAAACAATGTCCCTGATTCTTACAAAGACGCAGACGGCAATTACCATCTCTCCCCGCGCAAGAAGCGGGATATTTTAGTAAACAATATTTACGGTGTGGATATTGATCGGCAGGCGGTGGAAGTAACGCAGATGTCGCTGTATCTCAAAGTGCTTGAAGGAGAAAATGCCGAAACGCTGAACCCGCAAATGACGCTTGCATTAAAAGAAGTGTACCTGCCGTCGCTCGCGAAGAATATTAAATGCGGCAATTCACTTATCGGCACGGATTTTACTTCACAGGGAGAAATGTTCGATGAAGAAGCGAGGCACAAAGTAAACCCATTCGACTGGGAAATAGAGTTTTCTGAGATTATGAAGACTGGCGGCTTCGATGTGGTAATTGGGAATCCGCCATGGATCGATATTAAAGGGTTGGATCCTTCTTTGGTTGATTACTATTTTAAAAAGTACAAAACAACCGAAAACAGGATGAATGTGTATGCGGTATTTATTGAGAGAGCACTTAGTATAATAAAAAACAAGGGCAGGTTCGGTTATATTATACCTAATTCAATATTAACTCAAAGCACATATTCAAAACTTAGGAAGAAAATCTTAACAGATGCAGCGGTTGAACAAATTGTAAGGTTGCCCGATGGCGTTTTTGAGAATGTCGTTGCGGAAACTATTGTTTTGACGATTGCCATTAGAAAAGTACTAAATGACGATAAATGTGAAATAATTATTTTTGACCGGACAGAAAGACTCGGACATATAGATTTCGATAAGGCACTTAAACATAGTTTTATAAATCAAAAGAGTTGGAGCAACGAGGACTATAGTACTTTCAATATTTTCTCTAATGCAGATGCTTTGCATTTAATAGACAAAATGTCAAAAATAGGTCGCGATCTTGAAGCGGTTTGTGGTTTTTCTCTTGGCTTGACGCCATATGACAAATACAAAGGACATACACAAGCACAAATTGAAAAGAGAGTCTTTCATTCAACAAAAAAGAAGGACAAAACCTTTAAGAAAATTCTTTCCGGTGAAGATATAAGTCGTTACTTAGTTGATTGGGGTAGGAAAGAATGGATTAGTTACGGTGATTGGTTAGGTGCACCAAGAGAGCAGAGGTTTTTTTCTGAACCACGAATATTAGTGAGACAAATTGTAAGTGGCTCGCCTCTCAGAATTTATGCCGGCTACACCGAGGAGGAGCTATATAATGCTCAAATAGCCTTCAATCTTTTGTTAAAAAACGATGCTGAATGTAGCCTTAAATATATTCTTGGAATTCTGAATTCCAAATTGATAAATTTTTACCATAAGCATAAGTATTTGGATCAATCAAAAGAAGTTTTTCAGAAAATATTAATTCAAAATGCTAAAAGACTTCCTATCCGCGCCATCGATTTTAATAATCCCATCGAAAAGAAAATGCACGATGACCTCGTGTCGCTCGTGGAGAAAATGTTGGAACTCAACAAGCAATTGCAGAAATCCCATTTTGACAGTGAGAAAGAGCCCGTCGAGCGTCAAATCGCCGCCACAGATAAAAAGATAGATGATATCGTGTATAAATTGTACGAGTTGACGGAGGAAGAGATAAAGATTGTGGAGGGGAAAGTAGAAAATAAGAATTCTTAATAACTGTTCCAGGATTAGTGAA
Organism: Bacteroidota bacterium; assembly: GCA_049523215.1. Lineage (GTDB taxonomy): Bacteria > Bacteroidota > Ignavibacteria > UBA10030 > UBA10030 > Fen-1298. Next base: position 269,467 of record JBEKNC010000003.1, on the reverse strand, counting down.
ACCAAAGAGGCTTGTTGATGGCATATTACATTGATCTTTTTTCACCAGAGACATATCAGACATTTGGCAAATCCAATAGAGACATTTCTGGATTCCGTCCGAGGCAGCGCAATACCGCTGATAAGATAAAACCAGGAGATAAATTTCTCTGTTATGTAACAAAAATATCTAGATGGGTTGGAATTCTTGAAGTAACCAGCAAATGTTTTAATGATAATACACCAATATTTATTCCTGAAGATGATCCATTCACAGTAAGATTCAAAGTTCAAACAGATGTGTGGCTTGATTTAAATAAGGCGGTACCTATCCATGAGGACCTTGTATGGAATACACTTTCTTTTACAAAATCTCTTTCAAAACACGACAAGAGTTGGACCAATAGAGTGAGAGGTAGCCTGTTTAAGCTAGACAACGATGATGGAGAGTTTCTTGAAAGAGTATTGAAAGAACAGACCCATAATAGCATTAATTATGAACTTTCTGAAGAGGATATAAAGAAGATCCAGGGTCATAGTATTCGCACGCCACTAAATAAGCAAATATCAGTTTCAATTCCAGAAGAGGAGATAGAAGAACAAAAACTGGATATTGCAGAACATCGTCAGTCCATTCAAATTCAGGCCTTACTCGCAGAGATTGGCGAAAAAATGGGGATGAAGATATGGGTTCCACGCAGTGATAGGTCTCGAGTCTTAGACATATGGAAACCGCAAGGGGGGTCATTGCTAGAGTCGCTCCCTATGAATTATGATGACACAACTTTACGCACGATTGAACAGATCGACGTGCTTTGGATACGACGTACTTCAATCGTGAGAGCTTTTGAAGTCGAACATACGACATCGATATATTCTGGAATACTCAGAATGGCGGATCTACTTGCCTTACAACCTAACCTTGACATTAAAGCTCACATTGTAGCACCAGCAGAAAGAAGAGAAAAAGTATTTCAAGAAATTACCAGACCTGTTTTCAGCTTGCTGGAAAAGGGTCCACTTGTAGAATCATGCACTTTCCTTTCTTATGATTCGTTAATCGAATTACACAAGCAAGGTCATCTGGAATACATGAAAGACACAGTTCTAGATGAGTACACCGAAGAGGCGGAGACGATGTGATGAAGAAGTTTTCAGAAAGAATCAAATCGGCTACAGATGTATGCGGTAAATGTTCTCCCGAACAGAAACAGTGTCAACATTAAAATGCAAGAGATAAGAACCTTATCCTGGATCCCCGTTAGAAGCATACGGGGATGACAATTGGAGATAAAGATTGTGGAGGAGTAGATGGTGACTAGAGAAAGCCAGAGTGTACCGATGAGTATTCCAACCACCTCTATTTGCCATTCCTAAAAAACTAGTCTATATTCAGTCAAGTTGGATATTAAAATGTCGTATTTTTTACGTCGATAACGTTCTACACGGAAGCATTCTAAACAGGGAAAGGAACTAACAGCATGTTTGAAGCATTTATGTCCCCGGTGATTGTCTGGGCAATTATAGGAATTGTCCTCATCATCCTCGAACTCACGCATTTTGCGTTCGTATTCACATTCTTTGGAATAGGTGCGCTGATTGTCTCAATTACCACTTGGGCCGGTATCACGCCTGGACTAAGCGGCCAGCTTGCAGTTTTTTCTATTACTTCTTTACTCTTGTTGTTTGTGCTCAGGAAAACAGCGAAAAAATTATTCTTTGGCAGTCATGATGTACCGCCGGACTATAAAGGCCAAAGGGTTAAGGTAGTAAAAGCGATTCCAGCCGGCGGTGAAGGCGCGATTTCTTATCGAGGATCGGAATGGATTGCTTTCAGTGAATCTACCAATTCGATACGCGAAGGGAGCACAGTCGAAATTGTTTCATTAGACGGAATTCGGGCGAAAGTCAAATTCATCGAATAAACTACTTAAAAGAAGGGAGTTGTTATGGAAATATTTTTTATTGTCCTCGCCGTACTTGCAGCCATCATAATTATGACCGGCGTTCGTGTTGTTCCACAGCAAAGCGCATATGTTGTTGAGCGGCTTGGTAAATTTCACATCGCTCTGCATGCGGGAGTGAGCTACATTATTCCATTCATCGATAAAATCGCCTATAGACATACGTTGAAAGAACAGACGATCGATATTCCTGAGCAGGTCTGTATCACCAGGGACAACGTTCAAGTCGGGGTTGACGGTGTGATTTTCGTGCAGGTGTTTGATCCGCAGATGGCGTCGTATGGCATTAGCAATTACATGTTTTCCATCGTGCAGCTGTCGCAGACCACGATGCGCAGTGAAGTTGGAAAGATCGACCTGGATAAAACGTTTGAAGAACGGACAATGATCAATTCAGCGATCGTAAGCGCAATCAATGAGGCATCACGCACATGGGGCGTAAAGATCCTGAGGTACGAAATTAAGAACATCGTCCCTCCGAAGACTGTACTCATTGCGATGGAAAAACAGATGCAGGCGGAACGCGAAAAACGGGCGATCATTTTGCAGTCAGAAGGAGAAAAACAGTCCGCGATCAACGTTGCCGAAGGGCAGAAACAGAAGGTCGTTCTTGAATCTGAAGCGGTCCGACAGAAACAAATTAACGAAGCAAGCGGTCAAGCTGAAGCAATCCGTGCGGTCGCAAATGCAACCGCAGACGGTGTAAAAGCAGTTGCAGCGGCAGCTAAGTCGGAAGGCGGAATGGAAGCCGTGCAATTACGCGTTGCTGAAAAATTGGTGGAACAATTCGGTAATCTTGCAAAGCAGGGTACGACGTTAATTCTTCCGGCGAACTTTGGCGATATTTCGTCGATGATCGCTACCGCGATGAGTGTAGTGAAAAGTACAAAATAGATTTGTACCGATCCATCCCGCTTTCCCCTCGTTCCCAAACTCCGTTTGGGAACGGAAGGTGGCGAAGCTCTGCTTTAAATAATGGAAGAACCTGAAGGTAGACCGTTGATTGGTTAATGTACAGACAAAACGGTAAAGATTTATGGAAGCAGAGCTTCCTTAAATAACGCTCCCCAGCAGAGCTTGGGAGCGAGAAGATCTACTTATAAAAAGTTAACGGCTGCAAAGACGTTGGAAGAAGTATTTCTGGGGAAACGATTACAAAATGGCAGATTCGACTATTGCAACAAAAGATGTTGAAAATTGGATACGGAACGAATTGCTGTCTTTCTTGCATATAACGAATTTCAGGTTTACTTTTGTTGTAACTGTAATTGAACAGTTTTAACCAATAGATGTAACGTCGGCCACGCATTACGGCGGGATCGTTTGAAGGGGGGAGCCCAATCCGCTGCCGCCGTTCCCAGTTGAAAGGAGCTTATCATGCAACGCATCATCGTTATCACGCTCATCGCCCTGATCACAGGTGGTTCCATCGCGACCGCCCAGCTTGTTGAACGATATAGCAACAATCCTCTGCCGAAGCTCAACATCGTAGGAATCGGAATGGCAGAAGACCTCACCACAGCCAAACATGTTGTCGGCGGGATCTTCAAGGACAAAATGAATGTGACATTCCTGTTCCCGACACTCGCCGACTCGACGTACAAGAAGCTGAAATCGCAAAGCGCGTTCGGTATATCGTTTGGCGGAAAGAGCGCTTCGGGCAGGGCGTTTTCTGCCGCCGTCGATTCGGTGCTGGAACTTAATTCGAACAATTTTACTGTACTGGCCATCGACCGGAAAGGAATCATTCGCGCACATTGCCAATCGACCATGTTTGATCCGCGCCGTTTCAACCGGTTAGTGGAAGAACTTCTGTTGAACCTTGATGGCAAGGAAGCGATCTCCGTTGACGAAACAAGTCCGTTCCAAACGACCCTGGCAAAAGAAAAAGCGGATGCCAAACCCAAGGCGTTGTTCACGCTCGGCAAGGGGCAGGATTTTTATGCGTACCTTGGGAAACCACTTCCCTCGTTCAGCGTCAAAACATTCGAAGGCTCCGACATAGCACTGCCGGAATCGTTCAAGGGAAAAGTGACGTTGCTGTTCGTATTTGCCGCATCGGAGGATCACGATGCACTTGTTAATTCAGCGGGTACCATGATGATGGCAAAGTTGATGAATGCATACTACGAGATGTTCACATTGGGCCAAGGCACATTAGGAAATGAAACGGTGAAAAACGCCGTCCCTGATTCATCCACAACAAAATAGATATTGCACCTCATCCGAGAAAGGGCACGTGTTTCAGCGCGCGGTCTTTGGTTTTTCTGGATGAAGAATGAAATGGAGAAGCGGCCAAACGGCAGGTTAAAAGGGAAAACATCGTGGGGACGTCTCTACAAAAACCGCGGGTATAACGATAACAACAGAGATGAAGAAGAAGGCGGCGGAAGGGTAAAGGAAAATCCTCGTAGGGGCGCATCACGATGCGCCCAAAAACAGGACACAACGTGTTGTGTCCCTACAGAAGCAAAAATCATTGCAGCCGCGAGCGTTTGTCGAGGATAAATGTTTTTCCGAACAGAAACGGAGATAACAATAAAATGCAAGAGGTAAGAACCTTACCCTGGATCCCCATTAGAAGCATATGGGGATGACAATTGGAGATAAAGATTGTGGAGGGGAAGACCTAACCCCCCTTGCTCCCCCCTTTCTTAAAGGGGGGAAGCCGAAGGCTGGGGGGTTCGATAAAGCGATCTGTAAAAAATAATGTAACCAACGACATCAGCTACAGGTAGCGCTAAGGAATATTCAATGGCAGACTCAACGCTAGCAACAAAAGATGTTGAAAATTGGATAAGAACCGAATTCCTTCCCAAGAAATATCATCAAGTCTTCTCAAAACAGAAATTAGGGGTGCAATCCGGCGGCGAATTTGAATGCGATGCTGTCTCTGAAGACGGAAAGATTGTCTGTTTTATCTCAACGAGCTCAAGTAAGACGGCAGGCGATAAACCTGGAGCAGATGAGCTTGCCAAAGTCCGCTCGAATGCTTTTTGGGCAGGTTCCCTCAGTGAAAAACCGCAGGAAATTGTGTTTGCATTTACAGACAAATCAATGATGGAGCTTATTAAGAAAGAAAAAAATAATGGGCGTTTCCCAAAACACATTAAAACGCTTCTCGTTGCATTGCCTGCAGATCTTGCCACGAAACTTGCAGAGATGAAGAAGGCGGCGGCGGAGGGGTAAAGGAAAATCCTCGTAGGGGCGCATCACGATGCGCCCAAAAACAGGACACAACGTGTTGTGTCCCTACAGAAGCAAAAATCATTACAGCCGCGAGCGTTTGTCGAGGATAAATGTTTTTCCAAACAGAAACAGTGATAACGTCAAATGAGAGAAAAGATAAAAACCTTGTCCTGGATCCCCATGAGAAGCATATGGGGATGACAATTGGAGATGAAGATTGTGGAAGGAAAAAAGCTGAACCCCCCTGCTAAAAGGTGGTCTGCGTTTTATTAGTGATACGCTTACGCGTATTGTTGTGATACGCTCCCCTTCGTTGAAGGGGGGAGCAAAGGGGGGTTGGGGGAAGCCGAAGGCTGGGGGTTCGATAAAGCGGTCTGTAAAAAATAATGTAACCAACGACATCGGCTACAGATGGACGTGGATAAATATTCTCCCGAACAGAAACAGGGATAACATTAAAATGCAAGAGGAAAGAACCTTATCCTGGATCCCCATTAGAAGCATACGGGGATGACAATGAGAGATAAAGATTGCGGAGGGGAAGTTAGATTGACAACCCCACCTTTTTCCTCCCCTACAGGGGAGGAGAGTAATAGATGATAAAAAGAAATAGACTATCGGAAAACCAAGCGCGAATATACCCTCTCCTTGTAGGAGAGGGTTAGGGAGAGGTTCAAAATAATGTCAGAAACTTTGCAATATCGACATGGCTCTGTTGGCAGAGCACGAGCATTTCGTCAATCCATGACCGACGGAGAACAAAAACTCTGGTCACGGCTTCGTGGAAAGCAACTAGAATATTATTTCAGACGTCAAACGCCCATAGGGAAATACATTGTTGATTTTGTATGCTGGAAAGAAAAATTGGTTGTTGAGATAGATGGTTCACAACACTTTACGAGTGCAGGAAAAGAACATGACAGAATACGAGGTAAATTCCTCAAGGAGCAAGGATTCCGAATATTGCACTATGATTCTGTAGAAGTGTTAAATAATACGGACGGTATTATTGAGGTAATTTATGAAAATTTAAAGAACCCCCTTTCTAAAAAGTAACGTGCATTCGCACGTGTTATGACATGCCTCCGGCTGTCAATGCTTGAAATTGAAATAATACTCAGTTATTATAATACCACTCAAGAGGTGTACTATCGCACTCGTAACAACATTCTTGAAGACAGATACAATCGAAAGCACTGAATATTTATGTCCACCGCTATGGTACGTTCTTATCGCTCCGTTATTTTGTCCATCATTTTCATATGGGCTTTCTCAAGTGTCTGCTCTGCTGCGGATAGATGTACCATCAGCGGCGTCGTGCGCGATGGTTCGACAAAAGATCCTCTTACCTGTGCCAATATCCTGATCCAGGGGACAACTACCGGAACATCGACGGATGCGCAAGGAAAATTCTCACTCGAAATTCCTCCCGGCGCTTACACATTGCGGTGCAGCCTTGTGGGTTACAAAGCATCCTTCACTGAAATTTTAGTTCAGAAAAACTCATGGCTGCTCCTTGAACTGAGTTCCTTTGATGTTTGCCTTCAGGATGTTACAGTCTACAGTATGCAAAACAGCGCTGTAGCGCAGGAAGAAGTAAGCGCGCTTACGCTCCAGAGCGATGCGATCAGGCAATCCACGAGTGTGATGGCAGATGTACTCCGCAGCGTTCAAATGCTGCCGGGTGTTTCCAGCAACAATGAATTGAGCGCAAAGTTCGATGTGCATGGCGGCGATGCGAACGAGAACCTCGTGTTGATCAACGGGAGTCAGGTGTACGAGCCGTACCATGTCAAAGAAGCACCCAATGCGAGCATCGGTATCTTCGATGTAGATATGATCAAGACTATGGATCTTATCACCGGCGGGTACAGCGCACGATACGGCGACCGAATGAGTTCCGTACTCAATATCGAATATCGAGAGGGAAGCAAAGAGCGTCTCCAGGGACAGGCAAGCGTAAGCATGACTGATTTCAGCGGATTGTGCGAAGGCCCCATCGGCGAGAAAGGATCTTTCATTATCGGTGCACGGCAAAGTTATTTGCAGTATATCAAAAACATGATAGGTGTCGCCCGGCAAATTCACCCCGCGTTCTATGATGTGCAGGGAGTGCTGGCGTATCAACTGGCGCCCCAGCATAAGATCTCAGTGAAGTTCATCCATGCCGGAGATACATTTTCCCAGGATCCGATCTTGAACGGCTGGAGTTCATACAATCCTGCGTACCACGATCCTTCCGGTCTCGTCGGACCATTGTCGCTGTCACAAAGCGATTCGACGGAAATGCATGCTCAATACTACAGCAGTATGATAGCTCTTCGGAGCGTGGATGTTCTTTCCTCCGATCTCCTGCTGAAGACGGAGGTTTCGTATTACGATCAGCGAGAATCGGAACATTCCGGTGAACTCAAACCCTACTCATCGCATTTCCAATCCGGCTCCGTCGATGGTTTCTATCGAGGCGTGTACAATAGATTCTACAACAACGATTTGCGTATTCAAACGCTGGAGATCAATTCCTCGGTTGAAATTCAAGCGTCTTCGTTCTTAGGAATGAGAACCGGCGCAAATTATCTGCCCATTTTTTACGACATGAAATATTCCAATAAGCGGACGTACGCAGAGTTGACGAATTACGATTACAAGACGAATAAATATCCTGACACACTCTACGCGATACAGGATTTCAGTCCGCCTGCAACGAATCTGGATTCCATCCATACTCATTCCTACAAACTCGGCGGCTATATCGAAAATGTTCTCCAGTTCGGCGAGCATGTCATTCTTAATATCGGTGGACGGGTCGATTATTTCGATCTGAATAAAGACCTCACGTGGAGCCCTCGAATATTGTTTGCCTATAAGATCGACGATGCGCTTACGCTTCGGGGTGCATGGGGTCACTATTACCAATCACCGGTTCCCGATCAATTATCGTCTTCTGAAGCATCGGATACCAATACGCAATCCCAACAAGCCATCCATTACGTGCTCGGTACGGAGTACAACCGTATACTCAATTCCGAAACGCACAGCTTTCTTAAGCTCAAGATCGAAGGCATTTACAAGACGTACGACAACCTGATCTCCGATATTTTTTCGACGTACAACGAGACCCTCCGATATTCCAGGAAGAACGATGCGGTTGGAAGAGCAACGGGCCTCGACGCTTTTGTGATGTATTCCGAACCGGGATTCTCCGGATGGCTCAGCTATAGCTGGCTGAATGCAGAACAGAGGATGATCGTCGATACGCTCGGTTATTTTCCCAGAGGCACCGATCAACGGCAGACGATCGCATCGGTTGCCACTATCGATCTTGGAAACACATGGGACTTGAGCCTTCGGCTCGCCTACGGAAGCGGGTATCCCTATACTCCCTCAATTGCTGTCTACGACAACTCAAAAAACCAATGGAATTGGATCGTCTCAAAACCAAACTCGGCAACGATGCCTGCCTATCGAAGAGTGGACGTGCGTGTTTCGAAAGACTTCACGCTCTTCGGCCTCTCTTCCTCCGCATTTTTAGATGTGAGTAATGTCTTCAACTTCAACAACATCCAAACCTACAATTACACATTCGATTCCCAGGGACAGCCAACTGTCGAGGAGATAAAACTGTGGCCAATCCTGCCGACATTAGGTATGGCAATCAAATTTTGATCTTGACCGTTGACGGGCAGTTTGAAGATTGAAATTGGATGTGCGTTTCGTAGAAACAATTTATAAGCGCAGCAGTTTCAATCGAGAAAAACTAATTCATTCTGGATTCCGGAAAAGATTGTGGCCCGCCTACGTTGCGAAGCAACTCCGACGGGTAAAAGGGGAAACCCTCGTAGGGATTTGATTTATCAAATCTCCGTTGAGAAGAACGTGATAAATCACGTCCCTACAAAAGCATAAATGTTGTAGCCACGATCGGCTTGCCCGATGTTGTTTGGCGGGTGATCGCGGATTTAAAGAAACCAAGGATATTTGCCGAGGTCAGCGACCTCGGCTACAATGTACGCGGGTAAATGTGTTTCCGAACAGAAACTGTGTTAACGCCTTAACTCACTGTTCGGATATTCGAGTGAAGATCAGTCATCTGGGCAGTGTCTCAGTTTAGTGCGGTCAGGACTTACGTCCTGACCGATACCGTTGAATGTCAGGAAGAAATTCCTGACATCACTAACCAGCTATGTTAAATTGAGACACTACCGTCATCTGTAGGAAATGATGAAAAAAAATAGTATTCTATATACAGAGCTATACACCAAAGGATTCGTAAAACATTCAATAGTTCCTGCCAGATAAGAACTCAAAATAACACCTCTAGAGAAAATCACTTGTATAGGTCACGTATTAAACAACAGTGCACAATAAATAACAAATTGCTCAAAGGAGAAACATCATGAAAATGTATGTCGGTAATCTGTCACGCGATATTTCGGAAGACGAATTGAAAAAGGAATTTGCAGCGTTTGGGGCAGTTGAATCTGTTACTCTCATAAAAGATAAATTTACCGGAACAGCGAAGGGGTTTGGATTTGTGGAGATGTCGGTAAAATCGGAAGCAGAGGCGGCTATTGCCGGATTGAATGATAAAGAACTCAAGGGGCGTAAAATGGTGGTGAATGAAGCCCGCCCGATGGCAGACCGAAAGTCGAACGATCGTGGACGCGGCGGCAGAGACGGCGGTGGAAACCGTTCTAGATACTAACCACTCTGTATTTTTTTTGTCTCATCTTTTCCACATCTCCGAGGGAGTTACACCCCAGAAGTGATGCGTGCAATTCGGGAGATCCGTTAAACCCGCCATCGCGATATAAAACATCGGGACGCACACAACACGCGAGCATGGCGGACAGGTAATTGGCAGGCAAAGAGGAAGAGATAAAGATTGTGGAAGGGAAAAATAATGAATAACCCCTCCCATCCCTCCCCTATAGGGGAGGGTAAGGGTGGGGTTCAAAATAATGTCAGAAACTTTGCGATATCGACATGGCTCTGTTGGTAGAGCACGAGCGTTTCGTCAATCTATGACTGACGGAGAACAAAAACTCTGGTCACGGCTTCGTGGAAAACAATTAGAATATTATTTCAGACGTCAAATGCCCATAGGGAAATACATTGTTGATTTTGTATGCTGGAAAGAAAAATTGGTTGTTGAGATAGATGGTTCACAGCACTTTACGAATGCAGGAAAAGAGCATGACAGAATACGAGATCAATTTCTCAAGGAGCAAGGATTCCGAATATTGCACTATGATTCTGTAGAAGTGTTAAATAATACGGATGGTATTATAGATGCAATTTATGAAAATTTAAAGAACCCCCTCTCATAAAAAGAAACGTGCGTTGCACGTGTTATGATAGGCCTCCGGCTCCCTATGAGGGGGACAGTTTTAAGGAAACGCCAAATTGTCGCTACAGATAAAAAGCTCGATGGGCTCGTGTATAAATTGTACGGGTTGACGCCCGCCCGATGATAAGGCATGGCGGGTAAAGAGGAAGAGATGAAGATTGTGGCCCGCCTACGTTGCGAAGCAACTCCGACGGGTAAAAGGGAAAATTCTCGTAGGGACGTATCCCGTCAAACAACATGGCGGGCAAGTCGGTGGATAAAGGAAAAAGGGTACGTAATCGCGAAGCAAAAGCTTCGCGGGACAGAAAATTGTTTCAGCGATCGGTTATCGCGGTTTGCAAAAATATGACGTCAACGATGTCGGCTCCAGTTGTACTTAGAGGTAAAGAATTTGGAAGATGGAGGGGAAAAAAAGAAAGGTAAAATTATGAAGAAGAAAATATTCATCAGCATCGGAATAGCATCGCTTGTCATAATCATTGGGGCAACCGTCATATTCTATCCGGCAATTCGCTTCATGACACAGAAAAAAATCGTCCGGCTTGACTCAGGCCTCACACTCATGCTTGGGGGCGGCGGCAACAGCGGAATTATCATAGGCGATAGTGCTGTGGTCGTCATCGATACAAAAATGATGGGCAGTTCTGAAGACCTGTACAAATTCGCTAAGAAGAAAGCAGGCCCAAAACCAATTATAGTGATCAACACGCATTATCACAAAGATCACGTAAATGGGAACAAATTCTTCAAAGACAGCAGAATCTATATTGGGAGTTATGAAAAAGAATTTCTTCAAAAAAATATCGACGCAGAAAATCAGCCGACGGATTTTGTGAAGGACAGTCTGTTGCTCGATCTTGGCAATGAGAAAGTGCACCTCTATAATCTTGGTCAAGCTCATACGTTGAATGATCTCGTTGTCTATCTGTCAAACCATAATGTCTTATTTACGGGAGATTTGATTTTCAATCGGGTCAATCCAGTGTTGAAGGAAGAGAGCGGGGCAAAAGTCTCTCAATGGATACATGCGTTGGATATCATTCTGAGCCGCTGGGGAGACAGCAAAATTGTCCCTGGACATGGTCAGGTGGGCGATAGAGAAATGGTTGTATCTATACGTCAATATTTTATTGACATGACGGCAGCCGCCACGGACCCAAGTAAAGAAAATCAATTAAAGGATAAATATAAGGACTGGATGAAATTACCAAATATGGCGTCACCTGAAAAGACTATCGAATATATAAAAATGTATGATGTGAAAAAGTAAATGGAAACATTGCGGTCGAGGAAAATCCTCGCAGGGACGTATCCCGCCAAACAACATGGCGGGCAAGTCAGTGGATAAAGGAAAAAGGGTACGTAATCGCGAAGCAAAAGCTTCGCGGGACAGGAAATTGTTTCTGCGATCGGCTTGCCCGACGTTGTTTGGCGGGTGATCGCGGCTTGCAGAAATCTGACGTTAACGATGTCGGCTACATTGCTTTTGAAGTAAATAAGAGATAAAAAGTATTTGAAATCCATTACATTATTATAGGAGGATGTGATTATGGAAAAAATTACAGAACTCTTTGTAGTCGTCGAGAATAGACCCGGTGCGCTGGGAGAGCTTCTTGGATGTCTCGGAAGAGAAAAAATTAATATCGAGGCGATTGGGCTTTTCCAAGATATAGCGAAACTTTCTGTCTCGGATGTCGATCGGGCGGCAAAAGTGCTGAGACAAGGCAATTATCAGGTCGAGCTGCGTGAAGTACTCCGGCTTCACCTCGACAACAAACCAGGCTCGTTTGCGATGGTCGTCTCGCGTCTCGGAGCGGCCGGGATCAACATCGATTATTGCTATAGCACGGTCAACAAAGGACAGAAGGATGCATCCGTCATACTCGATGTCGAAGACCTCGATCGCGCCATGTCGGTCCTTCAGGGAGCTGAAAAGTAAAGTTGAAGAAGGTGTAGTCATTCTCTATGGAGTGCACCTCATCATTCATAAAATAAACCGTTCAAGGAATACCATGGAAGAACCAAATCAAGAAGCACAGCCCGTCATAGGTGAATATCAAGGCAAGCCGATCATACGCATCCCGACTGTAGATAATCCGAATCCGGAGACAATGTGGCATTGGCTCTCGTTTGGGAAGAACAAAGCGAAGGCGATTGTAAAATATTATGAAGCGATAAAGAAGTTTGCGGAAGAATAAAAGGCTTTACAGAATATATTGCTGCAGTCATCCTATAGACAGACGGAGCACATCTTATTCGTTCTCTACCAATCCCGCCATATTTTCGTAAAAAATCTTTTTAATATCTGCCACCGGTAAACGCATTTCCTGTACCAGCTTCAACTGATTATCCACGATGTCATAGCGGTAACCGCGGGGCAATAATCCAGAATCCGATCCGAACAATATCCTGTTGGGCGTAAAGATATCTAAGAATTTCTGAAACACGCGGCGTATATCCGGTTTATCCGGGTGTTCGGTGATCCATGAGTTTGAACCGGCAGTGTCAACGTAAACGTTTTTACATTCCTGACCGGTCAATAATGTCTCAGCCAGCTTTCCCGCACCGAAATTTGGAATGATGAACTTAATACCGGAAAACATTTTCGCAACTGAAATAAGATCTTTGGGATTTGAGAACTCTTCGTTCGTCATCGGGGGAATGTCTGCATAGTCGCGCGGACGCATCAGGAGCTTGCCGAAGTGAACATAGATAATGCCTTTGCATTCCTGGATGAGATTGTAGAGCGGATAAAGCCATTCGTCGTTGACACTAATGTGGTACAACGAAGGATAGAGCAAGACGCCTTTGAGCTTGTCTTCTTTCATCCGCTTGGTGGCATTTTCCATCAACACATTTGAGTTAGGATCGACCGCAAATATTCCGGTAAAACGAGTGGGAAACGCCTGCACCGCTTTGACGACGGATTCTTCATCACCGGGAATACTGCCGAAGAGCATCAACCGTTCCAACTTCCATTTGTCCATGATATCGATCCACCGTTTGGCAAGCTGTTCCGGATCTTCGCCGGGGATTTCAATATGTCCCTTGGCTGCTAAATTCCGCAGTTCAGTATTCATATCTGCTCGGCTCGGCTTCTGCTTTATTAAAAACTTAAAGAAGGAGTTCGAGTAGAAGTGAACGTGTGCATCAAATATTTTGAAGAGACCAATCATTGCTAAAACAATTCGATAGTACCCACAGGAACAGTTAAGTTGCGTTCTGCGCCGAGACGAAAGAGAGTTTCAAGAGCTTTCTTGCCGCGTTCTCCCATATCTACCGTTAATTCGCTGACGTACATTTTCACAAAGCGTTCGCCAAGTGCGATGTCGATTCCGCGCCCATACTGCAATGCGTACGGGATTGCTTCCGATTGATGCGTGTACCCGTAATGAATACTCTGTTTCAAACCGACGGAAAGTGTGCGAGCCAACACTGCACCAAGGTCTTTCCGCACAACATCGAGTCCCAAGGGCAGCGGCAAATCACCAAATCGCGATTTCCACAACTCGCCGAAGTCGATGACCTTTTTAAAACCTTGATCGGCGTATGTAATTTGTCCCTCGTGAATTAACACACCGGCCGCAAACTCACCTGAGTCGACACGCTCCATAATTTGATCAAATGGGACATCCACATTCTCCAATCCGTCCGTGAAGATTTTGAAAATGAGCGATGCTGTTGTGAGTTTTCCCGGTGTTGCAATCTTTTTGCCTTTGAGTTCTTCCAACGAACCATAATATTTTGAAATGAGAACCGGTCCGTATCCTTCGCCCATACTGGCGCCTGTTGCCATAATCCAATATTTATCGGCGACGAAAGGATACGTATGAGCTGAGATGGCGGTTACTTCCAGTTCGCCCTTTAAAGCGCGCATATTCAAGGATTGAATATCCTCAAGCATATGATCGATGATAATGCCGTCGAGTTTCACTTTCCCGGACGAGAGGCCATAGAACATAAATGCATCATCCGGATCTGGGCTATGGCCAATTCTGATAATTCTGTCGCTCATACTTTGCTTGTCTACGCTTTCACTGCCATATAGATGGATGCTATGCCGAAGGTTTGCGGATACCATGCGGCACTTGAGAATCCGGCACTCAGCAGGCATTTGCAAAATTCTTCGCCATCCGGAAACTCCATAATCGTGCTCGGGAGATACTCATACGCCGAACGGTTCCTTGAAATAAGACCTCCCAGCAAGGGAAGGAGATATCGAGAATAGAACTGATAGAACTGTTTCACCGGCGACCGACTCGGCTTTGAAAATTCGAGTATCATTGCTGTTCCGCCGCTGCGAAGCACACGGTGGAATTCACGCAGCCCAAGTTCAAGATTCTCAAAATTTCGTACTCCAAATGCTGTCATGACCACATCGAACGAACCGGATTCAAATCGAAGATGTTCTGCTTCGCCGGATTCAAGTGTAATAATGTCTTCAAGGTTCTTCTTAATAATTTTAGCTCGGGCAATTTCAAGCATCTTCGTTGAAATATCCACACCGATGACTCGTTCCGGATTCAGCCAAGCCGTTTCGATTGCCAGATCTGCTGTGCCGGTAGCGACATCGAGTATTCGTCTCGGATGTAATTGTTGGAGCAGTCGAACGGCTCGCCGTCGCCAAAGTATATCTAAGCCCGAACTGAGTGTATGATTCAGAAAATCGTACCGATATGCAATAGAATCAAAGAGTGAACGCACATGCGCTTGTCGGTATATGCGTCGATCACGTTTCTCTTCTCTGGTCACATTGCCTATCGTTGGTTCACCGATCTCATGTTTTTTTAAAACTTGAAGTAAATATACACAAGAGAGCCAAGAATTCCAATGTCAAATTGCGCGTTCCCTTTGACATCGCATCTTGAATCAAATGAAAGATTAATGTATTATTTCATCAACAAATTGCCTATCGAAAGCAGACAATGATGCACCAGTATATCGATTCTCACGCACACCTCTTCTACGAAGATTTCGAAAGAGATCTTGAGAGCGTTCTGACTCGTGCAAAGGATGCAGGTGTGAAATTTTGCATCGTACCCGGAACAGACTTGAAGAGCAGTCGGGAAGCGGTCTCACTGGCTGAGCAGCATGAAAATATTTTTGCATGTATCGGTGTTCATCCGCACGAAGCTGCTCAAGCGACGGATAAGGATTTTGGGGAAATTCAAGAACTGAGCAATCATCCGAAAGTGGTAGCCATCGGTGAGATAGGTTTGGATTACCATTATGACTTTTCTCCCAAAGATCGGCAGAAAGAAATCTTTACAGAACAGATAAAAATTGCCGTCCGGCGAAATCTGCCGCTCGTTGTGCATACAAGGGAATCGACGCAGGATGCATTCGCAATTGTCCAAGAAGCGGTGAAAACTCATCCCGATTGGAAAGAGACCGGAACAGCGCCTCGGCGAGGAGTATTTCATTGTTTTCCAGGAACTGCCGATGAAGCAGAATATGTGCGCCGACTCGGATTTTACGTCTCCTATACAGGAATAGTGACATTCAAGAAATCAGAGAGCATTGAGATCGTGAAACAGATCGGAGTTCATAATATTCTTCTCGAGACGGACTCTCCTTATATGACGCCGGTTCCTTTCCGGGGAAAACGAAACGAGCCGGCAAATATCGTATATATCGGGCGGAAGATAGCGGAAGCGTTTCATATCACGGAAGAGGAAGTGGCGCGAGTGACGACAGAAAATACAATGCATCTGTTCGGATTGGATGAGTAATGAAAGTGTCGAAAGTACGTAAATTTATTTTACAAATTTTATTTTTTACTATGATTGTATACGTCCAAACGTTCGCAAAAAGATTCATCAAACGAGTAAGGAGTAATCAACAATGAGGAAAATATTTTGTCTTGCTGTTATCGTCGGTGTGTATTCGATTCAATTCGCTCAGCTTATTTCTCCGGAGGAACGGGAGATACTCCAGTTACAGGATCAACGTTCTTTAGGGGAAGGAAAACTAGTGTCCTATCTTAGAGATAAGAATGAGAGGCTTCGATATCGGGCTGCAATTGCGTTGGCAAATATTCAGAATCCCGCGACCATGGAAGCGCTCGCGATCTCAATGAAAGACTCCGGGAACAATGTCCGCGCGGCGGCTGCGTTCGCATTGGGGCAGATTGGTTCCCAACAAGCGGATGAAGCACTGCTTTCTGCTGTCTCGAACGAAAAGGATGCGATGGTTCTTTCGCGAATATTGGAAGCGATTGGAAAGAGCAGTCCATCACGAAGTTTAGATTCAGTTCTCGATCTTGATGCGATGAAACCAGGATTATTTCCGGTGGAAGATATTGCATTATGCATTGCTCGATTTGCAATTCGGCAAATCAAAACAGAACGATCAATCCGGAAATGTTTCGATTTAACACAGAACAAATCACCGGAAGTCCGTTCTGCTGCGCTCTTTGCACTCTGGAGGTCTGCACCGCATGGATTCATTGATTTGGAAATCTCTAAAGAAAAGGACAGACTCATTCGATTAGCGAAAGATTCTGATCCAATGATTCGGATGCATTTGGCAACGCTGTTGTCACGATCAAAGTCGAAAGACGCTGTAGAGATCCTAGATGCATTAGAACAGACAGAACAAAAGACGAATGATTGGCACGTGTGGGTGCAGATTGTTCGTGCGCGCATTTCACTGGCTGCAGAGGATAAAAATGTTTTCATGAAGTATCCTCAATATCTTGGAATGAAGAATGACCAAGTAAAGATCTCAGCATTGCAAGCGCTTGCAGCAATGCCGTCGAACCTTATGAGTCAGTCGGCTGAAGTCGATTCGATACGGCAGATGATATGCGGATATGCCGGCGTGCAGTCGGGAGAAAACGAAGCTGTGCGCGGAGAAGCTCTTGTAACGTTGGGGAAACATTTTCCGGATGAGTTGAATCAATTCCATAGTTGGATTGCCGACACACAAGTGACACCACGGCTTAAGGCGAAACTGCTTGAAGGAATTGCACAACAGATCACTCGCGAGCATTTGAATATTCTCCTCGCTCATCTCAATCATGAATCAATACGAGTGGCAATGGCGGCATGGGATTTTGTGAAGCCAATGCTTATTTCGGTTGCGAATAAAAGTCTTGATTTCGATTCAACAGCCGAATTCAATTTGCTTCGTAATGTTTTCGAGAATGCGAGCATTGCCTTGGCGAAGAGAGATATAGGCCTCACCACCGTCATAGCCAATCTCTTTGACGATACTGTTGTATGGAAAAACAATAGAAGCCATGGACTTAACGATAAGATCATTGACGCATTCATGGTGGCATTTGATAGTCTCAAGAATCCGGACGATGCAGAAGCAAAGCAGTCGATCATTCGAACATTAGAGATTATGGACACCTTGCGCGCCGTTCCGTTTCTTGAAAATGTATTATCAGATCCGAATCATGCAGTTGCCGCGGAGGCTGCTGCATCATTGCATCGATTGACCGGCAAGAATTATTCAGCTCGGTTGGCACAGTATACAATTCCCAAGAGAACAGAAGAAGACTGGAATCTTCTCGAAAGCATTCTACCGGATCAAAAAGTTCATATTACTACGAATAAAGGCGTCATCATCATAGAATTGATGAAAGAGCATGCACCGTTCACGGTGTTAAACTTCGTGAAATTGATCAAGAACCATTTTTATGATGGTTTGTGCTTCCATCGCATTGTTCCGAACTTTGTAGTCCAAGGAGGAGATCCCCGAGGTGACGGCTGGGGTGGACCCGGATATACGATGCGTACAGAAGTGTCGTTAGTAAATTATAATCGCGGGAGTTGCGGTATGGCAAGTGCAGGAAAAGACACGGAAGGATGTCAATTTTTCATTACGCATATTTCTACACCGCATCTTGATGGACGCTATACGACCTTTGCCAGAGTTGTGAAAGGAATGGAGGTTGCCGACCGTCTGCAAATCGGTGATACCATACAGTCCGTTCGGATTATACGATAACAACAAAGAATTTTAAGGTTTTGTCTTCGCTTCCTGGTAAGTGGATCGATGCTCTTCGTCGTAGTTGGAGAGTCTATCGTAGACACTCCGGTCAGGGTAGGTCTGGAACACTTCTGCGATTTCTCTGAACTTTGTATCAAAAAACTGCTTCACAATGACGCTGTTCCGATTTTGCCGATTTCGAACATCGTTGATAGATTCAAGTGCATTTAGTATATTGTCTTGCGCCTTTTTCGGTTCCGTAGCGAGCAAATCAATTCCGTCATAATGATAGTTGTTCAGCGCGCTGCGGAAAGAATCATATTTCATATTCGTTAATTCATCCGATATGCCGAACTTGCTGTAACTGGCAGAAGTTTGTTTCCAGTCGCTACTTGCGGCGGAGTTCGCTGCAAGTCGGACAATATTTAATGCTTTTTGAAAACATGAATTTCCGGACATGGGTATATATGTTTCCAGATCATATCCAATAATGAGATACGCATAAAAATCAAGAAAACCGGTTAACGGATCGAAAATCATTTCATCATGATTCATCCGTTGGTTGGGCATGTAGGTGAATTCCCAATTGTTATCCGCTATTCTTAAAATAGGTGTTGTGCGATTTGATATTTCAGCTTTGATATAAACAGGACGCTGACTGGCGATGACAACTTGTACCTGATAGCGATTATCGCTTGTCCCGCTCTTGAAGAAGATTTCCATATTGCAAGAGATTTTTTCTCCATTGAGATCTTCATTCGTAATGCGTGTGTTGTTCAAGTAGCGTTCAATGTCGGATGTAAAATTGCGCAGATAATCTCGCTGAGAAGATTGAATGCTTTCTATATTGATTGTCACTTTACAGTCGAGTTCTTGTGAGACAAGAAAGGGTGTACTGATGAACACGAGAGTGAACAAAAAAACAAATATTCGCTTCATGGGGGACTCATTTCATGTATGTGCACAGGAAATATAGCCAATTTCTTCTGCCTCAGCAAGGAAAAAAGATAGGTGCTGTATGCCTCATCTGCTTGCTGGCGGGCACTTCTTATCTTCATTCATTGGAAAATAATGGCCGAGGCACAAAGGCGATTGGGATGGCGAATGCTTTTGTCGCAGTCTCGGATAATCTTTGGGCAATCAATTACAATCCAGCTGGTCTTACCCAAGTCACAGGTATTCAATGCTCTGCTTTTATCATTCCCAATCAATTCGGCTTACCTGAATTGCGGACAACAGCTCTTGCAGCGGCTGTACCATTCTCCTTTGCTACGTTTGCATTGAAAGCGGAGAAATTCGGTTTTGATTTATATAAGGAAACCGAAGTGGGAATGGCCTGCGCCTTAAAGCTTGATCAAAACATTTCAGGTGGATTAAGTCTTAATCTTCATCGTGTCGATATTGCTCGATATGGCAGTACACAAAATGTCATACTCAATGGAGGGATCCTTGCATATGCCCTCAAGAGTGTGAAGGTTGGTTTCAATTTCAACAACATGATGGGGGCAACTGTTGGAAGGATGGGTGAGAAAATTCCACAATTGTTTGCTCTTGGCGCATGCTGGTCTCCGCTTGATGATTTACTGTTGTCACTGGAGATGGAAAAAGATATCCGCTATCCTGCAAGTATAAAATGGGGTATTGAACAAATGGTGTTTGATGTGCTGGCGTTTCATGCAGGAGTGGCGAATAATCCGGAGAAGTATTCAGCAGGAATTGCCGTGAAATATTCTTTTTTTGAATTTGGATATGCAGGCTATAGCCACCTTGATCTTGGCTGGACTCATCAGATTGAAATTTCATTCAAACTCGCCGATGAATAAAGTATGCGTCGCTCATTCCTTTATTTCTTGATCTTCGGTGTCCCAGTTGTACTGAGCGCACAAGAGCTGCAATCAGTGGATACTTTGAAAGTTTCAGAAGATGTTCCATGGGAGAAACTGTTTGAGACAGGAACCGAAGATGAAGAAAATTCTTCGGCCGTTGACGAAGCTGCACAGCTTGAAGATAATCCACTCAATCTTAACACGGCGCCAGTAGAAGAACTTCATCGTATCCCTGCCATGACAAATGTGGTCGCCTCTCGAATTATTGCAAGACGAAAGCTCACGCCATTTACTTCGTTGGAAGAACTGATAACCATCGAGGGTGTAACACCGGAAATGCTTTCTTTCATTCGACCGTATGTGAGGATAAGAAAGATAAAGGAAAGATCAACCATGGCAGGAGTGTTCCTCAGCAGAACGTCGACTGAAATAGAAAAACGAAAAGGATTTTTGAATACTGCATATCCAGGCTCGCCAATGAAAATTCTCAATAAATTCCGATTAGCGGTCGGCGACAAAGAATCTCCGCTGACATCAGCAATATCAACGATAGAGGTTGGAGCCTTAACGGAAAAAGATCCTGGTGAACGAAGTCTCACAGGTTTTTCAAGCGGTTTTGGATGCATATCTGTACCAGCATTCTCAACACAGTTGATTATTGGTAATTATCAAGTCGAGGCAGCCGAAGGATTAATCTTGTGGCGCGCATCTGCATTTTCAAAAGGGAGCGACGTTATCGGTCCTACACGCAAAAATGGCAGCGGAATTCATCCATATCTCTCAACCGATGA
Source organism: Bacteroidota bacterium (assembly GCA_049523215.1). GTDB lineage: Bacteria > Bacteroidota > Ignavibacteria > UBA10030 > UBA10030 > Fen-1298. Next base: position 248,428 of record JBEKNC010000003.1, on the reverse strand, counting down.
AAATTCTTTCTTGCAGGGAATCGCAGCGTCAATGGAATTCAGTTCCGTGCAGTTTCAGATGTTCTCTTCGAATAAACCGGTCAATGCCACGATTGATTCGCTCGGTCAAATATCCAGTATCGACCAAAGCGGATTGTTTCGAACAGAGAATGAATTACACAAACAGAAATCGACTTGCGAGACCATGATTGGCTGTCGTGCAGTTGCACATCTTTTTGAAGGATTAAAGCTCGGCGGAACGGCTTATCGTACACATTTTAAAAATCCTTTAATACTGAAAAATGGAAATGGTGAGACGACTTCTCAGCTCTGGATGCAGGGAATGGATATTTCGTACACGAACCGAAAGATTGATCTGTTCACAGAACTTGCCATGGATCGGTCGCATGAAATTGCGATGATTGGCGGTATGACCTATGAACCGATGACGTCGCTTTCACTTTCATTGGTAGCAAGAAAATATCCATCCGGATTTCAGAGCATTCACGGAAATGCATTTGGTGAATCCGGCAGGGATGTTCAGAACGAAAATGGTGTGTACGTTGGACTCAGGGTACAACCGATTGATTGGGTTTGGATCTCAACGTACTACGATCAATTTGATCATCCTCGACCCACTCAGTTTATCCCCGCTTCATCACACGGCAACGATTTCCTTGTGCTTGCAGAATGTCAAATAACAAATACGTGCGAACTTGCGTTTCGCTTCAAGAGAAAAGAATCACCATCTACAAGAGATGAGTACGATTTGTACGGCAGAATGATGAAACAAATTATTCCCCGCATTCAAGAAAATTATCGACTGACGAGCGAATTGATCTCGTCATCTTCTGTCCGTTTAGCGAACAGAATAGAGTGGGCAAAAGTAACGTACGCCGGGATGAAGAAATCGGAACAGGGTTTACTGCTCTCGCAAACTATTCAATGCACATTGTTACACTCACTGGCACTTCGAGCGAGGGTTGCCGCCTTCGAGACAGATTCGTATGATTCACGGATGTATGAGTACGAAGATGACCTTCCACGTTCATCATCCAATCCAGCACTGTATGGCCGCGGCTTACGATGGTATCTTATCCTCCGATATACCATCTTCTTAAAAGTCGATATCGGCGCAAAATATTCTCGGACTATGAAAGATGGCGTTCAGTCTATTGGTTCTGGTCTTGATGAAATAGAAGGGAATACTCAATCACTCTTGAGTATGCAATTAGATATTCGATTCTAAAGCATTTCCAAGAAAACACTTTTTGGGGAGGACCATTGTTGATAATCCTTAAGTATATTGGTTTGCTTACATTGCAATCTCATCGAAAAAAGGGTATATTTTCACCGAAACTTGTGTAATTATCAAGGCAAAAGCATGCTTCAATTCTTTAAAAATCTTTTCGGTTCAAAGCACGAACGTGATGTGCAAGATCTCTATCCCATGGTTGAGGAGATCAATCAACACATGGCTTCGTTAGAAGCACTGACTGATGAAGAACTTCGTAACAAAACAACAGAATTTCGCCAGAGAATTCAAGAGTACATTAAAACCACTGAAGATGAGATTGCTCAGGCGAAAGAAACACTGAAGCAGTCAGAATCATTTGAAGAACGTGAAGATCTCTATACAAAGATAGATGAACTCAACAAGCACCTTGACGAGCAAATTGAGGAAGTGTTGAATGAAATTCTTCCGGAAGCTTTTGCTGTCGTAAAGGATGTCTGTCGTCGATTGGTAGGACAGACATGGGATGTTGCCGGTACTAAAATTGTTTGGGATATGGTACCGTTTGACGTTCAATTAATGGGTGGCGTTGTACTGCATAAGGGCAAGATCGCAGAAATGACTACCGGTGAAGGAAAAACGCTTGTCGCCACGCTGCCTACGTATCTGAACGCGCTTACCGGACGAGGTGTACATATCGTTACCGTAAACGATTATCTTGCACTCCGAGATAGTCTATGGATGGGTAAAGTATTTGAGTTTTTAGGATTGAAAGTTGCTTGTATACTGCAAAATATGGATCCTCACCAACGTCGCATTCAATATGCCGCTGATATTACCTACGGTACGAACAATGAATTTGGATTTGACTACTTGCGTGACAATATGGTGGTGAGTGCCGAGGAAATGGTCCAACGTCCCTATAACTACGCAATCGTGGATGAAGTGGATTCGGTTTTGATTGACGAAGCACGAACACCTCTCATTATCAGCGGACCGGTGGCAAGTGAAGACCATAAGTTCGATGAAATGAAGCCGTATGTTGACCGTTTGGTGAAGGCGCAGCAAAATTTCGTTGCAAAAATTACTTCTGAAGCAGAGACGTTCTTAACACAAGGACGGATGGAGGAAGCCGGAGTTCAATTGCTGCGCGCGCAGAGGGGGTTGCCGAAGAACAAGAAGTTGATGAAGCTTCTTTCCGAGCCATCCAATAAAATACTTATGCAAAAAACTGAGCGTGAGTATATGCAGGATCAAAGTTCGCGAATGCACGAGATCGATGATGAACTCTATTTCAGTACTGATGAAAAATCGCATCTTATCGATCTCACGGAAAAAGGACGTGAATTTCTTGCTCAAGTATATCCTGGAAACAATAAAGATCTGTTTGTCATCCCGGATATTGGTACAGAATTAAGTATGATAGAAGGTGATGCAACGCTCGCCATCGATGAGAAACAGAAAAGGAAAGATAACGCCAATAAACTTTTTGCCGACCGGAGCGACCGCATCCATACGATCCATCAACTTCTCAAAGCATATAGTCTGTACGAAAAAGATGTTGAATATGTCGTATCAGAAGATGGTAAGATCATGATTGTGGATGAATTCACGGGTCGTCTCCTTTCGGGAAGGCGTTACTCAGAAGGACTTCACCAAGCTATTGAGGCAAAAGAAGGTGTTAAGGTAGAACGTGATACTCAGACTCTTGCAACGGTCACGCTCCAAAATTATTTTAGGATGTACAAAAAGCTTGCCGGTATGACGGGAACTGCGGAAACGGAAGCAGCAGAATTCTATGATATTTACAAACTTGACGTTGTCGTTATTCCAACGAACAAACCGATGGTGCGCGATGATAAGGACGATCAAGTATTCAAGACGAGGCGTGAAAAATACAACGCAGTGATAGCTGAAATAGAAAAGATGCGCGCCATTCAAAGGCCCGTACTGGTTGGAACGACAAGTGTAGATGTTTCGGAAACGATAAGTCGGATGCTCAAACGGAAAGGCATACCGCATAATGTCTTGAATGCGAAACAACACCAACGAGAAGCAGAGGTTGTAGGGAACGCTGGATTACCGGGCGCCGTCACCATTTCGACGAATATGGCTGGCCGCGGAACAGATATCAAATTGGGTCCGGGAGTGAAAGACAACGACGGATTACATATTATTGGAACTGAACGACATGAGGCCCGGCGCATTGATCGACAACTTCGTGGTCGTGCAGGCCGTCAGGGCGATCCAGGATCCTCGCTTTTCTATCTTTCTCTCGAAGATGATCTCATGCGTTTATTCGGAAGTGAACGCATTGCAAAGATTATGGATCGGATGGGATTGAAGGAAGGCGAAGTGATCCAGCATCCGATGATTACACGTTCCGTTGAACGAGCCCAGAAAAAAGTTGAAGAGAATAACTACGGAATCCGCAAACGGCTCTTGGAATATGACAATGTCATGAACCAGCAGCGCGAAGTCATCTATGCCAGACGTCGACACGCATTGCTGGGGGAACATCTGAGAGATGACATCTTCGATATGATGCGTGATGCCATTGATAAGCTCGTAGAAGTATATTATCCGGAAGGCGATATCGAAGGACTTCGTAATGAAGTACGGGCACGTTTTCTTACAGATCTCAGTCTCACGCCAGAGCAATTCCAGACATTAGGCGACAAGGGTGTCGCTGACGAAATTATCAGGGTGACTCAAGAATTCTACAAACGGAAGGAAGAACAAATAGGTCCTGATCTTATGTCGACACTTGAAAAGATGGCGATGCTGCAAGTGATCGATGTAAAATGGCGCGATCACTTGCGCGAGATGGACGACTTGAAGGAAGGTATCCACCTGAGGGGATATGGACAAAAAGATCCTTTAGTTGAATACAAAGGTGAAGCGTTTAAGATGTTTATGGAGTTAATGGATCTGATTGCAACCGACGTACTCAATATGGTACTAAAGCTTTATCCTGAACATCCTGAGCAGCTTCCGCCGCAGAGAGCGCGTCGCCCCATGCGGCGAGAAGATATGGTGCTGACACACGATTCTGCAACAGGAGCCGGATTTGCCGCAAATAAAGAGCCTGTTTCCTCATCAGATGGACCGCAAAGAGCACAACAGACGAGTGCTCCGCGGGTTCAACAAATACGGGTCGGTCCGAAGATTGGAAGAAACGATCCATGTCCATGCGGCAGCGGCAAAAAATATAAAAATTGTCATGGCGGTTAAGCGGCAACCGATATGGAGTAAAATGTAATGAAGAAGATTGAAGCGATACTCCGACCATTCAAAGTGGATGATATACGTGAAGCACTTTCTGAGATTGGTGTGAGAGGTATGACCTTGTCGGAGGTAAAAGGATATGGTCGGCAAAAGGGGCACACAGAGGTCTATCGTGGTTCGGAATACAACGTAGACTTTTTGCCAAAAGCTAAAATTGAAATTGTAGTAAAAGATGATATGCTGGAAAGAGTGATCGCCACTATCCTCAAAGTTGCGAAAACAGGGCAAGTGGGAGATGGAAAAATATTTATCTCATCGATAGAGGACGTCATTCGCATTCGTACAGAAGAATCGGGCGAAGAAGCTGTGTGAGGAATCGGCATCGCACCACGCATAGTGTTCGTGACATGGGGAAATTATTCTGAGCGTTCTGTCTGGGAAAGACGGAACGCTTTTTTGTCTTAAGAAATGGAAGAAATTAAAATAAAATATAAAGCCGGGTATGTTGCAATTGTTGGTGAGCCCAACGTCGGGAAATCGACACTTCTCAATGCGTTGCTGGATCAAAAGATTTCGATTGTAACGAATAAACCGCAGACAACGCGTCAGCGTGTTTTAGGTATTCTCAGTCGAGAAGATGCACAAATTATTTTTTTAGATACACCCGGACTGCTCAAGCCAAAATATCTTCTGCATAAAGAGATGCTCAAACACGCTGAAAGCGCACTCGCAGATGCAGATATTATTCTTGTGATGACTGATGTAGCGCGAAAGACGGAATTGCCGGAAGAAGTGAGTATGCGCGTTCTGCCGCTGTGCAAGACTAAACCTGTGTTTCTGGTTATAAACAAAGTAGATAAGGCAAACAAAGTAGAATTGCTGCCCATCATCCAAACATTTGCGCAGGAAAGGCAATTCAAGGAAATTGTTCCCATCTCTGCTCTCAAGCGAGACAATCTTGATGCAATTCTAAAAACGATTATCCAATATTTACCAGAACATGAAGCATTTTATCCTAAAGATATTGTGAGCGAGTATCCTGAACGGTTCTTTGTCGCAGAGTTTATCAGAGAAAAACTTTTCGAGAAGTTCCGGGAAGAAATTCCCTATTCTACGGCAGTAGAGATTCGTGAATTCAAGGAACGTGAAAAAGGCAAAACACTCATCAATGCAGATATTCTTGTTGAGCGTGATTCACAAAAGGGCATCGTCATAGGTAAAAAAGGAGAGGCGCTCAAGGAAATCGGTACTGAGGCACGCAGGGAAATTGAAAACTTTTTGCAGCATGAAGTATTCCTTGAGCTTCATGTAAAGGTACGTGAAAAGTGGCGTGAAAATGAGGCGATCATTCGTCAACTCGGTTATCACAGCTAAGATTGAAAGAGTTGTACAGATGTCGGTGCGTTTAAAAATCTATTTCGGCTTTCTTGCTATTTGTCTTCTCTGGGGTTCATCTTGGGCAGCGGTGAAGCTCGGCCTTGAAACCATTCCGCCATTTCTCTCTTTAGGAATTAGATTCTCTATCGCAAGTATTATTCTCGGTCTGGTCATTATTGCGAGGCGTTTAGATGTTCCGACCGATAAAAAATTCTGGAAGCTGGTGTTCATTCTTTGTAGTACATCGTTCACCATCCCTTTTATGTTGATTTACTGGGCTCAAATCCAGGTGAACTCAGGGCTTGCGTCCGTTCTTTTCGCTACGTTCCCACTTTGGGTTGCAATCTTCTCACATTTCTTTCTTCCCGATGAACGAATGACGCCTCAACGCATTGTGGGTATGGCTCTCGGGTTCCTTGGAGTTGTCGTCATCTTCAACAATGGTTTTTCAGATATGAGCAGAACAACGCTTTTAGGTATGATTGCACTCATCATTGGAGCAATCATCCAAGCTTTTGGATTGATTGCTTTACGGCGCTTTGGCAAGCACATGCATCCGGTAATGCTCAACTTTTGGCCAATGCTATTGAGCGCAGTAATTCTGTTCGCTGTCAGTATTGGTACTGAGGATTATTCAACAGTTCTCTTTGACATAAAAGCAATAGGATCGCTCGTTTATCTTTCCATTTTTTGCACAGTCGTTACATTTGTTATTTACTTTTGGTTGGTCAAGCACATAGAAGCAGTTATCCTGTCTCAATCTGCATTCATCACGCCAGTGATCGCAGTATTCATCGGTGTGATTATGATGGGAGAAGGATTTACATCAACAGCATACATAGGCTCGACGATTGTTCTGATTGGCGTTGCGGTCGCGACCATTGGCGATCTCGTTGCAGTCTACCGCCGCAAAATAAGTGAAACATAAAAAAGTATAATAGTCAGAGTTACACTTGTGTGAGCAAAATGGTTTTTATGAAATACATGGTGGTAATGTATGGTGAATCCAGTGAATGAGGCAACATTCACACTCGCAGTAAAAGATCTTTCCTTGATCGAAAAGCTTGATGCTCTTCCGGCAAAACCTGGTGTGTACCAATTCAAGAACAACGAAGGCAAAGTCATTTATGTTGGAAAAGCACAGAATCTGCGAAATCGGGTTCGACAATATTTTCACACATCACGTAGTGCAGACCCGCGGATTGACGCACTGGTTTCCAAGATTGTTGATGTAGAGCTCACTGTCACCGACAGCGAAATTGAAGCGCTCATTCTTGAAGCCAACCTTATCAAACAGCTGAAGCCGCGTTATAATGTCGTACTCAAAGACGATAAAAGCTATCCCTATATCGCTCTTACGAAAGAAATGTATCCTCGCGTGTTTGTAACGAGAAAGAAGATTCCAGGATATCGTTACTTTGGACCATACACCGATGTAAAATCCATGCGGAATGCGCTGAAGACCATACGAGATATATTTCTGATCCGAAGCTGTAATTACGACCTAACTGAAGCTTCCATTCTACAAAAAAAGTTTAAGGTTTGTCTCGATTATCATATAAAAAAATGTGAGGGACCATGTGAAGGACATGTGACACGGGAGCATTACAATGCATTAATTGATCAAGCGGCACAAGTACTTCGCGGAAAGATTAAAAGCGTCGAAGAGTTATTGAAGAAGGAAATGAATATACTTGCGGAAGCAAGAAAGTATGAAGAAGCTGCGTCTGTTCGAGACCGAATCCATGCACTCAAGGTGTATTCTGAGAAGCAGAAAATCGTTGATTCCACCGAGGCGGACCGTGATATTGTTGCTCTTGTGTCTAAGGAAGACGATGCCTGTGCGGTCATCTTTAAGGTTCGCGATGGGAAAGTGATCGGCAGTCAACACATCTATCTTTCCAATGTTCTTGGGAAATCGTTTGGAGATCTCCTGGAAGCTGTTCTTGAACGGTACTACCTAGATCAAGAAGATATTCCAGAGGATTTGTTTGTATCCGACGAACTGGAGAACATAGATATCCTCAAAGAATGGCTGCGGAAACAAAGCGGTCATGCGGTCAACATTGAAATACCGAAGTCGGGGGATAAAGCAAAACTCGTAGCACTTGTGCGCACGAACGCACAGTTCTGGTTAGATGAATTGGAATTGACAAAACTCAAACGTGGAGATATTGTCCCTCATTCGCTCGAGGCACTTCAAAGAGATCTTCGGCTTCCTTGTCCTCCACGAAGAATCGAGTGTTTCGATATATCAAATATCCAAGAAACAGATACCGTTGCCTCCATGGTGGTCTTTGTGGATGGCAAGCCGAAGAGAAGCGAATATCGGAAATTCAAAATACATTCCATCGAAGAACAAAATGATTTCGCAAGCATGCAGGAAGTGGTGAAGCGTAGGTATGAGAGGCTCCTTCGAGAAAATCAAGAACTTCCAAATTTAATTATGGTTGATGGAGGAAAGGGACAGCTCTCGAGTGCCGTAGAAGTATTAAATACATTAGGATTGAAAACTATACCAATACTCGGATTAGCAAAAAAACTTGAGGAGGTGTTCTTGCCTCATCAGAGCGAACCTGTTCAACTGCCCCGAACATCATCCGGTCTGCGGCTTATGCAGCAAATCAGGGACGAAGCGCATCGTTTTGCTATAACATATCATCGAGTTGTGCGTTCAAAACGAATACTTCAGACAGAGTTAGATTTGATTAAAGGGGTAGGAAAGAAGCGTGCAGGGGAATTGCTTGAAGTATTCGGTTCAGTGCAAGGTGTGAAGTTTGCCACAGAGGAACAACTTGCAGAAATTGTTGGCGAAGCAGTCGCAAAGAGGATTTTAGAATATTTCGATCATACAGAAAAAGAATAAACATTCAATGGAACTGTATTATACGCGTGATGAGTCATAAATTGCGAATCGGATGAAATAATTGTAAGTTACCAACAGTATGAGTCCATTAAAAACCTTTCTTCGGCTTCTGAAATATTTCCTTAAGTATAAATGGCGGATTGCAGCCGGCCTTATATCTGTCGCCATTATGAGTTCGTCGGATACGGCATCGGCATATTTGATTGCGCGACTTTTCGAAACCCTCCAAACCATTGGTCAACAAGTACGATCAGGCCAAGAAATTCTCGTGCCTATCCCTTTGAAAGTTTTTGACCATATCATTTATTCATTCACTGTTCATGGAAAAAATGAAAGTTTTCAACTTATTTACAGATTTGCCGTCGTGGTTATCGTTATTATCCTTGTAAAGGTGACTTTTGTCTACATTCGCGAATATGTCATGAGTTCTGTTCAGCAAAAGATATTAGTAAGATTCCGCGTCGATCTCTTCGATCGAATCATTGCTTTGCCTATCCGTTATTTTGATGAGAATAAGACGGGCTATATTATGTCGCGTATTACAAATGATGTGAACAATCTCGAGCAATCATTAAATCTCATCATTGAAATCGCTCAAAATCTCGTCTATACATGTGTTTTTGCCACTGCGCTCTTTTTTACAAATTGGAAATTAACTGTTGTCACGATAATTATTTTTGCGCTTTCCGGAGAGATATCGCGAAAATTTGGTGATCGAATTCGGAAGCACAGTCATGATCTCACAAATACTCTCGCTGATATTTCAGCATTTTTACAGGAGCGAATAGCTGCGATACGTATTGTTAAATCATTCACGAGAGAAGAGGAGGAAAAGAGGGTATTCCGAAACAAAGTTGGTAGTAACTATCATTTTTCGATGAAGATTGTACGTGTTATTGCACTCTTAAGTCCGACAAATGAACTGTTCAATACAACTGCTGCATCATTGCTCGTGATCTTTTCTGGATACCTTTTTATCACTGGAACCATGACGATAGAAACGATGATCTTTTTTCTAATTCTCATGATCAATTTAGCGAAACCGGTGAAAGCATTGGGCGAAAGCGCGGCACGGATTCAAAAGACACTCGTTTCCGCAGGTTATATTTTTGAAATCCTTGATCTCCCGAAAGAAACGAATGGGAAGTCTGCTCCTTCAGTCATAATTACAGAAGGTACGGTTGAATTTCGAAACGTATCATTCGCTTATGCAGGAGACATTCAAGCGCTCAAAGAAGTCAATCTGAAAGTTGTTTCAGGTGAAAAAGTAGCGCTTGTGGGACCGAGCGGCGGAGGGAAAAGTACATTGGTCAACCTGATCCCGCGGTTCTATGAATTATCTGAAGGTGCTATCTTTGTCGATGGGATGAATATTCAGGATATCGATCTCTTCGGGCTTAGGAGTCAAATTGCAGTTGTGCCGCAAGATGTCATACTGTTCTCGGGTACGGTCTTTGATAATATTCGTTATGGCAGACTCGAAGCACAGCACAATGAAGTTATTGAAGCGGCGAAAGCTGCCAATGCACATGTGTTTATCGAAAAATTAGAAAAGGGTTACGATACTGAAGTAGGTGAACGAGGACTTCAACTTTCAGGCGGTCAGAGGCAAAGGATTGCGATTGCCCGTGCGATTCTTCGTAACCCGAGAATCCTCTTGTTGGATGAAGCAACATCTGCACTCGATACGGAATCCGAACTCATGGTACAAGAAGCACTCGATCGGCTCATGGAAGGAAGAACTTCATTCATTATTGCCCATCGGTTATCAACGATTGTACATTGTGATCGCATTGTTGTCATAGATTCAGGCCGGATTGTGGAAGTTGGAACACATGAAGAGCTTCTCAGAAAAGAAAGCGGATTGTACCGACGCTTACATTCTCTTCAATTTGCCGACAACTCCGCTTCATGAAAGATCCAATTCAAAAACGTATCGAACTCTGGTTTCGCCGGCTGCTGATTCAATTGCTTGGACGATTATTCCAGCGAAAGAATACCCTTCAAAGCAATATTGATTTTAATACTTGTAAGTTTCTTTTTATCCGTCAGGACAGGATCGGTGACGTTCTGATTTCGACGCCTTTGTTTGGAATTCTCAAAAAACATTATCCCCGTGCGATACTAGATGTGCTCCTGAGTGAAAGAAATCATTTTGTTTTGGAAAATGATCCCCTGATTCATACACGTTGGATGTACAGAAAGAAAATAGGAAGAATCATTTCCTTGATTCGAGCACTGAGAAACGAACGCTATGACTTTGTCATCGATCTGATGGATAATCCCTCGACTACTTCAACAGTTCTCTGTTTACTGATCAACGCAAAATGGAATGTAGGAATTGACAAGGATAATAGGTTTGTCTATGATATTATCGTGCCTATGCTTTCGCGACGTGAGACACATATTATCGATAGAATCGCACAATTGTTGATCCCTTTTCACATTGATCCTCGTGGAGAAAACTTTTCTGTTCGATACTCTACATCCTTTGAGTCTGAGGAATTCGTCAATCATTTTTTACGGCACAATAACATGTTCTCTCATCCAATCATCGGTATCAATATTTCTGCCGGTAGTGATGTACGATTTTGGGGTGTCGAGAACTTCAAGGGACTTCTGAATCACTTGAGAAACATGTATCCAGAATATAAGTCGATGTTACTCTATCAACCATCTGACGAGCGGCGTGCCCACATGATAGCCGAATCTCATCAAAGTGTAGTACTCTCGCCGGTGACTTCATCGTTTGATCAATTCGCTGCATTCGTTAAACGACTGTCATTCTTAGTTACTCCAGATACAGCTGCTGTACATTTAGCATCTGCCTTTAAAGTCGGAACTGTTGTGCTTTATGTTCAATCAAACAAAGCATTATGCATTTGGGAACCCTATGGGACTGACTATGAATGTATCGTAACAGATGCAGATGATCTATCGATGATTCCAGTCACACAAGTTCAAGATGCTTTAGAGAGACTTATTCGGCGATCACGTAAGAAAGCTGAAATAGGTGTATAGGAACCAAAACAAGAGAATGATTAAAAAATTGGAATATTGGTGGAGACATCACATTGTCTATCCAGTCCTTCGAGGGATATTTCACAACACTGAAAAAAAAATACCTATTGATATCCAATCTATTAAGAGCGTTCTCATTTTACGATATGACCGAATTGGAGATATGATTGTCACGACACCTATCTTCAAGGGTTTGAAGGATGCTCATCCTCAATTACGAATCGGAGTCTTCGCGAGTAACGCCAACGCAGAAATTATTCAGAACAATCACAATGTCGACACTATTCACATCCTTTCTGCTTCTTGGTGGCAAATGTGGAAGGAAATCAAACGTGCACGGAAAGAACAGTATGATGTTGTTCTCAATCTTGTTTTTAATAGAACAACGAGTGGAGGAGTTCTCGCAAATCTGATTGCGCCCGATGGAATAAAGATAGGGCAGGGGGATACGAAATACAGATTCTATTTCAACATCCTCCTAAGACTCACTCGTCAAAGCGATCACATGGTTGAAACTCTTGCATCGATCATCAAAATGGTGTTCAATGTCCACCTAAACCCGGATCAATTAATATATGATATCATCATTGATCGTAAGACAAGAGAGGTCATCCAAGCGTATTGGACGAAACACAACCTTCAGCCACGTTTGCTTTCGGGGAATAAAGGAATCCCTTATATTGTATTCAATCTTTCCGCGAATGACTCTGTAAGAAGAATTTCAGCCGAACAAGCTTTATTCATCGGAGAATATCTTAGTTCGAATACGTCATTTCAAACGCTTCTTCTTCATGCTCCGAAAGATTCGATTATGCTAAAAACGAAGCAGCTACTTATAGAGAAAACACGTTGTTTGCCGTTTCCAGAACAAGGGACTGCTTCTTTGCTTGAAATCGCTGCAATAATCAAAGGTGCGGCGGCTGTCATAACACCGGACACATCCATCGTCCACTTCGCATCAGCTGCCCAAACCCCTATCATCGGATTCTATACAAGCATGCAAGATGTACACGAATGGCTGCCGTTTCAGGTAAGGCATAAAATTGTTTTATCTGACAAAAATCAGGCGACATCTTCGATACCTTTTCAGGATATGATGAAGGCATTACAAGAATTTATTTCAACGATACAATTGAAGAATATAAATATTTTGCAGTCTCGAGAAGAAGTCTAATACTATGGAATCTCCTTTTTCTATTGTCAGAGATTATTTTAAGGACCTACAACTGACAACTCATGACAAACTTCTCATTCTCTGTTTTCACCTGTGTGCTCTTTTCATCATTCTCTCAATTGCATTAGCACAATTGTTTTCGTATGTCATCATCATTCTCGCAATGATTCAATTCATACAAAATCCGAGAAGAGTAAAGACGCCATTTGATATTCCTCTTCTCCTATTCATTGTCGTCAGAATATCTTCTGTCGTCTTTTCCGTTGACATAGTAATCAGCTTGCGTACCTTGTATACAGAAATACCATATTATGTTTTATTTTATGCTGTATCCCAGCAGAGAGCATTTATGCAAGAACGGTTGGTGCAGTCCCTCTTATGGCTGTTCATTTTCGGGGCAGTCATCGGTTCTTGTTATGGAATAACGTCCGTTCTCTTGGGACAACAAGTGAGGGCGGCATCACTTACTTCAGGGTATTATACTTTTGGTTCATTCCTTACGACAATCTTGGCAATAATTTTGATATTGGGAAGATCGAAAATGTTCGATAAGAAACGATGGATTTGGTATGGTCTCATCATTGTCATTGCTACAGGACTCATTTTGACGCTGAATAGAATTCATTGGGGAATTATGATTATTCTTCTTATTGGTACAGGAATTATCCAAGAAAGGAAACTTTTGATAGCCATGATATTCCTGTTCGGATTTATGTTGTTGTTTTCACCATCGATCAGTAGGCGACTTGATCAGATCATACATTTTAGCGAAAACCTCAGTGATAGAGATATCCTGTGGAAAGGCGCTTCGATGGTCTGGTTGAACCATCCTATACTCGGTTATGGACCTGGTACTTTTACAGAAGTGTTTCCAATTCATGACGATCTAAAGGATGCCCAAATTGGAGGATGGCATAATGATTACATCCAAATAAGCATAGAAAGCGGACTTCTCGGACTGATGTCTTTTCTTTGGCTTATCTACACAATCTATAGTCAAGTATTCATCAAATTGCGGAAAATGAAAATGGATGAAGAGAAAAAAAGAATACTCCTTGCACTCTTAATAGGGATGAGCACAATTTTTATTTCGTCAATGACAGGAAGTGGATTTCTTGATATGCTGATTCGGATGATGTTTGTATTTCTTTTGGCGATGGCAGCTCTCTTGATGCAAACTGAAGAAGATGTTATAGATAATGCGCATGAGAATGCCATTGTAACTTAAATGAGTTCATAGTTCTTATATTCTCCGATTCTCCATCCACATCGCACCTCAATCAAATCAAGCAGCTTTTCCTTGAATGGTTGCTGTACTTTATCCTGCTCATAACGAAAATGCCAATTCTGTTTGTGTACACGTTCGCTCATCGCTGCAGGGTGTATCCCATCAAACAATTTTAGTTTTCCCCCTTGACAATAATCATATTCACCTATATCGCCGACGTGTTGATCCAACCACTCGTCTGAGTGCCAAAGTGTGTTGAAATATTTTTGTTTTAACTGTTGAATATCGGGAGGTTTCACCCATCCATAGTGATAAACCGTTGAGTCTATCAGCTTTACGCGAAGCTTCTGTCCATCAATTCTGAATCCTTGGGCATCTCCCCAAGAACGCACTTTGCTCGATGGTCGCACGATTCGAATTTCTCTTCGATACCAGCGCCGTGAATCGCCAATGTACTTGTAACTGCCGTAAAAATGCTTGTAGTGAAAAAGTAATCCTTCTACTTCGTTCATGTTCTGATAGAGGGTCATTGCATTCTTGATGGTTGGGTAATCTTTTTCGTGCAGCACTTCATCTGCTTGAAGATAAATAGCCCAATCACCAGCGACTTGATCCAGTGCAAGATTTGTTTGTTGGGAAAGAACGGTCCCGCTTTTACGGAGAGAATCATCCCATACTGTTTCAAGTATTCGGACTTTGGAAGATTGAAGAGATATGATCTGTTCCAGAGTGTTATCATCCGACCGGCCAACGGCGACAATCACTTCATCGCAAAGGGGAAGGAGAGAATGAATGGATTCGAGGAAGGGGTAATCATAGATTACACCGTTGCGGACAAATGTGAATCCGACTACCTTCATTTTTTAACTTCTCATCAGAGAATGAAACCTATGGAAATAATATGAGCCGTTCCCATTTGTGATGAAGAGGGAATATAGGCATAATCGATCATGACTATACTGTATCGCAGTCCAACACCGGCAGAGAAAGCGCGATACTCATACCCGGTTTCATAACCGAAACGAACTGTCACTGCATCATTATATGTGGCTTCAGTACCGATACTTATATGATGAACAGATATACCTAATTCAGAAGAAAACGCCATAGCGGTTCGGAAAGAGACTACATCCAAAGAGAATGAATATGTTCCGCCGAGTCGAAGTTGAGAAGGCAAATCTGTTCTCTCGTTTCGGAATGCAGAAAGAGAACCCAAATTCGTCAGCGCAAATCCAAGAGTGAGCCCCTCTATAGATGAAGTATACAATGTGCCTATGTCAATTCCCCATCCAGTTGCTTCATCTACAAAGATTTTTTCATAGAGATACTTTGGAGCGATGCCAAGGCTTATAGTTTCTGTTACTTTGATACCATAAGTCAACTGGAAGGATGTGGATTGAGTATTGAATATTCCGATCGGGGGACCAGGGATCGTACGTAATTCGAGTCCGTCCACACTTGTATTTGCTATGGAAAGAGCGAGAGAACCATATCGAAATGGGGCAGCGATAGATAAGAACTCTGTTCGGATATCTTGGATCCATTCCGTGTGGGAGAACATTACTCCATACGATTCGCGTGAGGTTATATTTGCGGGATTGATTAAGATAGATTGAAGTGCTGTAGGATCAGCGATAAAGGATTCACCTGTGGCTCCAATGAAAGGAGTTGTCGGTAACTTTAAACTCGCAACTCCTCGGGAAGTTCCCTGAGAAAGAACAATGGTCGGAAGAAGAATGAATGCTAAAAGAATTTTTAGGTTCATTAGAATCTCAAAGAAAATGAGAGAATATGAATGCCGCTTGGGCTGTATGGCTCAAACACGTATGCATATTGAAAAGCAGGTGTCCATTTTGAAAGTTTTGTTTGGACAGATATACCCAATGAAGGTTTTGCAGGCAGATCTGTGTTCAATGCAATCTGATCTATACCTCCTAGCAAATGGATCCCATCATATATTTCTATTTCTGTACCAATTCGGGAAAAATCTGCAGAACCGATTGCTTCCAACTCGCCAGATAGAATTAAGGAATAATTTGCTGGTACCCAGCTTATTCCAATACGTTTTCTCAATGGGAATCTATCTATTGTGGAATTACCATTATTTGTTCCATACAATGGAGAAGTATCCCATTTATACTTTGCGTTGATATCCTGTACAGCCGCTCCAAGTGTAATTTCTTGTGAAAGTAGATAGATTGCGCCTATATCTATTGCGGCAGTCGTACTTCTTATATTTTCAACGAAATTGTAATATAAAACTTTTATAGTAATGCCAATTGAAAATTTAGGAACAGGCTGCAACCCAAAGCTAAACATAAACGCGTTCTCTGATGTACTGTACACATTTGTATGAATACCATCGCGATCTCTTCCATCGATGTTGCCAACCCCAGAATTTATAATGGATAACGAAACCCCTGCATTCGGTTTAAGATTTTGCGTGTAACTAAGATAGTTCAGTCTTCGATCGAGAGAAAGGACGCTATACGCTGCAATGGCCGTTGGTACAGACTCAAAGGGCAATGCCGCAGGATTGTAGTATGCCTGTATATCACCATTGATGACAGCAGTCATTGCATTTCCCATCGCAATTCCGCGAGAGCCAAATCCCATACGCATCGGAGCGCCGGCAAGTCCTCCAATAGAAGAACCACTTTGCAGTTGGCTAAAAGAAACGTCCAAAATAACTAGCAAAAAAAGACCAGTAATTGCGATATATCGGGAAAAGAATTTCATTTCAGCACCAATATTTTTCCCCATATCGGCGTTTGATCAGTTATTTCAACGCGATAAAAATAAATACCATTTGCCACTAGAGAATGATTATCATTTTTGCCGTCCCAGATTTCATCATATTCTTTTCCATTAAGACGCGATGCGTTCTGAATGAGTGTGCGGACAGGGAGCATTGCATAATCAAAAATACGAATAGTTATTTCTTTGGTTCCTGTATTGGATGCGCCTAAGCTATAGTGCAGACGAACGGGTTCATCATCCGGAGCAAATGGATTTGGAAATGCATAAGTACTTTTTTCATTTTGAATTGGTACATATGTTCGGAATATTTTCCAGGTTGATCCAAAAAGACGTGAAGGCGAATCTAAGGTATACGCAATTCCTTCGGATCCACCATACCAGACGGTATCTCCCTTGACGCCAACGCCATAGCATTCTGTTAAAACGAAACGTTGGAGATTAGAAGGATCGTAGATGGATCCACTTCGGATCCAACTTTCCCCGAAATCAGATGATCGGAAGAGTCCATTGTCAGTTGCAATATAAACCAAAGAATCTTTGAAAGCGATATTATGAGCCCATTCCCCAAGTAATGTGGTTTTCCAAGTTTCACCACCGTCTGCGGAATAACTCACTCCTTTCGTCTCATCCGGATCATTTGCATTCACAGTTGCTGCCCACATAATCCTGCGAGTGGGCAAGATCTGCTCTTTAAGAGCGACAACGAAATTGCCCGAAATTGCATGATTTTGATTCTGATGAGAGAACTTGCGCCAACTTACACCACCATCGATAGATTTGTTTATTCCCCCCGCAGTCCCGACCCAAATGACTGAGTCATTACCTGCATAGACCGAAAACACTTTATGATTATCATTTTCCGTTAAGCCTAACTTACCAGATGACGGCGATAGATCAAAACTCAATGAATCTGTCGGTGAAATCTGGTCGAGATTATCCGGCGGAAGAATAACACGATGCCATGTTTTACCAGTATCTATCGATTTGCGAAGCATACCAGCCCAGCTTGCGGTCCATACAATGTTTTTTGTCAGAGCGATGTCGAAAGTAATATTTTGCTGGGGAACAGTAACAGCCAATGCGCGAATTTTATTGATTCCATAAATTAACGTATCGACAGTCCCTTGGTCAACGGGTTGAGGAATGAAAGACCATGTAACTCCATGGTCAATCGAATAATGCAATCCACCGCCGGTTTGAATAGACTCATCACCTAATTTTGTGGTATACCCTGTTGCAACCCAAATGTTGTTGTCTTTTATCGCAATTGCAGAAATACCTTTAGTATCAAATGTGGCAGTACCGGAAAAATTTGACCATGTCGTCCCTCCGTTGGAGGTGAAGCTTAACCCTTTTTCTGTTCCGAACCACACTGTATCTTGTTGAACGAGTATATCATTAATGGAATTTGTTAGTGGTAACGAACTATTAGGAATGGAATTAAAGCGATAGGTTTTCGGAAGTTGTGAATTTGCTGTGAAGGTAAAAGAAAAAAAAATAGAAAATATCGTTAATAATTTCTTCAAGGAAGTATGGTCATTCTATGACATTACGAGGAAGTACGGTTATCCGATGAATTATTATGTTGCTCGTTATACGAAGTCGATCAAAAGCCGAAAAAGTAAACACATAGGTGCCTACCAATGCATCAGAAGGAACAATCGTTGTGTACGTGTAAATGCCATCTCCTGCCACCAAGTCTCCGCTTGGCGGTTGAGAATTCCCATCGTCATACATTGGAATCAAATTTCTATTATTTGCATAATTACTATCAGGTTTTAATGAAAGATACCCGACCTCGTACACATCGGAAAGACCATCAGAATCATTTACTTGTAGCGTCAAAGAAAGAAGATTACCGATGTACAATGTATCTGGGGCTACAAGGTTTGAAATGACGGGAGCATGATTGAAACGGCCAATATGAACGGGAAGAAAATATTTATTGCTTTCACTCTCAGTTCGGCTTTTACTCCATACTTTAATAAAAAGATCCCCGACGAAAACACGCTGAATCTGAAAATCTACATACCCTGAATACATATTATCATTTGAAATAGAATCCGGAAATGTACCATCGTCATGAAGTGTACCATCGCATAAAGTGAAAGAAGATTGAAAATCGCCCAGAGCAAAATTGACTGACTCAATCATTTCTTTTCCATCAGGATGAATAACCCTCAATGACGCTTTTGCATGAATGTTCAATACATCAGAAGACGTTTGCACGAGTCCAATATACATGGTGTCTGTATTGATGACAGTAGGTGAGAATTTGGCGTCGGATATGACCGGTGCACTACCAGCAGAATCAAGAATTGTATCGTATTTCTTCTCACAACCTGAAAGGAAGACAAAGCTGAGACCAACAGCGAAGGGAAATAAAAATATTTTGAGTAGCAGCTGACGCACCGATTGCTTTCTTACTGTTCGTTTCGTAAATAAAAAACTATAGCAATCGCCTATCCGTCAGCCTTTATAAATGAAGAGTTTCAATTAACTGTGTTTAAGATATAAAATAGTATTGAAAGAATCAAATATCTAGAAGCCAATAGTGAGCGGATTCAACGAAAAAGAGAGAATAAAAATGACGACGCAGAACCATCCGATTGCCATTCGTCTTGAATCAAGAGGCGTCTCATCAGATACAGGCGGATGGTATAATTTAACGATATAAAACGCGATCATTGCCCAGAAAAACCAAGCCGACCAGCTATATTGAGCGAAAGGTACAATCTGACCAACGTCACGTTTATAAACAAATTCAAATAACATTCTTAGAATTGTGTCAGAGAGTGATGGTGCACTGAGTGCAAGAAGAGCGTAGAATGATATCCGTGCAATTTTCCGATGGAGTTTTCCGAACATAGCGTATATCACATGTCCGCCATCAAACTGACCCATCGGAATTAGATTCAGAGCTGTAACGAATAGGCCAAACCAGCCTGCACAAAGAAAAGGATAATGGTACATTTCGCTCATGGGTGGAACGAATTGAAGCGAAGGGTTTGTCAGTATGTCTTTCAAACCAGAATAGAGAAGCGTGTTTCCGAATGCAAGCGGCATCCCATGTGCGCCAGCTGATGCATTGATGGCAAAATTATAGTCTGGGTGAATAGCAAGTATAAATTCCGGAGACGGCAGATGAAGAAAACCATAAACGAGAACCAACAGGGAAGCGATGAACCCTGCAATAGGTCCTGCAACGCCGATATCAAACATTACTTTTTTTGATGGAACGATGGTCTTTGTTCGAATGACTGCACCAAACGTACCGAAATTCAAGAATAATTGCAGTAAAACAGGAATAGGTGGAAAGGGAATGAAATATGGTAATGTCGCGTCCACTTTGTGGTATCGAGAAGCAAAGTAGTGTCCAAATTCATGACTGGCAAGGATGAACAAAATGGCGGCGGAATATGGAATGCCGAGATGAAAGTTGCTGAGTTCAAATGGGTCTCGGTTCAGCCATATGACACCGGCAACGGTGGTAGTAAAAAATGTGAGTATAAATAAACCGAAGTGGAAGAACCAACGGAACACCATGGCAATTCTCTTACGGTTTTCCTTATGGATATTCACTGTTTGATCTTGATTAGTATCCATCGGTTCCTTGCTGTAAAGAATTATGAAAGATAAATAAACTTCTTTTCACTTTTATTATCATACATGAAAAGCCGGAACGAGCCAGATAGGGTTTGTTAAACAAAAATGAGGTTGTGCATCATTCGAGTCAAACGATGACGTCCACACCTCTGCACGGATGTAACTCATTCTTCTGATCTCAAGTGAAAAATTTCTGTTTGTAGTGTATTTCTGAGATAGTCTTTCAGAGATGAATACTATCTCTTTTACACCTGTACTACCCATAAAGACTTTGACAGAATCAATTGAACCGTATTCACTTGAAGACCTGACTTCAAGTGAAACCGAGTGTTTATTTCCGATGACTGTTTCTCCAATTGAACTGATTCCATGTGTTGGAGAGTCTATGAGTAAATTAACCACAGGTCCATCTGTGACAATAGTTTTTCCCGAGTGAATTGCCCGCAGGATGTTCTCTTCAGAAAGTGATTCAAGGTAGACTCCAGTTCTCATCTTGCCGAACAATTGGTGTCCAGTTTCTCGAATTTTCAAGAACGGAATACCAATCTGTCGAAAGCGATTGAAGTTGCCATGAGCATCATCGCCAGCGAGAACAAATATTCGTTTACCCTCTGATAATGCTTCTATCCATTGATGATAACCCTGCCAAAAACCTTCAGATACGTCTCCATTGACAAACTGAATTCCGGTGAGTTGAGGATAAATAAAATCCTGTTGAAGCCATTTGCCTCGCCGTAGCAGCAACCTCTGGAGAAATGAAACCCGTTCTTTCGGATGGGCCGCAAAAGAGAGCACAGACGGTTCGATGCTATTCAAAATCTCATGGATACTGTTTTCGCTGCGTGTTTTAAGCCAGTGTTCGGCACCATCTCCTGAGCCATGGAAAAATTTTCGATTACCGAGAAGTAGCAGATGAATATTTTGATCTTTTGAGTTACGGCAGGTTACTTCTTCGCCTCGGACAATCACAAAGTCCTGATGCTTAGAGTTTTGATCATCTACTTCCTGCTGTAATAAACTCCATTTTGGCAAATTCGAATCATTCATCAAATAGTTATCGACTGAGTCATCCAAATCGTATGAATGATCCGTTACGCAGAAAAACGATAAGCCAAGCGCGAGGCTTAACTGAGTCGAAGCTTCCAGCGGTGCACCGAACTCTACCTGATCTTCTGTGTAGGACGAATGCGAGTGGCATTCTCCAAAGTGAAGATGTTCAAATCGCGGCAGAGGAGAAGGTGCAACAAAAATCTTCAATGGCTGATGAGATGAAGTTCGATAGTTGTCATTGTGATAAAACAATTGTCTTTTTCCATCATCAATCTCAAATACAACATCGCATTCTATGTTGCCGCTTATACCATCCAAAGGAACCTCAAATACTCGCCACCAGAGCTTTTCAGTCAATTCAAGAGGAGTGTGCAGTAATTTCTTTTCAAGAAGAGTTTTCCCTTTTGTTCGGATGCTGACATGTACTTCGTTCATCTTCACTGGAAATTGGTGTGCATCCTTCACAAGAACGAGAATAGGCAGAGGTTGATTGGGTTCTATTCGGTGCGGGGCATCAGCAATGATCTCCGGTTCGTGTTTCCGCAAAAAGCTGAAAAAATATCGAAACCGATAGTGTGTTTCAGCATAGAGAAAAACAGGAAGCATGTGCAGTAAGGAGGGAAAAAGGTCGGTCAAAACTCCCGCCCTTTCCATTTTACTTTTCCTCCGAAGAAAACTAAGAACGGAAGGATTAAAACATAGATAATAAAGTATAACTCAAACCAGTAAAACCAACGCAATTCATCAGTTCGATCAAGTTGTTTGAGAATTTTGTAAAGGAATATATAATCGGCAATAAACTTGATCATAAATGCTGTCGCAGCTTGCACAACCCCGCCCCAATATAACATAACAAAGGGGGAAAGATGCATAAGAAAACCGACAACCATAATAGCCAATCCGGCCGGTTTCATATCAAGTCCACCTTTACCCCATCGATGTTTTTGGCGAAGAAGTGTGAGTAAGTTTGGACATGGTTTACTTTCTACAAGATGTTTTGGATCCAGCGGATAACAGTATTGCCACTTCTGGGAGCCAACAATTGCCTGAACAACAGTGTAATCCTCTGTCACACTGAATTTCAGTTTTCGATACCCGCCAATTTGATCGTACGCTGACTTCCGAAATGAAAGATTATTTCCAATACTCCCAAGCGGATGCTTAAAGCCTGCGGTTGCCGCTGCAATACCAAGGATGAACACCCAATCAAGAGATTGCATTCCTTCAAAGGGTGTTGTGGCTTTTTGAAGTGTGAATCCGCCGATTAAGCCGACTTCATTACTGTATCTTTTCGCAGTTTGCTCTACCCATGTTGGAAGCACGGTACAATCAGCATCGGTGATGAGAATGATTTCCCCCTTGGCCGCATCGATACCTTGGGCTAACGCATTTGCCTTGCCTCGCAGATATGCGTCTTCTTGAACACGTACCAATTTAATATGTGGATAACGCTGAATGAAGTTCTGGCAGACAGCTTCTGTCCTGTCTGTTGATCCGTCATTGACTACAATAATTTCGTATTGAGATGTCGGATAGGTCTGGTTTGCTGCAGATTCAAGACAATGCGGAAGGTTGGTCTCTTCATTTCGAGCGGCTATGATAACTGAGACAAAAAGTTCTGATGAATCCAATATATGATCTCGATTACGCCTAAGACCAAAGAGGAATAATTCTGCTTGACAAAGATAAAGAGTCGTAACAACGAAAAGAAATATTTCGAAAGTCATGATTGTAATGGTTTAAAAACAAAATCCTTCCCCAGTAATATATCAAGGAGAAAGGGAAGATATGTGTGAAGCTTTTGAACGGTGTCTTTGTTGTCGTGAAAAAGTAAAATGGAACCATTCGATACATGGTGTATAACGCGTCGTTCAATATCAAATTGTCTCTTGGATCGGTAGTCCTTGCTGTCTATACTCCAGAGGACACAGGTCAATCCAATCTCTTTGAGCACATTCAAAATTGTTAAATTAAAGTAGCCATAAGGAGGACGGAAATATTTTGTCCGTTTACCTAAAGTTGACTCCAAAATCTCCTCTGTCTGAATTATTTCTTTTCTTATAAACGATTCGTCTTTAAAGAATAAATTCGTGTGGGTATAGGAATGATTCCCGATATGATGCCCTTCTGCGACGACCTGTCTGACAATATCAGGGTATTGTTGCATATTCTGTCCGAGAAAAAAGAATGTTGCTCGAATATTTCGTTCTCTGAGGATGTTCAGAACAGCCGGCGTTGCTGTTGGATGTGGTCCATCGTCAAATGTGAGATGTATCCCCGCAGCGGTTGTCGTGAAGAGAACCGAAGGAAAAAGTAAATCCAAGATTCGTGCATCGCATCTCATCGCCGAATTGTACGTCCCTTCCACCGCATTGAAGCAACTTGCCCAATAGCAGCGGCAATTACAATATACGGAACGTGCAAAAACTCTGCAATCAGAAAGTGGAATATTGGAATGCGCTGTCGAAATAATCTTGCTCCGGAACGAAGCGTGAAATAATCCACCAATATTTTACAACCGAACGCTGCTGTAAGTGGTAAGATGAGCTGCGGTTTCGGGAAAAGCAATACCATTGTGAAAAGCATACTTGCAAAAAATATATACAGTCCAACGAGCGTGAATAAAATTGACTTGTCTTCGTAGTGACCTCGTTTGTTTGCCCATCGGATACGCTGACGAAGGAATGTAAAAATTGTGTTGGATGAGATTGTTGTTACAACTGCATCTGCTTCTGGAGCAAAAACAACGTTACCGATTTTCCTGTGTACCATTTTATTCATCAAGGATTCGTCATCGTTGGAACTTCTCTCTGTATTAAAACCATCAATTGCAATAAATGCATCCTTCCGATAAGCAAGATTTGCACCATTACAGATAATCGGACGTCCCGAACCGATCAATCCGGCTGCTGTTGTGATGAGGCCAAGAAATTCCAATTGTTCCATCTTCGCAAAAAAAGTACTGGCATCGCGTTCCGCAACAGGTCCCGCAACAAACGTTACGCCTTCTTCAAAGTGATTGACCATAATTTCTATCCACTGCGGCGGAACTATACAATCGGCGTCTGTGGTCATAATTATTTCTCCGCTTGCTTGAGCAATGCCCTTCGCTAGAGCGATTGACTTACGGCCGATTTTTTGCGCAGAATCAAACATCAACGAGAGAAGGTGGATGTTGGCGTAACGTTGCGAAAAGGATTTGACGATGGAAGCAGTCTTATCCGTAGATCCATCGTCCACAATAATAATCTCGTAGCTGTTGGTGGGATAGGTTTGCTTGAGCAGTGATTGAAGGCATTTTTCAATATCTTTCTCCTCATTTCTCGCTGCCACCACAACGCTTATACTATGAGCGATATTTTTGGGCTGTGCAAACCGAAGAGAGAGCAAACCAATGCGTACGCGCGTAATAAAATATACATAATAGACCGATGACAACGATAGTACGACGAGTGTTATAATTTCAATCATGAGGATGTGTTTTTGGTTTGGACAGTAATGATTGAAAGATAGTCCATGCGGTGACGTGTTGATGCTTCAAGAAGATGGTCCCGCAAATACTTGGAAATAATACATTGACGACAAAGAGCAGGAGCGATGCATTCAAAGCAGCTGCTTGCGAAATGCCAAACATTGAAAAAAAGAAAACTGATCCTGCTTCCCGAATACCAAGATCACCCAAAGAAATCGGGAGACAAGATTTCACAAACATCATTGCACTTGTTCCTATGAATGCATGGAATAGAGTGATCTCACCGAACGCATGAATGAAATAGAACATTTGTAGTACCAGAACCCCATGAAAACAAAGTGTGCAGAGAAGTGTCGTAAACAACTGTTGCGGCTTCAAGAGAGTAAATCCATCAAGCACTCTTGTTACCCAGGACTTTTGAAAAAATGAAGCATTAAGACGATGTCCAAATACTGCCAGCAGATCCATGCGCATGAAAAATAAGAGAGAAAGAAATACGATAAAAAAAGATATAGGAATAATGAAGAACGAGTCACTCAACAACAAAAATACAAGACTTATTGCTCCGGCAGCGCCAGTGACGACAAATATTTGTGCTTTATCGAGAAGAGCCAAACCAACCAAATGAGATTTTTTTGCGTTAGAAATGTGCAAAGCGCGTCCGGCAAAATCGCCAATTTCGCCGGGCGTAAAAGAACCGAGGGAAATTCCAAGCATCACCGAGCCGAAAGCTTCCCAAAATGCAGGTATATTCTTCACGGAGTGAAGCATAATCCACCACTTCAAAGTTCTGATACCAAGATTCGCAATGAGCAAGAGTCCGCCGAAAAGGATGTATCTGCCATCCGCAGATTGGTAAGCAGAAAGCACATTCTGCCAAGTTACTAAGGAGACAACAAAGTAGAGAACGACCGCACTGATGGCGATACGAGCCACTACCGAGATCAATCTTTTCCTAATCTGTCCGGTTTCAATTTTTTCTACGCTGTTTAACTTTGTTTCCATTCAAACTTTTTAAAAATACCCAGAGGTCCGATGAGTGAATTGTAGAGAACATAAAAAACTTCCATAATAATGAGTGAACGGCAATATGTGCTGCCATCGAATGTGCGTGCTGAGAAAAAAACTAATATCATATCTGCAAAGAGTTTTGTTACAATACATGCAATAACAATCGGAATTGGTGAAAGATGGAGCAAAAATACAAAAGGGGAGAAGAAGAGTAAAAAGTTTGCCAAGTGATAGAAGAAGAAAAAAAACATCATGGGGAATGTAAAGGCCTTGGATGCAGAGAAATGACGCTTGCGCTGCTCGATAAATGACCAGAAGTCTGCGGGCGGCACTGTTGGGACAAAACTTTCTCTCGTTTTCACGTAGCGAATTTCCCAATCTGTTAGTTTTCGAACGAGTTGCAAGAAAAGATCATCATCGCCGCTGATAGACTGTTTGATTTTTTCAAAGCCGCCTAACTCGTTATAAACCTTCCTGCGGTATGCAAGATTCCTCCCTGTGCAAAGCCAGCCGAGATTCCAGCCAATAGCACCAGACGACCAAATTGCAGCGCGGAATTCTTCATACGAAATAAACTTAAAGAAAATCTTTCTCAAAATTCTGTTCGATGTTTTTTTGTCAGATGGAATCGTATAAGGAGAATAACCGGCAACGAGGCCAACTTCCGGCTCAAATTGCTGTACCAATTCTTCCACCCAAGTAGGAGGAGGAAAACAATCTGCATCTGTAAAACAAAGAATTTCGCCTTTGCTTGCTTTAATTCCTGCTCTGAGTGCATTTTTCTTCGCTGGCATATCGCTTGGAACGGTTGTGATGTCTATTCTCTTGATGGCAGGATTTTTCTTTTGAAAGTCAGCAATGACAGCGGCTGTATTGTCTGTCGAACGATCATTGATGATAATAAGTTCATGATGAGTGTATGTTTGCTGAGAAAGACACTCAAGCACCTGTCCGATGGTTCTTTCCTCGTTGCGCGCCGCTACTATAGCAGAGACAAATGGCTGAAGAGGACTTTTTGTTTGTTTGCAGCGCCTTAACCCTATGGATAAGCCAAGATGAACAGCAAGATAAAAAGCCGCGGCGAGTATAAAGAACAATCTGAGGATTATGAGAATTTCCATTATGTCATAATCGGAAATAATGCGTTCTTTTGCAATGTCTAAAATGAAATCAGGAAGTTCCGAAAATCATTTCGCTTCAATAGAAAATCGAATATCTTCCGCCTATAACAAACAAAGGGTGATTGTAATCCACCTCCAGATGCTCACATCCCATATGCAACTCTTTAAGAAACACAATTGTTTAGAATATATAATGAGAAACAATGTTTTATAACTCAATCAGCAATGGATACAGCAGCTCATACAGAAAATAAAACCGGCATCGCAGATATAGCGGAAAAAGAAAAGCAATTCAACTGGCCTCTGTGTTATGACGCGGAACAAATTTTCCTGGATCGCATCAAAGCGTTTCTTTCACATAACTCCTTCGCCGCAATATTAGCGGATCGGATGCGCAATGAAACCGGCACACTGTTGATCGACTGGATAGACCACTTAGTTTTGTCAGTTCAACATGAATCTGCTCTTCGCAAGGTTGGTTTCGCAGAGGACCTTTTATCTGGACCATCAATCAAAGGCCAAAAATATTTCTGTCATCCCGAGGCAATGCTGCCACGCATTATTATTGATCAAAATGTCAACACCAATGAATCCCCTACGACACTGGCAATTCACGTGGACAGCATTTCTGATTTTATAGCAGCTCACGGGATCACTGCAGAGCCAGAAGGTGAACCATTTACCCATTTTCGCCGCGTCATAGCTTCCGCCGAAAATGGTACAAACTTTGAAGTCGTGGAAAGGCGCGGCTATCGCGGTTATGAGCCGGAGAAACCGAATTCAAGCACACCGAACAATATGCTCCAAGCGCAGAAACTTTGGAAAAAAAGGAAAAGAATTTTTACTGACGATGCAGATGGGTTTCGTCAAACGCACGCTTTGCTTGATCGAGTGATTGCGTTAGTTGGATGCGACCTCGCGTGCAACATAATTTTTACGGAAGAACGAGCTTACTGGGAACACCGCAACCGTGCAGCACAAATTCAAAAGCGACGTCAGGATAAACTTGGATTAGGATGGGCAAATCACGATCATCACACATTTCGCAGCTCTCGAGCCAATTTTGTCGAGCTGATTCGAGCTTTTGAGAAGCTCGGTTTCCACCTGCGCGAGCGTTATTACGCAGGCGCGCAAGCGGGATGGGGAGCACAAATTATGGAACAACCGGTGGAAGGCATCGTTGTTTTTTGCGATGTGGATTTGGAGCCTGAAGAAACAGAAATTGATTTTGCACGTCAGGCACTTTCCGCATCAAAAAAGTTAGGCACTATCGGGTTGTGGGTCGGACTGCACGGCGAAAGTTTTCTCGAAGCGGGCATGCATCATCTGGAGTGCCGCTTTGATTATCGTTTATTGCGTAAGCAGCTCGCGGCAGAAGGCATCAACACGATGGATCCATTTTCAGATTTTCCATTTCTCACGCAGGCGTTTACAGAAGGAGAACTATGGCCGGTCCGCCGAGAACGTGCGGAAAAACTTTTAAGTGCTGGACTGATCGATGAAAAGCAATTCAATCGGTTCGTGGAAGAAGGCGCGATTGGAAGTCACCTGGAAAATCTGCAGCGCAAAGGCGGATTCAAAGGATTCAACCAAGCGTCGGTGAGTGTGATCATTCGAGAAACAGACCCGCGGAAACAAGGGTACGGTGCATAATTTTTAAAATGTTATAGTAGTCATTCCGAAGAAAAATTC
The DNA here is from genome assembly GCA_049523215.1 of Bacteroidota bacterium. GTDB lineage: Bacteria > Bacteroidota > Ignavibacteria > UBA10030 > UBA10030 > Fen-1298. The sequence goes on along the minus strand of JBEKNC010000003.1, from coordinate 219,609 downwards.
TTCCTTAAAACAGTTTGACACATTCGCAGCGCGCTATCCTTTGCATTTCTTGACTATCCGTCAAAAATGCAATATCTTCATAAGAGAAACTTATTTTCATCAAAAATCCCAATTCGTTGTTCATCGGTGTTCTGTGAATCAAAAGGCAAACCTGAAGACATCTAAACTGTCGCATTCGTCATCCTCCACGAGAACCGAATCGACATACCAGAAAACAACTCTTCCGAATGGCGTTCGTGTTATCACGGAAGCGATTCCGCACGTACGTTCTCTTTCGCTCGGTGTTTGGATTGAAACCGGCTCACGAGACGAATTACCGACAAAAAATGGCATTTCACATTTTATAGAGCATATGGTCTTCAAAGGGACCAAAAAACGCACTATAAAAGAAATTGCCCAGAGCATCGAATCTGTCGGCGGATATCTGAATGCATTTACGAGCAAAGAGCATACTTGTTTTTATGCACGAGTACTTGATGAACATCTGGAGTTGGCGACCGATGTCCTTTCCGATATGGTACTTTCGCCGACGTTCCCGGAAAAAGAGCTGCTGAAAGAAAAAAATGTAGTTCTGGAAGAATTGAAACAGGCGGAAGACGATCCGGATGACATTATACACGATTACTTTGAAAAAGCCATTTTTAAGACACATCCGCTTGGTATGCCGGTCATCGGAACAAAAGAGTCTATTTCTTCTTTTTTGAGAAAAGATCTCATTCGATATAAATCGGAACAATACACATCTGATAATCTTGTCATTGCGGCAGCAGGGAATATTAGCCACGAGACAGTTGTTGAGTTAGCAAAACGTTATCTCAAAAATATCCCATCAAGTACGAAGCAGAAAAGAGCTGGGAAATCCGGTTCGGTTATTGAAGAGCCGAATTATGTTTTGAGTGAATATTATAAGCCAATTCAGCAGGCTCATATCTGTCTTGGCACAATCGGTTGCAGCGTGAAGAGTGAAAAGCGCTTTGCTATGCAAGTGCTGAATACATTGCTGGGCGATGGAATGAGTTCCAGATTGTTTCAAAACATACGGGAGAAATATGGATTTGCCTATGCTGTCTACAGTTTCAACAATATGATGCAGGATACAGGTTCGGCAGGAGTTTACGTCGGAACAGATGACTCTCATGTTCAACGGTGCATTGATCTTGTGTGGAAAGAATTGAAATCTGTACGCAAACACGCTGTCACCAAACAGGAATTGGAACGCACAAAGGCACAATTGAAGGGGAGTCTGATGCTGGGAATGGAAAATATTCCTAACCGGATGATACGACTGGGCAGCTCAGAGTTGTATTTTGGAGAATTGATTACGCTCGATGCGATTATTGCAAAGATTAACGCTGTGACAAAAGATGAAGTTCAGGAAATGGCTGAAGGATTGTTCGTAGAAGATCGTTTCGCGACGGTTATCTTTCATCCGAAAGGAAAACATGAAACACAGTCTGAATAGTTACCATGCAACCGATTCAACAACCATGATGGATACGCTGAATAAAAATACAGCAGAAAGTTTTGTAAAGATTTCCCGAAGGGGACGAGAGATGCAAAGGTCTCCTATTCGAAAACTTGCAGCTATTGCAGAGGCTCGTAAGAAACAGGGAATCCACGTATACCATTTGAATATTGGTCAGCCGGATTTGCCTACACCGGCACCGGTATTAGATGCTGTGCATAAATTTTCACGCCCAACGATTGAATACGCACCGTCCAACGGTTTGCCTGAATCACTCAAAGCATGGAAAAAATATTTTGGACATTCTGGAATTCTCTTTGATGAAAGCGAACTTATTGTTACCACCGGCGGATCCGAAGCAATTACCTTAGCGATGTGCGCCGTCTGCGACACAGATGACGAAATAATAGTGTTCGAACCAACGTATGCAAATTACAATGGTTTTGCAGGTATCGCGAATGTGAAACTCAGAGCGATTCCAACAACGATAAAAAATGGCTTCCATCTTCCATCGGAAGAGGTGATAGAATCCTTTGTCACGAACAGGACACGAGCGATCCTTTATTGTAGTCCATCAAATCCTACCGGAACAATTTTCAGTCGAGAAGAAATTCAACGGCTTGTCAATGTTGCGCTGAAGCATGGATTATTTATTCTCTCCGATGAAACATACCGCGAGTTTGCATATGAGAAGAAAGCAATAAGCATTGCAGATTTTCCTCAGGTACGAGATCGTGCAATTGTGCTCGAAAGCTGTTCGAAAAAATTCAACGTGTGCGGCGCTCGTATCGGTGTGCTTGCGAGTCACAACAAAGAGATTGTTTCTACAACATTGAAATTCTGTCAGGCGCGGCTTTCGGTAGCGACGATTGAACAATTAGCTATGGTCCCGCTTCTTGAGAATCCGGAACCTTATACGCGTCCTCTTGTTGAAGAATTTAAGAGGCGGCGGGATCTTGTATGCGCAGAACTGAAAACAATTCCAGGCGTTGTCTCTTATATACCGGAAGGAGCGTTCTACATTGTTGTGGGTTTGCCGGTCAAAGATGCGGAACATTTTTCTCAGTGGTTGATCGAAGAGTTCGAGTACGAACGTGAAACAGTTCTGTTGGCACCGGCGCAGGGTTTTTATGTCACTCCGGGCAAAGGTGTAAATGAAGTTCGATTGGCGTTTATGCTGAAAATCGATGATCTCAAACGATCGCTGAAGATACTCAAGGAAGCGCTCAAACTCTATCAGCGGACTTCTACGGAATAGCGGAATACAGGTCTCATGACGAAGATCACGATTGACGGGAAAGAACTAGAAGTCGATCCGAAACTGACGATTATTCAAGCGGCGGCACAAAACGGGATTCATATTCCAAATTTTTGCTGGCATCCAAAACTTTCCGTTGCAGGTAACTGCCGAATTTGCCTGGTGGAAGTTGAGAAAATGCCGAAACTCGTCATCGCGTGTGCCACGCAAGTTGCAGAAGGAATGGTTGTCAAGACCAAGAGCGAAAAAGTTGTCAAGGCTCGCAATTCCGTGATGGAATTTTTGCTCATCAATCATCCGCTGGATTGCCCGATCTGCGATGAAGCCGGTGAGTGCAAGCTTCAGGATTACTCATACAAGTACAGCATTGGTGCCAGCAGATTCCAGGAAGATAAAGTTCACAAACCGAAACGCGTCGAACTTGGTCCGTATGTTCTGCTGGATGTTGAACGCTGCATTATGTGTTCTCGCTGCATCCGATTCTCTGAAGAAATTGCGCACCAATCTGCGCTCACATTTACCGAACGCGGCACTCATGTTATCCTGACAACATTTCCCGGCACTCAATTGGATAATCCGTATTCCATGAATGTCGTCGATATTTGTCCGGTTGGCGCACTCACAAGCCGCGACTTCCGATTCAAAGCCCGGGTTTGGGAAATGTCGTCCACAAACAGTATTTGCGTCGGATGTGCACGCGGATGCAATACGTTCGTGTGGGTTCGTAATAATGAAATTCTTCGGCTGACGCCTCGAAAGAATGAAGAAGTGAATTCCTATTGGATGTGCGATGACGGACGATTGAATTCTTTTAAAAGCGTAGCAAGTGAAAAACGATTGAACGGTCCTCTCATTCGGAAGGACGGTGTCAAAGTGGAAGTAGGCTGGGATGAAGCTATTTCCAAAGTAGTTTCGGAACTGCACACCTATCGTAAGCACGAGATCGCAGGAATCGCATCAGCATACGCTACCAATGAGGACAATTACATCTTCACCCGGTTCATCAAGGAAGTGATTGGAAGTAAGAACTTTGGTTTTCTTTCTCATGTACAATCCGGCAGCGAAGATGATCTGCTTATTCGAGCCGATAAAACACCGAACAGCCGTGGTGCGTTATCAGTAGGAGCGGCTGGAGAGAATGGAATAGTTGGAATAGACCATATTCTCAAAGGAATCTCCGAAGGGACCATTAAAGTACTTTATGTTCTGGAAGACAACATCGCAGCGGATCTGAAGATTGCCGAGGCGCTGAAGAATCTTGAAATGTTGATTGTGCATTCATCGGTGAGGAATGAAACTACCGTGAAAGCAGACATTGTTCTTTCAGCCTCAACGTTTGCTGAAAAAAATGGGACGATGACGAATTTCAATGGACGCGTGCAGCGCATACGACCGGCGGTAGCGATGATTGAACAGGAGCGTGCCATGGATGGCATGGCAATGAGCCGATGGGATAAATTTGCTGCACAAAATGATTCGTGGGGAAAAGGGACAAAACGTGATGCGCGTTCATCCTGGAGAATTATTGCCGCCGTTGCTTCTGCGATGGGCGGAAAAATGAAGTATGCAACTGCGGAAGAAGTTTTCAAAGAAATGACGGAACGTCTTCCTGCGTTCAAAGGATTATCCTATACGAAGGTCGGTATTTATGGCGTTAATCTCAAAGAGATAAAACCTGCAGCTGCACACAAGTAGAAAAGAAAATATATAAATGGACATCATTTCAATACTTATCGTGCTTATCAAGATACTCATCATTATGTTCGGAGTGCTTGTTCTAGGCGCTGCAATGGCGGTGCTGGCAGAACGGCGTGTCAGCGCATTCATACAAGAACGACTTGGACCTAATCGAGTCGGGCCGGGCGGAATTCTTCAGCCTTTTGCCGATGTCGTGAAGCTTGTGATGAAGGAAGATATTGTTCCGCGGCAAGCAAACCGCTTCATTCATGATCTCGCCCCGATCATTTCTATCTCCATCGCTTTAAGCACATTTGCAATTATTCCATTTGGAAATACCATCGAATTGTTCGGGCGGCAAATCAAGCTCATGATTGCAGATGTAGACATCGGGGTGCTCTATCTTCTTGCACTCACATCGATCGGTGTGTATGGAGTAAGTCTTGCCGGATGGTCGTCCAATAATAAATATTCACTTCTTGGCGGATTACGTTCCTCTGCACAGCTCATTAGTTATGAGCTTTCCATGGGTTTGTCTCTTATCGGTGTCATCATGATTTCCGGAACACTACGATTGGATCAAACTGTCCTTCAACAGACGGCATATTGGTGGGGCATCATTCCCAAATGGAATATTTTTCTTCAGCCGTTGGGATTCATCACATTTATGATTGCATCGTTCGCTGAAACCAACCGGCTCCCGTTTGATTTGCCTGAGGCAGAACCGGAATTGGTAGGCGGGTACCATACAGAATACACGGGCATGAAATTCGGATTGTTCTTTCTTGCAGAATATGCCAACGTGATTACATCCAGCGCAGTCACTGTGACGCTATTTTTTGGCGGCTGGCATCTTCCATTTGCAGAGCAATGGGGACTTTCACCTTTGATGTTATGCCTTGTACAGATACTTACGTTTCTCACAAAAGTCATTCTTCTCGTGGTATTCTTCATTATTGTGCGATGGACGATTCCTCGCTTCAGATACGATCAGCTGATGCGGATCGGTTGGAAGGTGATGCTGCCCATGGCCATTGCAAATTTCTTGCTCACCGGTTTAGTCATTCTCGGTTTACAGTGGTTCGGAGTCATGGGAAAGTGAATTCGCAGGATAAAATAATTCGCAAGAAAGATCTTAGTCTGCTGCAAAAGATGTACATCCCGGAAATTCTTAAGGGACTTCGGATGACCATCACGCAAATGTTCAAGCCGACTTTCACGTCTCAGTATCCCGAAGTTCGATTCAAACCTGAGTCCTCGTTTCGCGGGCGCCCTGTGCTTGTTGCAGAAAACGGAGTCGAGCGCTGCGTTGCATGCGGACTTTGTGCGCGCGTTTGTCCGGCGCTGGCAATTGAAGTGCAAGCATCAGAGACAGAACTTGAAAAAGAGCGGTATCCTATCAAGTTTGAAATCAATATGGTGCGCTGTATCTTCTGTGGATTCTGCGAAGAAGTCTGTCCGGAAGAAGCTATCGTCATGAGCAATGAGTATTTGCTGGCATTCTCGAGTCAGGAAGAAGCGCTGTTCGGCAAAGAAAAACTTCTTAAATCAACAGAGGAATTGAAAGATCGATTGGAATATTTGCGCAATAACCGATAAGGAATAAACTCTAGCTTACATCGCGTCAGTATCAGTAATTTAATAAGGGAGGAAATAGCGCCAATGTTTTCCCAAGTATTCAGTGCCGCAACATATGGTGTGGATGCCTATCTTGTGCAGGTTGAGACACATCTCGATAATGCACCGCACAAATTCTTTATTGTCGGCTTGCCGGATAATGCAGTTAAAGAAAGTATCCATCGCGTTACCGCCGCTATCAAGAATTCAGATTTCAAATTTCCGAATCGCCGCATGACGGTGAACCTTGCACCTGCCGATGTGAAAAAAGAAGGTTCATCCTACGACCTCCCGGTAGCTCTTGGAATACTCACCGCATCGGGTCAATTAGAGTCTGACATTCTCAAAGAATTTGTCATACTCGGAGAACTGGCTCTTGATGGAACATTACGCCCGGTTCATGGTGCATTAGTGATTGCTCTGGAAGCAAAGGCAAAGGGAAAGCGCGGAATTCTGCTTCCGGAGGAAAACGCGAGAGAAGCGGCAATGGTGGAGGGCATTGAAGTCTATCCGATGAGAAGTTTGCAGGAGTCAGTTGGATTCTTTGCGGGAGAACACCGTTTGCTTCAGCCATTTCGTGTAGATATGCATGAAGTGTTTTCGATGGAACAGAGATACACCGTTGATTTCTCGGATGTCAAAGGGCAGGAGAGTGTGAAACGCGCAATGGAAGTGGCGGCTGCCGGCGGCCATAATATTTTGCTCATTGGCCCGCCCGGTTCCGGCAAAACAATGCTTGCAAAACGTCTGCCGACCATTCTTCCTCCGATGACATTCGATGAAGCTTTGGAAACGACAAAGATACATTCTGTCGCCGGGATATTGCCTCCAAACTCTGCGCTCGTTTCTGTGCGACCATTTCGTTCGCCGCACCACACGATTTCCGATGCAGCATTAGTAGGAGGAGGTACTATTCCGCGTCCGGGAGAAATCTCACTCTCACACCATGGCGTTTTATTTTTGGATGAACTGCCGGAATTTGCGCGGAATGTTCTTGAAGTGATGAGACAGCCGCTTGAAGATAGCAAAGTAACCATTAGCAGATCAAAAATGTCTGTGGATTATCCGGCAAATTTTATGTTAGTCTGTGCGATGAATCCTTGCCCTTGCGGCAACTATGGAAGTTCGACACAAGAATGCACCTGTACACCGATTCAAATTCAGAAATATGTTGGCAAGATATCCGGTCCGCTTCTTGACCGCATTGATATTCACGTAGAAGTGCCGACAGTGAAGTATACCGAGCTCTCATCAAAACGTATTGGCGAAAGCTCAGGTGTGATCCGCCAGCGAGTTGTAAATGCTAATGCTGTTCAAGCACAAAGATTTATCGGACAGAGGGGTTTATTTTGCAATGCGGATATGGAATCGAAAGAGATAAAAGAATATTGCCAGATAGATCAAGCCGGAGCGGAGCTTTTAAAAACAGCCATGAACCGCCTAGGACTTTCCGCACGTGCGTACGACCGTATTTTGAAAGTCTCGCGGACCATTGCCGATCTGAACGGCAGCAGCGATATAAGAACAGAACACCTGAGCGAAGCAATTCAGTACAGAAGTCTCGATAGAAGTTTCTATGCTGTGTAAACATTATTCAAGTCATTCCCGAATGCTTCTGTCGGCCTGCCCGCCGCACAAAGTGTGCTTTGGCAGGCGGGGAATCCAGAATTGAGGAGTCTTGGCCCTGGATGCCCGTCCGACTTCGTCGAGATCTCGTTTCGATTTCCTAATCGAAACGGACTTAAAATCTGCGGGCATGACAAGAGTATTTTGGCAAGCCATCATTTTTGAGATGGCTTCTATAAAGAGAAGATTTTTTATTGACAACAGGTGTTGACAATAAACAAAAGCTTATACAAGTTTGGTGTGCGCTGCTCCCTCCTAAAATGGCGGCGTAAAACACTTTTTGTGTACCCTCAGTTGATAGCGCTTCTGAGGGTTTTTTATTTTCTCTCCTTAGTGTTGCGTTTGATTGTTCTCTGATGTACTTTATTTGCAATTGTTTCACTTGTGAGGCTATTCGCTTCGCCACGTTATATACCGCGCAGCCTAATCATGAGCTAGGGTGGTGCCTCGTCGTTTGAAATACATTGAAAGGTCAACTTCTTGATGTCAAGCATAATTTCAGGTTTATATTCTATCTGGAGAATCCTTTGGAGATCAGGATTGTTCATTCTCATTTGGGGATTTTTATTAGCTCCATGCTTTGTACTATTTGGTTCGGGACTTGCTCAGTGGATGCAAACATCTCCGATTGAAGCACGATTATATGCCGATATTGCATGTGCAGTAACAATATTAGCAGCCACATGGTTCATGACACGATTCATCGACCACCGCCCCTTTCTAACAATTGGACTCGCTTCCGGCCACATCATGAGAGATTTTCTTGGTGGGCTAGCGGTTGGAAGCATTTGGTTGGGAGTGTCTGTTGGTACTGCTTGGGGATTAGGCTGGGCATCACTCATAGTACCAGTTGGTTTTGCGTGGCCAGTTCTGGTGGGAGCTGCAACAGCTATGTTTTTTAATGTCCTCACACAGGAACTTCTCCTCTGTGGATTTATTTTTCAAACGATCCGACGCCAATCCAATATCGTTATCGCAATTGTCATGTCGGCACTATTATTCGCGAGCTATCATGCTGGCGCATATAAAGGTGAGTGGTTGCCCGTGGTCAATGTATTTGCCGCGGGATTGCTCTTTTGCCTTGCGTATAGCATCACCGGTAATTTATGGTTTCCCATTTCCATTCACTTTGCATGGGATGTATTATTGGGGCCGGTACTTGGATTAACGGAAAGCGGCATAAGTGATTTAGGAGGCGGTTGGAAAATGATTGTGGTCAATGGTCCGCCATTATTTACAGGTGGTACGTTTGGTTTGGAAGGCGGTTTCATAGTGACTCTCACGGTTTTTATCAGTCTTGTCTTGCTGTATCTTTTTCAACGTCAGAAAATCCGAACACTTTTGCGAGGTGACCTGAACAGGTACTCATGCTGATGATTATTTCGACGGCTGTACGGTATATATCAATCGTGTTTATGTCGCTCGCGACAAAATAAGTTGTTAATTGTTCACAACGTCACGGTGTAAACACTAACACGTTATATGCCATAAGAAGGTTCGGAAAAAAACAGGTTAGACAGAGCGACAAAGAAGAAGGGCGCAAAGAAGTAGGGGAGAAGTTCACTTTTAAATGAAGAACAAAAGGCGGCCCTTGAAACAGAGTCGCCTTTTCTATTTGGTGAAAGCAGCATAGGGTTTCATTGTAACTGCCTTCTGGTTTTTGTATATTGAGCAAAAGAAACCGGCATATTTGAATGCGCATCGGCAAAATAAACATAGAAAAACCGCTCCTTTTGGCACCAATGGAGGATGTAACGGATCAAGCATTCCGCATTGTTTGTAAGCGGCTTGGCGCCGACATCGTGTATACAGAATTTGTGAATTCCGAGGGACTTGTCAGGAATTCTGAAAAGACAAAGAAGAAAATGGATTTTCGGGATGAGGAGCGTCCGTTCGGAATTCAAATTTATGGCGGGGAAGAGTCTTCGATGGAAGGTGCAGCACGCATCGCTGAAAGCCTCCATCCGGATATTATCGATATCAACTGCGGCTGCTGGGTGCGAAACGTAGTAGGATGCGGCGCCGGTTCAGGTTTACTTCGCGATGTGCCTAAGATGGAGCGCATCGTTTCCGCTGTCGTGAAGACTGTAAAAATCCCTGTAACAGTAAAAACACGAATTGGCTGGGATGCCGAATCAATTAATATCGTTGATATTGCAAAGATGGTTGAACAAACCGGTGCAGCAGCAATGACTATTCATTGCCGAACTCGCTCTCAGGCTCATAAAGGTGAACCTGATTTTTCATGGATACCGAAAGCGAAATCAGCGGTCTCTATTCCGGTTATTGCTAATGGTTCGCTTGAAACACCGGAAAAGATTCAACAAGTCTTTAAGGAAACAGGCTGCGACGGAGTGATGATTGGCCGCGGTGCCATAGATAATCCCTGGATATTCAAGCAGACGAAACACTTCCTCGCAACGGGAATAGTACTCGCAGAGCCTTCTATCGAAGAACGTTTCCGCCTGATCAAGGAACACTTACAACTATCTGTTGAGTGTAAGGGTGAACGGAAAGGAGTTATTGAATTCCGAAAGCACTACACCGGATACCTGAAAGGATTGTACGGTGCATCAAAAGTGCGGCAGGAGATGATGAAGTATATTGAATTGGAGCCAACGATGGTTCGACTTTTGAAATATCGCGATGAACTTCTTTCACACGACATCATACAATCAAATTCCGATCACGTAGAAGCTGCGTGAGGAGATGCAATGGATAAAAAGCAGATTGCAGAAATTCTTGATGAAATGGGAACTCTGCTCGAGTTAAAAGGCGAGAATCCATTCCGTTCACGCGCGTTCCATAATGCATCCCAGATCATCTCCGGAGTAACGGAGGATCTGTCAACTCTCGTCAAATCTAAATCTCTTACAGAAATCAAAGGAATAGGAAGCGGCTTAGCTGGAATCATCACTGATTTAGTAACGAAAGGAGTTTCAAAGCAACACGAAGAGTTACGTTCTTCTATTCCAAAGGGAGTGCTTGAACTTCTCCACCTTCAAGGTTTGGGGCCAAAAAAGGTTAAAGTCCTGTATGAAAAAATGGACATCAAATCTATAGCGGAACTGAAGAAAGCATGTGAACAGCAACTTCTCCGGTCCGTTGACGGATTTGGGGCGAAGACAGAAGAAAATATTCTTAAAAGCATCGAGCAAAAAGAACGAAGCAGTGACAAACATCTCTATCCACAAGCACTCGAATCTGCCGAGAAGATTGTGCACATGCTGAAGGGTATAAAAGGAATCAAGCGTTGCAATTACGCAGGCAGTCTTCGCAGGCGAAAAGAGCTGATAGGCGATATTGATATCCTGGTGAGTGCGGCAGATAAGAATCGTTCGGAAATAATAAAGAAATTTGCCGCATACGAAGAAGTAGAATCTGTTCTTGCTACCGGAGATACAAAAGTGAGCGTGATGTTAAAGAATGGAATTCAGTGCGATCTTCGTCTTGTAAAAGATGCGGAATATCCTTTTGCGCTGAATTATTCCACGGGAAGCAAAGAACACAATGTAGAAGTGAGATCGCTGGCTCGAAAATATGGCTGGAGTCTCAATGAATATGGTTTCACTCGCATCGAAGAAATTAAATCATCCCGAAAAGGTAAACATATTCCTTCCTGTGACAACGAGGAAGATATCTATAAAGCTCTCGGACTTCATTATATCCCGCCAGAGCTTAGGGAAAAAATGGGCGAAATAGAATATGCGCAGAAACATGTCATCCCAAAGTTAATTGAGCTAAGCGACCTTCGTGGGACATTCCATTGTCATACGACCGATAGCGACGGCTTGAGTACACTTGAGCAAATGGTTGAAGCTGCGAAGAAGTTAGAATGGGAATATCTTGGAATCGCAGATCATAGTCAGGCAGCAGCGTATGCGGGCGGACTGTCTCCTGAAAAAGTCCATGCGCAGATGAAACAAATTGATCGAATGAACGAGAAGGATTCGAACTTTCGTGTGTTCAAGGGGACAGAATGCGACATTCTTTCTGATGGCTCCCTGGATTACTCTGACAAACTCCTCTCTGAGTTCGATTATGTCGTTGCTTCGATCCATAGCAAGTTTAAAATGACTGAAGATGAAGCGACAAAGCGAATCATAAAAGCATTGAAGAATAAATATGTGACCATCCTTGGTCATCCGACCGGCAGGCTTCTTCTTGAGCGTGAAGGATATCCGGTGAATATGAATGAGATTATCAATGTTGCTGCTGATTATGGAAAGGCGATTGAGATCAATTCTCATCCAATGCGACTCGATTTAGATTGGCGATTTGTGAAGTATGCGAAAGAAAAAGGTGTCCGCATCTTTATCAATCCGGACGCCCACCATGTGGATGGTCTCAACGATGTGCGATACGGTGTTGGAATTGCGCGTAAAGGCTGGCTTGAAGCAAAAGATGTCGTCAATACATGGCCCACCCGACAAGTTATTCATTTTCTGAAACGTAAGTAACGAAGGGACAAATCAATGAGTATCTACAACGTTTTATCTTTCGAAATACCGATTATAGCCTATTCGGTGCTCCATCAGAATAAGAAAACGGTAACGGCAAAGGAGTACGCAAAGTCATTAAACGGACTCCGAACTGAATTAAAAAAGGAATCAGAACGAATAAAATTTGCCTGGCGAGGTCATATTTCAGATCTTACAGCAAAGTCTGTCCAAACAACGAGCGGCAATTTATCTCACTTTCTCTCTACTCCTATACAAACGGATACAGGAGAAATTAATGAAATTATGAAAGATCAAATTATCCAGATCACCGAACAGTTACTGCCAAACATTCTCTATGGATTAGCGGGTGGATACGATGCAAGATACCTCATTGAAACCAAACAAAGTGAAATGCAAAAGTCACGAATGACCGAAGGCCGGTCTTTTATGCAAAAGACCGGCTTCAAGATGGGAAAAAACAACGCATCTATCTTTGAATCTCTCTATGTCGTTCAAGGAGGGTCAAACCTGGACATTCTAGAGAATATGATGAGGAATGGTATAGGCATCTATAATTCGGCTCATGAAAAGAAGGTTAACGAATTCGAGACGATGAATTGTTCACTTTACAATTTACTGTTTTCTGACGGGACATTTAACAGTCCTTTTGACCGATTTGAGTTGCAAGTGAATTTTGTTAAGGGTAAAGAGTCTTATGATCTATTCCATAAGGAGTTAGGCGAGTCAATTAAATATTTTCGGACGGAGATACATCATCTGAATGTCTCTGTCTGGCAGCGTAAACTCGGATTGGGAATAGGGGAGGAGTATACGCTTCGAATCTTAACCAAAGACAGATTCACTCTGCGTGCTGCCGTTGCAGTGACTCAGAAGTTTACGAAGGATAAACATCTCGTTGCAAAAGCTATTCGCGCAGGAACGTGGCTGACAAAGGAGATAATTTGATTTCTTAGACAATTCCATGAAAACAACTAAGAAAGACGATACAATAAACCGAACGGTTCGGATTATTTCGTGTCTGAAGAAAGAATTTCCTCAAGCTCGTACGGCTCTTGTGTTCTCAGACCCCTTGCAGCTTCTTGTATCGACCATACTATCCGCTCAATGTACGGATATAAGGGTTAATATGGTTACACCAGCATTGTTTGCTAAGTACCCACATGCTAAGGACTTTGCAGATGCTGATAGAAATGAATTAGAGGGTGAAATTAAATCGACTGGCTTCTATCGAATGAAGACAAAGCATATTATGGAAGCGTGCACTGCAATAGTCGATCGCTTTCAAGGTCAAGTGCCACAGTCAATGGATGACTTGATGTCGTTGCCCGGAGTTGGGAGGAAAACGGCAAATTGTGTTCTCGGCGGAGCGTATGGCATCCCAAGCGGGATTGTTGTAGATACTCATGTAATACGTCTATCAAATCGACTTGGACTAACCAAGAACACGTCTCCGGAGAAGATAGAGCAGGATCTCATGAAGCTGGTTCCGAAGAAAGAATGGTATCGATTCAGCAATCTTCTTATTCTTCATGGACGAAAAACCTGCAATGCACGAAAACCGCTCTGTGAACACTGTGTTTTGTCGAACAACTGTCCATCAGCGAACATTTTGTCGGGCGTGCGGGAATCCAGGATAAGGAAATAAAGATATCGCAAAAATGTTTTTAATTATTATGCTATAACATAAGGAATACAAATGAATTATTCTGACGCTTTGAATCTCATGCATGAACATACAAAAAGCGACGCTTTGCGAAAACACATGTATGCTGTTGAAGTTGCTATGAGGGCGTATGCTCGAAAGTATGGTGCAGAGGAAGAGAAGTGGGCTATTGTTGGTGTCCTCCATGATTTCGATTATGAAATGTATCCAACAATACCGGACCATCCATTAAAAGGATCCGAGATTCTGAAGTCGAAGGGATATCCGGATGATATTCGAAATGCAATCTTAGGGCACGCGAGTTTTAGTAATGTCCAAAGAGAATCACAGATGGCAAAAGTTCTATATGCATGTGACGAGCTCTGCGGCTTCATTTCCGCAGTTGCTGTCATACGACCAAATAAGATTACAGATTTGGAAATTTCTTCCGTTAAAAAGAAACTCAAGGATAAATCCTTTGCAAAGAATGTAAGCAGGGAGGACATAGACTTAGGAATAAAGGAGTTGGGCGTTCCACTTGATGAACATATTAAGTTCGTTATCGAGGCGATGAAAGCAGATGCAGAAAGACTTGGACTGAAACCATGACTATAAATTTGAATCCTTCGGTAGTCAAAAGCTTCAGCTTTCGGGAATTATCGCATTCCTAGTCACGTGATCTGATCAGCCTTGTTCGTAGGATAGGTTTACTCGATACGCGATCTAAATATCGCGCGACTACCATAACCTCTACAACCTTTCAAATCTCGCCTGGAAGAACCGTAAATACTTTGGCTCGTGGATCATCTTCATTCCTTTGATAGATTGTCGTCTGTTAAATACTTCATCTACAGCCTCAACGGTTACATCACAATGAGCTTGCGTATATACGCGTCGTGGAAAGGTTAAGCGGACAAGTTCAAGCTTTGGATAGTAATGATCTCCGGTTTCTTTACTGCGTCCGGCAGAGACAATACCACGTTCCATAGAACGTATACCAGACTCAAGGTAAAGTTCGGCTGCCAATGTCTGAGCCGGGAACTCGATCTGCTTAAGATGAGGGAGGAACGCTTTGGCATCAAGAAATACCGCGTGGCCGCCAACAGGAACAACGATAGGAATTCCTAGTGCACTTAGTTTCTCGCCAACATATTCCACCTGACCGATCCTCGCACGAATATGGTCCCATTGTACTGATTCTTCAATGCCGCGCGCCATTGCTTCCATATCGCGCCCTGCGAGTCCACCATAAGTGTGAAGACCTTCGTAGACCACAACCATATTGCGTGCTTCTTCAAATACATCCCGTTCGTTCAACGCAAGAAATCCGCCGATATTCACAAGACAATCTTTTTTTCCGCTCATCGTGCATCCATCGGAACAAGAACACATTTCATGCAGAATCTCTGCAATCGATTTTTTCTCATATTCTTTTTCACGCACTTTGATGAAATATGCATTCTCCACCGCGCGTGTCGCATCAAAAACTACGCGAACACCATGCTTCTGGCAATACGATCGTACTTCTCTTATATTCGCCATAGATACCGGCTGTCCTCCAGCCATATTCACCGTCACTCCGATGGTGATATAGGGAATCTTATCAGCACCGACTTTTTTGACTAATGTATCAAGTTTGTTAAGATCGACATTTCCTTTGAAAGGATGAAGGTTTGCCGGATCGTGAGCTTCATCGATGATAACATCGACAAATGTTCCTCCGGCAAGTTCCTGGTGCAATCGAGTCGTTGTAAAATACATATTGCCCGGCACGAACATTCCCGGTTTGATCAGGATCTTCGAGATAATATTTTCTGCACCGCGTCCTTGATGAGTAGGCACTAAATATTTATAACCATAGTACTTCTGCACATTTTCTTCAAGGTGATAGTAGTTCTTGCTGCCGGCATATGCTTCATCCCCGATCATCATTCCGGCCCATTGATTGTCGCTCATCGCATTTGTGCCGCTATCGGTAAGCAGATCTATATACACATCTTCAGATTTCAATAGAAAGGTATTGTAACCGGCTTCCATCAACGCCTTTTCTCGTTCAGTACGAGTTGTCATTTTGATCGGCTCAACAACTTTGATCTTGTACGGTTCAGCCTATGAACGTTTTTTGTACTTTTCCATGACGATCCTCGAAGAGGTGATAAATATTATTTATGCAAAGAAGTTAGCCGATTTTCGATTTATATCCAAGTTGTACATTTTCTTGCATTTCTTTGCTTGTTCACCTATCTTCTGAACAAATATGACTGTGGAATTGATCCTACACAACAGCGTTTTTAAGGGGAGCTTGTGGCGCATAAACGAATGCATGTATATCTTTCTGGAGGAATGGAGTACGCTCTCAATGAGGGAAAAGACTGGCGTTTGGATATCGAAAATTGGATTTAGAAATTCTTGAAGCATAAAGTTTTTAATCCCAATGTAGCGAGTGATCAATATCTCCATAAAGTGTTACATAAGAACAATTTTAGAAGTCTTAAATCAACAAATCTCGATACATATATCAAAATTGTTCAGAAATTTGTTATCCAAGATTCAAAGGAAATTGCAACTCGATCTGATTATGTGATTTGTTATTGGGATATGAGTGCTCAGCGAGGAGCAGGGACTAAAGGTGAGCTTACGATTGCTAAGTATTTCATGAAACCTGTCTATTTAGTCACGCATATGCCGAAAGAAAAGATTCCCGGATGGGTTCTTGGATGTGTAACAGAATTCTTTAGTTCATTGGAAGATTTGAAAGAGTATCTAATACAGAACTATACTTCAAGAACTCACTAAGCTATGAAAGAAGGGATACTGTGAAAAAAACGCCGCGACCAAAAGCATATCATAATCTTGATTTCCTCAATGGACCAAGCGCTCGCCCGATTCGCTTGCTG
The DNA here is from genome assembly GCA_049523215.1 of Bacteroidota bacterium. Lineage (GTDB taxonomy): Bacteria > Bacteroidota > Ignavibacteria > UBA10030 > UBA10030 > Fen-1298. The sequence continues at coordinate 202,964 of JBEKNC010000003.1, read as the reverse complement.
TCTGAACTTCTTGAACCGCAACAGCAACTTCGTCGGGAAGGAGTAAAAGATACAATCGTTTTTTTTGGCTCTGCTCGGTTTAAGTCTAAATTGCAATGTAGTAAATTGTTAAAGGGTCTGATTATAAAGCTAAGAAAATCAAAAAGAAAACATGAAAACATTCAGCAGTTGATAGAAGACGCAAGAGCTAATTATCGGATGTCCCAATACTATGAAGATGCTGTCCAACTTTCAAAAAAGCTTACTCAATGGACACAGACTCTGCAACAACCATTTCGATTCGTTGTATGTTCGGGCGGCGGTCCAGGCATTATGGAAGCAGCGAACAAAGGAGCAGCCTTAGCGAAGGGAAGATCGATCGGGTTCAATGTGAGTCTTCCTTTTGAACAATTTGCCAATCCTTATATCACACCAGAGTTGAATTTTGAATTCCATTACTTCTTTATGCGAAAATTTTGGTTCGTGTATTTAGCCAAGGCATTTGTAATGTTTCCTGGTGGTTTTGGAACGATGGATGAACTGATGGAAGTGTTAACACTTGTACAAACGCAAAAACTCAGAAAGAAAGTGACTATTCTTCTGTACGGCAAAGATTTTTGGAATGAAGTATTGAATTTTGATGCTTTGATGAAGCATAGGGTTATTAGTCCTGAGGATCTTAAGTTATTTCGAATTGTTGACACACCAAAAGAAGCGTTTACTCTTCTCGTGAAGGAATTGCGCTCAAATTATCCGTTAGAAACAGCTTCATCCTGATATAATTACAAAATTTGGATTTGCCAACGGCATTTCATATATTTATTATAAGCTTCAGTTCGATATTCTTTGTTGGGGGTGATTTGGCTTCGACGGGGATGAGGAAGCTTAAGACTGCATGCCGTGGTCGCCGTGTCCACGATAAAAAGCGGCAAACACATAAGTGCAAATTACGATTACGCACTGGCTGCCTAATAACATTAGGTAACCCGTTCACTCAGATTTGGCCCATCAAGTTTGGGATGAACGTCGCTTATATGGGATAGCTTATTCTTGTACTCGAGGAGAATGAGCGAAGCCGTTGAGAGACGGATTACTTGAGCTGGCGTAAGATAAATCCAGCCTGGCGGAGTTCCCTTACGCGAGATTAAAAGACAGGATACGCATGTAGATGTTTTAGGAATCTTCTCTTCGGACCGGGGTTCGACTCCCCGCACCTCCACATAACTGGAATTGCATAGTATACAATCCTGCCATGATAACTCATAAATTAACTCCGGCTAAATGAAAACTTGAAGATCGAATTCGTAAAAATGTCTGGTGCTGGCAACGATTTTATTGTCATAGATAATCGATCGGCGATGATTGTCGATGGAGCAACTCTTGCAAGGAAAATATGCGATCGTCATTGGGGAGTAGGTGCGGATGGCCTTTTGCTTCTTGAATCAAGTGATAAAGTTTCCTATCGAATGATGTACTACAACGCTGATGGAAGTTATGGTGGAATGTGCGGCAATGGAGGCAGGTGCATAGCAATGTTTGCTTTTCAGAAGAAGATTGCCGGTAAAGATCATGAGTTTGAAGCATTGGGTCATATTTATGCTGCCTCAATCGTGGAAGAAGGTGTTTCGCTCAGCATGCAGGATCCTGTTTCCATTAGTAAAATACAATATTTATCAATCGGCAAGAAAAGAATAGCGTACCAATTCATAAATACTGGTTCGCCGCATATTGTCATAAATATTACCGAATTTAGCAAGAATGGCGAACTTGATAGATTAGATGTGCAGCGTTGGGGAAAATTATTGCGTTGGCAAAGGAATTTTGCACCGGCAGGCACTAACGTAAACTTTATGAGAAAATTGGAATCTGGTGCAATCCAACTCAGAACATTCGAACGAGGCGTAGAAGCAGAGACTCTTGCATGCGGTACTGGTTCAATAGCCACTGCTATAATCGCAAGTAAGAAATGGAAGTTAAGGCCACCTATCACAATCATTCCAACAAGCAAAATTCCTCTTATTGTAGAATTTGATTTGAACGGCTCAAACATTCAGAATGTAAAGTTGCGCGGCCCTGCAGTTGTAACATTTGCAGGAAATCTGGATGTATAAACAGCAAAAATTAGGAATAATTCTAAATCCTGCAGCTGGCCGAGGACGAGCAGGAGACATTAGAAAACGATTAATATCCTGCCTCCAAGAAAAGAAAATTCCATTTCAATTAGAACTTACGAGAGGACCTGGACATGCAAAAGAAATAGCCTTTAGAATGAGCGAAATTTTTGAAACGATTGTAGCTGCTGGTGGAGATGGGACGGTCAATGAAGTCGTATCAGGTATTGTTGGGAGAAAAGCTGCGATTGCAATTTTACCGTTAGGCTCAGGAAACGATTTTAATAAAGTCATTGGAATATCCAAGAAGATAGATCATGCTATCGACGCTATTATAAATGGAACAAGGAAATTACTGGATTTAGGCAAAGTCAATTATTGGAATCATTCGGGAGAAAAAAAAGAGAGATACTTCATCAACACACTCGGTATAGGACTTGATGCAGAGATTGCAAAAGAAACCAAGCAGATAAAATTCTTGCACGGATTGCCATTGTATCTCTTAGCAGCAATAAAAGCACTTCAGAAACATTCTCCAAATGAATATAAAATTACTGATGAGAAGATGACAAAAGTCGAACGTGCTTTTTTCATATGCGCTGGAAATGGATGTTTTGAGGGAGGTGGATTTAAACTTTTGCCCAATGCCAATCCTGAAGATTCACTGTTGGACATATGCATTCTCGGAGTAATGCCAATACATAAAGCAATTGGTATCATACCAAAACTCATTAAAGGTACTCATGAAAATCTATCAAAAGTTTCAATGTGGAAAGCCAGGAAATTTTCTATCGAAGGAAAGAATACATTTATTCTGCATGGTGACGGTGAGGTATTTGAAGAAAACACTCTATGTGTAGAAGTTAAACTAGCGCCAAGTCGAATAAGCTTTGTAATACCGAAGGAAATCGAAGGAAGAAGTCTCCTACGATCGTTTCACTTCGGGAATTGAGAAAATATGAGATATCTTAGCTGAGATTATGTTTAGGTCCTCAAGCAATTCGCTCTGATTTCGTCGTGATAACTTAATTATTTTCCTGGTTCGGCTTGAAATACAATGAATTTTCATATAACCAATATATCCCCCAAATATTTTCTTCTTTAAAAAAATAGTTGTTGATTGAATCTTATCTTTTGATAAGAAACGCTTAAAGGGAAAAAATAAAAATTTGATGGTCAAAGTAATACCCAGAGATGATACAATTATTTCCTCCGGATCTTCTACGAAAAAGGAAAAAACGAAAGCAATTATCAAAGAAATGAAAAATAATATATGGAATAGACTTGGAGAACTGATATGACTTATCAATTCTATCAAAGCTATTATCAGGAAATACCATCGTAATAAATGATCATTCTTAAGGACGATTTGATCAGGCAAATCATCCTCCAGACGAAGTGGAAAATATGGTCTAAGAGCCTGTATATCATTATTTTTCATTGAAAGAACCCCCTCAATTTTTTGTGACAGTTTATTTATTGTGAGATTCTACTGCCTATTCCTATTTAAATGAGCTATAATGTATATTATGCAGAATAGCCTAATCCCCTTTTTGCCGTCAATCCTCTTCTATCGGCATTTTCAATTCGATTGAATTGTTATATGCATTGAGAACTTCTTCGACGGATAAATCGATAAATTTGCCTATCTGCAGGTGCCGTTTCTTTGTAACGATTCCAATTTGTTTCGCATCAATAGCAAATCTTTTCGCCTCCATCAAGATGCCTGTTAACTTTTCCGGCTTACATGAAACTATAACTCTTGACTGAGATTCTCCAAATAGTAAGAAGTCATGTCGAATCTTCGATAAACTGTTTATCTCAATTTGACATCCTAACTCCCCTGATCCACTCAGACTTTCTACCAGTGTTACTGCCATTCCACCATCTGAGACATCGTGCATAGACTTGGCGAGTCCTTGGATAGCAAAAGTCTGACATATCTTGTGAAGACGCGCTTCATATTCTAAATCTATACTTGGAGCATCACCGAGAATCTCTTTCTGTCTCATCGCAAGATATTCGGAGCCACCGACTTCCCCCTGATTAATACCCAATTCGATGATTATATCACCAGTCGCTTTAAATTGTGAATTTATTGCTTTATCCACATCATCCAATAAACCCAGCATACCTATGACAGGTGTAGGAATAATTGCTCCGCTTGGTCCTTCATTGTAAAAGCTGACATTTCCTCCAGTAACAGGTGTCGAAAATGCAATACATGCTTCTTTCATGCCAGCAATTGCCTCGACAAATTGCCAATAGATCTCAGGATCATAAGGATTACCAAAATTCAAGCAATTTGTTATTGCTATTGGTTTAGCTCCGACGCAAGCAACGTTTCTAGCCGACTCTGCCACTGCTATCTGTGTACCACGCCTTGGGTTCAAATATACAAATCGTGCATTACAATCAGTCTTAAGAGCTAGAGCCTTATTCGTTCCTTTTAAACGAATTACGGCTGAGTCTGAATCTGATAGTCTAACACTATTCGACCGCACCATTGAATCATATTGTTCATACACCCATCGCTTACTGGCTATCGATGGTCGTTTCAACAAGTCGATCAACGTCTCATTTAAATCTTTTAGAATTGGCAAGGAAGATGAATCAAATTTTCTGCATTTTTCAAGGTATGCTGGTACTCGCGTTTCTCGAATATAAACTGGCGCACCTCCTCCAAGAACAAGCGGATCTGCAGGAATATTTGCAACCACTTCATTATTCAATCTTATTGTTATGTCAGGTTTATTCTCGACTATACCTATTATCTCGGATTCTATATCCCATTTTTTGAATATTTTAGCAACCTCTTCTTCGTGTCCTTTCTTAACGATAAATAGCATGCGTTCTTGTGATTCCGATAGCAGGATTTCATAAGGAGTCATTTCCTTTTCGCGTATAGGAATTTTTTCCAGGTCAATTGTCATACCCGATTTGCCCCTTGCACTCATCTCTGACGTGGAACATGTAATACCTGCAGCGCCCATATCTTGTACACCGATAATATATCCGCTTTCTATTGCCTCTAAAGTAGATTCAAGTAATATTTTTCCGGCAAAAGGATCACCTACTTGGACGGATGACTTCTTTGCTTCAGATTGTTCAGAAATCTCCTCCGATGCAAAGGTAGCCCCATGAATTCCATCACGCCCAGTTTTTGAACCGACGATCATAACGATATTCCCTTGTCCTTTTGCAATCGCTTTCGCGACTTTCCCGTGCTCTACAATGCCGACAGCCATAGCATTTAAGAGTGGATTATCTCTGTAAGAATCGTCAAAATATACTTCACCGGCTACAGTTGGAACACCAAAGCTGTTTCCATAATCAGCTATTCCTTTTACGACACGTCTAAACAAATGTCTGACTTTTTGATCTGTCAGCTCACCGAATCTTAAAGAATTCAATACAGCAATTGGTCGAGCACCCATTGAGAAAATATCTCGTAGAATCCCTCCAACTCCTGTTGCAGCACCTTGATAAGGTTCAACAGCTGAAGGATGATTATGGCTTTCTATTTTGAAAGCAACTGCCAGACCATCTCCTATATCAACGAGTCCAGCATTCTCTTCTCCAGCTTCTACTAACAAATGTGGACCTTTACGCGGTAATGTTTTTAACTGGGCAATCGAATTCTTATAGCTGCAATGTTCGCTCCACATGACACTAAAGATGCCTAATTCGGTAAATGTCGGCACACGGCCTAATATTGCATTAATACGAGCATATTCTTCTTTTAAAAGTCCATGTTCAAGTGCAAGTTCTAATATGACTTTGGGATCCTTACCTCTACTCGGTTGATTCTTCGCTCTTTTCATGTTTCAATAATTACCTTATAATAAAATATTTAAATCTCAATAATTTTTAGTAATTCATCATTTCGTTCAACTGTTGCACCCGGTTGGACGAATACCGATTCTATTTTGCATTGCTGCAACGTCCTGATTTCATTTTCCATTTTCATAGCTTCAAGCACAAGCAACACACCACCCATTTGTACAATCATGCCCTGATGAGCTAATACTTTTGTTATTAATCCCGGCATCGGAGAACGAAGGGTGGTTGATTTTGAAATATGAGGTTTCCTGAGCAGCCACGATTGCGCGACCAAAGACCGTTGATCATCTACAATCGCCTGCATCAGTGAACCATTAACATTGACTTGAAGTTTCGAAGATAATTTCGTCGATGCCGATTCCGATTTGGTCTCATAGAGATCTGAGACCGTTACTTCAAAACTGGAGTCAAACAAAGTCAAGACATATACGTCATCTTTGATCTTTCGAAAATCGATTGTGTATGCTATATCGTTTACCGTTACGCTTTTTCCATCACCTATGCAAACTTTATAAATTTCATTACTTATGTTGACTAAGTACTCTCCCCTCTTTAGCGTAACCCACTTATTCGCCTCTTTTTCCATTCTGATTCCTTCTTGACAAAGTTTTGTTTAAGATGTCTGCGAGGTATTGTTCCATGTTGAACCAATGCAGCTATAATAGCAGCTGCCATACGTTCTTTCTTCAATTCGTCTTGTTCTTTGTGATGTTCATTTATCTTTGACATATTTTACTCATTTGAATTCAACAACAGTTACGCCTACGCCCCCCTCATTCCATTCACCTAACCGAAAAGTCTTTATATGCGGATACGTTTGCAAAAATTCTCCTATTCGTTTTCGCAATGCGCCTGTGCCTTTGCCGTGAATGATATCGACACGATGCAATCCTGCCACGTATGCATTGTCGAGAAAAGTCTGCGCTTGTGCAATTGCATCGTCACCAAAGAGTCCTCGGAGATCAATTTCGTTTGTAGCTTCTGGAGAAGCGATGGTAGAAGCTGAAACCATGTGCTGCACGTGTTTTTTGTGTTCTTTATGCAAATCGGTTAGGACAATTCGAAGGCGTGTATTGCCACAGAGGACAATCGCATGTTTACCTTGAATCTCTATAACTTCTGCTCGTTCGTACCCATCGCGAATTCGTACTATATCACCCTTATCAATTGGTTCATTGTACTGAGGGACTGACTGTTCTTCCACACTGATCTTTTGCAACTCTTCGCCAAGCTGCTTAAGCACCTGACGAGAAGAGCGGACGATTTCTCGCTCAGCACCGCTTTCACGTATCTCTTTTACTGAGTGTTCCACTTTTATGTGTGCCTGTTGGACTATTTCTTTTGCCTCTTCCACCGCTTTTTTTCGAATAGTCCCTAATTCGCGCTTTAATTGTGTCATCTTTTGTTCGTATGAAAGTACCAGAGACTCCAATCGTTCTTTTTCCTTCGATGTTTCGCGGAGCTGACGTTGGTATTCCTGCGATTGTCGTTCAAGTTCAAGGAGGAGCGATTCGAGCTTTGTCTTTTCATCACCTACCTGCATGCGTGCTTGATCTAAAAGATTGTGCGAGATTCCCAATCGCTCGGCAAGTTCAAACGCATAGCTGCTGCCCGGCACACCACTTCGAAAGTGATATGTTGGCCGTAACGATTCCTGATCAAATTCCATGGAAGCATTGCTCATACCGGGTGTTTCATGTGCAAACGCTTTGAGCACACCGTGATGTGTTGTGGCAATAGTTATTGCCTTTCGAGCAGTAAGCTCTCGCAGCACTACAGCCGCTAATGCACTTCCCTCAGATGGGTCCGTTCCTGCGCCAATTTCATCAATGAGTACCAAGGAAGACTCATCTGCCTCCTCGAGGATGTGACGAAGAGAAATGAGATGAGAACTAAACGTGCTGAGATCGTTTTCTATAGATTGATCATCACCGATATCGACAAAAACATTTTGAAAGGGAAACACTTCTGACTCAGGACCAGCGGGAATATGAATACCGGCTTGTGCGCATAATGTCAAGAGACCCACTGTTTTCATCGCTACAGTTTTACCGCCGGCATTTGGACCGGTGATGATAAGTGTTTCCTCATCTTTACCTAGTTCAATAGTAAGTGGTACTACTAGTTCTCTTTTAAGATGTCGCAAAAGAATAGGATGTCGAGCATCGTGTAATTTTATGCTGGGCATGGATGTAAGGGACGGCGGATTGCCGATAATTTCAATCGAATATTTTGCGCGAGCGAAAATGACATCAAGTTCGGTGAGAGCAGCGAAACTCAATTCAAGAGGTTCACGTATTTCAGCAACTTGCTTTGTAAGATCAGTAAGTATCCGATAGATCTCATGCTGTTCACGGAGCTGGAGTTCTCGCAATGCATTGTTAAACGCAAGTGATTCAGCCGGTTCGATAAAAACCGTTCCACCGCTGGCAGATGTCGAATGAATAAATCCAGGTACCTTATGTTTATATTCCGCTTTAACAGGAATGACCAAACGACCATCGCGCGTGGTGATAATATCTTCTTGGAGAAATTCCTGCTCAGAGACTTGCCGAAGAATTAATTCCAATCGTCGTCTCAATGCATCGGTTGCCGAAATGATTGAACGTCGAATCTCCCGCAATTCCCGGCTTGCGGTATCTTTTACAAATCCGTGCTCGTTCAGCGCTTCGTTGATATGGTGCTCAACAATTTTATCCGAGAATAACTGTTCGTGATATATGCCGATGGATGGATATAATGCAGAACGTTTTGCAAGAAACGTTTTGAGTGCTCGTGAAACGCGAATCGTGAGTGCTATTTCCAGCAGTTCCGCCACCGTGAGAACCTGATTCTCGACAGTAGTCTTCTTCAATGTAGCAACAATGTTCTTAAATCCTTCCAGTGGAATAGTCCCTTCAGCAATGAGCAGTTCTTTTGCTTCAGAGACTTTTCGTAATTCCAATTCGATTGTAGTGCGGATTGTTTGCGGCACAAGCCGGAGAGTATGCAGACGACCTGACTCAGAAACAGTAAGTTCGCTTATGCGTTCAACGACTGTATGATATTCCAACTTGCTTAACGCGGCACTAAAGCTTGGTGGAAGATTTAAAGACTTTTGTGACACTATGGATTCTGCGTCCTATCGGTCTTCGCTATTTACCAGTGTTTTCAATCTATTTCTTTTTCGGTTCCGTTAATGTTTCATTAGATCGAGGAAGAACCTTATTTCCTTTGGTTTTATCAATGGAACCAGGCGTGCCCACTTCCTTAAGTTTATCGAACACATCAGGACCGACAGTCGATGTCATATCCAAAATTTGCGGAGCAATATTTACAAAAGCCTTATAGAATCTTGTGTCGCGACTGGTTTCACGACTGGGAAATCCAGACATTGCCAGGATAAAAAGTAGTGAACTAACAAAAAGAGCACCTTCAATAAAACCAAAAACTATTCCACCGATTCGATCGGCAATTCCACCGATTTTGTAGCTTCCGGTAAGGATTTTATAAAGCAAGCTCTGTATGATAAATAAACCGAAAAAAATTACTAAGAAACCATCCATTGGCGCATCTTCATGACTAATTCCCCCACGGCCGGCTAAAAAATTCCCGACATCACGCATAAATATTTGTCCTAAAATGAGGCCGGCAATGAGTACAATAATCGCAACAAGTTTCCGTACTATGCCGTCACGTACTCCAAGTGAAACAAATAAAATGATTGGAATAAAGATTAAGATGTCGAGTAACATAGGATTATTCTCCTAATTGTTGTTTGACTATTTCCTGAACGACCTTCCCATCAATTTTACCTTTTAGATCTTTCATCGCTGCAGGCATCACCTTGCTGAAATCCTTCAAAGATGTTGCACCAATATTTCCGATTATTTTCTTGACAATTACTTCAACCTCTTCCCTGCTCATTTGTTTTGGAAGATAGGTATTGATAATATCGAGCTCACGTTTTTCCTGGTCTGCGAGATCATTTCTTCCGGCTTTCTCGTACATTTCAATTGCTTCTTTGCGCTTCTTTGCTGCCGCAAGAAGAGCGGTCATTTCCTCTTCGGGAGTAATGCTTGTACCGGTTCCACGTTTTGAAAGTTCAATCATTTGTGCCCGTATAGATCGAATGGTGTTTAACTTAACACTGTCGCCGGATTTCATTGCAGCTTTTAAGTCTTCATTGATTATTTCTGTAAGAGCCATTGATGTCCCTCATCATTGATCATGCATACGATAACCTGTTTCAAATCAAATTTGAATTGAACATTATTTATAGTAAAAGATAGTATACATAATGACCATATAATAAAAATACAAAATAATTGTCTTACCTGCTATCAAACGATCAATTCAATTTTATATATTCACAATTCCTTTCATAAAATCTTCTTAGCACTCACTCAGATATCATCTTTTTTGTATATGACATAGCAATAAGGCATAGACTGGCTAGCAAGTCGAGTTTAAAAGTAAGATAGAGAGAAAGGATATGTGGAATTACTCAAAGGATGCCCGCTGTTCCCAAACAGCGGGCATCTCTTTCTTATCATATTTCAATAAGCGTTGCATATCGAGCTTTGCCTCCTTTCAAGAAGGTCTCAAGCCGATTCACCAACTCTTCGCCACTTTCAGTTGTTCCATCCTCAAGTGTTTCGTATTCTTCTACCGAATTACAGATAAATTCTTCAACGAAAAAGTTCTTTTTCCCTTTTTGTTCAAAGATAGTGTAGTTCTTCTTTTGCTCACCGGCAAAATGGTTCTTCAGTTCTGTGGCAAGAGCAAGATACTCTTCACGTTTCTCTGGTTTAATCTCATATGATATCTGGAGAATTACTTTTGGCATAGGTTTCTTTCTTTATTTGTTAGTGTAATGATTTAAAATTCATCATGGCGCTTCGGATTTGCGCTTCATTCATTCCAAAGTAATGACCCAACTCATGGAGTAATACTTCACGGATTTGTTCAGATACTTCCTTATCATTTCGACATACCGATTCAATATTCTTTTGGTACAATGAAATCTTATCAGGAGTTGTCGGATTTACGCCATACCATGTTCCTCGATGCGTCAAAGGCACCCCCTGATATAAACCCAACAATGATGTTTTGCTCGAATGCGTTTGCCTGGTGTCTTCTTCATTGGGATACTCTTCCACCACGATGTGGACATTATCAATTCTTTCACCAAAAACATCCGGTAAATCGTTAAACACTTCTTCTGCTATCTCCTCAAACTTTTCGCGTGTCATCGCATTTGGCTACACCACTTCGTCTAGAATAAATTTAATGTATATTCCCCACAGAGCATTACACTCCTTAAAATAAGTCCATACAGAATTGCAACGATAAAAACCGACTTCCAGAGAGAAATTTGATTTCCTACTTTGGTCCCAATGATCAATAGTATAAATGCCCATAGTATCATTACAGCATTCAATCCAATAAGTACGATGTAGGATACCGGTTTGATTGCTATTGGGTGTGGATTGAAGGTGAAGAAGTACATTCCAAATGTCATTAACTCGATTGGTAACAAAAGGAGCAGAGATATTATAAATGGTGTCAATGCATAACTTGTAATGCCCATAGAAGTGCGAAACAATGCTTTTCCACCTAACAGCTTAGACAACATCCAATGGAAAAAAGATACAATCGGGCATAGTGCAATGCCTAATGGTACACCAATCAGCAATGCCCAGAAAATGAGAATCAGCACATTTTCAAATCGATCTCCTATTCTGAAATACCAAAATCCAGAAAATGCAACGCTTATCCCATATAATGCGTAAAGAAACAGGGCGTAATTTTTATGTTCTGCAAGCATTATTAACCGAAACGCTTCTCGTGGGTTTTCGATGATTCTCCAAAGCGTGTCAAACAAATCCAAATTGGGCACACGATTCTGCAGAAAACCCCCGCATTTCTTGCAGATCGTGGCATATTTATCATTTTCTGTCTGACACACTGAACAAAGAATCATAGAATTCGACACTTATAGTATGCTTTTTATCTACATCGAAGTTAGGAAGATTGTGCCACGGAAGCAACGCTTTTTTAAAAAGGATCTGAAGAATTTTTTTCTATCAAGGAATGAGGTCAAATTTTATAGTGAAATGTCCAAGCACGAGCGCCTCTTCAATAATTCGGAGGTCTTTCAGATTCCCACAGTGTGAATTCCTTCTGCATAGAATAATTTGCAGACAATTACTTGGCTGGAATATTCAAGGGGTTGTGAATTTGATTGGCTCTATTAATTTAATCTTGAATGGCGCAATAATCGTCTGCTCGGAAAATCCTTTTCCTCAGTCCTTTACCGCAAGTTCCTGAAGAAGACGCATAACCGGTCTCCAAGATTTTTCAGTAAGGAGATGATGATTCAGACGGCCTCGAATAAATCCATTTTTATCAATCACATATGTAATTTTCCGTAACCCAAGTCCACGCAGCCAAAATGCGTGGTAGTTTCTGCATACTTCCAAAGTCGGGTCAGAAGCGATTGGAAGAGTAAAGTTGTACAGCGCCAAATGTTTTCGCAATTCATCAATGTTCTTTGGACTGATCGTTACAACAATAGCGCCAAGTGTTTGTGCTTTTTGGAGATGATGGAGAAAAACATATGTGTCTTGTGTTTCAGTGTTTGAAAGACCATCCGGGAAGAAAGAAATTACTACATTACTCTTGCCATATAAATCCCGCAGTCGAAATATTTCTCCGGTATCGAGTCTGAGTTTAAAATCTGGCGCTTTTGATCCTATAGCTAACATCGTAGTTTATAAGTAGGATGAATGATAATAATCTACTCCCTGTCATATATAATCAAAGAATAAACATCTTGCTCTTGCATGCGTTTTCTCCCTTGAAGGAAGGAGAGTTCAATGAGAAAGGATACTCCGACAATCTTTGCTTGAAGTTTTTCAACAAGCTTGATAGTCGCACACATCGTCCCTCCGGTTGCCAACAAGTCATCATGCAATAAAACACGCTCGCCAGGACGGATGGCATCAACATGCATTTCAACGAAATCAGTTCCGTATTCTAAAGCGTATTGCTCTGTGATAACCTCAGCTGGAAGTTTTCCTTTCTTTCGCACCGGAACAAAACCTGCACCCAAATTTACTGCCAATGCTGATCCGATGATAAAACCGCGAGATTCAATACAGACAACCTTGTCAATTTTTGAGTTGCGATATTTTTCAGAGAAAAGATCTACAACTTTTTTTAATGCATCAGCATTTTTCAAAAGCGTTGTAATATCACGAAAGACTATTCCCTTTTTCGGGAAGTCTGGAATGCTGCGAATCAAGTCTGAAAGCTGATTCATGGTTCTCTAAAAAATGAATTACCAATTAAAAGGTTTTGAATTTAGAAAAGCTTCAATACCTTTTTTGCAATCATCTGTCATCCGAGTCAATGCATTGAGATGGGAGGCATATTCCAGTGCATCACTCGTTGCCATTCCATGCACACGCGCAAGCAATTCCTTGATTAATCCCATGGAAGTACCACTATTGTTGGTGATCAAGTCGTTTGCAAGTTGTGCGCCGATTTTTTCTAATTCAATAGCTGGCACAGCTTGGCTGATCAATCCAAGTTCAAAGGCCTCTTCAGCATTTATGATATTACCTTGAAGTGCGAGTTCGCGTGCGCGACCTTCACCAATACGACGCACTAAAAAGATCAACACAATTGCCGGGATAAAACCGATTTGCGCTTCTGTATATCCAAACTTTGCAGTCTCACGTGCTGCTATGACGAAATCGCACACAGTTGCCAGTCCACACCCTCCTGCAAGAGCGGTTCCTTGAACAAGCGCAATGACCGGTTTTCTTAATGTGTAGATTTGTTGAAATAACTTCATGAGGTTTGTGGAATCCTGCAAATTCTGGCTGAAGTCATATTTTGAAATGCGTTGGAGATGTGACGGGTCGACACCTGAACAGAAGGAATCGCCTTCTGCACGCAGTATGACTGCATGAACCTGTGTGTCTCGTTGAGTCTGTACAAAAGCCTGTATCAGTTCTGACACCATCTGATCGTCAAGCGCATTATTCTTCTCGGGCCAGTTGAGAGTGATCCGAGCAACTCGCTTTTGGACAAAGTATGTAGTACGATAAAATTCCAAGTGTTTCCTCGAATGCGTTGTGAAAGTAGCAAGAAGCAGACAGAAAAGCAAGGTTACAAATCACATGAATAGAACTCCCATCATCTCTCTTAAAAGCAATCATTGGGATGTTTATTTATGTGCTGCGATTTTTATATAGGTAGATTCTTTATGAGTCGAAAGTACAAGATTGGTCGTTGTTTTTTGCACTCCCTGCCAGGATTGAATTTTTGCCAATAATATTTCCAGTCCTTCTGTATTCTCCGTCCGCACTTTCAGCAAATGCGTACCGTCTCCAGTAATCGCGTGACATTCCTGAATATCGTCTGATTTGAGAATATGATCGAGAAAACCCGGAAAATGTTTTGAAGAATCAATCGTAACAACAACAAATGCTGTGATATCTTTTCCAAGTCTTTTGTGATCAAGACGTGTATAGTATCCCTGGATAATTCCTTCCTCTTCCAGTTTTCGTAATCGTTCACTTACGGCAGGAAGAGACAATCCAACTTTTTCTGCCAATTCGTTACGCTTCGTTCTGCCTTCCTGTTGCAGAATACTAAGCAATTCACAGTCTATTTTGTCGAGCATCATGATTTATACCCTTCTTTCTTAAGGCACTCCTTAACTATAACGATAATATATTAATAACCGTCAAAAATTGACTTAGATATATTATAATTTACGCGAATAAGATGCAAGTGGCAATTCAAGAAACATAAAGATAGTGAGCGCTTTGGGGTTAGGCGAAGCGACCCCACTTTCTGATCGGTGTGAATGTTATAGGAAAAGATATGTTAAATTATGAAAATCAATTTATTGCTGAGTCCTTTTCTTTGTTGCCGTCCGAAGTGACGATATAGCTGCTTGTATGGAATCTGCCTTAAAAATCGATGTTCCGGCAACAAGAACATTGGCTCCTGCATCAATAACGTCTGCTGCAGTGTCTCGATCTATCCCTCCGTCTACCTCCAGAAGAATTTCTTTTTTTGAGAGGTTTATCATTTCTCGCATTTCTTGAATTTTTTGAAGAGTGCTTTGAATAAATTGTTGACCACCAAAACCCGGCTCAACGGTCATAATAAGAACAAGATCAATCTCTTCAATGATATTCTTAAGAGTATCGACCGGGGACGCAGGATTGAGCACAACTCCAGCTTTGCTTCCGCTTTCTTTTATTGCTTGGATCGTTCGATACAAGTGCAAACAAGATTCTTGATGTACTGTGATAATATCTGCACCTGCGGCACGAAAAGGAGCAATAAATTTGTCCGCATCCTCAATCATTAAATGTACATCCAACGGGAGTTTTGTGTATTTCCGAACGGAACGAACCAGGGGTGGACCAAATGTGATATTAGGAACAAAATGTCCATCCATCACATCAAGATGAATCCAATCAGCCCCACCTTGTTCAGCCTCAGAAATTTGTTTTGCAAGGTGACCAAAATCTGCAGCGAGTAATGAAGGTGCAATTCTTATCATTCGTTCAATTCTCTATTTCGTTTTCATTTCTGTTTTCTGTGCTACAATAAGATCAATCACTGTTCCCAATTGCATAAGTACACCTGCATGAGGATACTGTTCAAGAATCGTGTTCGGAAGTAAATCCAGATTTATCTGGTATGTTGTTTTTCCGATTCGGAAACCTCTATCAGTGAGTACTTTTTTGGCTTCCGTGAGAGTTTTTGATGAAACATCAGGCACTAAACGCATGTCTGTCGATCGGCCTTGACTGACTATTATACCAATTTGACTTCCGCTTGTCACTTTTTTATTTGGTTGAATTTCTTGCCGGATTATTGTATTGGGAAAGATATCTTCTGATGGTTCATAGGATATAGATCCAAGTTTAAGAGCACATCGTTCGAGATTAAAAGCTGCTTCACGAATAGATTTGCCCCTTAAATTTGGAACATCAACGAGTTCTTCCCCACCGCTAATGGTTAAATAAATACCTCTTCCATATTTTACTTTTGATTCAGCATTGGGGTTTTGCACGATCACAGTGCCTATCTTATAACGTTTATCGGTTTTATATTCTGCTTCTTTGGGTTCAAGACCTATATCAAGAAGCTTTTTCTTCGCTTCTCCAATCGGTAGACCAACGACATCAGGTACTGTTGTTGTCTTTCCTCTCTGCACATAGGACGGCATAATGAAACTGTCTATGAGAACAACGAGAATAAATCCAATAACAACAATAACACCCAGAGGTCTTATTATTTTCTTAAGTTTCGTCGTTTTCACATATCTATCGACATTGTTATGTTAAATATAAAGATTAATGGACTAAATTACAATGAACTTCCTCTTCTTGATTTTGTTCAGGTTTGCCAAATAACATGCATTATGTAAAAATTGAATTTTGCCTCAATTGTCGGGAAAGTATCATTTCCTGTAGAAATTGATTCGGGATGACACGAATTTCAACATTTCACATGGTGGTATTTAAAAAGCGATAAAAAAGGATGGCATGCGGCAGAAGTAAAAAGGAAATTCTTTTGGTTGCAATTTCAACATAGAATTATCTTCCTGTGTATTGTGGTCAAACTTTTCAGAATAAGGCTTCTATGTTCATTATACAACATTGCTTCTCAGTCTAATCTTCTCTATATTTTTCCACAATTCTCGACAAAAATATAATCGTCAATTGATAAGACAATGAAAAAAGAATATCGAGAACTTGCAGAAGCGGCTCAAAAAGCAAAACTCAATGCATATGCCCCTTTTTCGAAGTTTGGTGTCGGTGCCGCTCTTCTTACTGCTGATGGTCAGGTTTTCACAGGATGCAACATTGAAAACAGTTCGTATGGCTTAACTATTTGTGCTGAACGTGTAGCAATCTTTAAGGCAATTTCTCAAGGTGCTTCGAAATTCAAGGCAATTGCTCTTGTCTCAGATGATCCTGGTTTTACACCCCCTTGTGGCGCCTGCCGACAAGTATTATCCGACCTTACTGGCAACATCGATTTCGTAATGATGAATGCAAAAAAGCGATTCAAAATTATCAAACTTAACTCGCTTCTCCCTTTTGCTTTTACCGGAATTAACTTAAAGCAATCACCATAAACTATTTTTCAAAAATGGATACCTCAGCTCTACATAATGTCCCACGTAATACTGGTTGGATTGAAGTTGTTTGTGGCTGTATGTTTAGTGGTAAAACGGAAGAGCTCATTCGTCGGCTTCGACGGGCACAAATTGCCAAACAAAAGGTGGCAATCTTTAAGCCAAAAGTCGACACTCGATACAGTGCGGAACATATCACATCCCATAGCGAACAATCGCTCGTCGCCCAAGTAGTCGAAGATGCGAGTGAAATTCTGAGTCTTGTAAATGACGCTCAAGTCGTAGGGATTGACGAAGGACAATTCTTCAAATCAAACATTGTTGACGTGTGCAATCATTTAGCCGATCAAGGAAAGCGAGTTATCGTTGCTGGCCTCGATCAAGATTATACTGGAAAACCCTTTGAACCAATGCCACAACTCCTTGCTATAGCAGAATATATAACCAAAACCTTAGCAATTTGTGTAGTATGTGGAAATCCCGCTGATCGAACACAACGTATGGTCAATCAACACGAAAGAGTTATCGTTGGTGCAAAAGATATCTATGAAGCAAGGTGTCGATGTTGTCATGAACCTCTTCAGGAATGATTTATTGAGCACGAGCTATTGAATTCAATGACTCAATCTGTTTTCTTAAAGAAAAAAGAAGTACGTGAAGCAATAAATTTCATTCGGCAAGTTATCCATTTTCAACCTCGACTTGCATTGATTCTAGGGTCAGGTCTTGGTAGTTTTGGCGACAGAATCAACGCAATATCAACAGTCTGTTCCTCTGAAATTCCATATTATCCGGTTTCATCGGTACAAGGTCATGCAGGAAAATTAATCTTTGGATATTTACAAAAAGACATTCTTCACTCAATGCCTTTACTTGTCTTTCAAGGTCGTGTTCATTTTTATGAGATTGGGTCTGTTGAAAGAGTTGTTTTTCCGATCGTCCTCTCCCATCAACTCGGCATCAAGAAACTTATTATTACAAATGCGGCGGGTGGTATTAACAGTTGTTTCAATGCGGGTGATCTTATGCTTATTCAGGACATCCTTAATCTTGCGGTTATACAGCTTCCCACCATCCCAAACGATTCAGTCTTGCCGAACCATAAATATTCAAATTATTTTGATACAAAAATGAGGAAAATCGTACTCCAATGTGCTTCACAACTCAAAATACCATTGCAGCAAGGTACATACTGCTGGCTCAAGGGACCTTCCTATGAAACGCCAGCAGAGATCCAAATGCTCAAACGAATCGGTGCTGATGCTGTCGGTATGTCGACCGTTCCTGAAATATTTCTTGCACGCAGTTTAGGAATGAAAACCGTCGGTATTTCGCTCATTTCAAATTTAGCAACTGGAATTTCTTCAGTAAAACTTTCTCATGCAGATGTAACGGAAACAGGGACCAAAGTAACCGGGCGTTTTTCCGAACTCATGGAACAGCTTGTTCTTTCTCTTAATTAATATTACGTATATCATACACATACTTTTTCGAACTTGCTTATGAACTATATCCCTTACAATGAACTTCAATCCGACGAAGCCGGCTTCTCTCGCCTGTTTGTTGACTATGTGAACAACTATTCCCGTGTCAAAGATTTCTTTGTCGGTGATTTTCGTGATGAGAAACATTGGCGTTCAAGTCTTGAGACAGTCTCACATCGATCGATTGACCGATCATCGCTTGTTCAGGTTCTTTTAAATCAGAACCGTGATTATCACTGCGGTGTTAAAACCTTAGCGAACATCGACCTTCTTCTTAACGAGAACACGGTCGCAATCATTACCGGTCAACAGGTCGGCCTTTTCAGCGGACCACTATATGCACTTTACAAGACACTTACTGCACTTAAACTTGCAGAACATCTCTCTCAGCAATATCCCGATTATAACTTTGTTCCTGTTTTTTGGTTGGAAGGTGAAGACCATGATATTGAAGAAGTATCCTCTTTTACACTTTTTAACTCTTCGAACGAACTTCTTCGCCTCCAATATCAATATGAAGATAAGACAGGTGGAAAAAATATCGGTGCGGTTGGTGAATTACATTTTGATGATTCAATTGTAACATTATTCGACAGCCTCCGGCAATCACTGCTGCCAACAGAATTTTCTCCAAAGGTAATCGAGTTGTTCGAAACAGCATATCAGAAAGGAATGACGTTTAGCCGGGCATTTATTCATCTTTTCAGCGTTTTGCTTGAAGATTCGGGATTGATTTTCTTCGATCCGCATAATGTAGCAACGAAGAAAATCCTCACTCCAATATTTGAACAAGAACTAAAAAATGTTTCTCGCACATGCCAACTTGTCGTTGCTCAAAGCGAGCTCGTGGAACAACAATATCATGCTCAAGTGAAACCTCGATCCGTCAATCTTTTTATGTTTCATAATGGCGGCAGATATGCTTTAGAGCCTCATCCCGAAGGATTTTCTCTCAAAGGTACACGGAAAACATTTTCAGTAGATGAGGTACTTGGCTTTTTGCACACTAATCCGAATTTATTTAGTCCCAATGTGGTTCTACGGCCAATCTGCCAGGATTACCTTTTCCCAACATTGGCATATGTTGCGGGTCCCTCCGAAGTTGCCTATTTCGCTCAGTTTAAGTTGCTCTATGAACATTTTGGCATTGTTGAGCCGATTATCTACCCGCGAGCCAGTGCGACCATCGTAGAAGAGAGAATTCGGAAAGTGATCGATAAATTCAGTCTTCGCATTGAAGATTTCTTCGGCGACATCGATCTTCTGAAAGGGAGAGTGGCAAGCACGATCTCTGATTTCAAAGTGGAAGAATTGTTTTCGAATACGTTCGGGACTGTATCAGAAAGCCTGACAAGTTTGAAGGGTGGTTTAGAATCGATAGACCCAACGCTCGTTCCTGCAATGGAAAATACTCTTACTCGAATGCAAGCTGCTCTCAATACGCTAAAGGAAAAGACTATTGCTGCGCAAAAACGACAGCACGAAATATCTCTTCGACAATTAGACAGGGTGTCGATAAATTTATTTCCCCATTCAAATTTACAGGAAAGAGAAATGAATCTCATCTATTATTTGAATAAATATGGATTAGAATTTTTGCGTTGGCTTCGCGGTGAGCTTGTCATTGATAAGTTCATGCACCAAATCATTAACATAGAATAAAAACAGCGAACTATGTAGCTCGCTGCTTACTCCACCTTCGATTCTTTGTCTGAATATCTACATTTTTGCAGATGCCAATAACTCTTTCCAAAATCCTGGGAAAGAAATATCAACACATTCCGTATCCTGGATCGTAACATTTTGAATCCGAATACCAGCGATACCAAATGCCATTGCAATTCGATGGTCACCATAACTAGGCAGTATGTTGCCTGAATATTTCTTCTTGCCTTCAAATGCAAAGCCATCTTCGTACTCTTCTACTTCACACCCAAGGAGACGTAAATTATTGACTATTGCCGATATTCTATCCGTCTCTTTCATGCGTAGTTCTCGTGCATCGTGAATTCGAAAACTTCCTTCAGCAAAAAGAGCAGTTACAGAAAGAATAGGGATCTCATCGATGAGATCGACAACTTCTGCACCATGAAGTTCAAGATTACTTTTCAACTCTGAATATTGAACAACAAGATCACCAATCGGCTCGCCTTCAATTATTCTTTCATTATCTATCTGAATGCTGCCACCCATTGTTCTCAATATATCCAAGATGCGTCTGCGAGTTGGATTGAGTCCAATATTTTGAATCCTGAGATTTGATCCAGGTACAATTAATCCCGCTGAAAGTAAAAATGCAGCTGCCGATATATCTCCCGGAATAAAGAATCGCTTTCCTTCTATTTTCACATCAGGATGTACTTCAACGACAAAAGAACCATTCTCGTTCTTAGTCTGAAGGCCGAGCATACGCTCTGTATGATCTCTTGTCTGTGTTTTCTCAATGATTGACGTTGTAGTATCTGCAAAAAGACCGGCAAAAAGGAGAGAAGATTTCACTTGTGCACTCGGCATGGGAAGAGCATACCGAATTGCATGAAGTCGATCAACTGGTTCGACTTTTATCGGAGCTGTATTTTTATCGGTTCCATGAATGTGCGCACCCATGAGTCGGAGAGGGTCCATAATCCTTTTCATTGGTCGTTGAGAAAGCGATGAATCACCTACGATGACAGAAGGAAAATGCTGCCCTGCGAGAATTCCGGAAAGTAAGCGCATCGTAGTTCCAGAATTTCCTGCATCTAAAGGTGCGGATGACATTTGCAAACCATGTCGACCATTTCCATAGATGACTATTTGCGTGCCATGGTCTTCGATTTTCAGACCAAGCTGCCTGATGCATGATAATGTGCTCATCGGATCAGCCGCGCGTGAACAGAAACTTATTTCTGAAACACCATCAGCAATAGCTCCGATCATAAGAGCACGATGCGAAATGGATTTATCGCCAGGAACATGCCGTGTTCCTTGAAGATGAGTGAGTTGTGGTATGGAAAGATTCATAATAATAATCCTCACACCGCGCTTCTGTTTCTCGTGATGTAAGGATACGTGTCTAAAGAAGTATAAAAATTAATGACGTGGACGAGAATGCCTATCGTCTCTGCCTCCACGGCTATCTGTTTTCTTACGTTCACGCGAACGCTTCATTTCTTCATGAGCATTTTCTCCACCGGGCAACAGTGCCTTGTGACTCAGACTCATCTTTCCATCGGCATCAATATGCATTAACTTGACTTCAATCACATCTCCAATTTTGATAAAGTTCTCAACTTTTTCGACACGCTGCACATCGAGTTGAGAAACGTGAACCAAACCTTCTTTGCCCGGAAGAATTTCCACAAATGCGCCGAAATCCGTAATTTTCTTTACAGTTGCCTTGTAGACTTTATCTACTTCGGGTAATTCAGCAAGACCACGAATATACAGCATTGCTTTCTCAGCAGACTCTTTCTCAACGGCTGCAACCGTCACAGTACCATCATCTTCCACATTAATTTCAGCACCGCTATCCTTGACAAGTTGACGAATATTCTTGCCGCCTGGTCCAATGAGTGCTCCAATCATATCAACGGGAATTTTAATAGTCTGCAAACGAGGAGCATATTGGGAAATCTCGATTCGTGCAGAGGAAAGAGTTTTTGCCATAATATCAAGAATATGCATTCGTCCATCTCTCGCTTGCGCTAATGCATTTTCCAGAATCTGTAATGAAATCCCTTTAATCTTGATATCCATTTGAAATGCTGTGATTCCCTTACTCGTTCCCGCAACCTTGAAATCCATATCACCCAAATGATCTTCGTTCCCAAGAATATCGCTCAGGATAGCTACCTGATTTGATTCTTTTACCAATCCCATCGCAATACCCGCAACTGGACGAGGCATAGGAACGCCTGCATCAAAAAGTGCAAGCGTGCCTGCACATACAGTCGCCATCGATGAAGAACCGTTCGATTCAAGGATATCAGAGACAATCCGAACGGTATAAGGGAAGTCCACTTCTGCAGGGATCAGTCGCCTCAATGACCGTTCAGCAAGATTACCATGGCCGATCTCACGTCTACCGGTTGAACCTACCCGTCCAACTTCTCCAACACTAAATGGCGGAAAATTGTAATGCAACATGAAGCGTTTTGTTGTTTCTGGTAAAAGGCCTTCGAGGACTTGTTCGTCCATCTTCGTACCGAGTGTCGCCGATGTGAGACTTTGTGTTTCGCCGCGAGTAAAAAGCGCCGAGCCATGGGTACGTGGCAAGATGCCTACCTCGCAAGTAATCGGTCGAATATCTGTTAAACCACGTCCATCAAGGCGTTTGCCATCATTGAGGATGGTTGAGCGCATTGCATGGCGTTCAATATCATGGACCAATTCATCGATGATGAGTTCTTTTTCAGGATATTTTTCTGCTAAAGAAGCTTTTACTTCGTCATATACTTTGTGATTTGCTTCCGATCGTTCTTCTTTCGTCATGACCGTGCGGCTCAATTGTCTCAGTTTTGTTTCCGCAAGAATCTTGACGCTTTCGCTCAGACCAGCCGGAATCTCAGATGAAACCATTTCTCGCTTTGGCTTATTGATCTCTTTTGCAAGGTCAATCTGAATATTGCATAGATTTTTGATTGCTTCATGTCCCACGCGTAACGCTTCAATTAAGTCTGCTTCAGAAGACTCAGCAGATTCACCTTCAACCATAACGATGGAGTCAATCGTTCCGGCAACGGTAATATCTAAATCACTCTTTTCTAATTCTTTGAATGTTGGATTCAGAGTATATTTTCCGTTAACACGTCCTACACGCACTTCCGCAATAGGACCGTCAAACGGAATATCCGACACCATCAACGCAGCGGAGGCAGCGCATGCTCCGAGCACATCTCCATCATGTTCCATATCGGAAGAATAGACCGTCACAAGAACCTGAGTCTCATTCATATATCCTTTTGGGAACATCGGACGTATAGGTCGATCAATCAAACGGGAGGAAATTACTTCTTTTTCAGTTGGACGGCCTTCGCGTTTAAAAAAACCACCAGGTATTTTTCCAGCGGCAGCTGTCTTTTCTCTGTACTCAACTTGCAGCGGAAAGAAATCTTGATCTTCTTTCGCTTCATAATCGCTCACCACTGTCGCTAGGACCATCGTATCTCCATAGCGAACCATAACAGCGCCGTGTGCCTGTTTGGCAAACCTGCCTGTTTCCAGTGAAAATATTTTTCCATTGAGTTCTATTTCCTTCGTAACCTGCATAGGTACCTGCTTCTTTCTTTTTAAAAACTTCGTACAAATAAATGCTACCGAACTTGCCGCAGTAATTTATTTTCGGATATCAAGCTCTTGAATAATCTTGCGATATCGGCCAATATCTTTCTTCGTCAAATAATCCAATAGCCGCCGTCTCTTACCGACCAATTTCAATAACCCCAACCGCGCATGATGATCTTTTTTGAATGCATCAAAATGTGGAGTAAGGCTATTGATGGTTGCCGTGAGTATAGCAATTTGTACTTCCGGCGTTCCCGTATCGGAAGGATTCTTGCCGTATTTATGGATGAGTTGCTTTTTTTGTTCTGATGTAAGTGGCATTGTATCTCCTTATAAATATGATTGTCCAAAAAACATTTTATGCTAAACTTTGATACTTATATTGCAATTCACGACTTAACTCTTCGTCATGATGCATCTGTTGAACAAGTTTATCTACGGAGTCAAACTTCCATTCATCCCTCAATCGTTGCAAAAAGTCGATCCGAAGATCGGATCCATAAATATTCTGGTTGAAATCAAGAATATTTACTTCAAGAATGCGCTTTCCATCTGAATGAAACGTCGGACGTACACCAATGCTTGCCATTCCAAAGTATCTGCTTTCACTAATTCGAACCTGCACAAAGTAAATGCCGTTTTTGGGCACGATTTTTTTGTGTGAAGCGAGTTCCACATTTGCAGTAGGATAACCAAGAGATCGCCCTCTCCGATCACCTGGAACGACTTTTCCAAATAACGTATAGGGTCGACCTAAAAACCCAGCACCTACTTCTACAGATCCATTCAGCAATTCATTTCGGATCATAGAGCTATTCACCGGAATACCGTTATGCCTAAACTGTTCAATATGTACAACATCAAATTTATATTCTTTCCCAAGTTGTACAAGCGCTTCAATATTTCCTTCGCGATTTCTTCCCCAGTGGTGATCGTATCCTTCAACGATAGCGCTGATGCCTATACCGCCAATAAGATATTTTACATAAAAATCACGAGAGCTTTCTTGCGAAAACGCTTTGTTAAATTCAATTACAACAAGCCAATCTGTCCCTAATTGCTCACATAACTCTTGTCGCTCCTGCAATGTTGTGAGGAGTTTCATATCCATGCTTGCCGTATCCAGTACTTCACGCGGATGTGGTTCGAATGTCACAACGACACTTCGACCATTACGTTTCTTTGCAAGCTCTACAGTTTTCCCGATTATTTTTTGATGGGCAAGATGCACTCCATCAAATGTTCCGACTGTTACAACAGAATTCTTGTCAAACGGAATATCTTCAATGTATCGAGCAAGCTTCATGTTCTCTCTGCTCTTGCTTGAAGTGAGTATTCCGCCATTTAATTAATTGTTCAATCGTCTTTGCTTTTGCAACGGTATATTCACCAATACGCGTCCGTCTCAAGGAAGTCAGAGTTGCACCGCAGCCTAAACGAATGCCCATTTCATCAACCAAAGACCGAATATATGTACCTTTTGAACACACAATACAAAAATCTACATAAGGAGCATGAACTTTAAGAATTTCAAACTTTGTAACATCTATCTCGCGCTCTGTTCGCTCCACTGTCTTTCCTGAACGGGCATATTGATATAACGGTTTCCCACCATATTTTACTGCTGAATACATCGGTGGCAATTGTAATTGTTTGCCAAAAAAACTTTTTGCTACATCTTCTATCTGTTGTTTGGTGACTGTGGAGGAATCTTTTAATTCGCTCACCGCTGTTTCCATATCGAAACTCGGCGTTCTCACACCCATCTCACATGAACCGGTATATTCCTTTTCTAATCCGACAAACTGTTCGATACTTTTCGTTTTTTTTCCCGTGCAAACAATCATCAATCCGGTCGCTTGAGGATCAAGCGTTCCAGCATGTCCAACTTTTCGCACATCGAAGAGTGCACGTACTTTCTTGACGACATCAAAGGATGTCCAATCCAAAGATTTATCGATGAAGAGGACTACGCCCTCGCCTGAATAATCATAACTCTGTACATACGACTCGTTCATGCCTCTGCAGAACTGCTCTGTTCTTCTTTTTTCGAATCTTGTTCATGAATTTTACGAAAAATATTTTCGAGTTTTATTGCCCTTTCTACCGTTTCATCTAAATAAAAGATGATCTCAGGCGTATAGCGTAATCGCACGGTGTGACCAAGCATTGAACGTATGGATGGTTTGTGAGCTTCCAGCATGGCAAAACTTTTCTTCTTCCGTTCAGTATCGCCGTATACACTAATATATACTTTTGCAACTTTGAGATCGGGACTCATGATGACATCTGTCACGGTTAAAAATCCATACTCCGACATGCTAAAGTTGCGTTGAAACAACACACTCAGCTCTTCCTTAATGAGCGACCCAACTTTCTGAGTTCGAACTGACATGGTTTATCCTTTAGTCCAATTTACGTTTTGTCTCAACGGTCTTATATGCTTCAATGACATCGCCATTCTTGATATCGTTGTAATTTTCAAGACCTATACCACATTCGAATCCTTGCTCTACCTCTCGCACATCTTCTTTAAACCGTTTGAGGGATGCTATCGTTCCATCAAATACTTCGATACCGTCACGCACAAGTCGTACATGATTATTGCGCATGATTTTACCATCGCGGACATGGCAACCAGCTATTGTTCCTATTTTTGATATCTTGAATACATCCCGAACATCCACGGTTGCAGTAACCTCTTCTGTTATTGTTGGAGCCAACATGCCTTCAAGTGCATTCTTTACTTCGTTGATTGCATCATAGATGATACTATAAATTCGGATGTCAACATCTTCTTTCTGTGCCAATTGCCGAGCTTTAAGATTGGGACGGACATGGAATCCAATAATCACCGCACTCGAAGCCATTGCGAGCAAGACGTCCGATTCTGAAATACCGCCAACACCTTTGTAAATAACTTGCACTGTGACTTCATTTGTTGAAAGTTTCATCAATGAATCTGACAGAGCCTCAGCAGAACCATCTACATCCGCTTTGACGATCACCGGCAGATCGCGTACCTGGCCATCTTTGATATGTTGCGAAATATCATCAAGTGTAACACGTCGGCTTTGGCGGAAATCCTGTTCTCGTTTCAATTGTTGTCGAGTGAGACTGATTTCTCGCGCCTGACGCTCGTCTTCAATACCGATCAAATCATCACCAGCCTGTGGAATACCATCAAATCCAATGACTTGAACAGGCTGTGAAGGTTTTGCAGCTTCCACTCGTTGGCCGCGTTCATTAAACATTGCACGAACGCGTCCACTCCAAACACCGCAGACGAACGAATCACCAATGCGCAGAGTTCCTTTTTGCACGAGAATGGTTGCGATAATCCCTTTTCCTTTGTCTAATTCCGCTTCGACGAGAGTTCCACGTGCTTCCCGATTTGGATTTGCTCGAAAATTAAGCATCTCTGCTTCAAGCAAGATTTTTTCGAGAAGTAGATGTACATTCGTTCCCTTCTTTGCGGAAATTTCTACTACCTGATGCTTCCCACCGTACTCCTCTACCAGCAATCCGCGTTCAGCTAATTGCTGTTTAATGCGTTCAGGATTGGAATCCGGTTTGTCAATTTTATTAATGGCGACAACGATCGGTACATTTGCTGCTTGTGCATGGCTGATGGCTTCTACTGTTTGAGGCATCACACTGTCATCCGCTGCAACTACAAGCACGACGATGTCTGTCATCTGCGCACCTCTTGCTCGCATTGCTGTGAATGCCTCGTGACCTGGAGTATCAAGAAATGTGATTTGTTTTCCATCGCCGATAGTGACTTCGTAGGCACCGATGTGCTGAGTGATACCGCCTGATTCTCCGGCAACGACATTTGTATTTCGAATATTATCGAGCAAAGAGGTCTTGCCATGATCGACATGACCCATAATGGTAACAACCGGCGGGCGCGGGAGAAGCGACTCTTCATCATCTTCGATATCTGACAGCGCCTCCGATGTGAATTCCTCTTCAAAATCAACTAAGAATCCAAATTCATCCGAAACGAGAGTGATGGTGTCTTTATCTAAGCGCTGGTTGATAGAAACCATAATTCCAAGACTCATCACTTTTTGTATCACCTCGGCAACAGAGACTCGCATCAGATTAGCGAGTTCACCAACGGTAACAAATTCAGTTGCCTTAATGCGCATCCGATCATGTTCAAGTTGATCAAGCTTTTTCTGCTCTTCTTCTTCTCTCTTTTCCTTTTTCTTTTTTCGAATAGCAGCGCGTGCAATTGCCAATTCGTCTCCGGAATCAGCAAGAGTCTCACGGATAGCTTTGGCAACTTCATCTTCATTAACTTCAGCCCGACGAACGCGTTTGCGTTTTCGTGTTTTTGATTCTTCTTCATCTTCCGTTTTCGCCGGTGAAGTTTTCGTTCTCTTGACTTCTTCTCGTACTTTTTTCTTTTTCTTTTTCCTTTTCTTTTCTTCTTCTACGTCTGGTTTTTGAACACTTTTTGCAGGTGTTAAATCAATTTTGCCTTTGATTGTTAGTCCGCGTTGCGGGCGGGCAAGAGCAGCCTCCAATGGAGATTGCATCGCTCGCTTCTTCGGAGGTAATTGTTTTTCCTTACTAACTTGCTCCTCTATCGATTTCTCAGGTTTCTCATGCTTTTCTTTTTCAAAAACAAACAATTCAGGTTGTGCTTGCACTCTCGCTGTTTCCTGAAGAACAAATTCGTCAGTTTGTCCTTTTTCTTTTTTATCTGCTTTTGACCGTGGAATCTCTTCAGCCGATTTTGCTTCTATTTTCTCTATCGAAGGTTTTGCTTCATCGATTATGGGCAGATGCACTTCATCTTTCGCAGGGGATTTAGCTTCTACTTTCTCTGCTTTTTCTGGAGATTCTTTTTTTCGAGTCGATCGGAATTCTTGCAGTTTGCGTTGATGTCGATCTGCTACCTCCTTGTCTTTCTTAAAATGTCCCATAATGACCGGCATCATCTCGTCAGTCACGATAGACATATGGGACTTTATATCAAAGTCCTTCTTTTTTAGAAAGTCAATGATCGTCTCGCTTGATAGATTCAACTCTTTTGCGAGATTAAAGACCTTAATTTTTTTAGATCCTTGTTCGGACATTCTTATCTTCTTTCATTGCACACGAGATATGATCGTCGTTACTCACCTTCTGTCTTTGCTTTTTCTATTTTCTCAGGCAGCACTTCTTCTGTTTTCTCAGTCGGTGTTTCTTCGACCGTCTTCATTTTTGTAGAGACTTCATTAGTACCTGTGTTTTCCGATTTTCCCGATCCTTCAAGCTCAGTTAACAATTCATCCACTTCTTCCTCATTTTCTACTTCCGCCTCTTCAAAACCCTTCTTTAACATAGTAAAAATCTCGTCAACTTTATTCGGCTCAATACCAAGCGTATTGACGAGTTCTTCTTTTGAAATCTTAAGAATATCACGCACTGATTTGAAATTCTCATCGAAGAACTTATGAAAGAGGACATCTCCAAGTTCTTCACGGAATTCCGAAAGATCCATGTCATACTCTTCCTCCTCACCGCCCTCTTTCTGAACAATTAACTCAAATCCGGTTAACTTTGAAGCCAAGCGAACATTCTGCCCACCCTTGCCGATTGCGAGCGATACCTGATCGTTCGCCACAAGAATGGTTGCCTTCTTATTTTCCAGATCCATTTGAATTTCTTTAAGCTTTGCCGGTGATAGTGCACGCTGGATGAAGACCATAGGGTCCTCGGAAAAATTGATGACGTCGATATTCTCATTGTTCAATTCGCGGACAATGGCATGGATACGTACGCCCTTCATTCCGACACATGCACCCACAGCATCGATTCGTTCCTCGTGCGAAAGCACTGCTACTTTTGCCCGGTCACCCGGTTCACGTGCAATCCGTTTGATTTCAATGATACCGTCATATACTTCCGGAATTTCAATTTCAAACAAGCGCATGAGGAATCCTGGATCTGTTCGTGAAATGATGACCGTCGGATTCCCTGCTCCTTTGCGAACTTCCTTTACAATAGCGCGGATCGTATCGCCTTTTTTGTAGCGCTCTTTGTAAATTTGTTCAGTTCTGGGAAGAAGTAATTCGTTCTTGTTATGCATCACAAGAATTTCGCCTTTTCCTTTTCGGATTTGATAAATCTCACCAACGACGATCTCACCTATTGAATTAGTATATTCGTTGAAAATTGCATCGCGTTCAATTTCTTTAATTCGTTGATTTAAGTTCTGTTTCGCACTTATCACAAGACGCCTGCCAAAATCTACAAGCGGAACGATTTCAACAAACTCTTCGCCGGTGGCTAAATCGTCTCCGGATTTCTTGCGGGCTTCTGCAATAGATATCTGTGTAGAAGGATCTTCCACTACATCAACGACTTCTTTTTCGATATAAATTTCAATGTCACCTTTATCCATGTTGACCACAACATCATATTTCGTGTTGGGTCCATATTTTTTCTTTACCATCATACCAAAAATATCTTCTACAATGCCGATAAGAATATCTTTGTCGATCCCTTTTTCTCGGACCATTTGAGCGAATGATTCAACAATCTCGTGATTCATCGTACCTCCAAGCTACAGAGCTTTCATCCTGTCAGTTACCAGGGAAGCTCCTCTATTGATTCAATAATCTCATTAAATGGAATTGCATAGATTTCGTTTTTGCCAGTGACAAATGTCAGAAGTTCGCTTTCTACTCCGGCAAGTTTTGCAAGAATCTCTCCAACTCCATTATCTTTTTTAAAATATACTCGAAATT
Source organism: Bacteroidota bacterium (assembly GCA_049523215.1). Lineage (GTDB taxonomy): Bacteria > Bacteroidota > Ignavibacteria > UBA10030 > UBA10030 > Fen-1298. The sequence continues at coordinate 172,375 of JBEKNC010000003.1, read as the reverse complement.
GCCGCCCGACATTTTTTCGATATTGCCTCAGCAATTTGAGCGGTTTTTTTAATCCAGGTGAAGATACTTCTAAAATATATGAACTTGGAACAACATCCTGAAGTTCGAGAGCAGCGCTCAATTGACGACTCAATTCCGAGCATTGTCCTATGGTGATGCCTGTATCGGTATCTATGTATAGCTGCACAACCTTTCGTTGTTCACTGGGCACAATTTGAATATCGACGATGAATGCATCAATCGGATGAAGGAAGGGTGCCGCCAATTCTTCGATTTTGTGCCGTAAATCCATTAATTCTTGATTCCAAAAAAAATAGCCCGTTTACATCGGGCTATCAACATCTACTGATATAATATACATAATGCCTTCTGAAGAAGCAAGAAAATTTCCTCTTACGAGATAGTATCGACAAAACATTCTAAAAATTCGTTCTCATCACGTGTTTCTTGTAAAAATCTGCAATGATTGTAGCTGCTTCAACCGGGTCATCCGTAACGTGAAAGAGGTCCAGATCGTCCGGAGAAATCACTTTCTCGTTCATAACAACCGTTTTGATCCAATCAACAAGTCCCTTCCAGTAATCCGAGCCTATAAGTACAATGGGAAACGGATCTGTTTTCTTTGTTTGTACAAGAGTAATCGCTTCAAACAATTCATCGAGTGTGCCGAATCCCCCAGGCATCACCACAAAACCATGGGCATATTTCAAAAACATAACTTTTCTTACAAAGAAGTGCCTGAAAGTCTTAAGCCGACCTTTATCGATAAACTTATTCGAACATTCTTCGAGCGGTAATTCGATAGCGACACCAACCGAAGCTCCCTTTTGTTCCTGTGCACCTTTGTTTGCAGCTTCCATAATTCCCGGACCACCGCCGGTGAGGACATTAAATCCATGTTTTACCAATTCTTTTGATACTTGCACCGCAAGCTGATAATATGGATGGCCGGGTTTTAATCGGGCAGAACCAAACACAGAAACAAGATTCTTCTGTCTTGACATCATCGAGTAACCTTCGACGAATTCTGCCATAATGCGAAAAACACGCCACACATCTTCTTGAGCAGAGAGAAGCCCTTTGAGTTGCTGATCTTGGCGTACATCATAATCTGATCGCTGCAATTGATCGTTTATATTGTTCTCCATAAGAGCTCCTATTTTTTGCCAAGAAATGATTTAATAATATTTGCTGCACTATTTATCTGTTCGACACTCACATCAAGATGTGTCACAGCACGGAGAGTTGTACTGCCCATTTCTGAAAGCAGTACGCCCTTTATTTTCAACTGCGTCAAAATATCTCCGGGACTCTCCTTTCTTTCTCTTATATCGATTACAACAATATTTGTCTGGACATATTCTTGGTCAATATAAATCCCCGGAACTCTTTGAAGTTGTTCTGCTAACAGCTTCGCTTTTTTGTGATCTTCCTTAAGTCGCTCCATATTATGTTCAAGGGCAAACAAAGCACCGGCAGCAAGAATTCCAGCTTGACGCATACCTCCGCCAAAGATTTTTCGGTACTTTCGTGCCTTCTCGATTTTCTCCCGTGTCCCTGCAAGTGCAGAACCGACCGGAGCTCCCAATCCTTTTGAAAAACAGACTGAAACCGTATCGAAGAATTGAGCATATTCTTTCGGCATAATATTGGTTGCGACAGACGCGTTCCAGAGACGCGCGCCGTCTAAATGAAGTGCAATATTTCGATTTCTTGCCAACTCAGAAATACTTTTGATCTCTTCAAGGGGATAGATCGTTCCACCTGCTTTGTTGTGTGTATTTTCGAGACACACAAGAGATGTTCTCGGATTGTAATAGACCGAGGAGCGGATTGATTGAGTTATTTGTTCAGCGTTGAGGATTCCATGATTTCCGTTTACAGTATATAACTGAACGTTGGAAAGAAAAGAAGCTCCAGCCGTTTCGTAATTGAAGATATGCGATTCACTTTCTACAATAACTTCATCACCTGGTTGTGTGTGTGTTTTAATAGCAAGCTGGTTTGACATGACACCCGATGGAACAAAAAGTGCAGCTTCTTTTCCAAGAATAGCTGCAGTTCTTTCCTGCAGAAGATTCACCGTCGGATCTTCACCATAGACATCATCACCAACTTCGGCTGCGCACATTGCTTCTCGCATTTCACGCGAGGGTTTTGTTACAGTATCGCTTCGGAGATCAATCCAGTTCATTTGAATTCCTTTTCGCTTTCTTCTTTTGCATAATTGCTGCAATGAGTATCATCACAGAAGCCGTAAGGCACAACTGTGCTACAAAGTCTCCATGCTTCACGTAGAATGTCATTTCTGATCTTAAATAAATATCACTGACGAACCGTGTTTTGCTATATAAGCTTGTTGCCAAGCGCGTAGTGCCCGTAGGATCGACAATCATAGAGATGCCGCCATTTGCACACTGAACCACCCAGCGGCGTGTCTCCACGGCTCTCAGCGATGCAAATGAAGCATGTTGATACACACCAGAAGTATTCCCCCACCAGCTGTCATTCGTAATAACTACCAGAAATTCTGCGCCACGCTTCACAAATTCTCTCACGTAGTCGGGGTAGACCGATTCATAACAAATCATTCCGGAAAATTTTGATATACCCCTATTGTTTAAAGGAAGCGTATATGTCAATGTATCCTCACCTTTTCCCCAGCTTGATATTCCTACATTCCACTTAAGAGGTTCGATCAGAAATCGAAATGTTTCTGCGTATGGAATACGCTCCGCAAATGGTACCAGAATGGACTTTTTATGAATAGGCCCAGGCATACACTTTGACTGGATGAAAATTGCAGAGTTGTATGATTCTGCAAAGATGTCAGTTCCGCTAATTCTTTGTGCTGTCGCTGGTGCATTCAACGAATCGAAATATTCTATCGTAGGTAGTCCAGTAAAGATCGGAAGCTGAAGTGTGTCGACTAGCAATTGGAGGGTCGAAAGGTATGTAGAATATCTCGGCAAGAGAATGTGAAATGGAATTGCCGTCTCTGGCCAAAGAATAATATTCGGATTGTACAGTGCCAGTTTCTTTGTCTCTTCAATATATGTATTGAACTGATAGAAGTAGGAATCCCATTTTTCTTTCGAGCCTCCACCCCATTTATCCCATGGATCGAAGTTAGGTTGAATGACACCAACACAAATAGATTTTCCTGATTCAATCGATTCTTTTTTGATGATCCATTTTCCATAGAGAACAGGTCCAAAATAAAGAACCACAAGGAGAATCAAGACAGCGGATACAGACAACGATCGAAGTTTCCAATTGTTGATTGCCATTTTCCAAAGCACTAAGAAAGCAAGAATATTAAATGCAAATATCAGAAGTGTCAATCCGTAGATTGACGAATATTCTATTATCTGAATACGATTTAAATCATATGCTTGACTATTACCAATGGTAAGCCACGGAAAAGAGTATTCTCCAAGTGAATGGAGATATTCAAACGATGTCCAGAACAAGGCGAACGCAATGAGACCGGGAACAAGTCCAAGTCTCTTCCGTACAAAAAACGAGACCAGAATAAATGGTAGGAAGAGTATTGGATGAATGAATATGACCGCCGCCCCCGCCGTCATCATCCAAATATCTTTTCCAACAGTATACCCACCGGTCCAATACACTGTTAAGATATGGAACACGAGCAGAAACAGATATGAATATTTTGCTATCTGATTATACGAACCAAAGTGTGCAAAAAGATAAAACAGTGGAATAAATGCAATGTATGCAAGCGAATAGAATGGCGAAGGAGGAAAAGAGAAACCAAGAAGAAGTCCGGACATAACCGCAAGACATAATCGAAACAGTGTTCTTTCTTGAAGAGGATGTTCTCTCGATGACATTGTCAGGAACTTCCTTTCTGTAAATTACGGTGCATCGTCCGATGCCAAAGATTTTCTAATCCGAGGAAAACAAGCAAAACACAACCGCCGCACAGCAAACCAATAACTCCACCGCCAATCACATCGAATGGATAATGCACACCGACGTAGACGCGAGAGAATGCAATGGTTGCTGCATATCCGAAGAACCACCATTTGGCACGGGGCAGAAAGAACGCTAAGACAAGCGCGCCTGCAAAGTTATTGACAGCATGAGAAGATGGAAATGATAATCCACTTCCGCAGCTTACAAGAAGACGAACATCGTGCAATATATGGCAAGGTCGTTGACGCAACAACCAATACTTGATGACTGAACTATTTATTTGATCACTTATAATGATCGTGACAATGAGCAGAATGGCTGCCAAGCGAACTGATTTGTTTCCCCGTATAATCATCCAAAGGAGCAATGTTGCAACGATAACCAACATGATGCGCTGCTTATTTAAGTCGGTCAGAAATGGCATCAATATATCAAAGACTGGATTGGATAATGAAGCATTCAAAAAACGAAATACTACTGTATCAACAACATTGAGGTAATCGAGCACGAGTTTCTCCGGCTATTGTTGTTTCCGATTCCTAAGATATCCATAACCAAACAAGATCAGAATGACAACAATGGAAATTATAAGCACTATTTGGCCATAGGTCTTGAGGTATGGTGAAATGGCGCGCCAATTTGAGCCTAATGATTTACCGGCAAAGAGAAGGATAGCATTCCACACCAGTGAACTGATGAAAGCAAGGAATGTTGTCTTCCAGAATGACAGATTTGATATACCTGCAAAAAATGCAATGACAGCTCGTGTACCGGCAAGAAAACGATTCACGATCACGACGAGGTAACCGTACTTCTGAAACCATGCTTCAACCTTGTGAATTTTGTCCAGTTGAAGAAATTTAAATCTTTTTGCTTCCAGCACTTTCAATCCAAACCAAGAACCAATCTTGTACATTGTCACAAAACCTGCACTGCTGCCGAGTATTGATACGATGAGGACAATCCAGAAATCAACACGCCCTGCAGCACATAAATAACCTGCAGCCACAAGAATAATATCACTGGGAAGTGGTGGGAAAATATTTTCGATATATGCGATCGCTGCTGCTACAAAATAAATCCAGATCGGATTGAGGGAAATAAGTGTGTCGATAAATTGTTCCAATGCTTTACATCCTGCCGCTGTCAACTATGGAAGCAATAGCATACGCGGCACACCCTTCTCCTCTGCCCAAAGCGCCGAGTCCTTCGTGCGTCGTGGCTTTGACAGAAACTTGATGAGGAGAAATGTGCAGTGCTCTTCCAATTCGTCCGCACATGAGATCAACATATTTTGCAATTTTAGGACGTTCAAGTATAACAGTAGAATCAATGTTGCCGATTTGGTATCCTTGTTTCTGCAGAAGGATGCCAACATGGCTGAGAAGTTTCAAGCTGGAAATATCACGATATGCTTCACCAGTATCGGGAAAATGTTTGCCAATATCTCCTATTGCGGCTGCGCCAAGAAGCGCATCGCAGATTGCATGGAGGAGCACATCGGCATCAGAATGTCCAAGCAGTCCAATCTCCGAAGGTATACGAACTCCGCCCAAGATAAGCTTGCGCCCTTCTGCAAGACGGTGAACATCGTATCCCAATCCAAATCGGATCAATGCTGTTTTTTGTTTTTTCGCTCGTATATTTTTCTTTGATTTCATCTATCTTAACTACACAGTGTGTTCTTCAATACAATTTTCTCGTTGGTTTCCTCCCCTCTTAGGGGAGGACTAAGGTGGGGTCTGTTGTTCTTTGACCTCACCCTAACCCTCTCCTGTGAGGAGAGGGAATAATTTCTCTATTTATGACAAAAAATATTCTGAGTAGTTATCATCTATTGCACTTCAAAGCCTGAATGTGTTTCTGTGCACTTGATCCATTCTATTTTCATATCCGCAACATGCGCGGCACGCGGACCAACTTTTATTTGTTTAATAAATTCTTCAACCAACGAACGATGACCTTCAGCCTCGATTTCCACATCACCCGAAAAGAGATTCTTTACATACCCCGTAAGAGTAAGGTTTATTGCCTTATTGTAAACAAAGTATCGATATCCCACACCCTGTACTAATCCCCTTGCTAAAATATGCACTCTTACTTGCATAGTTCTTGTCAAATTACGAGGATTGCGTTAGAAATGCAATGAAAAGGAAGATTAAGAAAAAGGGACGACTCAATGCCGTCCCTCTCATTGTGCCCGAAGCGAGACTTGAACTCGCATGCCCTTTCGGGCGCCACCCCCTCAAGATGGTGTGTCTGCCAGTTCCACCATTCGGGCAAATGAATGTGAGCGTGGGTGGGCTCGAACCACCGACCCTCTGCTTAAAAGGCAGATGCTCTACCCCTGAGCTACACGCTCGCACATTTTCATCCCGTCCCGATTAAATCGGGACGGGACTGTTTCATTCAACAATGACAATATACGAAACAGAGCGCCAAAATTCAATGCGAATTTTCTGAACGCTGTTCCAGAGGTTGTGTAGTTCCTTCAGTACTGGTGCGCCTGCGAAAAAGAATCCCAATCGGAATCAAGACGCAGTATCCAAGTACCAGCAAAATTGGCGCAACGACGAGCGGCATCGTTCCATCCCATGGTTCTTGTGCGAGAGCGACATACCCAAGAACGATACACAAGAGACCGCCGCCAAGAATCTGATAGTTCGATTTAGTGAATGGAAGTGCTGCAACAAGAGCTTTCTGTTTGCTTGCGATGCGTTTTTCTATTCGAGCCATTTTCTCTCCAATTTATAGTATAAAAAAAAGCCCGACATCGGGGGGAACGTCGGGCCTGACCGTTTGTTGAGCAATAGTCAGGGGAGTTACTATTGCTCGGGTCTAGTACGTAATTTAGGGCATTTCTTTTCAATGTCAAGTCCTGTAAAAAAAAATATTATCTTGCAACACTGAGTTTTCCTTCGGAAAGTCTGAGAACGCGATTGGCACGCCGCGTCAGGTCAATATTGTGTGTTGCGACAACAAAGGTCATTCCAAAGGATTCAGAGAGATGCACCAATAATCGATGCAAACTCAATCCGTTCTCTTCATCAAGATTTCCCGATGGTTCATCTGCAAGAACAAGCTGGGGGTTATTCATGAGCGCTCGTGCTACGGCGACACGCTGTTGTTCGCCGCCTGAGAGTTCATTCGGTTTATGCTGTAGACGATCTGAAAGGCCAACTTGTTCTAACAATATTTGTCCGCGTGGTGTTGCTTCTTTAATGGTTTTTCCGGCGATGAGGGCAGGCATACAAACGTTTTCCAGCGCTGTAAATTCCGGAAGAAGATGATGAAATTGGAAGATGAATCCTAATGATCGATTACGGAAAATCGCTAATTGTTCTTCCGTTTGCGCGAATACATTCTGTTCCCCAAGTTTTATAATACCGTCGGTTGGTCGATCGAGCCCGCCTAATAAATGAAGCAACGTGCTTTTTCCGGATCCCGAGGGCCCGACAATCACGACAAACTCTCCTTTTCGTATTTCGATATCAACACCTTTGAGAACCTGAAGAGTCTGGTTTTTCCCCATAGGATATTCTTTCCAAATATTTTCTCCGGTCAGGAGAATAGAGCGACGTGTCATTCCCATCGTATGGCTTCCACAGGGTCGAGAGAAGCCGCCCGTTTAGCCGGGAGGCGTGAAGCAAGCGAACATAATCCAAGTGCGGCAATGGCAATAACCACGATATCGATACCATGCACTTCAACCGGCATTGCAGGGATAATATAGATCGTGGTATCCAGCGCAACTAAATGGTACCGTTCTTGAAGATACACAATAAATAATCCGAGTACAGAACCGACCATAGTTCCGACAATACCCACATAAAAACCTTGTAGAGCGAAAATTTTTCTGATGCTCTCAGTTGTAGCGCCCATCGATTTGAGGATACCGATATCGCGTCGTTTCTCAATGACAGTCATTGTCAAAGAACTCAGAAGATTAAATGAAGCAACTGCAATAATGAGACAGAGGACAATATACGCACACCAACGTTCGATCTGCATGACGGTGTACAATTCACGATGTAAGTCGTACCATGTCAGGTACCGGAAAGCAGTTCCATATTTTTTCTGGAGTTCATTCCGAAAACTTACTGCCTTATCAACGTGATCAAATCGGATATCAATTCCATCAATCTGGCCTGTTCGACCAAAGAGCGATTGAGCATCTATTAAGTTCGTAAAGGCAAAGTAACCGTCGTACTCTTTATTATTCGATTCATAAATTCCTACGACACGAAAACGCCTGATGAGCGGTAATCCAAGTTGCATGGTTGCCAATTCAGCACCCGATGGACTAACCACAGAAATCGTATCGGCAATAACAACACCTAATCTGTCTGCAAGAATTAATCCGAGAACAATTCCATTTCTCCGATCTTTTGTCAAATCGATTGAACCGAGAACAATTTTATCCTTCAATCCGGAAACAAGAGGGATACTTTTTGATTCAAGCCCTCTAATATTAACGACCCGATTGATATTTCGAGAAACGATGAGAGCTTTACCGCCAACAAACGGTGAGCATCCCTTGACTTCTGGCTGGTGAGAAAGATAATCGAGAATCGATTGATAACCCACAGAATCCAACGGTGTTTTGCTTTCAATACGAAGATGCGGGTCGAAGTTGATGAGAATGGAAGAAACCAGACTCCCAAATCCATTGAAGACAGACAGGACAACAATAAGTGCAGCTACACCAATCGTAACACCGGTAACTGAAATGGCTGAGATGATCGAGACAAACTTCACGCTCTTCTTACTCAACAAATACCGGAATGCTATGTGACGTTCATATCTCATGATGCAAAGCGAATAAGTTTGATCGGATCCATCTTCGCTGAAAGTCTTGAAGGTATCCACGACGCAATGAAACTCATACCAAGTGCGGCTATGGTTACGCTGAGGAAATTGAGGATGGAAAGATCAATTGGAACGTGTGTCATGAAATAAATTCCGGACGGAAGCGGAAAGAATCGATAACGTAACTCCAACCAACAAAGAAGCAGAGCAATCAGGTTACCCAATACTGTTCCAACAATTCCGATAAGCATTCCTTGTTTCAGAAATACTCTCACAATATCTTTCCGCTCCATTCCTATCGTGCTCAACGTACCAATCTCCCTTGACTTCCCAAGAATCAGCATCAAGAGTGTTCCAATAATATTTACTGTTGCCACAATGATGATGAGCGTCAAAATGATCATCACAGGAATTCTTTGGAGATCGACCCAGGCAAAAAGATTCCTATACTGCTGAAACATTGTTCTTGCATAATAAGGATATCCAAGGTATTCCGGAATTTGCTGTGCGAGTGCGGCAACACTGTCGATGTTCGAAACCAAGATATCAAACCCTGAAACAGTTTTTCCTACCTGAAACAATCTTTGCGCATTTCTTAGATTGATATAGATGACACTTCCATCGTAATCTGCCATCCCTGTTTCATAAATACCGCCAATTTCAAATTGCATAATCCGAGTTTGTGAAAGCGAAAGAGATGTTCCGCCAAGGGCGTACATAAGAACACGATCATGAAGTTGGACATTCAATTTTTCTGCTAATCGTTTTCCAAGAATGACGTGTTGAACACCTGATTCCCGTTCTTCAAGATCATACACACCTTCAATAAGTCTGTGTTTTGCGGCTGAAATATCATTGTTCGGGTCAACTCCTTTGATGAGAATACCGTCGATATCATTTTTTGATCGAACCATACCTTCGCGAGAAAGATAGGGAGCCATTTCAAACACTTCCGGATATCGAGCCATAACTTTTTGAATTGTTCTTTCCTGGTCAGGCAATAAATCGTTCTCAAAAGCGAACAATTGCATATGGGCAGTGAAACTCACCACATTTTCTTTGATGGTTTTTTCAAATCCTCCGAGAATAGAAAGTGTGATGTCTAAACTCGCAACACCTAATGTAACACCGATGATCGCAATAAACGTAATGAAAGAAACAAACCCTTTATTGTGTCTTGATGTGATGTGCCGGACGGCGATAAAATCCGTCACATTGAACTTTTTCAATCTTACATGCACAGGAATTCCATTGATCTTTACTTTGAAGAATATTCGAGAAGATAACTTTTTATGAATTCATCGATAGCGCCGTCCATCACTGCCTGCACATCCCCTTTTTCTGTTCCTGTGCGGTGATCCTTGACAAGTTGGTACGGTTGAAAGGTATATGAACGAATCTGACTTCCCCACTCAATTCTCTTCTTGGTGCTCTCAATCGCGCTCAGTCGCGCTTCTTCTTCTTCACGTCGTTTTTGATACAGTCGGGATTTCAACATCTTCATTGCACGTTCGCGATTTTGAAATTGGGACCTCTCCTGCTGACATGCTACTACTATTCCTGTTGGAGTGTGCGTAATGCGGACTGCGGTTTCGACCTTGTTCACATTCTGTCCACCTTTGCCGCCTGAGCGGTACGTGTCAATCTTCAGGTCTACGGGATTGATTTCAATCTCGACATCATCTTCCACTTCCGGATACACATAGACCGAGGAAAATGAAGTATGTCTTCGGGCATTTGAATCGAAAGGAGAAATACGAACGAGCCGATGCACGCCGCTTTCCGCCTTCAGATATCCATATGCATATTTGCCTACAATTTCAATGGTGACACTCTTAATTCCGGCGCCTTCACCTTCGAGCATGTCTGCCAAAAATATTTTTAATCCATGACGTTCGCACCACCGAGAATACATGCGCAATAACATTTCAGCCCAGTCTTGCGCTTCCGTGCCACCAGCTCCTGAGTGAATCGTTAAAATCGCATTCTTCTCATCATCCGGACCACCCAACATATTTTTCAGTTCGAGGTTTTCGATCTCACTGCGAAGTATTTCGATATCACGCTCAACTTCTTTCTCGAAACTCACCTCTTGTGCTTCCTCTGCCATCCCGATCAACGACTTTGTATCACAGTATAATACATCGAGTGAATTCCATGCATCACTCCACTCTTTTCGTCCGTTGATCTGTTGAATGATCTTCTGCGCTACTACGTTATCATTCCAAAATCCATCTATGGTTGTTCGTGCTTGCAATTCCCTGAGTTCTTTTTCCTTTGTATCGAGGTCAAAGATACCCCCGAAGTGCGTCGAGGCGTTTCCGCTGCTCTTCTAATTGTGTTCGTAAATCAGAAAAACTCAATGATCCTCCTTAGTAATTGCCTATGTGCTTCACATCGGAATACATCTTGCTTCTTTCAATATCCTATTTAATCTTAATATGCAATTCATCCAATTGCTTCACGTCCACCGTCGAAGGTGCTTCATCCATCAAAGACATACCGCTCGCTGTTTTCGGGAAAGCAATAACTTCACGAATAGATTTACTTCCGGTCATCAACATAATCATACGATCAAATCCGAATGCAATGCCCCCATGCGGTGGTGCTCCGTATTTAAACGCATCAAGCAGGAATCCAAATTTCCGCTGAGCCTCTTCTGTACCAATGCCCATAAGGCTGAACATCTTGCTTTGCACCTCTTGTGTATGAATGCGGATGCTGCCGCCTGCGATTTCGTTTCCGTTGAGAACCAAATCGTATGCCCGCGCTCGCGCCTTACCCGGATCAGTTTCCAGCAGCGGTACATCTTCCGGTTTTGGTGCTGTAAAGGGATGGTGAACTGCAACGAACCGCTTTTCTTCCTCACTGAACTCCAACAAAGGGAAATCTGTCACCCAAAGGAAATTCCATTTTCCCTCCTGAATAATATTGAGACGCTGTGCTATTTCAAGGCGCAAAGTTCCGAGTATCGTTAATGCTTTTTGCCAGGCACCAGAGATCAAGAGAATAAGGTCTCCTGGTTTTGCCTCGAACTTTTTTGCAATTGCATTGGACTCATCTTCTGTAATGAATTTACTGGCAGAACATTCTATCTTATCCGCATTCACTCGGAGATAGACCAGTCCACCGGCGCCAAGAGACTTCACATAATCCGTTAAGATATCAAGTTGGCTTCTTGTGTATGAAGCAAGGCCAGGAACATTGATCCCTGCAACAATTCCGTTTTTTTTGACTGCATCGCTGAAGACACGAAATCCCGAGTGTTGTGCAATTTCCGAACAGTTTCCAATTTCCAAACCAAAGCGTGTATCCGGTTTATCACTGCCAAAGCGTTCCATCGCTTCCTTGTATGTCATTCTTGGAAACGGCTGCTGAACATCGGTATTCAAGATCGTCTTGAAAATATCTACGATTGCTCCCTCAGTTATCTGTTGAATGTCCTCTTCATCCACGAATGACATCTCAACATCGATTTGTGTAAACTCCGGCTGTCGGTCGGCACGCAGATCTTCATCTCGAAAACATTTTACAATTTGAAAGTAGCGATCAAATCCCGATACCATGAGGATCTGCTTGTACGTTTGTGGTGATTGCGGTAGCGCATAAAATTTTCCGCGATGCAGCCGGCTTGGAACAAGAAAGTCACGTGCACCTTCCGGAGTGCTTTTCATCAGAATTGGTGTTTCAATTTCTAAGAATCCTTTCTGGTCGAAGTATTGTCTTGTCACTTGATATGCACGATGCCGCACAATGAAATTATTCTGCGCAGATGGACGACGTAAATCAAGGTACCGATATTTCAGACGCAGGTCTTCATTGACATCTCCATAGTCATCCATAGGAAATGGCGGAGTTTCCGATTTATTGAGAATCGTCAGTTCATGAATATCAACTTCGATTTCTCCCGTTGTTACTTCTGGATTTCTGGTTTCTTCCGGTCGCGCTCTCACAACACCTGTAGCAGACAGAACATATTCTGAACGCAATGACTTTGCAATTTCATGTGCGCCTTCGTGTCGTTCCGGCGAAAATACAATTTGTGTCTTCCCATATCGATCACGCAGATCGATGAATATCAACCCACCAAGGTCACGACGCTTATCCACCCATCCGGTAAGTGTTATGGTCTTTCCGACATGAATCTTTCGTAATTCTCCGCATGTTACAGTTCTTTTTTTGAATGTACTCAAGCCCATCCTCTTCTTTCACTGATGTATGAAAATAAAAAAGCGAGAATTGTTGCTGATGTGCAACGTTCTCGCCCGTATCACTTCTCTTGCTTCAATTAAGATGTTTCGATAATTTCTCCACCAACGTCTTCTTGGGTGCCGCACCGATAATTTGCTCTACCACCTTTCCGCCTTTGAACATAAGGAGTGTCGGAATACTGCGAATACCGTATTGCATAGCAATCTTTTGATGGTTATCCACATCCACTTTGCCGATCTTCAACTTGCCTTCGTATTCAGTTGCGAGTTCTTCGACCATTGGTGCTATCACCTTACAAGGACCGCACCACGCGGCCCAAAAATCGACAAGCACAGGTATCGTCGCTTTTAATACTTCTTGTTCAAAAGTTTCCTCTGTCAACTCCATCGGTTTCATACGATCTCTTCCTTTTCTTCTCATCCCCTTAATCGCACTGCATATTGTCCCAACAATTGTTTCACAGCATCGGTGAATTGTCGGTTGGGATCAACCGTATATTTTCTTGTTAAATATATCGAATTGTTAGCTAATCCGCTACCGGAGAGATTTAAAAGACACTGACAACTTCCCTTGTGCCGCTCGATCAGTTTGACCAATTCAAATGCGTCTTTCTCGCTTGTAGTGTCAAGATTAAGATTGATAATGACCCCTTTTGAAAACTTCTTCCGTACTTCTTCGATACCGATAATTTCATTGACAATGACTTTGATCGCTTCTTCATTTCCGTCGTTCTTACCAGTCATCATCACAATGGAACCGACCTGAAGAATAGCGATATATTTTTGAAATGCATCGGCAAAGACAATGCAATCTGCTTTTCCTGTAAAGTCTTCAATCGTAACGAACGCCATCGTCTTGCCGCGTTTATCAATTTTCTTTTTAATGTCAGAAATGATGCCGCAGACACGCACGATAGAATTCGGTTTGACGAGTTGTGCTTCATCCAACTTGGCTGTTGCCAAACCTTCGATCTCATCACGGTACTTGAAGAGCGGATGACCCGATACGTAGAACCCTAAAACTGATTTTTCCCGAGAAAGCTTTTCTATCTCAACCCAATCTGTCACCGCACGCAGCATGGGTCTGTGAAACAATTTTGCGCCGCCAAGATCGAATAGATTCGATTGCCCCTTTATGATTTGTTCCTGCATGTCCTGTCCGTACGAAATGGCAGCTTCCACATTGCTAAACAACTGCGCTCGATTACCATGAAGAGAATCAAACGCACCCGCTTGAATGAGGCCTTCAAGAGTCTTCTTATTCGCCAGCCGCAAATCAACGCGCACACAGAAGTCGAAAATATCCTTGAATCGCCCCTTTTCACTTCGCGCCTTCACTATCTGCTCTACCGCACCGACACCTACATTTTTGATCGCGCTCAACCCGAAGCGAATTCCTTTTGGCATAACAACAAAATTCACCCCGCTTTCGTTCACGTCAGGGGCAAGGACATCGATTCCAAGTTTGCGACATTCATCGATGAGCACAACAATCTTGTCGGTGTTGTCCATTTCGCTCGAAAGCGTTGCCGCCATATACTCCGCTGGATAATGCGCTTTGAGATATGCGGTTTGATAAGCAAGTACCGAATACGCAACGCTGTGCGATTTGTTAAAACCATAGGATGCAAACTTCTCAATCAAATCAAATATTTCAGCTGCGACTTTGCGCTCCACTTGTTTTTCGACTGCGCTTTCGACAAATTCTTTTTTCTGCTTCGCCATTAACTCTTTGTCTTTTTTTCCCATAGCTCGGCGGAGCAAATCAGCTTGTGCAAGACTTAACCCCCCAATTTCGCTGGCGATTTTTATTACTTGTTCTTGATAGACGATGACGCCGTATGTTTCTTTCAGGATCGATTCAAGCTTCGGATGCAAATAGGTAATCTTCTGCTTCCCGCTTTTCCGGTCGATGAAATCAGGAATATTTTCCATTGGTCCCGGTCGATACAGTGCGTTCATTGCAACCAGATCATGAATCGAGGATGGTTTTAGCTTCCGCAAATAATCCTGCATGCCTGAACTTTCAAACTGAAACAACGCAACAGTTTGACCGCGTGAAAACATTTCAAGAGTTTTTGCATCAGCTTCCGGAAGATGATCTAAATCAATCTTAACGCCATGTCCCTGCTCTATCATTTCCAAAGCATCATCGATGACTGTCAACGTTCTCAGTCCGAGAAAATCCATCTTCAACAAACCGGCATCTTCAAGGTCTTTCATATTGTATTGTGTCATCGAATCTGTCTGTGGAGTTTTATACATCGGGGAATAATCGGTTATGTCTCCTGGTGCAATAACAACACCGGCTGCATGGGTCGATACATTCCTATTCATCCCTTCGAGAACTTTTGCTGTTTCGATGAGAAGTTTTATCTTCTCATCAGGACTCTCGTTGATCCATTTTAGGTCAGAAACCGTTTTCAACGCTTCCTCAATCGGAGTGACCTTTCCCTGAACAACGGGAATTTTCTTCGTAATTGAATCAATAACAGAAAGTTGGATACCGAGAACGCGTCCAACATCTTTCAATGCAGCACGTGCAGACATTGTTCCAAACGTAACAATCTGCGCGACGGAATTCTCACCATATTTCTTTTTAACATATTCGATCACTCGCTCGCGTTTGTTATCGGCAAAATCAATGTCTATATCAGGCATAGAGATTCGATCAGGATTGAGGAAACGCTCAAAAAGTAAATCGTATTGCAACGGTTCAACATTCGTTATCCCAAGTGCATACGATACAATACTTCCGGCAGCACTCCCTCTTCCTGGTCCTACACGCACTCCCATCTCGTGCGCAGCGTTGATAAAATCTTGAACTATGAGAAAATATCCAGCATATCCCATTTTCTGAATGACACTAATCTCATGAGCGACACGCTTTTCAATTTCCGGAGTGACATAAGAATATCGCTTTCTGATTCCCTCGTGCACCAACTTTTCAAAATATTCGTTCGGATCGGTTATACCTGATTCTGCCGGGATGGGAAACGTCGGCATATGGTTCTTCTTTAATTCGATTTGTAGATTACACTTGTCTGCAATTTCCAATGTTGATGCAATTGCTTCCGGATAGTCTTTGAAGAGAGCGATCATTTCACTCGAAGATTTGAAATAAAGTTGATCGGTTTGGTATCTCAACGTCAGATAGTCAGGTGTATTGGTACTGCTTGCCTCAGGGATGTAGAGCATGATATTGTGAGGGATGGCATGCTCCTGCTTGATGTAATGACAATCATTTGTCGCCACCAGCCTGATACCAAGTTCGCGGGCAATCTTTGGCGCACCCGCAAGGATCGTTTCTTCGCTTTGTAAACCATGATTTTGAATTTCGATGTAAAAATCTTCGCCGAAGATATCTCGATAAATAGTTGCGTATTCCATAGCTTCCTGGTATTCACCATCCACAAGCTGTTTGCCGATGATACCTCCCGGGCATGCCGAAGTTGCGATCAGTCCTTCCCGATACTGTGAAAGGATTTCCACATCGATACGAGGTTTAAAGTAGTAGCCTTCCGTATGTCCAAGTGTGCTGAGCTTCATAAGATTCTTGTAGCCGATAGAATTTTTTGCAAGAAGAACGATATGATGATAAATTCCCCTGCCCTGCCCTTTGCTTATCCGATTCGCATCTATCGATTTCTCAAATCGACTTCCTTTTGTTACGATGTATGCTTCACAGCCGATGATGGGCTTAATGCCGGCTTTTGTGGCGCGTTTGTAGAATTCTATCGCTCCGAAGAGTACGCCATGATCGGTAATCGCCACTGCAGACATATTATTTGCAACAGCAGCATTTACGAGACTTTGAACAGTTGCCGCACCGTCGAGGAGGCTGTAGTGTGTATGATTATGGAGATGAACAAACTGCATGGAACTCGATTTCAAATTACAAATTGCAAATAACAAACAAAATTCAAATTCTAAAAAACAAATCAGCTGTCGCAGGTTAATGAGTGAAACTTGTTTGTAATTTTTTTGGGGTTTGAGTTTTTCTTTACGATTTATTCTGCTAAAAGATTTTGCACTTCAGAAACTGCGTCTTCAAGTTTCACCATAATCCGTTCGCCGGTTCTGCGTCGTTTAATTTCGACCTGACCGTTTTTTAAACCTTTGTCTCCAACAATCACATGAAATGGCATTCCGAGTAAATCTGCATCCTTAAATTTGAAACCGGGCGACATATTCGCGCGATCATCAAAGAGCACTTCAATTTGTGCATCAGTCATACGATCATAAATCTGATTTGATGCAGTTTCAACATCTTTACTATTCATATTCACGGCAATAAGATGGACTTCGTATGGTGCCAGCGACTTATTCCAGATGATACCATCCTTGTCATTGTTCTGTTCGATATAACATGCAACTATGCGTTCTATTCCAATTCCATAGCTCCCCATAATCACCGGCTTCGCCTGACCATTTTCATCGAGGTAGGTGATATTGAGGGAATCTGAATATTTTGTTCCGAGCTTGAAGATATGGCCTAGTTCAATTGCATTGGAGATTTTCAGCGAAGCTGTACATTGCGGGCAAGGCTCGCCTGCTTCAATGAATCGCAAGTCAAAGTAAGCATCAATCTTTGCGTCACGTGCCAGGTCGATGTTCGCAATATGATAGTCATTCCGGTTGGCACCGCTGATAAGTCCGTTTGCACCTTCCAAACGATTATCAGCAATAATACGAAACCCTTTCAGGTTGACAGGACCGATTGAACCGCCATCTGCACCTGTGAGCGTCAAAAGATCCTCTACTCCGATTGGAGCAAATTCTCCACCGCCTAATGCGGCAATCAGTTTAGATTCATTGAGTTGATCATTTCCCATCATCAAAATAAGCAATGGTTTGCCGTTATGACGATATACGAGTGACTTCGCAAGCCGAGATTGATCTACTTTTAAAAACTCAACAAGATCATTGATTGTCTTGATATTAGGAGTGTGAATATCTTTAAGAGGTTCACTCTTCTCAACACGTTCGACTTTTGGAACACTTGAAGTAGCCACTTCTAAGTTTGCAGCATATCCGCACGTTGGACACAAAGCCGTCGTATCTTCACCAAACTCGGATTCAATCATGAATTCCTGCGAACCCGTACCGCCCATTGCTCCGCTGGAAGCTCCAACAATGAAAAATTTGATGCCGCATCGCTTAAAGATTTTCTTATACGCCTCCGCCTGCGAATCATAACTCTTATCCAAATCTTCCCATGAACGATCCAAAGAATACGCGTCCTTCATCATAAATTGACGCCCACGAAGCACTCCTGATCTCGGTCTCGGCTCATTCCGGAATTTCGTTTGAATCTGATACCAAATTTGAGGCAAGTCTTTGTAAGACTGAATATGCATACTCGCAATGTAGCCAATGACTTCCTCGTGTGTTGGTGCTAGTACCAAATCCCGCTCTTTGATGCTCAGGATAAAGTTTGGTATGTTGCGTCTACCCGATTGTACCCAGAGCGATTCCGGATTTAAAGCCGGCAAGAGTAATTCCTGCCCGCCTATGGCATTCATTTCTTCCCGGACGATGTTCATTGCTTTCATCATTGCGCGATAACCAAGCGGCAGGTAGGAATAAACACCAGAAGTTAATTGGCGCATAAAACCTGCCCGCAGCATTAACTTGTGACTTGGTATAGTTGCATCTGCTGGAACTTCTTTGAGTGTGGGAACAAATGCTTTGCTTAGTCTCATTGTTTTTTCGGAATGTATGTGGTTTGAACAGCAATCAGTGATGAGTTACGCGTAATCTTTTGTTAATAACGAGTAACGAGAGAAGAAAAATCGCTTCCATCAATTATTCTATCTTTCATCTCTCAATTTAAATCTTCCAATCTTCAATCTAAAATCTTTCAATCTTCAAACGAAAATCACTCAATCTCAAATTATTCAATCGAAAATTTCTTTTGTACCCCCGAGAGGACTCGAACCTCCGACAAACGGTTTAGGAAACCGCTGCTCTATCCATCTGAGCTACGGGGGCATTATATATTCACCTTGAATCAAATATACGACAACATCACAGCTATATCAACTCTGTATTATAATGAGTATTGATCCGGCCTTCGCCCTTTGAGCAAGTGATTATATTCATTGATCTGCTTTTTATCGGCTAAAGAAAAATCTATCTCGGCAACGCCTATTGCCGGTTCACTTTTTCCAAGGCGGCAAAGGATTTTGCCGTCGGGTGCTACAATCTCGCTTGTCCCAATGAATTTCAAATTAACACCTCCTCGATTTTCTTCTCCTACCCGGTCAGCTGTGGCAGTGAATACTTTGTTTTCCAAAGCTCGTGTAACCATTCCATCCGGACAATACGGCAAAACAAGATTAGAAGGATGAGCAATGAGCTGTGCTCCTTTCAGTGCAAGTGAACGTGTACTTTCCGGATACAGCCAGTCGAAACAGATCATCATTCCAATTTTACCAAAAGGCAAATCGAAGACAGGGAAACCAAGATTCCCCGGCGTAAATAAAATATTTTCCCGATAAAATAAATGCACTTTTCGGTACACACCGATGAAGCCTTCAGGACCAATGAGAGACGAAGAATTATATATTGTGTCTGCTTTTTCTACAAATCCATATGCAATATAGCACATTAGCTTTTTCGTGAATTCACAAAGCATCTTACAAGTCATTCCATCTGCTTCCTCTGCCAATGCAGTCGATTCCTTTTGATCGATAAAGTTGTATCCCGTATTAAATAATTCGGGAAGGACATAGAGATCCGCTTTAACTGTTTCCATCAAATCCAAAGCATCTTGAATATTCTTTTTGACTTCACCAAATATCGGATTTGTTTGAACAACTGCTACGCGCACATTCATCCTATGCTTCCTATTTATTTCTGTTTCGCGTTTATCACAATCCGAATCAACTCTTGCATCGATGCCTGTGCTATTTGCAAATCTACTGCCCACCAATAAACATCTTTTTCATGGAGAAAGAAAAAATGTGATTGATTGAGTCCGAGGTACGTATACACTTTAGCCCTTTGAACTTGAATTTCCTTCAAGTGTGTGAAAGCGCCACCTCCCGTACGGATGAGATCGCCCATTTTCTCAAATTGTTCCTCTGCAATAGTTCGGGAATCATAGAGAGAGACGTATAACTTAGCTTCGCCATCAGTGCTGAAATACGTGCCAATGACATTCTCATCCGGCGTCACTGATTTATTATATATTCTATCAACTATTTCATGCGCTTGCTTACCGTGGAGTTCTTCTGTGAGCCGAAGCTGCAAGATGAATTTTGGCAGTTCTATTGTTCGATGGTTCGGCATTAATAAAATCACGATAATTGAAACAGAAATAAGTACGCCAGCGATAAGTGCAATTCTTTTTCTTTTGGATATCGAGCTCAATTTATTTTATAATTTCTATCCCTCGTGTTTGATTTTGAAATCCTTCATCATCCATTTGCGTGCGAGAATCAGTCCGATGGGACTGCAGATAGCGATAAGACCGTAGATAAACCACATAAATTCTGTGCTCATCTGTTCAGGGGGAACTCCTGCCGGACAATAATGCATAAGGAACCATCCGGAATATAGGCTCGTGATAACTTTTGTCAGGAACCACGGAAATTGACCGATCCCCATATAGATGCCGGTCATTTCTTTCGGTGCAATCTCGGCAACCCATTGGAGAAATCGCGGCTGCCACATTGCTTCACCTATCGTCATAATAATAAGATATGCCATAACAGTATAAATACTTGGACCGAGAGCTAAGATGAATGTCGGTGAAGCCATAACAAATGTTCCGATAATCATCATCTTATAGGTATCGCTTTTCATTGTAAGCGCCGCTACCATCGGTGTCAGTACAAAAATGAGAATCGGATTGAAGTTCACAAAGAATTCAAAATTATTACTTACGACACCGGTAAACGCTCTGCTAAAATATTGAGGCAATGTAAGCCAGTTATGTGCAAAAAGGGTCTGCACAGGAATAAGAATAAAAATAAAGAACATGAATCGTTTATCTTTGAGAGGAAAATTCTTCAGATAGAACTTTAATTGTTCGACAACCGGTTTCTTCTCTTCCGTTTTTGTTTGAGCATTTGTCCAACCGGATTCTTCCTGTGCACTTTTAATAGCTTTCTTTGTCAGAAGAATCATAATGGTAGCAATTCCGACGACCGTTAAGATAACATATACCCAAAAGACTCCGATGATACCGTACGAATGGCGAACCGGCGGTGAAATTAAACCCGGAAGAAACCCGCCTAAATTCATTAACGCATACAACATGGCATATCCCATAGCTGCATTTTTTTCTTTTGAAAAATATTTCACAGCTGCATAACAAGCGGGCTGATAAATGCCGTACCCAATGATAATGCCTAATATTCCTCCCATTGCTAACAAATGTGCAGATGACCACATACCAGTCGTATGAAGAAGATTTGGACTGATGGTGAGCAGAACCCTTCCAATCAGCATAAAGAAGAGTGAGATCAGCAATGCCTTCCGTGGTCCAATAATATCCACGGTCGCGCCAAGGAACAGCATACTTATTGTAATTCCGGCAGTAAGGATGCCGACCATCTGGCCCGCATCAATGTCATTCAATCCGATAAAATCATTGAAATAGATGGCAAGTAAACCAACGACACCGAAATAGGTCAACCCTTCAAGCAAATAAGAAACATTGATTCCCCAGAGCGCACGAGAGGCATGAAATAAATCGATGAAAGGCTGTGTGATTTCACTCCAAGTCTTCCGTAAAACATTTTCATTCTTCTGTTCTGTCGTTGGACTTATTTCAGACATGGTCTCCTTGTTTTTGTTTTATCTGAAAAGGAGTAATAAACATTTCAGGCTCATGAGATGCGTTTTAAGAACACAGCAGCAAGCGGCGGTAATGTTAAATTTAATGAGAACTGTCTGCCATGACGCGGTATGGACTCAGCTTTTATTTTTCCAATGTTGCCGACATTGCTCCCTTGATAGTAGGAAGAATCACTATTCAGAATCTCTCGATACTGCCCTTCTTCCGGAACACCGAGACGATAATTTATTCGAGGCACCGGTGTAAAGTTGTAGACAACGATGACTTTCTCAAAACCATCATTCGATTTCCGCATAAGCGCTATAATGCTGTTCGCCTTGTCTTGGAAGTCTATCCATTCAAATCCGGAATAGTGAAAATCCACCTGATGGAGTGCACTTTCTTCGCGATAGACATGGTTCAAGTCTGTTATCCATTTTTGAATACCGGCATGCGGTAGGTATTGGGTAAGATGCCAGTCGAGTGATTTGGCATGATTCCACTCGTCTCGCTGTCCGAATTCTCCACCCATAAAAATTAATTTCTTTCCGGGAAATCCATACATCAGTCCAAACAGAAGTCGAAGGTTGGCAAACTTTTGCCAATCATCTCCCGGCATTTTGTGGAGCAAGGAAGATTTGCCATGCACCACTTCGTCATGGGAAAGCGGTAGTAAAAATCGTTCTGTGAATGCGTACAACAATGCAAATGTAAGATTGTTATGGTGATGGGTTCGATGAATAGGATTTTTGGAAAAGTATTGCAGCATATCGTGCATCCAGCCCATATTCCACTTCAGACTGAAACCAAGTCCGCCATACGCTAGATCTGTTGTCACGCCGGGATAGGCAGTTGATTCTTCTGCAATTGTAAGAATACCAGGATAATACTGATGCATGAGTCGGGTCGTATCTTTCAGGAAGACAATAGCTTCAAAATTCTCGCGTCCGCCATATTCATTGGGAACCCACTGACCTTCTTTGCGTGAATAATCAAGATACAACATCGAAGCGACTGCATCGATCCTAATACCATCAATGTGGTATTTTTCTGGCCAAAAGAGCGCATTGCTGATAAGAAAATTGCGAACTTCTTTCCGCCCATAATTGAAAATGAACGTGCCCCAATCTTGGTGTTCGCCTTTTCGCGGATCTGCGTGCTCATACAAATGTGTTCCGTCAAATTCGCCAAGTGCGTATTGATCTTTTGGAAAATGTGCTGGCACCCAATCGAGAATGACACCGATGCCATTCTGGTGACAAGTATCCACGAAGAACATAAAGTCTTGGGGAGTGCCGAATCGGCTGGTGGGTGCAAAATAGCCAGTCACTTGATATCCCCATGATGCGTCGAACGGGTGTTCCATCACAGGAAGAAGTTCAATGTGTGTAAACCCTCGCTCTTGTACATATGCCACTATTCTCTCTGCCAACTCGCGATAGGTGAGCCAACGGTTGTTTTCTTCAGGAATGCGTGCCCAAGAACCAAGATGTACTTCGTAGACGGAAATCGGTTCACCTAGATGATCCGACTTCGCACGGCTTTTCATCCACTCTGCATCGTTCCACGTATATTGTTGAAGAAAGTTCACTTTCGACGCAGTGTGAGGTCGCAGCTCCATTTCAGTTGCGTACGGATCTGCCTTATCCAGCACATATCCGGATTTTGTTTTCACCTGAAATTTATAAATTTCACCTTCCGGTAATTCCGGTACAAATATTTCCCACACTCCTGAAGCTCCCAGCACACGCATCGCATGTCTTCGCCTGTCCCAGTTGTTGAAGTTCCCGACAACGCTCACGCTTCGCGCATTCGGCGCCCATACGGCAAACTGTACACCTTTTACCCCACTCACTTCGATCGCATGTGCGCCCAATTTGTCATAAATACGATGATGGTCACCGGCATTAAATAAATACAAGTCAAGATCGGTAAGGGTCGGAAGAAATGAATAGGAATCATAATAGATATCTACTGAACCATCATGTGTCACTTTCTTAAGTTTATAAGGAAATATCTCAGAGTGATTCATGAGAACAATCTCGAAGAATCCATCATCTCTCATTTTTTCCATCTGAAAAGTATTCTCGTTTTTACCATCTTCGAGCACGAACATTTCCTGCGCATCCGGTTGGAATGCCCTCACAACAACGACACGCTTCCCTTCCCGTTTGAGAATGTGAGCGCCTAACACTGAAAATGGATCATGATGTTCCGTGTAGATAATGCGATAAATGTCGTCAATGTGTGCGGTTGATTTCATGTATTTTTCTTTTCCGGATAATTGGATGTGAACGTAAATACAATGAATGTCGTTTGATATATCTCTCTATTGACCTTGATAGTAGTTTCGAGACGGTCGATCCTTTCACAAGTCTTTTTCTGATTTCCGTGGATGATACCTGAAGAAGCTGACCTTTTATTGGTTGAAATGCAATATTTTGATTTTTCAATGATTGATTGAATCCCCTTCGCTTATAGACAGCGAGGGAAGCAAGTTGAAGGATCGCTTTTGGTGATTTCCATGATTGAAATTGTTCAAGATTATCCGCACCAATGATCAGTATAAGAGTGGCATTCGGGAAACGACACCTGAAAGCTTTGAGTGTGTCAACAGTGTAGGATATCCCACGGCGTTGTAATTCTATCGTGGAAACTTTAAAATCTTTATGTCCATCAATAGCCAACTTCACCATCGTGAGTCTATGTTTTGCTGTCATGGAATAATGCTGCAATTTGTGGGGTGGCAAGTAAGCGGGTACAAAATAGATTGTATCCAGAGAAAGCTGTTTCATCGCCTCTTTTGCTATAGTAATATGCCCTTTATGAGGCGGGTCGAATGTTCCGCCAAAGATACCAATGCGGCTCATGCTATATCCATATATATTTTAAATGTTTGCTCAGCACATGTATCCCATGAAAAACGCTCGACGTTTTTATATCCCTTTTTGATGGCAGTCGATCGGTACTCTGTGTCGTTCAGAACTTTCTCCAAAGCACTTGTGATATCATCAACAGAATGCGGATCAAATAATATGCCTCCGTCGCCCATCATTTCTGGAATTGAACCTGCACGTGATCCAATTGCAGGAGTTCCGGCCGCCATAGCTTCCAACACTGAAAAACCAAAACCTTCATACAATGATGGCAACACAACAACCGATGCGGCCCGGTACGCAAGCGCGAGTTCTTTTCGAGAAATCTGCCCAATATCAACAACA
The DNA here is from genome assembly GCA_049523215.1 of Bacteroidota bacterium. GTDB lineage: Bacteria > Bacteroidota > Ignavibacteria > UBA10030 > UBA10030 > Fen-1298. The sequence goes on along the minus strand of JBEKNC010000003.1, from coordinate 147,404 downwards.
TCTTGAGTAACACCCTTTTTTCTAATCAATTCCCAAAGGTTGTTTTCTTTCTTAATTGATTCCCCTGAGAAAGCGAGCTGGATATCTGATCGTTGCTTCATGTGGGAGAAGGCACGAATGAGAATGCCAACATTTTTATGTGGTTTGAGACTACCAGTGTAGAGGATCGTCGGTTTGGTGAGATGATATTTATTTCGAAATTCTCGAACACTCTTTTCTGAATACTTCGCTGAATAGATGGAGGATACTCCAAGATGAATAACATGGACTTGTGTCTCATTCACATGGAACATATCCAACAATTCTTGTTTTGTAAATTCAGAATCGACAATAATTGCGGCTGAAGCTCGGCACGCATGAGAAATAATTGTCCGTGCATAAAATCTTTTAGGAAAAGAAAAATATTCCATACCTCTAACGTGTAATATATCGTGGACGGTTGTCACACAAGGCATCTTGAGGCCAAATGGAGTCGTATAATGTGGAGCATGAAACACATCTGCTTTGAGTCTGTTTGCGTCTTTCGCGATTGATCGAAGCTCGCCAAGTGAATATTTTCCAGAAGAGTTCAATACCTTCTGGATTGAAGACGGTAGAGGAATTCGATCTGCATCTCCCGGTGCGAGAAGGAGTACCAGCTCACAGCGTGACTCAATATGCGGGATAAGATTTTGGATATATGTACCGATTCCAAAATCAAAATATTTTCGAGCATCAAGAACGATGCGCATAGGAAGAAAGAGCCATAATAATCACTGAGCGAGCTCGGTGGTGTTCCTCACCCCGAGTACTTAGAAAAGGATACAAAAATCGTAAAAGAAGATAGAACCTCAAGGCTAACAATTCAAACCAAGACCTATGTGAAGCGTAAAAGAGTAATTGCGAACGACGATATTCAGTCTTAATCATATTTGTTACCCCGCGAGATCTACTTCCTCCACCTATATGGATCAACGAATAGTCTGCGCAATAAAATGACTTGTAACCGGCATTCTGCAAACGGAAACAAAGATCGGCATCCTCAAAATACATGAAGTAACGTTCATCAAAACCTTTCACTTTTTCGAAAGCTGATCTTCGAATCATAACAGCCGCGAATGAAACCCAATCAACTTGTCTCGGAGACCGGTCTTTCGGAATGTTCTTGAACATTTCCATATCTCTCTTCGTACGAAGTTCGTTCATGAGAGATGGGAATTTTCCATAAGAATGCTGGTAGGTTAAATCAGAATTAAGGAGCATCGGAGCAACGATCCCCGCAGATTGATGAGTATCTAAAAATATTTTCAGTGGTTCAATAATATCCTGCTGAAACATTGTATCATTATTAACAAATAGTAGATATTCTCCATGTGACGCTTGTGCACCGATATTATTCGCTTTCCCAAATCCGTAGTTCTTCTTTTGAGCCAATACTCGTACCTGAGGAAACTTCGCTTTCAGTAATTCAACACTGCCATCTTTGGAATCATTATCCACTACTATAACTTCAAAAGGGCCGTCTGGAGTATGTGCGAAGAATGATCGAAGACATTCTTCTGTCTGATCTTTACCATTATGGTTCACGATAACAATTGATACCACATAAGTATTTTCAGATTTATTCTCCATACATACCATTATTCGAAGAAAGCTCATTAAAATCATTTTTCCATAAAGCCAGAAATCCTTTAAGAACCATTCGAATTTTCGATATTTTCTGACTCTCGTAGAGTAATACTTTTACAATCCCTCGCCAATACAACACTGAATCTTTTCTAAAATATTCAGGGAAATCTTTTCCATAGACTTTCTTTAAATAGAACCGATTCCGTGTTTGATAGAACAAACGAAACGGAGAATGATTGGTGGGACGTACCGTCCAGAAAAGAAATTTTCGCGGTTTCAATTCACCTACCGTATGCTCTAATGTTATACGATTTGCTCGTACAACCTTATATCCGTTTTTTTTCATTCTCAGGCAATATTCATGATCCACATAGTCAATAAACAATTTTTCGTCGAAACCTCCAAGGTTGTTCCAAACTTCCAGATTTAAAAGATTTCCAGAAGTCATCGTTGTTAGGATTTCCTCACTATCACCATGAACCTTCTCCGGCAGATCATTTTTAACAAGATGCACTGGTGATACAATTCCAATTCGTGAATCGCTCATCGCGAGAGATATCATGTGAACGAGATTGGGAACTGTAAAGTAACTATCCTGGTCCATTGTAAGAAGATATTGATAACCCTTTAAAAGAGCTATCTTCGCAATTTCATTCAGTGCCTTTGCAATTCCGACATTGCGACCTAAAGTAGCGTATTCTATCTTTTTTACTCTCTTAAGTTCTTCGACATAATCATTTTTGCTCTTTGGTGAATTATCAAAGGCGTACATTTTTCCAACTTCCAACAAGAATGGATTGAAATTCTGTATCAAGGAACACTTAGGGTTAAAAAGAATTACTACTGCAGCACATGGTGGCATATTCATTACTATCGTGCTATTTATTTAAATCCTGAATGTGAGCTACAACATAAAGACGGAAATAATATTTAGGTTGTATTAAATGAATTTTGTTTAATATTCTAAGAATTTTATTTTTGGATAGATCCGCAAGAGATAAAGGATATATTGGATCTCCCTTCTGAATATCGATTACAGGAAATATTCCGGAAAGCATTTTTCGTAGAGAAGTCTCCGTGAACATATTCTTATGATCTCTGTCTAGAAAATGCTCAAAGATCAATCCTTGCTTTATAAGTTCTTCATATCCCTCGCAGTTTGGAACAGAAATAATAACATTTTTACGTGCTACTCTGGATGCTTCTGAAAGAACCGCTTCCGGATTGGAGAGGTGCTCTGCTACTTCAAACATAATAACACTGTCAAAAGATTTATCAGAAAATGGCAATTTATCACTCACAACATATGCTTCGATTCCACGCTTTTGTGCGATCTCAATGTAAGCTGAGTTCACATCTGCACCAATACAGGTATAGCCCCTTTTCAATAATTCTAAGGTATAGTTCCCTGTTGCACAACCAAGATCGAGTATACGCTTCCCACAATGTTGTAAAGCAAAATCGATAAGCCTAGAAGAGAACAGATCACTTGGAGCATCAAGATAATAATTATGAGTGTCTCTAAGCGTGTTATGTTTTATCTCTTCTCCTATTATCATATGACTACATCCTTCCTGGAATATTTATTTATCAGAGCTTTTGCAAGATTAATATCATATTCATCAAAGGCACCTAAGTATTTTAAGCTGACGGAATAACTGATAACATAAATGAAAAAAAGAGCAACAAGAACAACTCCACCATCTACCCTTGATGTAACGTTCACTTGAAAGCAGGTTTTATGAAATACCTGCTCAAGGATAATCGCGATTATGAGACTTGACATAGGTTTCACAAATAATAGCCAGAAATGAGATACCTGTCTGTTTATTGAAGAACAAAATAAATACATATAATAGCCCGAACCAATACCAAGTGATATTGTGATGGCAGTAGGGATACCGTAAAAGCCTGTGATCTTTGGAAGGACCAAAAGTAATGTTGGACTTGCAATAAAAAGGACAATACCCATTTTCCTCTCCAAATTAGTTTTCCCAATTCCAGCGGCAATAGAACTTGCAGCTCCAGTGGATATATTAATAAAATATCCAATAAGTAATATTCTCACTAACAATGTAATGGTTTCAATTCCGTGTTTATCTATCGTATCACCCAACCACGTAGAAAGAATCAATCGAGTCTCAGTGAAAATAAATCCTGTAACCAAGAGGCCAAGAATGATCATATATTTTGAACCACGTTCAAAGAGCAGTGTGATTTTCGTTGTTTCCTTATTGGCATCTAATTCAGATGCCGCTGGTAATAATGCTGATGCAAGAACCAAAGGAATCGAACGCGCAAGTGATGACATCTTTACAGTAATTTCATAAAATGCAGACGCAGAAGGCCCAAAAAACCTTAGTGCGACAATTTTATCAAATGGGGAAACAAGAAGCTGTGCCAAACGACTTAATTGAAGATTCCCTCCAAAATGAAATAACTGTTTCATCACACGCCTATCTACGTTTACGAGGCGAGGATGAAGCTGTGGAAAAAGCTTCTTTGCCCACCGGATCATCCATGAAACAGAGAATAGTTGTACTGCCAAGTTTCCTAATATTAAACCTTTGGCTCCCCATCCTAGATGCAAAACTATGAGAGACATACTAAAGTTTAAAATACTTGTCGCTACAACTACAATATTTGAAATATCCATCCGCTGAAGTGCTATCATAATAACTGAAATGGGAGTAGCTGTATTCACAAGAACAAGAATAAGCATTGCCGTTGTAAAAACAAAATAGGCTTCTGAGTGTATATTTTGCGGGACGCCTAACATGGTAAGTACTTCTGTCCCCATAAGAAAAGAAACGCCAGCCAAAGTTCCGCTGATAATAAAAGAAAAGGTTATGCCAGTACTGACAACAGTATTAATCGCGCGAAAATCATGTTTTGAATAATATTCTGCAATGTACTTCGTGCATGCACTCCCAATACCAAAATCAATCAGACCGATAAACGATAATACGATAGCACCTATAATCCATGCTCCACCATAGAGTTCAACACCCAATTTCCGGATAATAAATGGGATGAGAATAAAGTTGAGCAGCAGGAGAAACCAATTCCCTGCAATACTAAAAAGAGTATTCCTAATAATTTTACTAGGTGTGGAGGATGCGACCACAGGATTTACTATCTGCTCTTCCATCACGCAAAATCTTTTTTGATGACTTTCTTAATATAATACAAGTGAAAGAGTCTCAACAAATCAGATGTCTCATAAAAAGACTTCAGACATTGATGAAGCTCTTTACTCGTATTCCAATTTACAATTACCCATGGTGCTTCATACTGCAGATTGATATTTACCATCTATAATTTTCTGTATTTCTTTGAATTCATCGCAACGCATTGCCAATGCGAACAGGATTCCTCCGAGATTACTTTATTCAGATGATTCTTGAGTTCTCTTCATCGGCACTACCGTAAGTAAGACTTTACACTTCGCCCATGCCCAGAGAAGAATTGTTGAAGTATGCAAGTATATAACAACCCTTGTGTTCTCCTTATTATACACAGTTAGAAAAGTGTTAAGAAAATAAAAAACCTAATTTTCATCATCAATGTCCTCAGTATGGTTTTCAATAAAAACGATATTTCGCGCGCGAGCGATCAACTCTCTGAGTTGAGCAGGATCCTTACGTCCAGGCTGCAACTCAACACCAGCACAGACATCAATGCCATAGGGTTTAACAAATCGAATAGCGTCTTCAACGTTTTCAGGATTGAGATCGGTTGATAGAATAACTCGTCCGTATTCTTTTGCCTTTATAGCTTTATCCCAGTGATATTGTTTTGAATGAAAATGAATAGATTTATTTTTTTTATTTCGCAGTAAAAATGCATCTACTAAATAGTTACGCATTATTTCTACATCAGAAAGGTTGTCGAGCTCAAACACCTTAATCACACTCGTTTCATACCCTATTAAATCATCTGGTCCCTCGTTACCAAATAATTGAACAGCGCTCAATGATACTTGGTCCAAAATTTTCTTTACGTACTGATGGTTCGAGTTCTCAAAAACACCAATCTTTGAGACATAATCAGGAATTTGTCTTGAAATAGAAAAAGCATTTTCAGGTGTGATATACCTTTCATTTGCAGGAGTAAAATTGAAACCAATAGCATTAGCACCAAGCGAACTTGCCAATTTCGCATCAGCCAAATTTGTAATACCGCATACTTTAATAAACAATTCCTGCGAAGGGAAAGACACAATCATTCCTCGGTCACAATAGGTTTGAGAAGTGGGGTCACTTTCACTTGCCGAATCCGACGTGCGCTCTTCGAGATTATTGCAAAGGTAAAATTCTCTGCCCGGATCTCTTCATTGGATTCTGGCAGTCTTCCTGTGATTGTCTGCAAATATCCTGCTACTGTTTCATACTCCGGTGCCTCCGGCAGCTTCAAACGAAACTGCTGATTGAAGTCTGCAATGGATAATGCAGCATCTACGATAACCGACCCATCTCCAGCCTGTTTTACTGATTTGCGCACTTCGTCGTATTCGTCAAGGATGTCTCCGACAATTTCTTCGACGATGTCCTCCATGGTGATGATGCCTTCTGTTCCGCCATACTCGTCTACCACTATACCGATATGAACTTTGTATTGCTGAAATTCATGCAAGAGCTGGCTAATCTTTTTTGATTCTGGAACGAAATGCACGGGCCGGATAATATCCTGGAGAATGATAAGTGAGCGATGCTCTAAAAGACTGAGCAAATCTTTGCTGTAAATAACACCAATGATATGGTCAATAGTACCTTTGTAGACAGGTAATCTTGAGTACCCTTCTTCAATCACTTTTCGTACTAGAACATCCCGAGACATCGAAATGTCAAGAGCCACAATATCAGGACGCGGCACCATGATCTCTTTGGCTGTAATATCGGAAAACTGTAAAATACTTTTTATGAGTTCATGTTCCGTCTTATCAATCGCCCCGCTGAGCGAACCGGCATCTATAACCTGCTTAAGCTCGTCTTCCGATAGTTTCGTTCTGAGCAATCCTCCTTTGATCAGTGCATCTCTCAATATTTTTTTAATTGATTTCATATCTTCATCCAATGCAGCCCTTACTTCACTGCTACATTTTTAATATATCGCTTTAATGATAATGTTATGGCAATGACCCTTTAAATTGTTGATACCGTACCACAAAAATATACAACGAGCCAAAGTCTGAACATCTTCAACATATTCGAATCCTGGTATTAGTACGATATATCTTCTAAGAACAATCCCTTTGCAGGAGCGGACATTCCGGCAAAAGACCTCTCATTTGATTCTAGTATCTTATAAAATTCTTCAAACTTCGTATGTCCTCTTCCTACATTCACCATCGTTCCAACTAATGTACGAACCATTCCATGCAAAAAACGATTTGCAGAAATTTCATATATCAATAATTTATCTTTCTGATTCCATTGTGATGCCAGTACGCTGCATCGATGATTGTGAATATCAGTCTCCACTTTACAGAATGAACGAAAACTATGTGTGCCCATTATTTGTTGAGCGCATTTTTGCATCAACGAAAAATTTAACTTTTGGAACACTTGCCAGCAATAATTGCGTTGAATTGCTGTCGGTTCTTGACTAATCGAATATGTGTACCTTCTGCTTTTTGCGTCGTATCGTGCATTGAAGTCTAATGGAGCCTCCATCGCTTCGAGAACAATAATGCTATGGGGCATAACCGCATTCAAACTCTTTGCAAGCAGATTAATTTCAACATCTCGGTCCACAAAGAAGCTTGCCACTTGACCACGAGCATGTACCCCGGCATCTGTTCTCCCCCCGCCGGTAACTCGAATATCTACCTGAAGTATTTGTTTGATTGCTTTTTCAACTTCTTCTTGAACAGAACGTCCATTAGTTTGGAATTGCCAGCCGACGAAGTCGGTACCATCATATTCAAGCGTGAGCCGGATGAGGGGCATGCGGGTGTTTTAAAAATATGTTGTGATACTTATTCCCCATCCATTCACTTGCGATCCATTGTTCAATGTGTACGTATGAATTTCCACATTGTCCATTGAGGAAAGCGATTGATTATATGCCGCTGTTTTCTTTCCAGCAGAAAATGCAGAAAGAAGATGATTCACAACAATAGCGCCAATGACGAACTTCGCATTGTTTTTTACCTCGCCGCTTTGAATGCGCATATCTTTGAATCGAAGGCGATTGGCATCTGTATCCCAATTCCATTGATATTCCGGACGTGTAGGTTGGTAAATCAAATCATACTCACGATTTCTGCTCTTCGTATCGTTGTATTCTGTGGTTGTATTAAAGTTGCCGATGTTTACTGAATACTGGTCGTCCTTGTTGTTAAAGTTCGCATCTGCATGTTGGCTGGCAAATGTTTGTGCATCTTGTAGCAGCCCATTGGAATGCATTCGAAATCCGCCGTACGTAAGCCATAAGCCACTTTCAGCGATCAAATAATACTTCCCTGTTTCAAATGAACCTGCATACAGTTCTCCCATGCCCGGTACGAGGAGCGATGCAACAACTGCCAGCATAACTGATTTCTTGGATTCAGGCGCAGGCGACATGTTTAGATCTGGAATGGAGATTCCGCGGAGTTGAACTTCCTTTGTTACCAATGTCGACAGTGGTCTTTGTTGCGCAAACATCTGCTGTGTCAGAAAAAGCAGTAGTGCGATCGAAATGATAGATCGTTTCATAGTGTAGCTCCAGTTAAATGGCAATGCGTATCGCTGGTATTCTATTAGGCTCTGCGATCATGCCAATACATTTTTCTGAGAATGCTTCTTTGATAGTAACGTTGACAATGGTATTTGTTAAATCTGCATTCGATTTCACATCGACGCGGACATATTCTTCCGTCAATCCAGATAGCGTACCATCAAGATGTGCTGATTCAAAAAGAACCGGTACCGTTTTACCGACGAACGTCTCATAGAACATATGTCGCTTTTGAATTCCCAACTGACGCAATTTCTTGCTTCGTTTCGCTTTGATTTGAGGATCAATCTTTTTATCAAATGCCGCCGCCGGTGTATTCGGCCGTTCAGAATAACTAAATATATGAAAATATGAAATCGGAATGTCGTTTAGAAAATTGCAAGTTTCATTGAATAATGCATCACTCTCACCAGGAAATCCGACTATCACATCCGAGCCAATACCTGCGGTCGGAACATTCGATTTAATTCTTTCTACACGCTCTGCATAGACTCCGGTGAGATACCTTCTCCGCATCTTTCGGAGTATCGTGTTAGATCCTGATTGAAGCGGTATGTGCCAATGATGACAAAGAATATCATTGGCAAACCAAAAATCAAGCAGCTCGTCGGTAAGCAAATTGGGTTCAACCGAACTGATACGAATGCGCATTAAGCCATCAACCGTGACGAGCTGTTTGAGAAGAGCCAGAAGGTTCGTACCATCATTTTTTCCATAGTCTCCTACATTCACACCGGTCAACACTATTTCTTTATATCCTAATCCAACTGCTTCTCTTGCCTGTCGTACTATTTCGACAATCGTTGTACTTCGGCTTCTTCCTCGCGCTTGCGGAATAGTGCAATAGGTACAACGGTAATCACAGCCGTCTTGTACTTTCAGAAAAGCACGCGTTCGATCCTCAAACCCTGCTGATGATGCCAGCCCGAAATTGTTGTCGTCTATACAAGAAACAACAACGTTTGCATGGTTTTTCTTTTTTTCGGTGTCGATAAAATCAAGAAGAGAGAATTTATCCTGTGTTCCGAGTACCAAATCAACGCCATTGATTCCGGCTATCTGCTCAGATTGAAGCTGTGCATAGCAGCCAACGACCGCCACAAATGCATCTGGGGAATGCCGAATGGCTCTTCGTACTAATTGCCGGCATTCGCGATCAGCCTGCGAGGTGACACTACATGAATTGATTACCACCACATCTGCCGGATCATCAAGGCCAACCACAATGTAGCCACGAGAAGTGAATTGCTTTCCGATCGCTGCCGTTTCAGCGTAATTGAGTTTGCAACCAAGAGTATGTAATGCGATGCGCTTCATAAAGAAAAAGAGCTGTCCGAGCAATGTCAGACAACTCTTTTCATAAATGCTTCAGAAATTAGTTTGAACCTTGTGTGCTCGGTTCATTTCCACCTTCTGCAGATGCTTCATCCTTTTTCTTCTTTTCATCAGAAGGAGTGGAGACGACATCCTTCATTGTCATGGGAGCTAGTTTATGACCAGCAACATAGTCATCCACAAGCTTCTGCTCTTTGCCGCGAAGATATTCAAGGGCGGAGAGAACGATCTTCTTGCTTTCCTTATCAAACTCGATCACTTTTAATGGAAGTGTATCACCGACCTTGAAGGAATCTGCGATATTCTTGACCGGAGTGTGTGAAAGTTGAGAGAGCGGCACAAAGCCATCAACACCGAGAGGCATTTCAACGATGACACCCTTCTCGATGATGCGCACGATGCTGCCTTCAACGTCTGTGTCTACTTTGTATTTAGACTCGAACACTTCCCACGGATTTTCTTGTACTTGTTTATGTCCAAGAGAGATGCGTCGTTGACTAATATCAACCGAAAGTACAATGACATCAAGTTGATCGCCTTTTTTTACAACTTCACCCGGGTGACGAATCTTCTTTGTCCATGATAAATCAGAGATGTGCACAAGACCATCGACACCTTCTTCAAGCTCAACGAAAACACCGAAATTCGTAAGATTGCGTACCGTACCGACATGTTTTGAGCCGATGGGATATTTCTGCATGAGTGTGGTCCAAGGATCCGGCTCAAGCTGCTTCATGCCAAGCGAAATCTTCTTGCCGTCTTTATCCAGCGAGAGAATAATTGCATCGGTCATCTGTCCCATGGAAACAACTTGTGAAGGATGTTTGATGTGCTGAGTCCAACTCATTTCAGAAATGTGAATGAGGCCTTCGATGCCTTTTTCAATTTCTACAAATGCACCATAATCTGTCAGCGAAACGATTTTTCCGTTAATTTTCGTGCCGACAGGATACCGCTGGTCAATATTTTCCCATGGATGCGGTTGAAGCTGTTTCATACCCAGCGAAATTCGTTTTTTCTCCGCGTCAAAATCAAGAACGACGATGTTGACCAATTGGTCGAGCTTCACGATCTCTGAAGGATGGTTGACACGTCCCCATGAAAGATCGGTAATATGCACAAGACCGTCTACACCGCCGAGATCGACGAACACGCCGAAATCCGTAATTGCCTTAACGTGGCCTTCGAGTATCTGACCTTTCTCAAGACTATCGAGGATGGCTTTACGCTGGCTGGAAAGTTCTTCTTCCACTAACACCTTATGACTGACAACGACATTTTCTGAAGGGTGATTAACTTTCACAACGCGGAAATCCATCTCGCGTCCGATGAACACATCGAAATCACGAACAGGCCGAACATCGATTTGTGAACCCGGTAGGAATGCATCGAGTCCCATAAGATCGACAACGATGCCGCCTTTTGTCCTGCGGACGCAGCGTCCTTTAAGAACTTCACCGGTATCGTGGGATTTAACGACACGTTCCCAGACGCGCATAAAGTCGGCGCGCTTGCGCGAGAGTACGAGTTGACCATCTTTGTCTTCAATACTTTCAAGGAAAACTTCAATTTCATCGCCAATTTTTAAATCTTTAATGTTCGGGAATTCGCTTTTCGCGACTGTGCCTTCTGACTTGAATCCGATATCAACAGCAACATTCGAATCGCCGATATGTACAATGCGTCCTTTAACAATTTCACCTGCATTGATTTTGCCCATTGTACCGGAATAGAGCTGTTCAAGTTGTTTGTATTCTTCTTCGGAATACCCGTGCTCCTCAAACTCCTGCACGGTATTTTTTGTAACTGACATTCAACCTCCAAAACTGCTTCCCGCATTCACGGGATGGCCAAACGAGATGTTCTCCGCTGCCAGCCAACGCGCACCGGCGAACAAAACACTTCGGCTCTTGATTAGTGTGTGATGAGTTCGTGAATTATCTTTGGCTGTGAAACACTCTGCATGTCTTCTTTCATATCCTCAATTCTTGCTTTCACCTGCTCCATCAACCATTGCGGTGTCGATGTTGCTCCGGTGATTCCAACGGTCTCAATTCCCTTAAACCATTCTGTATGAAGCTCCTGCACATTTTCGATGAAACGAATTTGCGGATTCACCGACTTCACAATGTCATACAATACTTTTCCATTTGAACTATGTTTTCCGGCGACGAAGATGATAAGATTATTCGCGGCGGCAAATTCGCGAATTTTCTTCTCGCGTCCTGATACCTGACCACAAATAGTATCTTTCGCAAGAAACTCAATCGCTGTCTCTTCCATGGAATCAACAACAAATTCTTTAATTCGTTTTGACAATTCATCCTTCAGCGCATGGAATGTCGCCTTGTCCATGGTTGTTTGTGAAAACAGAACCGTTTTCCGATCCAGTTTCACCTTTCCCGCTTCATCTAACGATTTGATGACAAGCGCTTCACCGTTTGTATGGCCGACAAGACCAATGACTTCGGCATGCTCTTTCTTGCCAAAAATCACAACTTGATACCCTTCATTATAAAATTTTCGAATACGTTCCTGCACTTTCGTGACAACGGGACACGTGGCATCGACAAGTGTGATTCCAAGTTCCTTCGCACGCTTGTATGTATCAGGCGGTTCTCCGTGTGCTCGAATAAGAATTCTTGCACCTCGAAGTTTTTCCAAATCGTTATGCGAGATCGTTTCAAGACCTTTCTTTCGAAGACGCTCGATCTCCACAGGATTATGAATAACGTCTCCCAGTGAATACAGCTTTTCACCAGCGGCAATCTCCTTCTCCGCAATATCTATCGTTCGAACAACTCCCCAACAGAATCCGGAAAAATTATCGACAGACACTTTCATAAGACTGTTTCTTTTGGGTGGATGGTTTTCTTTGCCCGCGCTACTATGAAATCGACTTGTTCCTTAATGGTCAAGTTGGAAGTATCGAGTTCAATTGCATCCGCTGCTTTCCGCAGCGGACTTATGTCACGTGTCGAATCTTTTCGATCACGCGTTTCGATTTCTTTGATCAATTCCTTTTCTTCCGCTTCAATTCCGCACAGAGCGAGATCTTTCTTTCTTCGCTTCACTCGCTCGTGAACACCGGCAACCATGAAAATCTTTAACTCTGCCAATGGAAGAACGACTGTGCCTATATCCCGGCCTTCAAAGACTACACCGCCCTGGACAGCGATCCTTTGCTGTTCCCGTACCATCACTTCGCGTACGCCTTGATAACTGCTCACAATACTTACGGATCGGTTCACCTGAGGCGTTCTAATTTTATCAGTAATATCGGTACCATCCAAAAACACCTTCGTGGTTGGATTTCCTCCTTCCAGTCGAATGGTGCTCGTCTGTGCAAGTGAGACAATTTTTTCTTTATCGGTCAAATCGAGCTTTTTTTCAAGTGCCTTCAGCGTCAATGCACGATACATTGCACCTGTATCAATATGAAGATATCCTAATTTTTGGGCCACCAATTTTGCTGTTGTACTTTTCCCGGACGCCGCAGGTCCATCAATTGCAATGGTTATCTTCTTTTGCTCTTTTCTATGCATTATGAACTTATAATATAAGAAATTAAACACTTTGGAGCAATGAAGAATTCAATGAGGAATTGTAATTCAACTGAGGAATTCAGTACTTTTATTAAAAATGAATTTTAATATGGATAATCAGATGAAACCGCTTTATGAAAGCTTTGTGGTATATGGAAGCTTTAACGCAAGAAAACATGTTTTCTAATTCATGCTCCGCAGATTTATCGTAAAAGCACCATTTTCTTTTGAAATACATGCTGTTTATTCTGCTCGTCTGTTGCAACAAGACGGTAAATATACATTCCGCTGGCATATCGACTTGCATCGAAGGTTTTCTGATAATATCCCGGCGCCTGCTGCTCGTTCACAAGATTAGTTATCTCTCTCCCGATCGCGTCATATATTTTCAACGACACATTTAATCGTGTCCCTGTTCCGGGCAACTGATATTCGATTGTCGTTGTCGGGTTGAACGGATTTGGATAATTTTGGTATAGCTCGTACGTCGTCGGCGGCGTGATACTGATCTTGATCTCTTTCGTCCAAGTCTGTCCGGTTTTATCCGTGATAGTAAAACGTAGTGTATCTTCCTTATTAACTTTCGCTGATTTGTTAACTGAAAAAGTGAAAGAGGCAGTCTGTTCTTCATTTGCTTTCAAGGTTGTAAGAGTAATGTCCTTCTCTGTAAACTTCAGCCATTCCGGAGTATTGGTTACTTCGACTTTGACTCCTTCTGCCGCCAATACCGAAGTGTTTGCTACTGCAAGATCAATCGTATTCCCCTTCGATGCAAAGGGAACATCATAGCACGTAGCAGCTTCAGTAACTTTTGTAGAAACAGCCGTCAATGATGGCTTATACTGTTGAACTGGCGCAGTGGTTTTTCCAAGCATAATGTCCCGGAGTTCTTTCCACATCTCCTGTCTGAGTTCAGCATATTGTTGCGATTTTATCAAATTAGGCGTGTTAAACTGCTTCAATTTCTCTTGCCATTTTTTTAACGCTATCTGAAATTCAATTTTATTCTTTGCTTTTAACGTTCTCGTATTGGAGATCTGCTGTGCGGTTGCAAGGCTTATGCAGAGCAGTAATGTAATAATGGCTTTTATTCTCCGGTCTATCATCTCTCATCTCCGATCTTTTTCTCAGCCTTCAGCATTTATTTTTTATCAACTGACTGTTGCTTTCTACCATTCTCCGTTCACTCTTATGCTCAAAGACATATAGACTCATCGACTCAAAGACTTATATTCTCATCTGCTCAATGGCTCAACTACTTATTATTCTATGGTAAACTAAACTCCACATTGGGATTCGTCGTAATATCCTGTGCCTTATCCTGCTTCGTCTTACCGGATTGAACTCTGAATGTTATGTTTGCCGGCAATAATTCCTTGGTTGCAATACCATTGACTGTCGTGCCAAATGTTTTCCATCCACTTGCATTATACGTTACAATCGCATTGCTTACTAATTGTCCGGATGAATTGGTAACTCGGACAATGCAGAGAACGGTAGAAAAGTTTACGATATTGCTGGAATCAAGGTTCTGCGTTTTATCGTTATTAATTGAGGCGTATGTCATGCGAAAGTTATATTGATTAGCCAACAATTGTTTCGATGCTATACCGTTTGTCGTGGTTCCAAAGTTCTTCCATCCTCCTGCGTTGTATTGCACTGTGCCTGTATCAAGAGGACTTCCTTGGCTGTTCTGTAACTGAACTATTGTATTGATTGTTTGAAAAACTATTATTGGATTTGTACCTATGTCTTGCTGTTTATCTTTGTTTGCAAAGGCATACGTCATACGGAAGTTATATTTATTTGCCAGCAGTTCTTTCGATGCCATGCCGCTTGTCGTTGTTCCAAAGTTCTTCCATCCTCCTGCATTGTATTGCACTATGCCTGTGTCCATCAAACTACCCTGACTATTCTGTAACTGAACTACTGCATTGACCGTCTGGAACGTTACAACAACATTGGAATCCGTATTCTGTGCTTTCTCATTATTGGCATAGCCGTAGGTGATGCGGAATGTATACTTCACAGGAAGAAGCTCTTTGTTGGTAATCCCGTTTACTGTCGTACCGAAATCTTTCCAGCCACCAGCATTGTATTGCACGACACCTGTATCGAGTGGAAGGCCTTGACCGTTTTTCAGTTGCACGGATACATTGGAAGTCTGGAAGACGACTATAGTATTAGAATCCAAATCCTGTGCCTGGTTTTTGCTGGCTGAGGCATAGGTCATTTTAAAATTATATTTAGCAGGTAACAATTCCTTTTGGACATTACCGTTTGATGTTATACCAAAGTCCTTCCAGCCGCCGGCATTGTATTGCACCACACCTTGGTCGATGAAATTCCCTGAACTGTTTTTTAGTTGAACGCTCGCATTGACAGTTTGAAAGAGAACAACAGCATTAGAGTCGATGTTTTGCTTTTTCTCAATGCTTGCATTGTTATAGGTCATTTTAAATGTGTACTTGATGGGAAGCAGTTCTTTCGTTACAACTCCGTTTGTTGTAGCTCCGAAATCTTTCCAACCGCCGGCATTGTATTGCACAATGCCTGTATCCAATGGATTGCCGCTGCTGGTTTGTAAGTCGGCTGTTACATTTTTTGTCTGGAAGATAATTGTTGTATCATTCTTGACCGGAACATTCGATTTTGTTTGCGTGCCATACTCGTACGTCATACGAAGACTGATCTTTTTGCGTGTGGTAGTGATGGTAAATGTTCCATCGTTATTGTTTGTGACATCTTTCCATGTGCTATCGCGATATTGGAGTGTGCCGTTTGCAAGCAGTGACCCTGTACTGTTGACAAGCTTTATGAATAATCCTGGTAGAGGTGCCGTTGGCAATTGTGCCAATAGATACTCTGTGTTGTAGCGGATGAGGGCATATGCTTCGCTAGTAAGATTCACTGTGCTATCTACATTGACATCTGTTAAAACTCGCTGGAGTGTTGTGCGTGTTGATGTTATATTGTTTTGTCCCAAGCTCGTTTTGGCTAATGCAAAGTAGCCGAGATATTTATTCGCTGTTGGTTGGTCTTTGATCCATCCTAATGTACGGGATTGGGTGGTGTAGCTCATGAGCGTGTCGAGAAAGTTTAAGGGAACAAATTTTTGTACGGTATCCGAAGAACCCAATGTACAGCCTGAGACAGAATTAGTATAGATATCATTACGATATTCTTCATCAGTTGCTATTTGAGTAAACGAACGGAATCCTTGTACATAGTACTTTACTATCATGGGTAGCGAGGTGCTTACCGTTCCAAATCCATATATGGAATGTCCAGGACTTAACGCACCCCAATAGTCGAGTGTAGCATTATAGAACAATCTCCCTTGAAAATATCTTGGATCCGAGGCGATCCAACCATTAGGTGTGTAAACCGAGGATGTATCTTCGAGCTCACCCACATAGATATTATCAATACTTTGCTTACTTGTGGGTTGATTTGTAATAGAATAATTATAAATAAATTTGGTGTTTTCATTAATAACATTGCAACGCATTGAAACGCCCATCAAATCCGCTGGATAAAATTCATTTGCGTTTATTTGATGGGCTGAGGGGAAAAAACCGTATTTACTTCCATCCCAACTATAAGTAATATTCGGAAGAGTGGCAGGATTCAAATTTGGAAAATCTCCTTGCCAAACAGAATCAATCTCACCTCTTATTACTAAAATACTGTTTCGGTTAATATCGACATAATCATACCAACCGCCAGTAGAGACTAGCATCGATTGTTTGGTAGTAGGATCAATATCATTGATCATTTTTCCTCTTGTACCATTCCAACTTAATATCCAGAGATAGGACACACCCGGTCCTTCTCTATAAGTAAGGGTTTGATCATATTCAGCTTCAAGAACATCCACTTCTCCGTCATTATTGATATCCTTCGCAATAAGTAGTTCACTCCCAAAACCAGCTTTTGTACCCGGATAATCATCCCATATAATTTGTCCATTTTTATATATGCCAGTTACTACACTGTCTTTACTTTGCCATCTATGCCAAGCAGAAAATAACACACAACCAGCTAAAGTACCATAAGGATCCGAAATTTCATTAGGAGGAGAGTTCACAATAAGAGAATCCATAATATGATAATATATTTTATAGTTATTCCCATATTTCACTTGGACAGCATTCTCAAGAGCATGCCGAACAACTTTGTTTGGATCATATTTCCTTTCAGAAATTATTTGACCTAACATTTCAGAAATAAATACAACGAAAATTATTATAATGAATATTATTCTTGTTTTCATAACTACCTCATTTCTTTATTGAAGGTAAATATTGAATTGCTCTGGCTAATACATCCCACCCATATAATGGATTTTCGTACTTATCTTTTTCTCCTGGATTGTGTTTCTGTATTGTTGTAGTCCATATGCTCTCAAATCCACCAGGCCATTCGTGAGTTGGAATCGAGCTAACGCCCCCAAGAGATGCTCGCAAATGCTGAAGTGTAAAATCGACATACCGTGGAAATAAGTAGTCATATTCGTTTAACATTTCAGGCGGTAGAGTATTTTCATATCTATCCATAAAAACAGATCCAGGTGTACTATATCTGGAACCAGTCTCTTTAAAAGTATCGATTACTGCGGTAGTATACATCATTTGAATTAATCCATAAGAGGTTACTATTCTCGTTTGCGCAAAATTGTCATAATTTTTTCCTATCGTATTTTTGGGATATTGAATCTCTGCTTGAAGTTTATTGTGAGCTTGCGTACGTGCATCAGCATCCGTAATATTTTTGTTTTTTGATTTAATTTGGGCATACAATATAGCCCAACGCTTTGTCAATATATTACTACCAACAATTTTATCTGGTATATCACCGGTATGATGTTGAACATATTTACTATCCCAATTATTATCCTGAAATAAATATATGCTAATTTTTACCGAAGAAGAATTATATGGATAGGGAACTTCATTAGTATGTAGTGTCGGTAAATCGCCCGTTCCCATAGATGTCTCGGTTACAATAAAAGGCATGCCCTCTGTAAAATATGTTTCTATATCATCCGGGTTGTGTTGCAACCTACTATCCAAAAAGGGTTCATATCGCCAATTAAAAGCAAAATGTGGCAAGGTCTCTTTCTCAATCTGCCCTTTTATTATTTGCGGCGGAATTCCCCACTCACCTGCGTATTTAAAAATCGTGTCATCTAAACAAAGAGGTTTTCCCTTTACATCTGTAATATTAGTGTGCCGAGATTCATTACTAATGTTTGGATCACCTAATATATCAGGTTTCTTTACTTCAATCCCCAGACTTGTTGGTGTGGAATAATTACCTGTAGTCAGTTTCACTGTATAAACAGAATCTTTATGCCAATAGCGTCCCACCAATCTTATCATTCCTGTTGGTAAATCATCCATGTCAATATATGTACCTCCCAAATATTTTGGAAATTTTTTCTCCCAATATACTCCCATTTTCCTGCCTGAAGGTTCTGTTTCAATCAGCAGAGGAGCAACCGGATTATTACCCCAAATGTCACTGCTTACCGCTCCTGCTGGTAATTCTGTCGACGCGGTTTCGTGTATCGTCAACTCACCATTTGTTTCCTGCGTCGCGTAATAGTATTTCGTCTCGCCGAGCAATATCTCACTCCCCTTTACAACAATCGTGTCCTCAAAGACTTTTGATGGATCGGACATAAGTCGGGCACAGATGGCAACAGGAACAGGTTTTTCAGGCTGCTTGCCCATTGCTAGAAACTTGATTTTGCCTGATATAGCATCGCTGAATTTCACACTATCCATCGGTGAATCGAGTGTGTCTATTCTTGTTCCCTTATCATAGATAAATTTTACATATTGTGCGCTATCAACTTCGATAGTCATCAGGGAGTCATCAATCTGCGGATAATAGCGATATAGATCACCATTAGGATATATATTTAGCATTGTGGATGAACCAGAAATGAGTGTATCATCGTCTTGCCATACAGAGAAGCTCATAGGAGTAAGATCGATACCGCAAAGTTCTAATTCTTGGAGATCACCTTCCATATATGCATCGCATTTATCGGCATATGCATCCCTCTTCGCAAATTGAACTTGCATACCAGCACCCGTCCTCGCAGGCTGAGTACAGTTATCATAGGAAAAACTTAGCGTATCTCCTTTGAGAATATATGGAATCCTAATAGGTAAATACGGATCTGTTGAATAAGCAAAATATGCTGTAGAGTTTAAAGGTGTACAACTATGATCGGGTCGTTTATTACAACAATCATAGTCCCCTTCAGATCGAGAATCTCTATAATTTATACAATCTGAAAGCCGGAATACCATAGTTGTATCACGGGCTGTATCACGAAATGCTACAGTAAAAGGACCTTCCGACGGAGCACTATTCTTAGCAGCAATCATTACCCATGCTAAATATGTACCTGAACAATCGGAAATGTAACTTGTAGGGGGAAGTGGTTCGCTACCGTTTATGCTGTATTGAATTTGATTACCAGCCGGTTTTATCTCCACTCGCGATTTAATTTTAACGCTGGATTGCGCCATGAGCTGTGTGGAAAGAAGCATCATAGTAATGAGAATGGAAAACAACCGACGTGTTACAATGGTAGGTGATTGCATAGAGCCCCTCTGCAAATTGGTAAACTGTTTTCTTTATAAATCTGCCGCGCCCCGGAAGTATCATTTGGCGCCGAAACGGCGTAATAAAACTACAGAAAAATGGTACAATAAGATGGGTTAAAAGTCAAGTGTGGTGGTTTTTCTATTCATGTTTAACACAATGAAAAATTCCACGGTTCTTGCATTTTTAACCTTTTAAGAGGACATTCACACTGATCATAATCTATAAAAAACAAATACATACATGAAACTGCACCATATCATCCTCCTCCTTTCATTAACACTGTTAGGATGTGGAGCGACACGCACTGTTATTGTGCCACGCGATCCGTTAACACAATTAAGGAAAAACATTAATTCCATTCTCGCAGACTCTCTCTTCATTCCTGCACGTGTCAGCATCAAAGTTGTATCGCTTGAGAATGGAAATGTCCTCTATGATCATGACAGCAAAGCGCTGATGAATCCTGGATCAAACGTGAAGTTGCTCACGTCCGCCGCCGCTTTGTCGATACTAGATACAAATTATCAATTTAAGACGGCAGTGTTCGTTGAGGACTCTCCTACTGATGGTATTCTTGCCGGCAATATCTATGTAAAAGGATATGGAGATCCGGATTTAAAGACTTCAGATTTAGACTCTTTGGCAAATTCAGTCCGTCGAATGGGAATCACGAGTATTGAGGGCAATATCATTGTTGACGATTCATTCTTCGATGACAACTATTGGGGTGCCGGCTGGACTTGGGATGATGAATCTGATCCGGATGCACCATACATCAATGCACTTTCTGTGAATAAGAACTGTATCAGCATCACATTGTTAGCCGATTCAACCACAATATATCCCTATGTTGAACCGATGACAGATTTTGTCACAGTAATCAACAGAGCAAAATTAACAACCGACAGCATTCGCACTCCTTTGAAAATCAAACGCCTGTATCTCAATAATCCTAATACCATTTTAACAGAAGGTGAACTTTCTTTGTTTAGTCAAATTACTCAGAAGTTTTCGCTCCGCCGCCCTGAGTATTATACAGGAACGCTTTTAAAAGAATCATTCCGGCATGCGGGAATTTTTGTGTATGGAAATGTTGTGAATGGTGTGACTCCGATCGGCCTCCGTGAAATTGCACAGCATTACCAGCCAATAGAAAAAATGATCACAAATATGAATAAAGTGAGTGATAATCTCTCAGCAGAAAATGCACTCAAGGTCTTAGGAACTACCATGAATGGTGTCCCCGGTTCCGCGAAAAGTGGAATATTCGTCATAAAACGCTTCCTGTCTAACTTGGGAATCGACACATCGAAACTCTCTATTGTCGATGGATCGGGTGTGTCACGGTATAATCTTTTATCCGCCGATCAACTTGTACAATTTCTAACAGTGATGTACAAACAGCCCAGAATATTCCCGATCTTTTACAATTCTTTACCTCTTGCCGGCGTTGACGGAACTCTCGCACGAAGGATGACCACGTATCCTGCTGCTTGCAATTTACGTGCGAAAACCGGAACGCTGAATGGTGTGAGTTGTTTATCAGGGTATGTTCTAACACGCGATGGAGAGATGCTGGTGTTTTCTATGATGATGCAGAATTTTATTACATCGGTCACCAATTATCAGCAAGTGCAGGATAGAATTGGCGCATTATTAGCCGGATTTAGTCGAAGAAATACAAATCAACAAGGTTTAGTAAAATAAAACAAACACATTTTTTTGTCTTAGCATTCTTCCACTTCTGCGAGTGAGTTACTTTATGAGTAATACACAAACATCTTCCTTTGGGTTATACGAAGCCACTCGTATTCTTGTACCCGGTTTTTACTTTGCATCGCTCTCTGCGATGTTCTTCTATTCTTTTGTGTCCCGCTATATTTCGTTTCCTCTTGAGCACGGATATTGGATTGTTCTGTTTTTATTTCTTGTGCTTGTCTCAGGATTGACTATGTATGCAAAAGAAACAACAAAGCGCCGGCGTGCCTTTGTCGAGAACCAGCCAAGTGCATTCCTTCAAGATATCGTCCGTCACTATTCTGCCACGAGTATCCTGAATGAAGCGGAAGCACGACAGTTATACTTTTACATTCTCAACCATTTTATTCCTCCCGCATTTCATGAAAAAATATTCTTCTTTGGCACAGTGTATCATATCATGAATCAAATACGTCGTACCTCTTTTTGGTTTGCTATCCTGTCCATCATATGTCTTGCTGTACAGATAGCCCTGGGCATAGCGCTTGTGGATCAGCAAGGATTGATCTTTTTCTGCCTGCTTGTCTGTCTGACTTATTTCTTGAATGTTAAATACAATAAAGCTGATAGGAAAATGCAGGAAAATTATCAGGACCAAATATTCTGGCTGCAGATGAATGGTGAAATCATCAAGGATCTTTTTCAGAAGTACGATCTTTCGAAAAAAGGTACACTCCCATGAAATCTCGCAAGTGGTGTCAGATTTCCGTTCGAATAGATGAGCCCTATCAGGACTTACTTGTCGGTCAATTGGCATTACTTGGTTTTACAGGTTTCGTTCAAGAAGAGAAATCCCTCAATTGTTTTATTTCAATAAATAAATGGACTTCCTCGATTCGGGCAAAATTTCAGAAAACGCTGGAACGGTTCAAGTTTGAGTTTCCCGTTGTTGATCTGTCCTTTACGGTCAAATCAATACGCGAAGAGAATTGGAATAAAACATGGGAAAAACAAACCGGGATTGTTGAAGCAACACCGCGAATAATCATCAAACCATCTTGGAAGAAATTACCAAAGCATTATCGCAACAAAATAGTTCTCCACGTCGATCCAAAGATGTCGTTTGGCACCGGACATCATGAAACAACCCGATTAAGTCTCAGCCTGCTTGAACGGTTTTTGCAGCCGAAGATGAAAGTTATTGATTTCGGCTGTGGAACCGGCGTTCTCGGCATTGCTTGTGTAAAGTTAGGCGCAAAATCCGTCGTAGCAGTTGATAACGATCCATGGGCAATCGAAAACACACGAGAGAATATAAAGAGAAACAATGTTCAACGACGGATGACAGTGCGGTTAGGAAACGTGAGTGCTATTCCGCGTTCAAAATATGATCTTATTGTAGCGAATATTGATTTTCCTACGATTTCTCGATTCATCAAGTCAATTGTTGACCGAATTCGTAAGGATGGCATATTCATTCTTTCGGGTATTCTCACAAGCGATATGCCTGCTTTACTTTCTTTGTTTGAAAAGAATCTGCTCGTCCCAGTGAAGCTTGACAATGAGAACGAATGGACAGCAGTCGCGCTTCGCAGAGTCCTATGATGCGTCTTGCTTCCATCGATATTGGAACAAATACCATCCTGATGCTTGTCGCAGATGTTGAAAGAAATGGCACTCTTTCTATTGTGAGAGATGAACATTTTATTGCTCGGCTTGGTAAAGGTGTCGATGAACATGGTTTTATTCAAAAAGAAACTTTCCAACGTGTTCGAAGAATTCTGTTGCAACTCAAAAGTATTGCCGACTCCCATGGAGTTCAACATCTCGCAGCATGCGGTACGAGTGCACTTCGCGACGCAGCAAATCG
Source organism: Bacteroidota bacterium (assembly GCA_049523215.1). Taxonomy (GTDB): domain Bacteria; phylum Bacteroidota; class Ignavibacteria; order UBA10030; family UBA10030; genus Fen-1298. The sequence goes on along the minus strand of JBEKNC010000003.1, from coordinate 123,998 downwards.
GCAGGAGTTCATCGATTTCATACGAGAGCATCTGTCTATCGATATCAAGATACTTACCGGGCAGGAAGAAGCAGAAGCAACGTATCTTGGAGCTGTATCAGAATATCTGGAGGACTCTCCTTCCGGAGAATTTGCCGTACTTGATATTGGCGGCGGAAGCACAGAGCTTGTTTCTGGAACCGGATCAAACGTCTCATCTGCTGCCAGCATAGATATTGGCAGTGTCCGGCTTACCGAGCGAATTTTAAAAAATAGTCCTCCCGATACCACCGCTCTTGAGAATGCGGTGAAACTCGTTCAAAACCACCTTCACCATATTTCGCCTCTTCCATCTGCAACAACGCTGATCGGAGTAGCAGGCACACTCACAACATTAGCCGCACTTGACCTTCAACTTAAAACATTTGATAAAACTTTGATCAATCGCTGTGTACTCACGACGGAAACCATTGAACGAATATTTCAAGAGCTAAGACATCTCACACTGGACCAGATCAGAAGCTATTCTCAGATCCACCCTTCCCGCGCCGATATACTCCTTGCCGGAATTCTCATTTTGTTGGAGACATTACACAAAGTAAACCTATCTCAAATAACTGTGAGCGATCGCGGCTTGCGCTATGGCATTTTGTTACAAACGGCACGCACACTCATAAACGTTTGACTCTCTTCCAGTCTGTACATAAAAAAAAACCGGCAGATCCTCTACCGGTTTTTCATATCGCAGTGCATGCTCATGTAATTATCTTATCGCCGATTCCAACGATCCCTTGCAACATCACGCATCAATTCCCTCAGATTTTTGTTGAAATTGCGTTCAAAGACGATAAATTGAGACAGCTGTTTCAATGACAGGATATTTCTCAGTTCTTCAATAAACTTCGTGCGCTCTTCCAGCACTTTTTCCTCGCTCATACCAATGTCTTTAATAATATTTTCTATAGCTGCATCGTTTGAATTTGATTTGCTCAACTTCTGAAGTTGATCTATCAACTCATTTCGTTCCCTCCCTATGGCGCGTATATTCTCTTCGTGTTTATCGTAACGTGCAAAAAAACGAATCGACGCCTCTTCATTCATTTGAACAACTTCCATAAGACGCAGTTTTTTATACTGGGCAATACGCTCTGCAGCAGGCCCATGCATAGGTAGTTGATCTTGAGCAATTATCTTTGTTATCATGAAGAAAATTGAGATCAATAATAGATTCGGTGCTCGAATAATCCTCATAGCATTTCCCTTTCTGAAAGCTCTGACAATAATTGCTCCGCCTGTTCTCTATTCAATCCTGAGAGAACTCCGTCAATATCCATGTCCACTATCTCATCACCCTCGATTTGCTTCAAGAGAGCCTCTCTAATAAAATGATCGCCTTGCAGGTGTTCGGCGATGCCTTCAGAGACAACTTCTTGATTCGATAACACATTCGAGCTGGCATATTCATTTGAAACCGCTTGTACTACTTCATCTGCGGAATAATCCTTTACTGCTTGAAAGAGAGCATCAGTCTGTTCATGCTCGGATGAAGAATCTGAAGGTATTCTGATCAAGAGGATCAAAAACAACGCAGAAACTGCGAGCGGAAATATAAATCTCGGAGTAAACTTTCTATCACTCCAGAGAGAGTCACGATGACCCATGAGACGTTTCTGCACACGAGGAAGAATGGTGGAATAATACGCTGAACTTGGCGATACCTTCTGACTATGCTGTAGTGCATCATACGCAGCTTTCAACTCGTTGTAATGATTTTGACATTCAGAACATTGCCGTAAATGCAAGCGAACCTGATCGCGATCATATTCATCCAAATGTCCCGTAATATAATCCATCAAGAAATATTTAATGTGCTCTGTGTGCACGGTTCACAAATTCTCCAATTTTCTTTACAGCATGAAAATAATTTGCTTTCAGCCCGCCAACCGATGTCTTTAATATTTTTGAAATGTCTTCATACGGTAATTCTTCGTAATAGCGAAGAATAAAAACAGCTTTTTGTTTTTCAGGAAGCCGCTGTATGGCTTCTTCGATAAGTTGTTTTTGCTCACTCTGCTCATATTGCTTGTCCGGCTGTTCACTCTCTTCACTCGGATAATCAAAGAACTCATCAATTCTTAAGAAATCTTTTATTCGTTGTTTACGAATTGTATTGAGTGAGACATTGACCGTTATCCGGTAGAGCCATGTATAAACACCTGACTCGCCTCGAAAATCGTTGAGTGCTCTATACACCTTCAAGAATACTTCTTGAACAATATCATCAGCTTGATCATGATCATTCACGAATCGATGTGCGATCCAATAGACCTTTTCTTGATATCGTCGTACTAACTCGTTAAATGAAGCCTCATTGCCCTTCTGGAATGATTCAACAAGTTCTAGGTCATTTGAGACGCCCATGAGTCATGCTTATGTCAATAATTTGACACTAAGGAATCTTACAAGTTTAATTCTATTATGAATATACGAGTCATCACCAAAGCCCTAAACTAGCACCTATGGTCCATTCAAACTGTCGAGCACGATTTTGAGATGGATCTGCTTCATCTTCGATCGTACGTACCCGACCTTTGAAATGAACGAAAATATCACGAATTGGCTGATAGAGCAAAGTTAATCCGGTTGAACGCTCGACATGTAGTGGCCCAAAAAGAAATGTCCAATTGCCTTGATCGTTAGAATATTGATCGAGAATAGAAAGAGTTCCACCTTTTCGAAATATTTCACCAAATGCTGTCAAATGCAATGCATGCATGGGTGTAAAACCTAATTCCAAAAAAAGGTTATCGGCATTTTGCCCCATCCAATTTCCTAGAACGAATCCATTATTTGTATATATGTCAGCAGGAATATTGTGATTGTATGCTGCCGGATTCACACGACTATATTCGAGTGTCATATCGATATTCGTGCTGGGGAGGTCGAATACCCGAATGCCAGTAGTGAAAGCAACTTGTCGATGAGAAAGATTGGGGTCAAATAATTTGTCGGTATTCAATTCATCAATGAATAACGATACATAGGCATTTACATTCTTTATTATATTTAAATCCAAGCTTCCAAAAAGTTGGCAATTGTCTTTATCGCCATTATAATGCTCGGCGGCTTTAAAGAACATGACAGGAATAAGATAAATCAATAACGGGCCACGATCACTGTACACTACCGACTCTCCAAGCGAAAAGTCGACGCCATTCCATAATGATATTTCAAGCTGATGTGCTGCAATGTATTTCGCATGCTCTATATCGCGAAATTTTAAATAAGCCGGATTGACATAGGTGATAGAGTATGACCTGGAAGAATCTGTCACGTTAGAATTCAACTCACCATGAAAATAGATAAAGTCAATGTCCTTTGATATTGGTACACGCATTTTAATTTGTGGATACGATGGGGCATTATCGGAGAAGATTACCGTTCCATTTTTTCCATAACCCCATATATTATTCATTTTTTCTAATGAAAATGTAAATGAACCGATTTGCCAACTCAACTGCGCATTGATTTCATCATACTGAACTTGATTCGTTCCGTTTATTTGCGATAGAATGACACCGCGCAAAGGAGTCTTCACACGTTTATAGTATTCATTATCCGCACTTGAAAGCCCAGGAAAATGATCAAGCTGATCATCGTTGAACCGGCTATAATTAATATTGTCGCCTTTTTCCAGATTATCGACTATGTTAAAATAAAATCCAACAGTAGTAAAAACATATCCATAAGCCTTAAAACCTTGCGAACGATACGATGTCGACTGATTGCTCACGAACATTCGCGAAAGGCTATAATTGATATCAAAGTTCAGCACGCCTTCCGTTAAATCTTGCGAATAGATATGCCAACGTGTTTCACTTGGTTCTGCATCACCAGAGATTTTCAGTATCTCATAATTAAATTCTGTTTTCAGGAATTCATACGTCTCCCTTTCAACTCTGGTCATTTCATCAACGTGTTTTTCCAAAGTAAGGAACGCAGAAGCAAGCTGTATTCGTGATAGAGGTCTGGCGGCATCCTTGTACTCGATGAGAAGCTGACGCGCTTCCATCCTCTTGAGAAAATCATATACTTCATGTTGTACCGGTACATACACAGACTGTGCGTGCACTATCAATCTCAGTACTACGAATAGTATGATACTCCTGAAAAAAATTCGATTCATCCAATTTCCTTTTTTGTTTTGTGATCTAATGTACATGTCGCCACAACTCGCGCCATGAATGTATTTCTTCCACTTTTGGATAGCTTGCGGGTGCTTTCCCAGTTATAAGGTATTTTACATCGCAATACATATGAAAAAAAACTGTCGTAAGTAAATTCTTTTCCAATCTCCGTGTTGAAACCAACGCACGAGCTTTCTTATTAACGGTACAGAATCCTCGATGTGACATTCTTCTGCTCAAATCAAGGTCCTCAACAATTCCAAAATCTTCCCGAAACCCACCGACCTCTGTAAATCCCGCGCGTCTATACGCTACACAAATTCCTGGAAATAGTGACAATCCAAAGAAATCGAACAATCGAACCATACCATACGTGCTTCGATACACAAAGCGCTGCAACATACCCCCGTCACTTGGTTTTGCTACGCCAGTCATACCGATAATCGCCGGATTTGAAAATTCCTGATGACAATGACTGAGAAAATCTTGATCCAAAGTTGCATCTGCATCGACAAAAATGAGAATATCTCCACGTGCTTTTTTCGCACCGACATTACGACCGTAGGCAATTCCTTTCCGATCTTCCACCAGAACGCTCTCTGCATAGTGACATGCAATGTCTACGGTGTGATCCGTTGAACGCGCATCTGAAACAATAATTTCAAATTCTGTTCGTTTATATCGTTGGTCACCTATTGATCGAAGACATTTTTCGATACATCCTTCTTCCATATAGGTGGGAACAATAATTGAGAACTCCATCGAATCTCTCTACCGAACCTTCACAAGTTTCCGGATAATTTCTGTGGCCGATCCAATACTCTTGAGTTGCAAAATATTCATGATGCGCTCCACGAATAGTTAGTGAAGGATAGAATTGTACCAGACTCCTTCTTGCCTTCTCTGATACACTTTCTTCTGCACCGAGATGTCCACCGTCTCGTGTTCCCTACTGGCTTTTTTTTGCAGAGGAAGATTTCTTTGCAAGCGATGACTCGAGTGAATATTCGCGCACGAATCGTTTCACACGCCTAACTTCATCTTAAAATATTTCAACGTTCTCTGCAATCCTTCATGCCTGCGTACCTTCGGTTCCCACCCAAGCAGCTCCTTCGCTTTTGTAATATCCGGCTGGCGTACTTTGGGATCATCTTCAGGAAGGTCTTGGAAGATTATTTTACTGCGGCTTCCGGTCAGTTGGATTATTTCTTTCGCAAGTTCCAGCATGGTTACTTCTTCCGGATTCCCAATATTCATCGGCATGTCATAATCGGACATCATAAGGCGGTACATGCCATCGATGAGATCCGAAACATAACAGACACTTCTTGTCTGACTGCCGTCTCCGAAGACCGTCACATCTTCATTCTGAATCGCTTGCGACAAAAAAGCGGGAATTGCACGCCCATCGTTCAAACGCATACGCTCACCATAGGTGTTGAAGATGCGTACAATTCGTGTCTCAACACCATGGTACCTATGATACGCCATCGTCATTGCTTCAGCAAACCGTTTCGCTTCATCATACACGCCGCGCGGCCCAACGGGATTCACATTTCCCCAGTAACTTTCCTTCTGTGGATGAATCAATGGATCTCCATACACTTCAGAGGTGGAAGCGATGAAGAAGCGGGCACCTTTTGCCTTTGCGAGGCCAAGAGCTTTGTGCGTTCCTAAGGAACCGACTTTCAGTGTTTGAATGGGGACTTTCAGATAATCGATGGGACTTGCAGGTGACGCAAAATGAAAAATAAAATCTAACTTGCCGTCAATAAAAAGATAATTGGTGACATCATAGTTGAGAAAGCTAAAATTGGAATTTCCCATCAAATGACTGATATTGGCAATATCACCGGTAATAAGGTTGTCAAGACACACTACCTGATGACCTTCCGCAAGAAGTCGATCGCATAAATGCGAACCAAGAAACCCCGCTCCACCTGTAACCAGTGATCGTATCATTTGTTCTCCAGATACCATTGGATAGTTTTTCGTATCCCCTCGCGCAATGGGGTTTTTGCTTTCCAGCCAAGTTGATGGATTTTTGAAACATCCAATAATTTTTGCGGTGTACCATCGGGTTTTGTCGGATCGAATACGATCGTGCCGTTATATTCCACTTCTTCTTTGATGATGTTTGCGAGTTCAAGAATTGTCACGTCTTCGCCGATGCCAATGTTGACGATCTCACTGCCATTATACTGATTCATCAAGAAGACGCATGCATCTGCGAGGTCATCGACAAAGAGAAATTCACGCTTTGGCGAACCTGTCCCCCACACAGTGACCGAAGGTGTACCTTCTTTCCTTGCTTCGATAAATTTCCTTATCAGTGCAGGCAGCACATGAGAACTTTTCAAATCGAAGTTATCATGCAGTCCGTACAAATTTGTCGGCATCACGGAAATATAGTTTGTCCCGTACTGGCGATTATACGCCTGACACATTTCGATTCCGGCAATCTTCGCTATCGCATAAGGCTCGTTGGTCGGCTCCAATTTTCCATCCAGAAACGAATCTTCCTTTATCGGTTGGGGAGCAAATTTCGGATAGATGCATGAGCTTCCCAAAAAACAAAGTTTTTTCACGCCGGATTGGTATGCGGCATGAATAATGTTGGTTTGAATCTGAAGATTGATATAAATAAAATCAGCAGGATATGTATTATTCGCATGAATCCCGCCCACTTTGGCAGCTGCAAGAAAAACATAATCCGGTTTCTCCTGCTGCATCAGTGACTCGACAAGAGATTGTTTTGTTAAATCGAGTTCTTCTATCGTGCGTAAGAGAAATCGAGAATACCCTTGTGCTTGCAGAGAGCGCAGAATCGCCGACCCTACTAATCCGGTATGGCCTGCGATATATATTTTATCAGAATGATTCATGAATGAGTTCGTTGGGTGTTGGTTCTTTGTGCTTGGTTCTTTGTACTGAGTTATGTGTGCTTGTTACTTTTTAATAAGTATTGGATAAATCCACCGATAAGATTTTTAATATCTTTTGTTGCTATAAATAATTCATCAAATTCTTTTTGTGTAACATATCGGCAATCAACGACAACGTACAAGAGCGATTGGACTTCAGAAGTTGACCTGTAAGCATAATTCAAAAAAAGAATAAAACTTTTCTTCGATCCCGAATCAAATCCCTCCGCAATATTTGCCATAATAGAAACTGATGCACGTTGAATCTGGTCTCTTAGTCCAAAATCTTTTGCTAAACCTCCTTTGGCTGTCAGGCCATATATTCGCGATGTCAACTCACGGGACTTTTTCCATGATTCAATATCTTCAAATCTTTCAATCTTCAATTTTCATCATTCTCTTATTGAACAAAGAACTACCCAACTACGAACCAAGAACTAATAAACTACGAACTATCTAACTACGAACTAATAACCTCTTTTCTTCACTTTTTCGAAATCTGCATGTGCCATCATTTTTGCTAATTCGCGAAATGCTGTCTTCGGCACCCATCCTAATTTATTTTTTGCTTTCGTGGCATCTCCTATAAGTAATTCAACCTCTGTCGGACGATAATAACGCGGATCGACTTCTACGAGTGTCTGGCTGTCTTTTTTCGATATTCCGATTTCATTTTCCTTTTCACCTTTCCACACCAAATCCATTTCCAGTTCTGTAAACACTGTCTCAATGAATTCTTTCACAGAATGCGTCTCACCTGTTGCAAGCACAAAATCCTCCGGTTCATTCTGCTGCAATATACGCCACATACCTTCACAATATTCCGGTGCATATCCCCAATCGCGTTTTGCGTGGAGATTTCCTATCGTCAGCTTCTTCTGTAATCCGAGTTTTATTCTCGCAGCGGCGAGCGTAATCTTTCTCGTCACAAAAGTTTCACCGCGCCGTGGTGATTCATGATTAAAAAGGATGCCATTGCAGGCATATAGCCCATATGCTTCACGATAATTGATGATGATCCAGTACCCGTACAACTTTGCCACGCCGTACGGACTGCGGGGATAGAACGGCGTGCGCTCTGTTTGCGGCACCTCCTGCGCTTTGCCGAACAATTCGCTTGTCGAAGCCTGATAAAACCGCGTTCGAACTCCCGTCTCCCGAATCGCATCCAAGAACCGCAGTGTCCCTACAGCATCCACCTCAGCCGTATACTCAGGAACCTCAAATGAGACTTTCACATGGCTTTGTGCGGCAAGATTATAAATTTCCTCAGGTTCAACTTTTTCGAGGAGACGGTTGAGGTTGCTTGTATCCGTCACATCGCCATAATGCAGGAACATCCGGCTGCCGTATATTTTGGGATTATTGTAAAGATGATCAATACGGCCTGTATTGAATGAACTGCTGCGGCGAATGATTCCGTGTACTTCATATCCTTTTTCAAGTAGGAGTTCCAAAAGATAGGAACCATCCTGGCCAGTGATACCGGTAATAAGTGCTTTTTTCATTGTCTTCGTAGTGAATAATGAACAGAAAATAGTTAATTGTGAATAGTTGATAATTATTTGTGAACAGTTAATTGTGAATAGTGAATAGTTTTTACTGGTTACTCTTTACTGTTTACTCTTTACTGTTTACTGTTTACTCTTTACTGTTTACTCTTTACTGTTTACTCTTCACTGTCTACTCTTTACTGATTTTTCTTCTTTAATTTTACCTGTTCTTCCACCCACGGATAGGTCAGTTTAATCCCATCTTCAAGATAAACCTTTGCTTTCCAGCCAAGCGAGAATATTCGTTCATTTGAGAAATTGCGCGATTGAACTCCAACCGGACCTTTTACATGTTTGATAATGATTTTCTTTCCTGCAACCTTAGCGACTGTGTTGGCGAGTTCATCTACTGTCACATACTGCGGGCATCCGATATTCACGGCTCCCTTCAAATCCGAATGCATCAAGAGATAAATACCATCGACCATATCGCTCACGTAGGTATAAGAACGAACTGCTGTGCCGTCTCCCCAGACTTCAATTGCGCCGCCATTTTCGGCTTCCGCTACTTTGCGAGACATTGCAGCAGGAGCTTTTTCCCGCCCGCCTGTCCAGGTACCTTCCGGACCGTAGCAATTTTGAAACCTCGCAATTCGCACCTGCATTCCATACCGGCGTTCATACGCCATGGCAATACGCTCAGAATAAAGTTTCTCCCAGCCGTATTCGTTATCGGGATGTGCAGGAATTGCCTGATCTTCCGACATCTCAGGCTCGCCCGGTTTCATATCACGATAGACACAGACAGAAGAGGAAAAGAAATAGCGGGGTACACCCATTTTCGCCGCGAGATCCGTCATATAAATATTAACAAGCGCGCTATTGTGCATGATCTCGGTTTCAGCGGAATGAATAAAGCCCATTCCACCCATATCTGCCGCGAGTTGATATACTTCATCAAATGTACCGCCATCGACCGTAAGTGCTGTACGACAATTTTCTTCGATCCTCAGATCCAGCAAGAGAAATTCATCCGCCGCTTTCGGCGACCATTCGTGCGGCTTGATATCGACGCTGCGAACCCAGTAGCCTTCTTTTTTGAGTTTCTTTACAAGATGACAGCCAATAAAACCTCCTGCACCGCATACTAAAGCTTTTTTCATGTGTTCTTAGTGAATGGTGAAGAGTAAAGAGTGAATTGGAAATAGTTGTTCGTTAAGAGTGAATAGTAAAGAGTGAATTGTGAATAGTAAATAGTTGATAGAATAGTTAGTCTTCATTTTTTAATTTTCTTGACAATCCAGCAAGCAGTTTTTGAATTTCGATCATTTGAGTTCCAATTCGCTGATAACGTGCATTATCAATATGATTTAATCTCATGGATATTTCTATTTGAGTATCAATTTCACTCAACGATGCTTGAGCGATGTTTAAGAAATGCAACTTATCATTCCGTGATTTTCTTGTTAAACCTTCTGCAATATTTGAAGGAACCGATATGGGGCAGCCCGCCTCAACTGTGATTTTAAGCCATATTCTTCATCCCGAGGAAATGTCTTTGTTTCTTCATAAATCAATGTGACCAATGCAATACTTTTCTTCCATGCTTCCAATTTCTTGTGCGGTCGCTCATTGAGCACAGTCATTTCCTCCCATCTTTTTCCTCTTCTCTCTTTACTGCTTACTGTTCTCTGTTTACCGTTTACTCTTCACCGTTTACTTTATTTTCCGGCCAATTCCATAATATGTAAACCCTGCATCCTGAACTTCCTGAGGATCGTAGATATTTCTTCCATCAAAAATAACCGGTGTCTTCATCAACGACTTCATACGTGAAAATTCTGGTGTTCGAAATTCATTCCATTCCGTTACAACGACCAGTGCGTCTGCATTCTTCAATGCAGCGTATGCCGACTTGCTAAATTGTACTTGAGTGCCATAGATCTTCTTTGCATTTGGCATCGCAACCGGATCGTGAACCTTTACCGTCACTCCTTCTTGCAACAAATTTGACACGAGAACGGATGATGGCGCATCACGAATATCATCGGTTTGAGGTTTGAATGCAATTCCCCAGACCGCAATAGTTTTCCCTTTCAGTTTTCCTGCGAAATGCGTTTTGAGCTTTGTGAAGATCACTTTCTTTTGATCTTCATTGATGCGGTCTACCATCTCAAGAATTCGTAATGTATGCCCGTGCATTCCGGACGTTTTGACTAATGCCTTGACATCCTTCGGAAAGCACGAGCCGCCATATCCGATTCCTGCAAACAAAAATTTCTTTCCGATCCGCGGGTCGCTTCCGATTCCCTTCCGTATCCATTCTATGTCCGCACCTACTTTTTCACAAAGGTTTGCAAGATCGTTCATAAATGTTATCTTTGTTGCGAGAAATGAATTTGCTGCATATTTTGTCAACTCTGCGCTTTTTTCATCCATCACGATGATAGGATTACCGGTACGGACAAAAGGTTCGTAGAGTTCAGCCATGACCTCCGCGGTTTTCTTATCACTTGTCCCGATAATGATACGATCCGGCCTCAAGGAATCTTGAAGCGCCGACCCCTCTTTGAGGAATTCCGGATTGGACACGACCTGTACGTTGTATTTCCCTCTTTTCTCAAATATTTGTCTCATTTTTTCTACTGTGCCGACCGGGACTGTACTTTTGCTGACAACGATTTTCGCTTCATTCAAATAATCTGCTATCGCCTTTGATACTTCCATCACATGCGTAAGGTCGGCAGAGCCGTCTTCCGATTGCGGAGTTGGAAGACAGAGAAAAATAACTTGAGACTTCTCGACCGCAAATTTCAAATTCGTCGAAAACACCAAGCGCCCGTCTTTCACGTTTCGCTTTACTACCTCCTCAAGGCCCGGTTCATAGATCGGAATGATCCCCTTTTTGAGGTTATGGATCTTCTTTTTATCAATATCCATGCAAATAACGTTGTTCCCTGTGTCTGCAAAACAGACGCCCTGCACAAGTCCGACATAACCGGTTCCAATAATGGAGATTCTCATAATAAATTGTAAATAATTAAGAGTTAATGGTGAATCATTAATAGTAAATAGTGAACAGTGAATAGTAAATAATGAACAGCAATCAATCAAAATTTGCCATCATGGAGTACGATATCACTCCAAAAACAACCATATGATTAATAACTTTACGGAATAATTGACAGAAAGTAAAGAAGTGAAATCGGTGGGCAGTGAAGAGTGAATGGTGAATAGCGAATGATGAATAATGAATGGTGAAGAGTGAATGATGAAGAGCGAATGGTGAATAGTTAAGAGTTAAGAGTGAAGAGTGAAGAGTCAGTAGTGAGCAGGAAAGAGTGAATAGTAAATAGACTCTTGTGCAATAGTAAGGCAATGCAGTTGTACTTTTCTTCCATGCCTCCAATTTCTTGTGCGGCCGCTCATGAGCACAGATTTTTTCGCTTTACTATTCTCTATTTACTCTTCACCGTTTACTATTTACTGCTTTTCCACCAAAGATTCAAAGAGCTCTTCGTACTGATCCGTAATTTTCTCCCATGTATATTTTTCAACAATTCTATTTTGCGATTTTGCACGATAGACCTCGCGAGCGGCAGGATGATGATCGATGAAATCGATAAGACGTGAAAGATTTTGTGGATCTTTGTTGAAGTAGAGTCCGTATTCATCTTCATCAAGCACTTCACGATTAAAAACATTGTCCAATGCAAGAATACAGCATCCGGAAGCAAGCGCCATAAGTAGTGTAGGATTCGTTCCGCCATATCCGTGGCCATGAATATAGGCATAAGCATTGGTATACAATTCGCTCAGGAGAGAAGCATCCGTCACATACCCTGTGAAAATGATCCGCGGATTTCTCATCTGTTTTATCGACTGCGCATAACGATCCTTAGACGGTACATCGCCCACGATAACAAGCTTCTTTTGAGTCTCTGAACTCAGAAATTCCTGAACAATGAGGGATACATTGTTATCAGGTACCAATCTGCCGACAACAAGATAATACTCCTCTGGAATTAAATCATATTTCTGAATCAGCGCCGGTTTATAGCTGCCGGAAAGATTTGCACCGTAAGCAATAACGACGCTACGAACTTTAAATTCAGTTTTATAAATCTCAGCCATTCGTTCTGAGTCCGCAACAATGACGTCAAAATATTTCGTTGCAAGCATTGAAGCTATATAGGAATATTTGGCACCCAGACCCTTCCATTTGGGACGAAGCCATTCCAGGCCGTCTACATTGATGACTGTACGCTTTTTAAACAATTTGGTTATGAAGCCAAAAGGACCATTTACTGAATTGACATAGAAGACTATTTCATTCGATGTAAAAATGACGTGAAGAGTGGAAAGAAAAGAGTGTGTTACTTGATCTAAGGTCTTGGATTCAATACCCGGGATGTACACGAGCATGATGTCTTCAAACGTAGATGGCCGAACAATAAAAAGACTTCTATGACAATAGATTGTGACTTCATGCCCGCGCGCAACTAAGCGAAGTGCAAGTTCCGAAACAAATGTTTCGTATCCGCCGTACACAAGAGGATATCCTTTAGAACCGATAATTGCAATTTTCACGGTTAGTGCTATCGAGTTTTAATGACTTTTGCCGGTACACCTGCAACAACAGATTTTTTTATACATCTTTAGTTACAACTGACCCTGCGGCAATGCCACATCCATGAGCAATAGTTATACCACCAAGAATTGTTGAAGATCCACCTATCCGATAATTATCTCCTATCTCCACTCCACTTCTCACTTATCCCTCTTTGCTGTTCGCTGTTAATTATTAACTGCCTTCTTTCCACTCTTCTCAGCCGAAGGCTGATGCGCCTCAGGCGCAATTTATCACTTCTCACTTATCGCTCTTTCCTCTTCTCTCTTCTCTGTTCACTCTTTACAGTTTTCTATTCACTCTTCACAGTTCACTGTTTCCTCTTTTCCACTCTTTCCTATTCTCTATGTACTCTTCACTTTTCAGTAGGCTCCTTTTCCGAAAAGCACTACCGGTATGGTCGCGAAGATGATCTCTAAATCAAGCATATGCGATTGATTTTCGATATAGTAAAGATCGAGCCAGATCATTTCTCGAAAACAAATTTTGCTTCTTCCTGATATTTGCCACAATCCAGTGATGCCGGGTTTTAATTTCTCTCGATCTTTGATCGATTCCCAAAAATTCTTTGATTCATTTATCTTTTCCAAATCTACGACAGGCAAAGGTCTCGGACCGACAATGCTCATCTCCCCTTTAACCACATTGAGTAACTGCGGTAATTCATCAATGCTGAGTTTTCTAATGATCTTGCCAACCTTTGTCATGCGCGGATCATTTATTATTTTAAAAAGTGCCCCATCCAACTCGTTCATTTCGCATAGCGATTCCTTCATCGCATCTGCATCTTTGATCATGCTGCGAAATTTATAAAAACAGAATGCCTTGCCGCCTTTTATTGCTGCTCGCTGCTGTTTAAAAAGTATCGGCAGCCCTGATTCTATAAATATTGCCGCTGTCGTAAAAAGGAGCAACGGACTGAGAAGGATCAATAAAGCGACTGCAAAGACGATATCAGAAAACCGCTTGAACAGATTCTTGACCGCATCAATACGTACTCTTTGTGGTGCAAATAAAGTAATTCCTGTAATATCGTATACATGTGACATTTTCAAGAGGGAATCGGAATCTTCAGATAATACTTTGAGTTTGATGCACTCTTTTTGACACAGTTTGAGAATTGCAGAATATCCATTCGTAATGGTATCGCACGATGGCACAAATACTCGATCAATTCGATATTCAGACACCAAGCGCTCAAGTTCCGATAAGGGATGTATGGGAACAAGTGTGCCATGAATTTCTATCGGTGTGAGAACTTTACTTCTTTGATTTGTAACAATTCCTTTAATATCATACCCTAATTCCGGGAAGTTCTTGAACCGATGAATAATCGCTATCCCCCCATCATCATATCCGGCAAGGAGGACATTATGGATTCCATAGCCGCGTCTCTGCATAGAATGAATAAATCTATTCAAGAGCATCCTGCCAAAAACAAAAATAAAAGGCAGAATAAGAAAAAACAGAATAATAAATCTGTGGGGGATAGTATCGTTTCGAAATATATAGAGAAAAGAAAAAATGCAAGGGATAGCATACAGATAGGTTCTGCTTGCTATGAAATATTGTCTAATGATATGACTATGCGAGGTCGCCCGATAGATTCCGACTATCATGGCAGGAATGATTAATGCGAAACCAAAAATAACGACGAATTGGGAAAAAATATGTAATGGAAATGGAGAGAGATTCGGAAAAAATCCCCGAACGATGTACGCCAATATACCGCTCAACATAATGACTACAATGTCGGTAATAAGCGCTATAAAAATGAACACGGTGCGCCAGTTACGTCGGATTCGTTGTTTCAAAAACACCGCCCCTTACTTTGTGTATGTCAATAGTAATTATTTTTCATAGGATATTGAACATGACCTACCCTCCAAGCTTTGCGCTTCTGGCGATTTATTTCCTACAGCAATGATTAAACCTTTTTTGGTTTTTCTCACTTATTGTAAGAGATTTTTCTAAGAGTGTTGCTGTAGAAAGACTACAATTCAAACTTCGAAATTTAACTACTGCAAATCAATACCGAGAACCCAGTATTCAATCAAAGACGTCATGAAGATGAACAATCGATTGAGACAAACCGTTCCTTCATCGCTTTGGCAGCCATTGCATGCCGATTGGATACATTGAGCGTATGAAAAATATTCTTGATATGCGTTTCAACCGTGTACTAGGTTTTAGTACGGATTA
Source organism: Bacteroidota bacterium (assembly GCA_049523215.1). Taxonomy (GTDB): domain Bacteria; phylum Bacteroidota; class Ignavibacteria; order UBA10030; family UBA10030; genus Fen-1298. The sequence goes on along the minus strand of JBEKNC010000003.1, from coordinate 108,583 downwards.
TTTGTGTCTTTCACTTCTAGTCTAGAGAGGTATGTATTGCAGTTATTTGAAAACAATTGAAAACTCATATGATTTCTCTCGGTTGAAATAAAGAAAATTTCATCCACCTTCGAGGAAAGAAATACATCTCTCTCCTGTAGACTGAAAATAATACTGACGATTTATTTAATCGGGAACAGCCCTATAAGAATTTTCTTCGTGGATAAACTTTTCTATTTGTATACGAGTGTGCAGCGCCAATTTTTCCATGATGTTATGCACATGGCTTTTCACCGTGTGGGTAGCGATGTTGAGTTGCTGGGCAATTTCCTTATTGCTCAAGCCATCGGCAATCAGCACGATAATTTCACGTTCGCGTTTCGTCAAGCGTACGGCATTGGCTATTTTTCCTTTCCCCTTCTTGAGAGCGAGTTCAGAAACATGAGAAAAAAGCGAACCGGCCAGTGAGGGAGGAAGAACTTTTACTCCTTGTGCCACAGATCGTATTGTCCCCAGAAATTCCTTTACCGTTGCGTCTTTCAAAATGAAACCCGATGCCCCCGCCTCTACAAACTTAACGATGTCTGATTGTGACGGAATAAAACCCATTTTTATCACTTTGGCTTCAGGCATTTTTTTCTTTATCGATTCCACAACCGACGACTCTTTGAAAATTTTCAGATCCTCGTCCATAAGAATCACATGAGGTTTTGTCTGGCTTGCTTTCAGCAGAACATTATTACCGCTTCCTATGGTAGCCGCGACATGCATATCTGCCTGTTCATTGAGCATAGCAGTGATACCATCGCGCAACACGCGATTATCTTCAACGACCAGTATTCTAATTTCTCTCATGGAATTGGTTTGAGTACTCCATGGTTGTGCAACGTATATCCTGAGTATTTGAAATCGATTTTATATCCTGACGCATAAATAACAGGTGCATACCTTTTCATAAAGATGAAAATCTTCCTGCAAAGAAGCAATGGATAATTACACGTTATTGATTATGAAGACGTGCGTGCTGTCACAATTGAGATTATTTGCTTGAAATATACTTATTTATTGAAGATCCGATGCTTCCTTAAACCTTTTTCCAACCATTTTTTTAAACAAGTTATCGTATTGATCAGTAATGTGCTTCCATGGATAAGCTTCCTTAATACGATCACGGGACTTCTCTCTATAGTTATCAGCAATCTTAGGTTTTATCTCAATCTCATCGATGAATGACGAAATACTCCTCACCACGCACTAAGAACAACGCTCTAATCTCTTTCCTCTTGCTTGCCCGATTGACGAGTCCGTTCGACAGAATCCGTCGCAATCTGACGATCGCAGTCTGACGACCGTCTTGTTGGGCGGACTCTTCACTATTTTCTATTCACCGTTTTCAATTCACTGCTTTACTCTTCCCTCTTCACTCTTTACCGTTTACTGTTTACCATTTTCTATTCACCGTTTCCTCTTCACTGTTCACTGCTTTACTCTTCCCTCTTTACTATTTACTGTTTCCTCTTCACTGTTCACTGCTTTCCTCTTCACTGTTCACTATTCACTGCTTTTTACGTACCAAATATTCTTTCAATATTTGGATTGTTACTAAAATGACAAAGTGAGGATTATTCAATAAATACCTGCTCCACAATCGCCTAGGTTCTGTTATCAGTCTAAAAAGCCATTCCAAACCTTTTTGTTGCATCCAAATCGGAGCTTGCGGCTTTGTTTTTGCGATAAAATCAAACGCTGCACCGACCCCGATCATCGTACAATTTATCTTCTCCCTATGTTCATACATCCACCTTTCTTGCTTCGGACATCCCAATCCAACAAAGAGAATTTTTAATTGTGCCGCTTTTATTTCTTCAACTATCTTATCATCCTCTAATTGGTTTAGAGTAGTAAATGGTGGAACATAGGAATATTTAATTTTTAAACCATGATATTTTAAAATTAGTTCCCCGCGTAATTTAGCTAATGTACTGTTAGTTCCTCCATAAAATCCTACGGGGAGATGAAACTTTTCGGCTTCTTCACAAATTCGCAACACAAGATCTGGACCATAAACGCGTTTTACATCTTTTACTCCTAGTAATTTAAGGCCCCAGACGAGAGGCATGCCGTCCGGTGTTACAAGAAAAGCATTATTGATCATATTTTGGAAGGAGGAATCGTGATACGCCTCCATAATCATATGCACATTCGCTACAGCTATATAGTTGCCGGCGCGCAATTCTTTTTCTTGAAATACATCCTGCAGCACCTGGTCATAGTCAATACCATCCACTTTTACACCAAGGATTCTTTTCTGGGTCTTCATTTTGTATTTATGATATCATTGTGTAGCGTCCGATCCCTAGATCGGACAATTTCGAGATAACACTTAATAATGTCCCTACTTACTTCGTCATTGCGAGTGTTTTTCAGCGAAGCAATCCCTCTTTTGCTTGTATAATCAGATTGCTTCAGTCGTTTGCCCCATTGGGGCTCCGCTCCTCGCGATGACGTTAATCGGGTGTTTTTGAGATGGCTTCTAATAATTTATTCCTCAAAGTAGAGTCATAAGTATAAAACACAGGGTCTTACTCAACGCTAACATGAGAGATGCCGTGTTCACGTAGACAGGTTTTTATTTTGGGCATGCAATGCAGCTTTTTTATATATCTCTAGCAAACTTTGATAATTCCGCTCTGGTGTATAACGCTCTTCGTATTCTTGCCTTGCTCTCTCACCCATCTTCTGTAATTCTTCTGGATGATTCCATGCCCATTCTATTTTTGTTTTGAGATCTTTTGCGTCTCCGGCACGAAAAAACAAACCATTCTTTCCATGCTCAATAATCTCGCTCATCGAGCCGATATTTGACGAGATCACAGGTACACCGCACGCAAATGCTTCAGCGATGGCAAGTGGAAATCCTTCATACCACTCTGAAGGAAAAACTAAAAATCGTGCTTGTTTCAACGTGTCAAACATAATGTCCCGAGGAGCCCATTCCATGACTTCTTTGCCTAAACTCATTCCAGCATATTTCTTGACCGTCTCTTCCAGTTTTCCCGAACCGAGTAATTTTATAGGAACACTACTCCCTTCAAGTGCCTGCAAGAGAGTCATGACTCCTTTCTCCTCAACAAATCTTCCTATAAAAATAGCATAGGAACCTAAAACGCTTTTCATTCCTGGATCGGGACTAATGATATTAGCTTTAACACTTATCCGTTGCGCTGGAAATCCGGCATCAATAAATTTTTGTTTGGCAAATTCGGTTACCGCGATAAGCTCGTCAATACAACTATAAAATGTATTTAATTTATTATGAATAGTAAGCATCGAGGCTACCACTCCGCTTGCTGCTTTCGAATGATGATAACATCCATGAATCATGCCTGATATCGGCATTGTTTTTCCTAAACATTTTTCACATACAGCCCCATCTCGATAAAATGTTGCTGCCGGACATAGAAATCGATAGTTTTGAATTGTCTGGACAACCGGTATTCTTAGTCTTCTGCAAGAATAATAGGGTGCCGGGGAGATTTGAAAAAACGTATTGTGGAAATGGACCACATCTGGCTTGATCTTGACAATTATGTCTTCAATTTCTTTCTTACTTTTTGAGGACCAGATAATATTGAATGGAAGACCAAGTTTTTGCCAGATTGAATACTCGTCCACTTCTTTATTAGAACGCCGGTATTGAAATACTTCTTCGTTGTAACCTTTTAAGAGATCAATTTCCTGATTAACAACCGTGTCCTCTCCGCCTGCTTCACGGTAAGCATTGTGGACAATAAGAATTTTCATGATACTACTGTAGCGATTGTAAAGTCTGTTTATAAATAACTATTGATCACATGACATATATGCATCACTTCTTCATCTGTCAGTTCTGGATACATAGGTAAGGACACAACCTCATTACAGACTTGTTCAGTGGCTGGAAAATCACCCAGGGTATATCCTGTGTCATCATAGGCCTTTTGAAGATGGACAGGAATTGGATAATGAATTTCTGTTCCAATATTGTGAGATGAAAGATAATCGCGGAACTTCGTTCGCTGTTTCACCCTGACAACATATAAGTGGTAGACATGTTCTCCATACTGCATTTCACTTGGCAGTTGTACTCGTGGATTTTGAAGGTTCTCGGAGTACATTTGTGCTATCCTGCGACGACGGCGATTCCATTGATCGAGATATTTTAATTTCGCTGATAAAATTGCAGCTTGTATTTCATCCAAGCGACTGTTCACTCCTTTTAGACTGTGATAATAACGTTGGAACTGTCCATAGTTCCTGAGCATTTTCAGTTTTTCTGCTGTTTCCCGATTATTTGTAGCAATCGCGCCACCATCTCCTAACGCCCCCAAATTTTTACTTGGATAAAAGCTAAAACAAACGAACTGTCCTTCACTACCAATTTTCTTTCCTTTATAAGTCGTTCCATGCGCTTGCGCTGCATCCTCTATGACAGGAATATTCTTCTCTTTTGCAATTACATATATTGGGTCGAGATCTGCTGCTTGGCCATATAAATGCACAGGAATAATTGCCTTTGTCTTTTTTGTTATCCTTTTCGCAAGGTCATTGGGATCCATCGTAAAGGAATCTCTATGAATATCTGTTAAAACAACTCGGGCATGAACAGAAGAAATTGCGGTCACTGTTGGTACGCATGTGTTTGCTGCTGTGATAACTTCATCCCCTGGACCAATAGTAAGTGCACGGAGACATATTTCAATTGCGTCAGTACCAGAGCCCACTCCAATGGTTGCATACGCACCTAAGTAGTTTGCGAATTCTTGTTCAAAGGCTTCCCCCTTTTTTCCAAGAATGAACCACCCCGACTCCAATACTTCCTGAATAGCCTGTTGAATATCTTTTTGAATTGCGAAACAATGTCTCTGCAAATTTCCAAACGGTATCGGGTTCATAAATATTTTTCTAAGTTCTTTTTATAATAATCTATACTTATTGCCAGTCCGTCTCTCAAACTGACTTTCGGTTTCCATCCAAGTTCTCTTGTTATCTTCGAATAATCTCCATAGAAACTGCCAATATCAATCTTCTTCTTTTCTTCTGGAAATGGCACTAAAGAATATGATCCTTGACCGGCAACATCAATCATCAGTTCCACTAATGCTTTGAGTGCTACAGGTTCGCTGCCGCCCAGATTATAAATTTTCCCATCCGCTGTTTCATCAACCGCCGCTGTTAAGAGTGCATCAACGACATCGTCAATAAAATTAAAATCACGAATCTGCTTGCCATCACCGAATATTTTTATTTCAGTACCTTCCACAATTTGCCTTATAAACCAACTGATAAATCCCTGGCGGCTGTGCTTGATAAGTTGCCGGGGACCATACGTATTTGTCAATCGCAACGCACATGCGCGAATCCCATAGACAGTATGGTAAAGAAGATGATACCATTCACCGGCAAGCTTATTAATGCCATTCACATCGGTAGGTCTCAATGGATGGTGTTCATCGACCGGCAGATAATCTGGTTTTCCATAAACCTGCCTTGTCCCTGCAAACACAATCTTTACATCTTTGTTATGCTTCCTGCATGATTCAAGGATGCAGAGCTGACTCCGTACATTGATCTCCATATCGGTGTATGGATCGAGCATACTATCGATATGACTGATCTGACCGGCTAAATTGAACAGGAATTGTTTTCCGCGTACAAGATACTCTAAGGAACGCACGTCCCGTACATCCGAGATATTAACGGTTACCTTTTTTTTAATATCTTCAATGTTAAAAAGGTTACCGCCATAGTCCGGAATCATTGCGTCGATGATGGTTACATGAGCGCCTAACGTAACGAGCCGATGGGCTAGATTACTCCCAATAAATCCCAAGCCCCCCGTAATGAGAATTTCTGCATCTTTGAAGGTTTCTTCTTGTGTTTTCATAATGTATTCGATTTTACAAAGTCTATCACTTGAAATAATTTTTTCACTCTTTGTGCTGAAGTTAATTCACGTTGTGCATAGTTACGTGCATTCTCAGAAAGTTTTAATCGAAGCGTTTCATCTTCGGTGAGCATACGAATCTTCTGTGCCAATTCCGCGGCATTGCCCGGTTCAAACAACAATCCATTCTCGTGTTCATGCAGCACCTCAGGAATCCCGTCAATGTTAGAAGCAATCACAGGCTTCCCGAGTGATAATGCATGCAGCATAGCAACCGGTGAATTATCGTACCATTCTGTCGGCAGAACCACTGCGAGAGCGTTTTGAATTATCTCTGCTAATTCGCTGCCATACTTTGGACCTCTAAAATGCACGTTATAAATATGTTCCTTCAGTATCATCGCTTGAGCTTCGGCATACGCTTCTCCCCATCCAATCACGAGTAACTTGCTTTCCGGCAGTTCCTTCATCGCCTTCAGCAAGGTAAAGATTCCTTTCTCTTTAACGACTCTGCCAAAATACAGCAGCCATCCATTATTCTTCTTACTCGGAGTGTGCGCGCTGCTGTCAAAAGGAGTTCCAATAGGAAATATTCGTTCCTCAGGAAAACCGCCTTCCACAAGTTTCTTTTTCAAGAATAAATCGGGTGTCGCATACGCGCTGATCATTTTTCGCAAGTCACCGATGTGGCGATGTACTGCAAGGGTGAGCGCATAGAGTCCGCTTAACGTATAACTTTCTCGGTAGCAACGATGGATCAATGCATGAGTGTAATTACCTTTGACACAACATTCGCATATTGCCCCATTCGTATAGAGAATCGCATTCGGACAAATCAATCTGTAATTATATACCAATTGAATGATTGGCACGTGAAGTTCATGGAGAGTATAATAAATCGAAGGTGAAATAATCGGGAAGACATTTTGCACAAGAGCTACATCAGGCTTTTCTTTATCAACAAGAGCACGTACATCTTTCTGAGATCTTCTTGAGAAGATCGTACTTCGGACAAAATCGAGTTTCTCAAAAAGGTTATATTCATTAATTTCAATATTTGACCGAATGTATTCGACTGTATCGACATTATGTTCCTTTAAAAAGCGAATATCTGTCTGAATAACATTATCTTCGCCGGAATTACCTCTATATGAATTATGACAGATGAGTATTTTCATTTTCTAATAAATATTTTTCTGCCAATCTATATTGCTTACCATTTGTGGCCATTCCCGCGTGAAAGGTAGTGCCGCATCGGAAGCCCAAAAGTAAAGATTATGTCTTGCCGGATATATTGTCTCAAACACAATTACATGAGCAAAATACGGGGTAAAGAACCTAAACAAGTCTTCCTTGTCCTTGAATTCATATTCATGATGAGACAACGATTTCATGCCGCCGGATTTTTCAACGATTGTATAACCGCTCAGAATTCCATCCTGCGTCAGTCTTACTTTAATATCCTTCAGAATATTTTGGATCTCATCAGGTGTAAAATGTTCGATGGCAGAATCCCACACGATATTATCATAATGCCCACTCGGCATATCATGCCGGATATCAGCCACCTTGTAGATAACATTGGGAGCACTGTTTTTCCTAATCGCTTTCCGTATGGCTTGTGGATCAAAGTCGCATGCGATGACATTATCCGAGCGGAGACTATAAAAATTTCGTGCATTGAATCCATCACCGCATGCAAGTTCAAGAACCATTCCATTTTTCAGTGCCAAGCTTCCAAAGACGCCGCGTTCTAACCATAATGGATTTCGCGATTGCACCCATTGAAAAAAAAGATCAATACGATGGTCAAAATACTCTGGTTGTGGTGGTATGCCCCACTGAATCATCATCAACCTATGATGCGCTGAGGACACCCAAGAGGAGGCAACAAAACACTCGATTTCAGCTATCCACTCAATCAAAGATTTGAAAGGTTTTAATAGACTTCCGACAGTAATCAGTATCTTTTTCATTCTCTTGCCTTCTCTGTTTTACTTGGGATCAAACATAAATCGGGATTTCCAGCCTTTTACCAATTGCGCATTATAGAAGAATCTATTGAATTCTCGCTCGTCCATCATTTGAAATTCCCGGTAACAAATTGTATAGCATTCTCAAATCCTTGAAAAGATTTCCTTTCATCCCATTTCTTGATCTCTTCACGAGTGAATTCTTTCATGTGCTGCAGTTTCTCCCGATTCGAGAATATCTCTATAATTGCATTTGCCAATGCCTGTGAATCTCGTTCCGGTATAACCAATCCATTTTTCCCCTCTTGTACCAGCCCACCCATTGCAGCCCCTACTGCCGTTGTAGCAATAACCGGACATCCCTGATTCATTGCCTCGTTCAACACAATACCCCAAACTTCCTTTAACGTCTTCGTAGTAATAGAAGGAAGGACAAAAATATCTGCCAGTGCATAATATGGTGCAAGCTTTCCATTAGCAACATAATCAATAAAATGGATATGCTGCAATGAATATTCTTGTGCTAAGGCGCGCAATTTGGCGCTCATTGGTCCACTGCCAATAATCAAAGTGCTTACCTTCATTTCTTCAGGAATGTCCCGCAGGGCTCCTATCAAATACTGTAAACCCTTTTCCTCGGATAGCCGGCCGACAAACAGGAGTACGTTGCGTCCATTCAGCGAATATTGTTTTCGCAAAGGCTCAAGTTCTGCCTCATCGATAGAACGATTAAAGAGCGAATTATCCGTTACGTTCCATGAATATGATATTTTTCGTTCGTCAACACCAAGAGGTACTAGATAATTTTTCACGTGATAACCATAAGCGACGATAGCATCTGCATGTCTATAGATAAAACGAGTGATAGGGAATGTAATTTTATGAAACATTGTCTGTGGATGAAACCATAGGTTAGTCCATAGAATAAATGGTTTTTTAAGCAATCTTGCTATGATATACGTTGCTGCTAATTCGAATCTGCCATTTATGGATTGAATGAATACATCATAATGCCCTTTAAAGAGTCGCATTACCAAATCTGTATTAATACGTACACGTGATGTTATGCGTATTCCTTTTACGTAATGTCCTCTATAATTTCCAAATTTTAGTTCATTTCCCTTTTCAAGCCATTCTTCAGATCCATCGGAAAAGAAATAGAAGTCTGTTTCATAATGAGAAGCTATTGTTTCAAATAAGCGCTTATGGAAATGAGAAGGTAAATTTGTAATAAATGTAATTTTCTTAACTGGCGGCATTCGATTTGAGAATATTACTTAATATTTAACATTTTATCTTAAGTTTGATTTATTCGTACAGCAATATAGGATTTTGTCATAAAAAGAAATCGTTCTTTTACAATCCGACAATCAGGAAATAGAATCTTCATTTCTCTGAGCGAAAGAAGCCGTCTTTCTCGAAGAAATCCATCAATAAATTGCTGTGTCGGCCTTGTAATAATTCCCCACAGTGTAAAATTGCGCATTAACCGCGATTGCAATTTTAAAGGAAGCCAATGAATGAAGGGTGTAATTAAATGAGGTTCAACTGGGAAACATTTGGCAGGCGTTTGAACCCATAGCCCTTTTCCGACACGGCTGCATTCATGAGCAAAAGCTATCTGCATTTCCCAAGTTCCCAAGTGTTCTATCACTGAATTAGAATATACAATATCGAATATATTTGAATCGTATTTCATTTTTGTGCCGTCACCCTTTTCAAAAGTAAAATCTATCAACCGATCATCCCATTCTGCCGGCTTTGAGAGATTAACTATGACAACGAAACATCGGTGCTTCATAAACTGCCAATTATATTGTGTACCGCCAACATCTAAAACCCTTAGATCGTCTCTTATCTTAAGAACTTTTTCAAAGTGTTGCATTCGTTTTCGGCGGAAATACGGCATAAATAATTTATATACGCTATGAATATCCATCTTTAGATTCAAAAACCTATTCTTCCGGCAAAAGATATCCGAAAATTCTTTTAAACAATCCGCAAAATAAGAACATTAACAAATATTTCTTGGGACAATTTTTAATTGCATAGATCGTGAATATTTTTAGGTTTCCCCCGCCTTTCCTGCCAAACAAATGGTTATAATAATTTTTCAGATTCTTAATATTTCGAAGTTCATGACTGCCACTTATGTCTGGATAAATATAGATTACTGCATCATAATTGCAATAAATCTTGAAGCCTGCTCTGTGCGCTCTATGCGTAAAATCATAATCTGCCGCATAATGAGGAAAAAGCTTATCATTGAACAAACCGACTGTTCTAAATACTTTAGTCGGTATGAATAGTCCTCTCCCCGGAAAATGAGTTACTTCATGTAAACCATGCCGTTCTTCTTTTGGAAGTGTAGTAAGCAAACTTTTATAAGTTGCGTTCTTCCAATTAATAATTTCTCCGCCGTATATAGGTTGCTTTGCCTCGGCATCAATTGCGAAAGCTCCTAACAGTGCATCTGGATGTTTATTTGCCCAATAAAACATCTTCTCTAGAAAATCTTCTGCTGCTATTGTATCGTTATTCAACGTTAGTATATATTTTGCGTCGTGTTCGATAGCGTATTTTACACCACGATTTGTTGCTTTTGTCCACCATAAATTCCCATCTCCAGCTAATACTCTGACCTCTGGGAATTCCGTCGCTAACATCTCCTTCGTACCGTCAGTCGATCCGTCATCAATAACAATAACTTTAAAATCCCCAAAAGTCTGCCTTCTCAAGGAAATGAGACACTTATGAGTAAATTCTTTTCTATTATGAACAGGTATAATAATCCAAAGCATAGTGTTATCGTTAAACAACGGAATCCGAGCGTTTTTTAATTACGAAGATAATATAATTGCCAAGTGGTGCAACGAGAGCGTTACAAAATCTTGTGAGCCACTTTAAAAAGAGGAATTCAAGATGTCCTTTTGCCACTCTATGAGGAGCGAAACATCGATCTATAAAATAGTCACAGTACCCGGAATGAGCGATTTTATAAATCTCTCCTTTTGATATCCTATAAACATAATTACCCGAAGCTTCATATTCTTGTACCATCCGCATACGAGTAGCCCATCTTGTCAATAATGAGTCATTCGGTTCAATCATTATAATACCCTGCTTTGACACTCTTAGAAGTTCGTACAGTCCAAGAATTGGGCGTGGCAAATGATGTAGAGAAGCTGCAATAAATGACCAGTCGAAATAATTATCATTGAAACTCAGTTTTTCATTGTCCTCCACCTTCACTTCAACATTTGCAAATGTCTTACGAACTCTTTCGACAGCTTCATTTGAATAATCAGAAGCAAGTATTTTTACATTATAGTATTTAGATAAATAATAAATATCTATTCCAGACCCGCAGCTTGCAATATGTAAATATGTATTATTGATCTCTATATTTGCCTTTTCTAAAAGCTTCTTAAGACGTATAAAAGGAATTTCCCTAAAGTAATCATGATGCTCATAACCCTCATAGTTGACCTGCGCTTCCTCATGATTCATTTTTTGTTCTTCTTTGAATAAACCGGTTTCTTCATTGATATTTAACAATGAGTTACTCATAGAGAATCTTTTTGGTGTTAAATCAACGTTCTAAATTATTTCTTATGAAATCATATCTTTATTTGGCTTTCGGCATCAGGCGAATGTTGAACCACCGCTAAACTCAATCCTACGAAAAACATTGTCATGAATTCCAGCGAATAAACGAAATAATAAAAATGTGCTGCTATTAAAACCGGAATTCCAATTAACACCAAAGGATATTCCGGATTTCCTTTTTGATGCTTTAACCATAAAAGTATTTTTGACAATATCTTTTTAACAATCAAAAGATATAGTAATAGGCCAACAATACCAAGTTTTACTAGGCTTTGAACATAATAACTATGAGGCGATACTGAGCTCTCCCCTAAACCAGGAATATATACTCTAAAAAATCCACCAAAACCTTCCCCCAACAGGGGACTATTAATTATTTTTTCTATCTGGGCTTGCCATTGGAGTATTCTCCAAGCGGAAGTGTCATCCATCTCAGGATTAAAAAAAGCAATACTTCTGGTAGCTAAATAAGCTCGCAAATCCATCCCATAATTTTTAACAACTAATGCTGTAATAATTAAGCCAATAAATCCAATTATAATAATTACGGTTAAATATTTGCGGGATATTTCCTTCAAATAAATTAATGATACAATAATTACCAATATGGCAAGCCAGGCAGATCTATGGCCATCGATTAAAGTCATAAAAATTAAGAGCAGCGCCAGCAGTATCAGGCTCCTTTTGCTTACCTGCATTATCTTGTATTTACATGAGAGCAGGAGAAGTGTATATCCATAGGCAATACCAAGATAAGTTGCTGAATTGAGAAATCTATCTTCAGATCCAAAAGACCAGCCCTTATACATACCTATAATTGGCACTGATAATATCGGAATGAATATAGAAATTCCTATTAATAATTTTGCCAATTTCTTCCTATCTACTGCATTGTCGAAATATATTGCTATATAGGCAGGAATTATGAGATAGAAATAGTAAAACCTGAATTCACCCGGTGCAGATAATCCATATTCATTTACATTTCGCAGTATTTCAAATAAAATAAAAGCGCTAAATATTAAGAGAACATTTCTCAATCCTAAATCTTTCTTAATTCCATGCTCATGAAAGACTCTATAAAACACAGAAATTGTCATAATCAAATAAATCAAATCAGCCGCTAAAAGGCCCATACCCACAGGGAATCCGCCAACAATAAAATCCGGCATATTAGGAATAAATGAAAAAAAATCAGGCAAAAACCCTAATATATATATCAATAATACCAATATTAATGGAAATGATTTCATCTCTACTGATTGCTTGTTTTCATATATAACTGATAATTTTATGTTTTATAATATAGATCAACATATTGCGGAACCTTCATTTTTACCGAAAGCGACTCTTTAATTTTTAAACTGAAATACATTTATGATAATCAAATACAATTCTATAGCAGGATGTTACTTGTGAATTGCCGTTAACTGTTTATAGGAGATAGTCATTTCATTGCTGTAATTACCATAATCTGCCGCATTGACGGAACAACATACTTAAGGAAGCGAATGGGTAAACGAAGCAATCTTTTGAAACCACTCATACCATCATCGGCAACTTTCATGCTATGATAATTAATATTATAAGATTTCCAATTTGTGTTATCAAGATACTCTTTCATCTCGGCAGGCATAAATACTCGATCATGCCTATGCCCATGGATTTGATGCTCATTTTCAGCAAAAGCTGGATAAGTAAAACAGAAAAGTTTTTTGTTGAACAGCATATTTATCCTATTCCCCACGCACATCATATTTGGTGTTGACATTATTAGATGACCTCCGTTACGCAATTTCTTTTTTAAGAAAAGTAATATCTTTTCAGGATTCATGTGCATATGCTCTATAACTTCGAGAAAGATTATACAATCATAGTAATCATCCGGTAGCATCGTATTTATTTCCCAATTATCTCCACCAACATGTAGTTTAATACCTGTTAAAGTGCATCGATCTCGAAACGCATTTGTATAATCAAGTGTCTCCATATCGTTGAATCGCGACTTAAGTGCAAAAGTGAAAGGAGAAGTGCCGATATCTAAACACTTGCCACCAAGATTCAAATTCTCGATAATTCGAATGATATCGAGCCATCTGTAAGAAGACTTTATTGAATAGGCTATTTCTCTTTCGCAGGAGTTTTCTAAGAAGCTACCGTTTGATGGAACGCTTTCAGTGATCTCTCTTAGTGTATTTTCCAATTCTTTCAGCGTCATCATAAATTATTTCCTTTTTTGTACTCTGTAAGTAAACTCTATAATTTGTCGCATAATGCTATGTTGACCTATAAGAGGTTATCTTTCAAAAAAAGCAGGTTCTCTTCAGGTTAATCATTTGATTTTTTATATAGTACTATTAGCTTTGCAAGGGATTCTGCCATCGAAAAATTCTTTCGTATGCTTTCGAATGCCTCTTTTCCCATTCGTATTCTGATATCAGGATTTTCTATCAACTGTTTGAGAGCCGATATTAAATATATCTCGCAGGGTTCTACTAAAATCCCTCCTTTTCCTTCCGGCAAAGTGTCTCTCATTCCCAGTACGTTATAGAGAAGAACAGGCAAACCGCAATTCATGGCTTCCAAAATTACATTGCCAAGCCCTTCATAACTTGATGTCATCACAAAAATGTCTGATGCCCAATACGCCTCTCTTACATCATCTATGAAGTCAAGAAACATAGTATCATTATCGATTCCCAATTCTTTCGCATATTCCATTTCTTGTGCCCTCGTGGGTCCGGTTCCTCGATGTAAGTACTTGACTCTCTTATGGCCGCTTTTTTTAAGCGATTGAATGGCTCGAAAGATGGCATAATGGTTTTTCTTTTCATTACAAGTACCTACTGAAATCACAACAACATCCTCTCCCTTAAAATCGAACTTTAATCTTGCATCCATTCTTTCTTGTTCAGTCGGTTGACGCAATATTGATTCGTCAATCCAATCTTTAATGATGACTGTTGGGTTGCTGAAAAGTTCTTGTTCAATATTCTTCACCGATTCGCCAATCGCGATATACTCGACACCAAAGAACTTTCTGGCAATTCTTCGCTGCAATTTCCTTTTTTGCCGCAAGTACCCTGAAAACAAGAATACATCAAGAACAGATCGCAAGATTCGTTTGCAGCCTGACAACCGAGCAGTCAACGCATGCCAAAAAAAAGCCCTTTCAGGATGAATATGCACAACTTCAAATTTTTCTCTCCTCAAAAAAAGAAAAAGAGAGAGAAAATAAAGAGGTGATTTTCTAAAGGGAATATGGTGCAGCACATAACCAGCTTTTTCTAAAAATGGTGCATAGTTCCCAATATCTTCTCCTGTGCTGAGCACATGCGATTCGAATCCATTTTTATGGAACACTTGTGCAGCATCTTTAAGCATAACTTCTGCACCTGAGTATGTTATCCTATTCAGTATGTGTAAAATTTTCATTGCTGTGTTTACACCTATCTAATAAATGATTTGTACAGCTTGACATATTCAGCGATTCCGTCGGTCATGTTGAAACTAGATCTTGCTCTACGAAACCCATTTTGCGAAATAGCTATCCATTTGCTTTTATTTGTCAAGATTTCTAATGCTCCAATGGCTATAGCGTTGGGTGATTGCACATCTACTAAAACACCTGCCTCACCAAAACCAAGCAACCACGGTACGGCTCCGCTCTCCTTCCCTGCTATGACTGGTACACGTTTAGCCATCCCTTCAAGTATAGACATACCGAAGGATTCTTCCAATGATGGATGTATCATTAGATCAATCATTTCTAATTCTTTCAGAACTTCGTCATGAGGAACATGACCTTTGAAACAGACACCATCAACTAATCCTTTTCTCATAGCCCAACTTTCGCAAGAACCGTGTGGTCCAAAATCATCACCGTACAACAATAGTTTTGCAGTCGGTAATTCTTTTCGTATTATTTTAAATGCACGCAATAAAACCTTAACATTCTTCAATCGTCCAAACCCACCACTCATAGATGCTATTACAGGAGCATCAAGGTTCGGATTTCTTTCAGGTAAAAGGAAAGCAGCTTCTTGCAGGAAATTTGGGACAACTGGAATATCTTGCTTTAGATAACGCTCTAGACAAGTCTTTATATAAGGAGAGACTGCCGAGAAGTGTGCCCCTCGTCTTAAAGTAGTAATATTCATCGCCAATCGACCTAACCTATACAGATTGCAGGAATATCGCAATACCGTTGGCGCCCAATCACGCACTGTAATCAAAGTCGGTATATTAGTTGATAACGCACCGAGTGCATATTCATATGTCCAATGTGCATGAACAATATCGGGAAGATCTTGTTCTATCATTGCACGTACCGCCTGTCGCTCAATTTTCATAAAATCTCGCATCATATGTCGCTGACGATAAGGACCATAGGATAAGGTTATTTGATCCCCTCGAAATGTCCTAATACAATCAGTAGATGGATCAAGGGAATAGATAGACAATTTGAATCCTTTTTTTATCAGGCCTTGAACCAATTGGACGATACTTGTTCCACCAAGTCCCTTCGGTACTTTAGCATGATTCAATGATAGCAATGGAGCAAATGGATGTGTTAAAAAGGGGGCGGCGATTCCTATATGCATTTTTACTATTTCCCACGAATTGCAAAGTGTCTTTCTTCGTTTAAATCAACCTCGGGCAAAAAAAATGGGAAGTTAACTTCTAATTTTTTATCATTTTTTATATATCCTTTTACTGTATCGATTTTAAACTTCATTCGATGATATTGAGTATGCCTTTCTTCTATGTATTTAGCTGCTTTTGCGGCTCGCGAATAAATTACTTGAGGATCTGAATTTAACAAAAACTCACAGCGTTCTATTACTTCGTCAAAATCATTGGCAAAATAACAATGGTCATTATTTCGTAGAACTCTATCTAGTCGCGGAACAACTAATTCAACAGTAGGTACACCCGAAGATATTTCAAAAAAAGGTCTATTAGAAGAATAATAATCAGAATATGAGTAGGGATTTCCACCGACCACTACTTTACCTCTTCTAAATGCAGTTTGTTGCTGCTCGAAAGGAATTGGACCCTGTACACACGTGTAATCCCATCCATTACCAAAAAGTCCAAAACGATTGCCAAATCTTTTAAATAGTTTTTTAACTAGTTGCTGTCTGTGCTTCGCCCCCAACCAGTATTTTGAAATCGGATTGAATAATCTAATCCCTCCATTATTATTTCCAACAAATACAACATCAAAATCAAAATTATGCTTATGTATATTTACACTATTTGCTTTAAATCTTACTTGACACATACCATGAGGTGAGAATACAACATTGCGTGCTCCCCATTTTATCATTTTATCCGCAGCCCGCCCCATTTGGGTACTAAAAGTTATATCTGCAAGTCGGGATATTTCTTTAAAATCTTCCGGATAATCGGATTTCATCCAATTATCTGAGAAAGGATCACCAGAACTGGTAATAATAAGAGTATTATTTAATTTATGAAGAGCATCAATACATGTTCTGGGACTGGGTATTCCTCCATTATGAAAATATTGAAAATATACTACATCAAAAGCATGCTGTTCACTGAGTGTAACAACTTCTTTGTAAAATGAGTCCCAACCATGCTGTTTCGCAAAACCCAAATAAGGTATATTTAAAAAATCTGAAATGCTCCCTTCTTCTTTTAATCTAATAAGGGCATCATGATATCCAGGATGATCTGATATATTAGAACCTTTGGAAAGAAAAAGAAGTTTCATAATTTATTTTTTCATTATTTTAATAATAATAACCAGAAATTGGATCAAATATTTATTTTCAAAACATATGTCTACGCGAAATATACTCCTTAGACATTATAAATCAAGACAATATTTAACACAAAGTGTCTTTATTGATACCAATTCATTGCAATATTTCTTACTCTATCCCCAAGTTTTCCCTCCCCCAGATTTATAAGAGTCTGTTTGATAACCTCCTTTAAAAGTTTTGGCGGTTTTATTATTACAAACAAAATAAATAATATCCCCGCTACAATAATTTCCATGCAAAGAAGAGCGACTAACGGCAAATTCCGAAAAAGATATTGCGCAGAAATTATTCCAATGACAACCGCAATAGAAACAAGTAATCCCGGTAATAAAGTTTTAAATAAATCAGAGTAAGAGATCCCTATTGTGCTTCGCATCAATGACTGGTATGCCATGAATTTGAATATACTTGCTAGAACAATCATCATTGCAATAGTTTCTATTCCATATTGATAAGTGAGCGAAATGAGCATAATCACTAAAAAGATATACAAAAGCTGAATAACAAACTTTCCTTTTAATTTTCCGACTGAAACGCATAGTATCCCCGGTAAATTCGCTCCCATACTAAGAATTATAAAAACAGATAAAATTTGAAGAATGGCAATTCCTGATATCCATTTGCTACCAAGTAATGTTAAGACTAGCTCTCTTGCAGCTGTCATCATTCCAAAACCAACTGGAATAATGACAACCATTACCAGCATCATTGATGAATAGTATGAACGTCTTAATCGAAGAATATCACTTTGTATCAAAGAAAAAGATGAAAACATAACCTTTGATATAGTTGTTGCGCCGTATTCTATTGGTAATTGCACGATTGCTAATGATCGGGTATAAATACCGAGAGCTTGTGCTCCCCATACTCTGCCAATCGCAAAAGTGTCAATATTGTAACCAATAAACTCCAAAAAGCTAATAATTGAGACGAAACCACCATAAGAGATAAGTCTCTTGTGTATATCCCAGTTAAAAGAAATCAAAACAATATGGCGTTCAAACAAATAAGCAAGAATAGCAGTGAGGCATGCCTGACTTAAACTCGCAATTACAAGACTCCAAACTCCATAACCCATAAGAGCAAGAATAATCCCGATAACACCATAACCAACCAAATAGGAAATGGTATCAATAACTGCAAGTTGACGGAAAGCAAGTTTACGCCTTAACAGGCTAAGTGCGGTTGTTGACAGTCCACTCAGAAATAATGAAAATCCCATTGCCCGCAGGACAGGGACCACAAGTGGAAAATTAAATAAATAGAGTCCAAGCGGTGCAAGGACGTAAGTGAGACAAAAAAAAACAAACCCCAGGAGCGTCGTAGAAGTGAATCCTGCGCAGATATCTTTCTTTGTCAGTTCCTCTTTCTGGATAAGTGAAGAGCCGATTCCCAATTGAGCAAAGTATTGACCAAAGCGCAAAATGATGCCTGCCATTGCAACTAAGCCAAAAGCAGCAGGTTCTAATAAACGAGCCATAATTACGGTTAATCCAAGCTGCAAGCTTGCGTTCACCAAGGTACCTAGATAACCCCAGCTAAGTGCTTTCAACGTCCTGGAAGTGAAATTTTCAATCATTATATTGAGAAATCTTTATAGATCATTACGGGAATAAACTAAATTCCTTCTTGAAGCATTTACCTAGAGAATCTAAGTACGCTTCAATAGTCCAATATTTCGTAGTTGCCTGCCAACAGCATGTCGGAAATTAATATATGCTTTATAAACAAGAGACTTTTCCCAGATCGTCTCCCACCACGTATACACGCGCCGAGCTGACAAATCCAATGATATGCCTTCCTTTTCACAAAGCCTGATAGCCTCGCGTGTCAACTTCCCTTTCACGGTAACACGGCTGAAATAAGGAAGTGGGGGATTTGTATTTTTGCCAGTTTCTGGATCTAAAGTAACACTGAGGAAAGGTTTATTGATATTTTGGGAACGTTTTGTTCCTTTTAGTTCCATATCCCACCCAGTTTCCCCTTCAATAATTAATGATTCAAAAATACTTTTTTCCCAAATAGTAGCTTGCAGAGATATTCTATAATCAGCATTTTTATCAATAATGCCGATATCTTTTCTTTCCGGTAATATGAAATCTGGGCCGGGAGAAGGAAATAATCTTAAGCAAGCAGCATCGTATTTTAAAAAAAATGTAAAGAAATCTAAAATTTTGTTATTATCTACACTTTTAAATAAAAAGCTTTCTTCTTCTATATATAGTATATAGGGCAATTGTATATGCTTTAATGCAATTTTACAATTACTACCCCATTGTCTATCTTCACCCACAGGAATACAGGTCACCCTTTCATCAGGGTATGTCTGATAATTGGTCATCAAATAAATTGGGAATGGGCAATCTGGCCAGTATCGCCAAAACAAGGTGAAGAAGGGCTTCCAGAGATCTTTATACTTATCACATGAGGACACCAGTACTGCTAACTGCTTGGCATGCTCAGAGGATGAAATTATCATGAAACGATTTCCTATGTCTTCTATTTAAGTGCATATTCATTTCCTTTGAATACAAAGGGTACAGGATGCACAGTGCATCCTTTCTCAACTACTTTTTCGCTCAAGTAATTATTAGAATCTAGGCAATATGCAAGCAACAATCTTTCTGCATCAAAAAAATTATTATTCAGAACAAATAGTTGAGCTTCCTTTGGACTTTCTGTTAAAGCCCAAGTGGAAATAAAAGCATCGCAGTGCAGGTCTACAGAACGATTTAAAACGGCATTGACTGGAAGAATGTTGGTCCTGCCCATAATAATATTTCCATCTGGGTCTAAGAGATGTGGTTCTTGTGTTCCATCCGTGGCATACAGGTATGCGTATTGGAGTGCACATAACTCCGGCAGATCGATGATTATATAAGTTATATTCGGAGTGATTCTGCGAATAATGCGAGCTAGATTTCCGTAACCACCGCCCCATTCGATAATGGTACCGACATCGAAAATGTTTCGTCCATATAGTTTATGGTACGAGGCCAAATGGAAAGCATGGTCAGTTCTGTTGTCCGAAGTTTTCCAAAGCCAATTTGAGATCCTTGGCAATCCGACTATGTCTTCTCTAAGCAACATTCTGGCTCGACGGGGACCGTATTCGTGGACGATGGCAGTTATTTTTTCTTTTGAATTAGTCCCTGCAAACATTGTGCGAACTATCATTGGATGCCACAGGAAATCCAACGGAATGCGGATTGAGAAGCTTGAATGTATATTGGAACTTTTCGAAGACCAGTCGTATCCACTATGTAAATCCTCAATCGTATTTTCAGGCCAAATCGTGTTAAGATGATTTACCATTTCCTCGTAATGACCAGCAACATTTGAGAATCTATTTAATTGTTTCCGGTCAGATAGTATGAATAAAAACACAAAGTCTATAAATAATTTCACCTTTCGGTATGCCCAGAGAATCAAAGGTACCTTTTTGAACATCGCTCTGAAAGAAAATCTACTCATAATTTATTATCTCATTATATATTGTTCTAACTAACAATAGCATTGGATGAAGTGACAACCTATGACAAGAGCGAGGTGAAGAATAACATTGTTGTTAGCCTTTTAACAAAAAAATGATTTGGCGTTTTTCATCAACTTAAAAATTAAAGGTTCTAGACAGGAATCCTCTCTTTAAAGAATCTCTTAAATAAAACACAAATTTCCAAAAAGGATTATTTGAATATCTATGTATTGCAATTCTTGATCTTAAATTAAAAAAATTTATTAGTGAACCATAAACTTTCGGTGGAGCCTCAAACAAGTGATCGGGTAAAGCCATTAAAATATCAGATATTTTTTGCTCATATTCCTTTGCCCATTCTGCATAGTCATTCTCTTTTAATATTTGGTATTTACTATAGTATTTCGTTTCTTTCAATATATAGTCAAGTATTCTGTTTTTTCGATGAAATCTCTTCAATCTTGCAACATACATAGGTATATGAGAATACCCATACGCTCTGTATCCATTAATATACAATTGAAATAAATCTGAGGGTGGATTAAAGTTTGACAACAGATCCCTTTTTATCAGAAATGTATCTTGAAATGAACAAAGAACCTCATATCCTTTCTTTTCTCCTACTTGCTTTATTACGTTGAGGCTTTGGCCTATGGCGTAGATACAGTGAATAGGCATTCTTGGATCAAGGGGATGCGCCACCGTACCACCCTCCAAGCAGACTACCATGGGTAAATATTCCTCAATACTCTCAAAGATTTCTAGGTCAATTCCGTCCACATCTATAGATAGAAAGGTAATAGGTTTATTCTTTGCATAGTTAGTCATAATTCTATCAAAACAATTTGACCCATTTATCTCTACGCTTTTATTTATGCATGTTATTCGGTCTATAGCGTTATAGTTTTTTTGTAATTCAAGAAATTTTTTCTTATCAGCTTCTATAAAAACTCCGGACCACCCCTCATCAAACAACTTTCGACAATTGCTCAAGTATATACCGTCCCAAGCTCCAAATTCGACAAAATTGCCTTTTTCAATTCCCAATACATTAAAGATATGTTCTATTATCCCATCTTGCCCAGCTTGTGAATACCTATTTTTTTTATAATCAAGTAAATTGACCATTTTATTATCCTTACATTTTGTTTTAACCAATAATAACATTTGAGGAAGTGACAACCTAAGACAAGACCAGATTTCAAGGATAAACACTTATGAGAATCAGGAATCATTTAATGCTGTAGAAGGCTCGAATTTCTTTGCATACATACTCGACATCTTCGTTTTTGAGTTTGCTTGATGAGGGTAACCAAAGTCCTTTTTCTCCAACTGTGTTCGATACGGGGTGTTCACCTGGAAGATTATAAGCGACCTGCTTATTAATCGGTGGATACATGAACCTTGTTCCAATACCCCGTTCTTTTAAGTATAATTGAAGTTTGTCTCTTTGATTGGCAAGTACATCAATGAACCAGGGCGTAGTATTTTCAATGTCTTGATCGAAAAAAGTAATTTGAGGTACATCTTTAAGAAGATTTTGGTAAAGCACTAGTATTTCTTTTTTCCTTTGCACACGCCATTCTAGTTTTTTCATTTGCTCAATGCCAATGACGGCTTGTAGTTCGGTAAATTTAAAATTATATCCTATAGAATCATGGATATCAATGCCGCCTCGAGATCGTCCGAAATCTTTTAAGTTTCTTATTTTTTTAGCAATTATGTCATCATTTGTAACCAATGCTCCGCCTTGTCCCGTTGAGATCACCTTGGGTGCAGAAAATGAGAAGCTCCCAATTATACCAGCGGTACCAATATGTCTACCATCCGGATAAAACGATCCAAGTGATTGTGCTGAATCTTCTATCAAAAACAATTTGTTTTCATTACAAAATCTTTCAAATGATCCAATTCCGGCTTTAGGATATCTTCCATTTGAAGTGACGAGCATGATTGCTCTTGTCTTAGAGGTTATTGCTTTTTTAGTAAGTTCTATATCTAAACATAATGTCTCTGGTTCAACATCTACGAATACTGGCATGGCTCCAATCATTTTAACTGAATTAGGAGTTGCTATCATAGTATAATTTGGAACAATAACCTCGTCCCCTGCTTTAATACCGGTAGCCAATGCAGCCAAAGTTAAACTAATTGTTCCATTATTTACAACTATACAATGCTTAACATTAGTATATTCAGCAATCATCTCTTCGAATTTCTGGGTATTCTTAAATTCAGTTATCCAACCTCCTTCGTCCATATATTCACATATTGCTTTTTTCTCTTCTATATCGAACCAGGGTTCCATCTGGGGAATATTAACGCTCATTTTTAATGGCCTCTACATTAAGACTAATTAACTTCCCTTTTTCCTTATCCATATGTGGAAAATATGCCTGTGAATAATCATCGAAATTTTCATTCTCTCCGGTAAAAACCTCTTTCCAATCCCATCGCTTGACCTCAGAAAAGCCACTTTTTATTAATACATTCTTTAAATCAATAAAATCATACACAGTTTTATGGTAAATTATCATATCTGAACCGGGTATTTCCCAACGCCCAAATATTGGTCCAATAATTTTTGACAAGCTTCCTGTCTTTTTATAAACATCTATTAAACTTTCAAAATCTGGAACTGCAAGTCTCAATATTTTCCCCGGCATCAAAACTCTTTTCCATTCTTTGAGAACATTCAATACTTCATATCTGTCAAAATATTCTAATACATGTGACGCATAAATTAAGTCAACAGAATTATCCTCTAACATTGGTAATGAATTAATATTATGTTTATAATTTATATGTGGATAATCAGCCAAATCGATATGAACATATCCTTTTAAATTTCTTTTTCCACAACCCAAATGAATTTTCACGTTATTATTAATTCCTTATCTTTTTCTACTGAAACAAAAGGTCCATTTTTAACTTCAACTACTTTTGTGTTATCTTCTAATATTACATAACCATGACCACACGATAATATAATACCTAAATCCCCAGCTGTTAATATTTCTTTATGAAATACGTTGTTACTCTCATCGTAGAGGTCCACCCTCAGCCTGCCGCATAATACTATAAATGTTTCCTGAGTTAGATTAACATTCCTTTCGTTTAAGATATGACGGTGAGCCTTTAATACCTGGCCATTATCATACCACCAAGTTCCAGTTTGAATAAACGCATCATTGGTGGTTAAAAAGTCTAAACCTTTTTTCCATTCATTATTTTTATGAAAAAGTGCAACAGTTTTATCATTAAGTTTTATTTCATTCATTAAATTATTCTTTATATAGTTTTAAAGTGTGAATAACTATCGTAGAATTTAAATAATTTTATTAATTCGCTGACCCCATCTTCTACTGTTCTCTTAAGTGAAAATCCTAATGAAGAAATTTTATTATAGGAAACAATAAAATGGCGTACATCTCTATCTTTTATATCAGAATCAATTATTTTGAAATCTATAAACTTCTTAACAATGTTGGCGATTTCGAGTTTGGAGTAATTCAAAGATTCTCCTCCCGCATTATAAACCTGTCCTTTCATTTTTTCTATGTTATCAAGGGCAAATAGGTAACAATCTATGGCGTCATCTATATGCATGAAAGTTCTTTTTGCATAGCTATCAAACAGCACTACGACTCCTTCTTTTACAGCTCTGTATGTAAAATCATTGACCATCAGATCAAGTCTCAACTTTGGACTTGGGCCAAAAATTGTTGCAAATCGGAGATTAACTGAATTTTCCCTTTCACTAATAATTTGCTCTGCGAGATATTTCGTCGTTCCATACATGCTCACTGGATCAACTATTGATTCTTCAGTACAAATATCACCACTTTTACCATAAAACGAAGTAGTCGAGGCGTTGATTAAATACTGCCCTTTCCCTAACTCGCTGACTAATCGCTTAGTTGCTTCAACATTAATTTGTTGAGCAGAAGTTTGATTTGCTTCACATGCAGGAAATCCACTTATGCCTGCAAGATGAAAAACAACATCATATTTTTGAATATTTTTAATCCCATTTCTAATATCCCCTTTCTCAACTTCCAAATTTTTATTTTCCACTAGATGGAGAACAGGTTCGTAGCCATACATAAAATTATCAAATAAAGTGACGCGATAGTCAAAGTCTAAGAGCTTTTTAACCAGCTTAACTCCTTTATAACCAGCGCCACCCGTTACTAAAATATTCATAGTTATTATGCTTTATAAATTTGATGTGATTTTTGTTGTAGTAAATTACGTGTATCAAGAATTGGGATTCCCAAACTTTCAAAGTCTATATCTTTATACACTGCGTGGGCGGTCGAAATAAGAATAAGATCATAGTCTGATGTTATCTCAACACTTTTTCTTCCCGCATATTTTGAGTGCTCACGTGTCATTTTAATGAGCGGAACAAACGGATCATTGTAATTCACAACGGCGCCATTGGCTTCCAACTTTTCCATCAGCACATAAGATGGAGATTCGCGATCATCATCCACATTGGCTTTATACGCCAGCCCCAATATCAATATTCTTGAACCCTTCATTGGTTTCCCATACTCATTCAACACTTCCATTGCGCGTTGAACGACAAAATCCGGCATGGAGGTATTAATCTCGCCGGCAAGTTCGATGAAGCGTGTGTTCACACCATATTCACGCGCTTTCCAGGTTAGATAAAATGGATCGATTGGAATACAATGACCGCCAAGTCCCGGTCCCGGATAAAAAGGCATAAACCCAAACGGTTTTGTTTTCGCCGCTTCGATCACTTCCCAAATGTCGATGCCCATCTTCATGAATGTTACTTTGAGTTCATTGACAAGCGCAATATTGACAGAACGGAAAATATTTTCCATCAACTTTGCCGCTTCAGCAACCTGTGTGGATGACACAGGAACGGTGCGAACCACAATTTGTGAATAGACAGCATTCGCAGCTTCTAAACCGTCCTTTGAAGTGGCGCCAACAATCTTTGGAATTTTTTCGGTGGTGTATTGCGGGTTATTCGGATCTTCACGCTCGGGAGAAAACGCTGCGTAAAAATCTCGATCAACTTTGAGCCCGCTCTTTTCAAGAATTGGGACAACAACCTCCACAGTGGTGCCCGGATAGGTCGTTGACTCCAGCACAACAAGCTGCCCTTTTCGCAAATGTGGATAAATCGCCTCACAGGTACTTATTATATATCCCATCTCCGGCTCACGGTTTTTATTGAGCGGCGTTGGAACAGCTATGAGAATTGCATCGCATTCTTTGAGTTTTGAAAAATCTATGGTAGGCTCGAAAAGTTTTGTTTGAAGCGCCTTTTGAATTCTTTCGGGAGGAATATGTTGTATATACGATCTTCCGGATTTCAATGAATCTGTTTTTGTTTTGTCAATATCGAATCCTATCGAACGAAAACCTTTTTCAACAAAACAAAGATTGAGAGGCAGCCCGACGTACCCTAAACCGATAACACCAATGACTGCCTTCTTTTCTGCAACTTTTTTTAAGAACTCAATTTTCATTTAATTCTTCGCATATAATTTAATCACCAAATCACCAACTCACAAAATCATTAACTACAATTCTCCAAAAACTACGAACTCCACAACAACGAACCAATGAACTACGAACCAAACGACCTATCTACTTTCTTGTTCATTTTTCTTTTGCATACGAAAGATTTTTTGGGATATATTCTTGTACGATACTATAGAGGGACTTGAGTTGTGGTTGGAAACCCATTCCAAGAGAAAGTGTCATCAGTGCGACAACAAAAAACCATAGTATCGTTGTAAGCCGGTGCGGATAGGATTTTACGAGAGGAATTCGAGCTTCATCTAAAATGTTAATGATAGGAATATTCTTAATCTCTTCGATCTTTGCTATTTCAACTTGCTTGGTGAGTTCAATAAATATTGTCGAATTAATTTGCACGCTGCGTGTCAGCCGTTCTTGATCAATCATGAGCTCGGGAGAGTCGGTAATTCTTCTATTCTTACTTCTAAATGAAGTCAACGAATCTTCTGCCGTCTCCAATGCCGCTTTAATTTCCTGCAGGCGCTTTTCTATAAATTCCCGCTGCAGAATGACTCCTGTTTTTCGTTTCTTACGCGTATACTCGTCAAGCTGTCGTGTGACACAATTAGCAACATCGGCGGCCAATTTTGGCTCCTCCATATCAACTTTAAATATCAACGTTCCTAATTTATTATCAAAAGTTACATCCATCCGATTTCTCAATATCTTGAGAGCAGCTTCATAGTTTTCATCTTCACTTTTCGCAGCAATTTTCCAAAACCGTATCAAATCCACAGAATCTGTAAATTCTTGAGTTTTGTATTTTGTATAGATGACTTCATGCAAAACACGTGAGCTTTTAATAATGAGAGGATAGAGCTTCGATACGGGCGTCTCGCCAAGAGATAGCCCTGTTGCCGATGCTAAATCTAACGAAGAGATCATACCGAGCATTTTATTCTTTTCCAGTTCCGGCAAGATTGTTGTCTCGGCAGTATAAATATTTGGAATAAAGAAAACATAAATCGCGACCATAAGTGTCGCACCGAAGCTGTACGCTATTATCTTTTTCCACTGTGAAAATATCCTCGGTACTGCATTTTTTAAATCAAATTGAATTGATCCTATTTGCATCAGATGCTCCATAGTCACAGAAATTATTAGATAGTAGTACTGTTAGGACCCTTATTTTTTTACCTGATATATTCAATAGATTATCGTTGCTCAGACCGTTACAACACTGGTAACAATTCCAATGATCTTCCGCGAGTTCCAGAGAATCGAAAGAATCTGCATGTAGTCAATGCTCTTCTCATCGTTTGCTACATCTAAGTTTTTTTTGTTCCATAAATCTGTTTTCAACCTTGATTTTACTTGCTCTTCCAATCTTCCATAAACTAGTAACTACGAACTAATCACTCTTTACTCTTCACTCTTCACTCTTTACTCTTCACTCTTTACTCTTCACTCTTCACTCTTTACTCTTCACTCTTTACTATTTCTTCAATTGAACAACAGCGATCGCAATCACCGCAGTATTTGCGATAATAATCGCCCAATCACGAATGATTTGCAGATTTTCTCCTTTGTCTTCTTTTTTCTTTGGAACATAGATAGACGAACCGGCAAGGATTTCCGGATGAGGGAGGAACCATCCTTTTTCCCATTTCTTTCCCCCCGGGAGTGTTACAATTGTTTCACTCTCTTCAGCATATTGTGTCACGTCTCCTGCTTGATGCAGATAATACGATAAACTTGCCCCTTTTTTATAAAGAGCAGCAGAGGGAAAGTAGACTTCTCCTGAAATGATAACGACATTTTGATTCGACGGAACGTCTAACGAATCTCCATTGAGAAGTACGAGATTATCAAGAATAGTGGTATCTTCCATAATTTTATTCAGATCAATAGGAACCTGAATCTTTTCTTTACCTGATCGCCTTATAAATTTTGCTCCGGCGAGGTACGCCGTATTTTTAAATCCTCCTGCTTTTCGAATGATTTCCATTAAGTGTTGACCTTCATATTCGATTGCATAGGTACCGGGATAACGAATCTCTCCTTGAATGGAACAGAACCTCATTTTAGTCATTCGAGGATTTGCTAATACTTCGATGTGATCTTCATCTGCAAGTTCAAAATCCTCTTGAAAAGGTGTATTCCAATATTGCGAGGGCATCGTTCGGTCAAACACGAGTGAATAATTCTGTTCGGATGTCGTATCGCGACGAGAAACGTTTATGCGTGACAGTTCTGCTTCTTCTGTAACACCACCGGCCGAAATGATAACACTTGAGAGCATAAGTTTTTCAGTACGTGGAAAGATGCCGGGAGTACGCACCGATCCTGATACTGAAACTTTTCTCTCTGGATGAAAATATGTCGTCTTATAGATGTAAACACTATCTAAGCGCTCCAAAGCAATATTGTCTTCTTCGTTTCCATCTATCGCCTTTTGTACGTTAAAAGGAATAATCTGTTTTCGTAGATCAGGCAAAACGCGCAGAATATTTCCCCGATCTAAAAAAGTATCTTCAAGCAAACTATCCGCCGCGAGAATAAGATCATGAATATGCATCCCCTTCTTGAGTTCGTATACTCCCGGTTTCTGAACATTTCCAGATATTGTTATTCTATTTTCATAATCTTGACGAATGGGACGAATATGAACGATATCGCCATCGCTCAATTCTGTCGGACTATTTGTCAATTGTTCGACTGCAGTGAATTGAACATCGAGGTCAAGGAGAGATCGTTGATACTGATCGCGACTTTCAAAAGGCACAATACGTTCTATATGAATACGTCGAAAGTCAGCATCATACGCCAATCCGCCTCCAAAACGTAGAAGTGTTGAAAGACTTTCCTTTGATTTTAATTCGTAGATAGCAGGCCTGCGTACTTTTCCTTCTAAGGCGACACGCCTTCCGGCAAATCGCACGAAGACAACGTCTCCGTCCTGCAATCGAATATCTTTCGACTTATCGCCGTCGATTGCAAAATCATAAAAGTCGATTGTTCCCGCATTTGTTGCTCCGCGCCGCACCGATATCTCACGAAGCGAACCTGTAACGGCAGGCCCACCGGCGTAATAGAGTGCCGTAAACGCTGTTGACAAACCCGAAAGAGAATATGCCCCCGGTTTCTTCACCTGACCTAAAACGAAAACTTGAATCGTGCGAACCTTACCAAGTGAAACATCAAGAAATGAAGTAGCATTCGGTTGGCCGCGCCGAAGACTTGCATAGACTTGCGACATTCGCTCAAGAAGCTTTGATTTCAAGCGTTCCACTGACAATCCGTTGACAGGAATTTGACCAACATTAGGAATTAATAGACTCCCATCACGGTTTACGGCCAATTGATATGAGAGCTGAGTATCACCCCATACATTTAACAATATTTCATCGCCCGATCCCAGGGTGTATCCGGGTGGAATCGAAATATTAACATTTGGTTCAAAAGTTGTAACACTATATTGAAAAATATCGTATCCGAATGCTTTGAGATCTCCTATGGACTTTCTATTTTTAAATTCCGGTGGAATTGAATCTTTCTCTACCGCCATCGTGCTCAGCGGTGCTGTTTCCTGAGTCACCGTAGCCGGTGTGTTTGGATTTTCTGGCGCTGTTTTCGTCGTTTTTATTTTTCCGCCCTGGGCTTGCTGCAGAAATTGCTCTAAGTCAATATTCCGCTCGCGTGCTCTTCTGATAGCATCCTCTTCGGTCATGCCAAGTTCTTTCAACTTTGCACGCACTTGTTCCGGAGAGAGTTTTATAGAAATATCTTGCTGAGCTTGTTGAATAATCTTTTCTTTATCATCTTCCTCCTGCCCTAGGGCATGAAGAGAAAGACAAAATTGTAAGATCAATAGTGAGATGAACAACAAGAGATTTTTTTTCATAGGAGTACTGGAGATGAATGTTCCCATTATTTTTGTTAATAATTATGTTATTTTTTAAAAATGAACTTGATATACCGTTCACTCTTCACTATTTACTGTTTGTAATCTTCTTGAACTCTTTTTTCAGCGATTTCCATGTCTTGCGAATATCTTCGGAAATCATCTTTGTCTCAGCCACAACCGGCATAAAATTCGTATCTCCATTCCATCTGGGGACAAGATGGAAGTGAATGTGTTTGTCAATGCCCGCACCTGCCGCTCTTCCTACGTTTGCACCGAAATTAAATCCTACCGGTTTGCTGTTCTCGTGCAGTGCCTGCATACACCGTGCAACCGTTTTCATAACTTCCAAGTTCGCTTTATCCGTCAGTGTACCCATCGATGAAGTGTGCCTATAGGGCACAACCATCACATGACCGTTGTTGTACGGATACCTGTTCATCACTACAAAACATTCTTTCCCGCGCCACACGATAAGATTCTTTTTATCATCGTGTTCCTTTGCGATTCTACAGAAGAGGCATTCCTTTGATTTCTTGCCGCCTTGAAAGGATTGTATATAGACAGATCTCCATGGAGAAAATAGGCGTTTCATCTCACTACCGTCTCTTCCATGAGTGTTGAACGCAGTAAAGTCAATACATGGTTCATGGGCAGCTCTTAAGAGGACTTTTCCTTAGCAATGTATCAAACAAAGATATGCCAATCAAGATGGTGCAGCGATTAAGCGTATTCTATGGAGAGCGGTGCTCTGCTGCTTTTTCGACGTTCTTTTATAACTACTCATTATACTTTTCAATTATACCATTCTTTGATTGGTTTCCTCCCCTCTTAGGGGAGGACTAAGGTGGGGTCTGTTATTCTTTGACCTCACCCCCGCCTGCCAAAGCACACTTTGTGCAGCGGGCAGGCTAACCCTCTCCTGTGAGAAGAGAGAATACTTTCTCTATTTCTAACGAAAAATACATTGAGCAGTTACGTTTTTTTATAATTCATACTCTACATGCAGTGTAGGAACGAACTCTACGATATTTCCGTAAATCCGTCTCGATTCAATATGACCATGCAATTTAATCCTATGATTCAACTTTGACGCATTCCAAACCGCCTCAAGTGCGCTCAACACATGGTTCGCAACGATGATATAGGAAACGGTAGTAGCGATATTATAAAAACTGTTTGCGTCTCCTCTCATTTTGCTGTAGGCAAGAAACTGAGGCGATACATTGCCTATTCCATTATTTGTAATTACATCTTCTTTCGTAAACCCGCTTGCATCACTCCAGCCGCCGCCGAATTGAGAATATTTCCCGATCATTTCATAATATTGTTGGTCACCGTATGGTGCAAGTTTATGACTAAAACCTGTTCCTACTGTTACGCCTATTGCATCCTCAGCAGCATTCAATTCATCCCAGTGGACACATTGCCATGGTTTAAGACTCGGATCTATAATAATAGATATCGCCTGACCGAAGTTAGCATTGATCCAACCAGCATATTTTGCCACCGACCAGTTTGTATCAGCATATTTTTGAAAAAAATCTGTTTTGTTGTTACCTTTATTTTCATACGTAGCATAAATAACCCACATCAATACTTCTGCCCCGAAGAACGCGGCACTCTGCCAGTAATTTTCCGTATATAATTGACCTGCACCCGGAATGACAGCGGAGAATAATCCGGCTCTCAAGGGAGAGTATAATCTCTGATAGACTACTGTACTCGCGGCAACAGAACTGTCCGCAATGCTGTCGCCATTGATATCCGTTGACAAATCATACTGCAAATTGCCTGTCAGTGAGCATCCGCTGTTTTGAACTGCGGGATCGATTCTGTATTGTCCATGCATATTCATACACAAAAGAAAAATGCCGCAGATTTCCAATATCATCAGCCGGGATTTCATTTTTCACCTCATACATTGACGTAGAAGAATATCGTTCAACTCAAATCCGAAGAGCACGCCTAAATAGAAGCGCCATTCGTGTCCATACTGTACAGTCGTTGTAGTAATATCCCTTACATACCATGAGAATCGATCCAAGCCGTAGGCGCCTGAGAAAAAAATACGCGTGGGATATGCGTAGAAGGAATATGTCTCAAGTCGAAGTTCGAAGCCGACATCCCGCTTCCATTGATCCATAGAAGGTGTTTCCCCCGACCATGCATCTCCTATATCGTAAAATGCAGAACCAAAAAGTTTTTTGAAATAGATCTGGAGAATTCGGAAATTAAGTTCCGTAGCTAGAGGAAATTGATAGGCCGCGTTGAGTGTCACAGATTTGTTGCCGCCGATAGCATAGAAAGGATACCCCCTCATTCCGACAAATCCGCCTGCATAGTAATCAAAAAACTCGTCAACAGTGGGACCAAGGATGCCGGCGGCGTTGAGTGTAAAGGAAAGCGTATGGCGTTGAAAAGGAAGCGCGAAGTGTTCGTTCCAATTCAGTTCGAGCCGATGAATTTTATAATCTGTATAGATCGGAACAGGGAGACCATTTACTATTTTCATAGAATCAAGTGGATTGAATTTGTTCATCTCGTAGGAATATTTCAACGAGAACAATCTTCCGACGGGATTGATGTCTTTGTCTATGGTGCGCAGAATACCGTCATATTTAAACTTCGCCGAGAAATTATTACCTATAAAATACGTTGAACTTGTAGCTGGTATGACGCCGAACGTTGGATGGAACCAACTCCCAAAATCCTGACCATAGCGGCTCAGCGAATAGGTTACCTTCAAGTCACAATTTTCTGTGAATATTTTCTGTGAAAGAGAAATGTCAAATTCAAAAAGGTTGTATGTTAAGTCAGTATAAAATGTTCGCAGATAATCTACATAGAGGTTGAATGGCACGTTCTCTCTTTTTCGGGTAACATTATATAATTCAAGCGTGGCGGTTGGCTCCAAACCGATCTGATAAAGAATTGGTAAACGATCCCGATACTCGGCAATAAGAAAAAGATCCCTTTCCCATTTCCTGTTTATTGCAGCACCACCAAAAATATCCATCGTATTGAGCACTTCTAAGGAACTCACATACAAGCCAGGCTTGATCATATCCAGAACATTACTGCTTTGCGTGTAATTATCAAAACGGAGCAGTGGTATGAGTGTAATGCTCGTGAAGACAGACCTGTAGGGCCTCGCCTTATATACTGCAGTGTCTGGAACATATGATTGATTGCCGCTCGTGAACAAAGAAATTGTATCCGCTTTCGATTTATCCACCCCCTGAGGTTGATCGAAAGTAAACGAGCGATTCACCGGTGAATAATTTGATACAGAGACCGGTGCGTTGCTCGCGTCTTGATGTGTAAAAGCGATTTTATATCCTGAAGATGTATACGTCACATATGTCAAGTTACCTTTTTTATCAAGCGTTGGAAGAAAAGCGCTTCCAAGAACATTTGTGAGCTGCCGTTCAATATTCGTTTTAAGATTGAGCGAGTAAATATTAAATATTCCGCCTCTATCCCATGAATAATACAGCGTTGAATCTGAAGCGAAGAATGGATTTCGACAATCGCCTGAGTGTGACAGGAGTTGATAATTCTCTCCATTCGAATCGATGAGAGCCACCGATTGATTATGTTCTACCGAATATCCGAATGCAATTTTCTTTCCATCATTTGACCACACAGGAGTGTAGACCTGTTCGCCATGAGTAAAATGTGTTACCTGAATATTATTTTTTCCATTCGTATCACAGATAGCAAGATTCAGTGTCCCGTTGCTTCCGGACGTATAAACAATTTTTTTCCCATCGGAAGATACCTTGGGATTAAATGCACGCAGACCATACGTTAAGCGTTCCTCTTTTTCTGTCGCAATATTGTACTTAAAGAGATCACTGTATGCAGACCAATGTGGATTTTTTCGCGTGATTCGTGCATAATAAATATTCTGTCCGTTTGGAGAAAAGGAAAGAGTTGAATTTGCCTGCGGAACGATCATCTTTGATTTCTTTTTTATTCGATCATAGAGATAAACGCTTGTTAAATAATAATCCCTGCCTTTATTCGAGATGTATGCAATCGAAGCGTCGTCCGGTGAAAAGACAGGATAGAAATTCCAGAATCCTTCGTTCTCGATAATTTCCTCATCCATGCGCATCGAACGCAAAGAATCCGCCAAAGGTTTGTACTGAATTATTTTTTCTTTCTTCCATTCTTCGTAGAGCTCTTTGCCTGTGATTCCCAATGATGCTTCGATGGCTCCATCCATAGTCAGGCGGAACGGTGCTGCAAGCTGCCTTGATATTTCCCGAAGTTTTTCCACGCCATAGTGTTGAGCAATATATCCGACAAGTGAAAATCCTGCATTATAAACCGATTCACTCCCCAATGCCGTCTTTTCAAAAAATCCCATTTCTTCCCATGAGAGCGGATTTCCATCGATCATATACATCCGTAAAATCATATCGCGGTGGGTATCCCACGTGTCATATTGAAATGAAGGATCATTGTACTGCGCGGTTCCTTCTGCAAACCAGCTGGGTACGACAAAACCGGAAAGGGGGTACGAGACAATGACATTGGGATATCCATACAGAACATCCGGACGCCGTTCTTTTTCATAGCCAAGCCATTGGAGATAAATACCAGGAACTTTTCTGCCAAATTTTAGTGCTGTTTGAAGCTGAATCATATGTGTAAATTCGTGCGTGACGACATCCCACAACCATGGATGTGTTCCCCGCAGCTCAAAATCCGTTGCGGATGCCCAAATCACAATTCTATTATTGATGAAATCTGTGCCGCCGTTGGAATAATCGTCATAGTCAGCAATAATAAAATTTATCCGTGAATCAGGCTCATGTCCGTACATCGTTGTAATCGGCCCATAGACACTTTCAGCAACCTTTGCAACTTCCCGTGCTGTTCGTTCTGTCCCTTGATGGAAATGAACAAGAAAATGTTTCGTCTCAATGGTCTGCCATTCCAGTTCCGGATGAAAAAAATCATCCTGGGCAAGGACAATGGATGACGCCATACATAAAAGAATGAGTATCAAAAATAAATTATACTTCAAGCTCCCTCACGACAACAACAGATTCGTTTCTTGCCGTCAACATTTTATCTTACTTTACGATGGCAATTTTGATGATCGTTACTTCGTTTTGAGTGACGCCATGTGCTTCGATGCGTGCAAGATAAACGCCGCTTTGAATATTTGAAACATCCCAAGAAATCTCACTATCCATTCCCGCGGTTCCTCTTCCCTTCAATTCCGTTATTTTCACGCCGGAGAGGTCGAGAATGGTAACGGTGATGTTCGCTTCTTCGGAAGTATAGTACCGAATGTGTGTGGAACGGCCATAGACAGGATTGGGCCAGTTATAGACACGCGACTTTGGTAAAAATTCCGGAGAGAGAGGATGCGATGTTGTCTGAGTCCACTCTGCATTGCTGTGTCTTTCATCGCCGAGATGCTGCCACCACGCCAAGGAATTCGCCGTGAATGTCGTTGATGTGAGAAACGCGTCGAGTGAACCGTTTTCTGAAAGGACAACGACTCCTCCTGTGCTCGCAGAGTCTGTATACGCTGTGGGAAATGATTTTCCCGGAGAAGTCACTTGAATCGGGAAACCTGTCAGTAATTTTCCATTTCGATTGTACACCCACATCTCACCGTCATTCGTGAATGTGATGATTTCGAGTTTACTGTCTCCATCAAAATCGATGATCAAAGGTGTACCGGTAAATTCATTGGCGCCTCTCGCTTGAATCGGAAAACCATCGAGGTCAACACCCGCCCGGCTCAAAACCGATATGTGAGTTGCTGATTGAACAATGACATCTTTCTCGCCATCTCCATCGATATCTGCTATGGCAAGCTCTTGGAGAGCAGAACCGGGCACACTCACTTCGAAGAGCTTCTGTGATAATGATTGATCAAAAGATACTATTCTGTTCCCGTTTATTTCTGCTGCAACGACATAGTTCCCTTTAGGCGAGACTGCCGCGGCAAGCGTCCACTTGTTTTGCGAATCAGGTAATTCAGCGGAATCTCGTTCACTATACATACGATTTCCGGATATACAAAAGTATTCTTCAGGTTTTGATAACGAAGGTGTTGGCAAGAGTGCAAGAGAGGTTATCGGTCCGCTTCGGACAAAACGTTGAGAAATCAAATCACCATTGATAGTAAACTCATACACTCTTCCTGAATCCGTTCCGATGAGAATAGTCGACAGAATACTCAATGAAGAGAAACATGGAGATGTTGTGAATCTCTCGGGGATTGTCCGTGTGAAGATATGCAGGCTATCGAATACACCTTGCGCATTGGGAGAAGTAAGTTGATAAATATTAAGAGCACTATCCTGAACACTTGCCACTATTTCGATTCCCGCTTGCTGATACACAGCAACGCCAAAGCTGCTTTTCTTACCGGAGAATAGACCGGATGCGTCGTTCGTCAAACTTCTTCCATTGCTCTGGAATGCAAAGATGCTGTCATTGAGCGGCAGATAGAGATGATGATTTTTTGTCGATGTGGGGTACGTGGTCGCATGAGCGAGTGGACGGGATAATGCTGTGTCCCGCTTGAGAACAGAACTTCCTATTTCAATCGTTACTGTCATATTCGGTGAGCGTGCACTGAAATTCCTAATTGTGATTAAACTCGCAGCTCCGGAATGGCTGTTGTTATTTGGGAAAGAATTTCGATCAAAGATATTTTTGTAGAGGATTGCAGAATTACCGGAGAACCAGCAATCGAGCGGACTTCCATTTTCTGTTCCAGAACCTGCATCAAGGGATCCATAGCTTTGTCCAATATCTTTTGAACCATCAGCTTCCATCAACTCTACTCCGCGATGTTCGATATCAGCATTCACTGTGTTAGATTTCAATCCCGCCTGAATAATATTCTCGTCTATATGCCAAATTAATATGCCGCCGCCGTCATATTTCCCGGTTCCGTCCGTCATATCGCCTATCACTGCCCAATCGAAGTTACTCACATCTACAACTGAACCACTGATTCCGCTTACATCATAATACCGAAAGCCTACTGTATCTTGATTACAATGAACGATAGAATCGCCTCTTGCAGTAGCAAACGTTAGAGAGAGACCTGTTCCATGAGGATTTCGATTTCTATTTTCAACCAAAAAATATTCCGAACTGCTGATTGGAATTTGATAAACGGTATCTTCTCCAACATCACTCAATCCGACAGCCGGCAATAGAAGATGAGCAGTTGAACTTCTGACAGGAATCGGTGCTATCCATCCTAAATATATTTTTTCCCATGCACTTGGTTCCGGAGGAAAGAGTCCGTTATAAGCAAAAATACTTGCTCCATCCATCAATCCGAATTGTCCTATTCCGGAACGGCCGGTTTTTGTATCGAACAAATCCGGCAATCCTAAATAACTGCCAAGAGAAGCGGCAAACAAGCCATTGCTGCTCAGTTGAAGAATTTCGCCGGAGATAACACGAGACTCGGTTTCCGGGAGAATGATTGTGTTTTTGATATCGCCGCTCACGATACCTGGAAACGATGACTGTTCAAGCGCCGCACCGAATGCGGTCGAATCTAAATAGAGTGATGGAATATCATACGGTGTAGGATTGTACCCCAGCGAACTTACTAAGTCAATATCACGTCCCGCCCCTGCATGAAAAATAACAAATACATCATACTTTGAAAAATCAATTTCCGGATGAAGTGAATCTGCTATGTGCCAGCTTTCAACTGCAAGTTCAGCAAGTTTTCTATTATCTGTCCCTGTTGTTGGCGGTGAGTATTCAGCCATCTGTTTCGGAAGCATGATCCTCTGAGAAACAACAGAACCAGTTATTGTTAAAAATCTATTCGAAACCTTATGGAAATAATTTTCAACAAATCGGATTTTATTTCTGAAATATGTTGAATCATGCGGAGGCGGGTCAATCTGTGCCGGAGAACCTGTGATCTGAAACGTACCGTCTCCGGTCGTCTGTTCATTGTTATCCGTTTGGAACTGAACCATGATGGCAAGTATACGAATAGTGTCAATCGGAGTCGATTGAGCTAACCGAACTTGAAGAGGAGCTATAGCCTCGCGCAGGAGATGAGATACTTTAATTCGTGTTTGTCCAAGTGATAAAGAACTCAAAAGAAAAAACACACTCATGGCCCATACACGTGTCACAGAGACTCCTACATTTCCTCATTCAAGTTATGCAAAATAGTATGTTGGTTGAAA
Organism: Bacteroidota bacterium; assembly: GCA_049523215.1. Classification (GTDB taxonomy): domain Bacteria; phylum Bacteroidota; class Ignavibacteria; order UBA10030; family UBA10030; genus Fen-1298. The sequence goes on along the minus strand of JBEKNC010000003.1, from coordinate 70,207 downwards.
TCCCAAGAATTGAAAATTCCATTACTTCTTAGGATTTTACCTTGTCAAAAGAATCACATGTATAATTTATATCCGCTGTCCGGGATATTTCACAAAAGACTACCCCACAAAAATCTCATATTCCATATATCGATTTAAAGAACGTCGAGTTTTTAAGAAACCTACCGCCCTTCACCACCCCAGCCCATCGATAGTGTGAGGCGTAACGTTCCATCAAGTGGATGTTGTCCCTCAAGAGCACTAATGTATCCAAAATCGAAGCCATAAAGATCATATCGGATACCGGCGCCAAAGGTCATAAACTTTCGATTACCTTCTCGAGGATCTTCATAGAAATATCCGGCACGAATTGCAATCAACTTCGGCGAACCGTACCAATATTCCATTCCTAATCCGGAATCGAATCGACGTATTTGTTCACTGATATTTCCCTGCGTCCATGTCGTAAAGAAAGCCTTATAGAATTCGTCGGAGTTTGCACCCCATCTCGCCACCAGTAGCCGACTCACCTCTATGGTAAATGTCAGATTATTAAATTCACTTTCAAGAGCCTTATACGCGATGCCAAGACGAAGATTCATGGGAAGAGGATCGGCTTGTGCCCTGTCGACGTATGACATCTTTGGACCAATATTGGACAGATTCGTTCCAAAACTCAGACTCTTTTCAAGAAAAAGCGGGCGATATAACAATCCGAGATCGAAACAAAATCCGGTGGATGTCCCGCTTCCCTGCTCTTGCCCGGCTCCGTGAGGTGCAAGATGTGAATAAATAATTCTGACGCTGGTACCAATTCCGAGTTGTTCGCTGAGTTTTGTGCTATAGGTCGCCGAAAGAGCAAGTTCATATCCTGTAAATGTTCCTACGATTTCCGGCCCGGCAGAAGTCGTTCTATTAAATTCACCAAGGTTGAGATATGTGAGTTGACCGCCGATAACTCCATCCAATTCTTCGACAGGTTGTTTATACGCTGCATGAGCAATCCATATATCAGATAATCCCAAACCGGGGAGCCAGTTCGTATGGGTCATTGCAAGTTCAGCGCCATTTTGGAATGCAAGGCCTGCAGGATTCCAAAACACAGCCCACACATTATCCGCTATCGCCACGCCTGTCTCGCCCATCCCGCCTGCACGCGAATCCGGTACTATGAGCAAAAATGGGACTGCTGTAGTTTGTGTCGTCTGAGCTTGGGCAATATTCGAGAAAAATAATCCGAATACAAACAGAACGACAATAATTTTCTTCGTCATATAGGTAACCTCCAGACTGTGAGTGTTGAGTACCATTGCATTTTCTAGAATATACTTGAATGTGTTTTTGAGATTCTATTATAGAACATCCTTTTTCAATATTCTGAACGCTGTATTATCATTTCAGCGTACAACAGCGAGCTTGCCGATGGTTTCGCTTGTGTGTTGCCCATTTTGACTACGCACAATCAGTTTGTACAAGTAGATGCCATTGGCAAGACTGGCTCCATCATGATCTCTTCCATCCCATGGAATTCTTACAGAACGATCCGTGATATTTTGTACGCTCATTTTCTCGATAAGTCTGCCCGCGATCGAAAATATTTTTACCTCTACATTGATCGGATCGATTACATTACGCTGGAAGGTAAAGGTTGTGGAATTCGAGAATGGATTGGGATAATTCACCACATTCAACATTGTGAGATCATCGGCAAGAGAGACCTCAAAATATGTTTCTGCCTCTGATGAATTGTTCTGAACATCCCAGGCTTTTACGCGTAGCGTATATTTGCCCTCGCTGAGATCGGGTAAGGGATAGCGTACTTCACCCGATTTATATGTATTAAAGTCACTTTGATAATAATTCGATAGATTAAAAGTCCGATCCGGGTTGCTGATCGTTGCCGACAATTGATGCCCTACTCCAGCCGTCGATGTGTTGATACCACTTTCATCATTCAATCGTACGATCAAGGAGTCAATGCCTTTTACAACATCTCCAGGACGAAAATTAAGATCATTGAGATATATCGAGATTTGCGGTCCTACCGTATCAATTGCTGCAGTTGAATCGATTCCGTTGATCATTACATTTTCAGTATATCCCGCTCCATCGGTTGCGTTGGTTGTGTCATTCGCATACATCGAAATTCGTGCTCGGTTTCCGAAGGTCACATCCTTGGGTATAGGAATAGTCGTTTTAAATTGTCCACTATGAATAGATACACCACCTCGATAGAGCAAACTGCCGTTTTCCTTAAATCGAAAATCTCCAACTCCTTCTACGATGTGAACTTCTCTTTGCGAATCGAAAACCTGAAGTGTACCTTTCCCTTGGAATGATGTTATTGGTGTCCCATTATTCAGTTTCATTGCACCTTGAATAGGTACGTGTGCCAAGGATTTCATTGCAACTATACTCGATGTTAATCTCCCATTCACGCTATCAATTGAGGCAACGTTCTTCGGCATGAGAAGTCGAAGTGTCGGATCTCCGAACAGATGAAATTTTTGAGTATTCTCTGCATCATGGTTAAGAGATTTTGCAATTCGCACTGCATCCCCTAATCTAGGATTTCTTCCGGTACTATCCTTTGTTAATAAATATAAAAAAAAACTTGTATTGAGCACAACATTCGGGCTGTTATAGACTGCACGCGATGCTACGAGACTCCCAATTGCACCACCTTGTTCCATGGTTACAAGTTGTTCGCCCGCACTGAGTATGCTTGGATCGTCGTACTTGCCAAAATTGCACGTTGCTGCAACAACGAAAGTCAAACGGTCTCGATTGAATAGTTTCGGCAGATCATCTTCTCGTGTAAAAATATATTCATGCGCCCATAATTGCTCGTTCCCGTGACCAATGAAATTTGTTAAAAGTGTACCTTGATTTATTGCATCATCAATTGCCGTATTTGCATTGGGTTTCCTGCGGCCGGAAGCGCTGTTCACGGTTGGGTATTCGACGATGTAAATTTTTTTCTTTTCAAAACTTTTAGCTGCATTGCTTTCGGCAAGTGCTTCGGTCGGGTCCGTAAAATCAGATCCATTATCCTCATCGGTTGAAGTTATTCCGTCATCGGCAACCAATGTTAAACTATTTCGCCATGAATCGACAGGAGCAGTCGTCTCATACGAAATAATTTTATTGATCAATACAGATGCCTCTTGGACGCTGCGCGCAGGAAGACGTCCGATCGCAATCGAATAGAGAGAGTCTAAACCTAACATAACAAACTCATCATCAGTTGAATAACTTGTATTGGTTATATCAAGAGATTCCTCTGTCTCGTATGGAGGAATCCAATTACGTTGACTTGGATTTGTGATAATGTTCTTATAATCGAAATATCCCCAGCCAAACAAGAGGACATATTGCGGAACAGGACTTATCCAATTCTCTTGAGTATATCTCAAGAATTCTCGTATTGCGAGAATGTCTGGTATGCCGCCTGAAAATTCGCTATAGATTTGATTGATATCCACAACGAGCGTGTTGAGTGGGTCAGGCTGTGATTCGCGATGTGCCTTTAACCGGTTCGCTTCAGAAAGAAACTCCGGTGGAGAAATAATGATGAAATCATACTGTGATTGAACATTATGCAGATTTATCGTGTTCTCAATTTTTATCGTTGTTACAGGTGTTTTAAATCCAGTTTTACCAACCACCGCGATTTCACGAATAGATCCACCTGTCTGCTGAAGCTGAATTTTGCATACCGAGGGAACAGCGGAATAATATTTTAATTCTTTCACATTACTATGATCGGTAACATCAAATGCACGTACATCGCTTGAAAAATTACTAATATCATACTGAACCGATCCAGTGACATCAGGCGAAGTAAAGATAAGAACGTCGTTTACAGCTTCAAACCTTCGCTGATAATATATTTCCAGCCAATCCAACCATGTTTTCGCGTCCTGATTACTGCTCCTCACCTGGATTTTTACAACACTCGCATCATTCGGCACCCCACCTGTTCGCGTTGGATTGAGATTTACTTCGCCTGCAAATGTAGAAGAAGTGCCCAAGTCGATAGCTCTCATCCCTACAGATCCATCTTGAAGAAGCTGGCCGTTCTCAAAAACATCCAAATAATCATAGGTTGCCGACCGGTGCAAAAATTTGAACCGATAGGTAATCGGAGATGTTGCGACCAATCCCGGCAGTGGTTTATTATATGTGCCGGCATCCGTCCCTGCAAATAATTTTCCAACCCATCGACGCCCTGAATTCTGGAGATTATACTTTTCTTCTTCAACGAATAATTTTTCCTGAAAACTTGCCGGCTTGAATGCTAATGGAGAAATGGCTGAAGCAGAAAGTGTATCCATCTGTTTGCCGCGGCCTTGGGTAACGGTAAAAAAGTAATAATTTTTTTCTGTATACGGATTAATATAATGCTGAAAAGTGTTGCCTCCTTTATAGAGCCAACCTCTCACTCCCCGGCCATAAAAGACTACATAATCATCTGGATCGAAAATTCCATCATTATTTTTATCTATCACCAACCGCGGAATTTCCAATAGCGTGTTTGGCCGCGGGCTCGTATTATCATCCGGAATTGCCAAGCCTCCATTCCCATACAATCTGATGGAGTTGATATCGCTTATCGAGATATTCAAACTGTGGAAGTAATTATAATCCAATTTATACATGCCAGTTGAAGTATCTGATACTTCTATGCGATACCATTGGCCTTGCGCAAGCGGAGAATCTTCATTCGCAGATTGCCGGGAACTTACTTTTGGCATTTTTGCTAATTGAGCTTTTTGTGGCAAGTCGCCCCTCAGCAGACAAGAAGAAACCAAACCGGCAGGAAAAGCATTTGTAAAATTAAGCCGAACAACAATGCGTGAATATATCTTGACCTTCTCTTTGTCAATCGCCTGAACAGGGTGCAAGAGAAGAGTTCCAACGCATCCTATGCTCGTCTGCCCAACATGAATAAGCTCGGCGAGAACGTTTTGTCCCGGTGCTAGTGCCGTTCGAGCAAAACTTGTATCCTCATAGCTTTCGCTGACGCCGAAATCCTTGAGGGCCTTCCTCGTCGGTTTAGGCAGCAGCTTGACCGTATCTCTGATTTGATATTCACTTGCTAAGACTTGAAGCGAATAGTGTGGAGACGGAAGGAGCAAAAGAACAGCCCGGATAAAATCGGTCCTGCCTGTTAAATCGTATGCTATTTGACTTTCGAAGAACCGAAATCGAGTAAAGATAGTGCCTTGTTTTCCAGAAACATGTTCAGCTTGAATGTGCGGTGTAAACTCAAGAACTACGGAATGTTGATCTTCACTCACGATGCGTATATCTGTCATCGGTTGAGCAATGCCGGTTAAAGTTCCGACAAAGATCGAGGAAAATATGGCAATAGTTTTTTTCATAAAAAAAAAGCCGACCGAGAAATAATGGTCTTCTCGTTCGGCTAAACATGTATAGAGAGTCTCAGCCGAACTTGAAAAAGGTTTCTACGGCAAATACAATTCCTAACTTTTTACACTGCGACACTTTAGGAATGAACCTTTATCAAGCCTTCGATATACTCTCCATTAATAGAACAGCACGTCATGAACTTATGATAAGATAATGAATGAAATGAAGATTGTCAAGCAAGCAAGATTGGAATATCTCTTAGGAAAAGAGCGGTTAAAGAAAACTTACATCGTACGCTGATATTCCAAGAATTGTTTTGCAGTTGTGGCAACATTTGGGTAAATTAGCTCTGCAAATGAATTTGTCCTCAATCAGGTGATATGTCAAGACCACTCAACATTCTTTTTGTTTCGAGCGAAGTAGAACCTTTCGCTAAAACCGGCGGGCTTGCCGATGTTTCCAGTGCTCTTCCGAAAGCAGTCAAAGATCTTGGACATGAAATCCGTATTATGATGCCGCGGTATCGATTTATCGGCGAGCGCAAGTTCAGATTACACGATATCATCCGTCTCCATGGAATCCCCATTCCAGTCGGCAATTTGACCGAACTTGGGAACGTAAAATCATCATTTATCAATAATTTAAAAGAAAAAGTTCAAGTCTATTTTCTCGACAATACAAATTACTTTGACCGCGAGGGCATCTACCAAAGTCCGACAACGAAAAAAGATTATAAGGATAATGATGAACGGTTCATTTTCTTCTGCCGTGGTGTCATAGAGACCTTGAAGCGACTTGGATGGCAGCCGGACATCATCCATTGCAACGATTGGCAAACAGGACTTATCTCTGCCTATCTCAAAACGATGTTCTTGACTGATCCGTTCTTCAAATCGATGAAAACGGTTTTCACGATCCATAACATGGGATATCAGGGTGCATTTTCAAAGGAGTCCTTTGCTAAATCAAATTTGCCTGAAGAGTTGTTTCGTTCCAACGGTGTAGAAGCATACGGAAACTTCAACTTCCTCAAAACTGGATTGTTTTTCTCTGACGGTATAACAACTGTAAGCGAAAAATATGCCGATGAAATCTGTACATCTCCCGAAATTGGTGCCGGGCTCAACGGACTTCTTTCGACCCGGCGAAAAGATCTGCATGGAATTCTCAATGGTATCGATTATCAAATCTGGAATCCTGCCACAGATGAATTCTCTTTCCGAAAATATGATGTAAAATCCATTGAAGCAAAGGTAGATAATAAACGCGCTTTGCTCACAAAATTCGGATTGGAATTTTCTGAGAACCGCCCGGTGATCGGAATGATCAGTCGTCTTGCAGATCAGAAGGGATTCGACCTGGTCTTTGAAATTATTGAGGATATTATTCGGCTTGACTTACAGTTCGTGATGCTGGTAGCAGGTGAAAGAGAATACGAAAAGAAAATTGAAGCTATTCAAAAGAAACACTCCAAACGCATTGCGGTGGTCATAGGGTACGACAATGAAATTGCACATTTGATCGAAGCTGGAACGGATATGTTCCTTATGCCGTCTAAGTACGAGCCGTGTGGTCTCAATCAGATGTACAGTATGCGCTATGGTACGGTTCCTGTTGTTCGTGCGACCGGTGGGTTAGATGATACAGTAGAAGATTACACGGGAAACGGAAAAGGAACCGGTTTCAAGTTTGAAAAGTATGAATCGAAGGAATTGATGAAAGTCATTCAGCGTGCACTGAAGGTCTTTCAACAACCCGAAGAGTGGAAGCGGCTCATGCGAAATGGCATGATGCAAGATTTTTCATGGGAAAATTCTGCACGGAAGTACATCAATTTATATAAAGAACTTTTGAGGCATAACGCATAGCACAGAATGGCACTGGAATTACTTGCAATCACAACGGCACCGTCAGCAGCAACAGTACTTGTTTTCTACCATAGAAATGGCTTTCCATTGACTCTCCGATGTTGTGGATGTTTTTTCATACGGCAGCCATCAGAAGTCTGTGCGCAATGGTACCAGAATAATTCATTCGCTTTCTCATCCTCACATTACTTGAAAAAAGATTAAAGGATATCGAATTTTGAAGTTACCTCGTTTATTTCTCCTCTTCTGCACAGGAACAATGTTGTGTTTATCCTCAGGATGTAATGACGCCCCCGATTCAGTCGGAGGCCCAACACAACCGAAAGAGGACTATGGTGTTATCCGTGATACTACATTTTATGCCACAGGTCACTCCTCTCTCCCAAATCGTTTATACACATCAACGATTGACCGGTTCATGCTCGGAAAATATCAAACCTATCAAGCTTGGGCATGCTTGAAATTTGGTTCATGGCCCGACTCGATGATAGGTGCAACGATTACCAGCGCGACGATTCGATTAAAATCAGTTTATCATTTCGGCGAGTCGATGTCTGTTTTGCACTTTGATGCGTATCGTGCACGAGCAAGTTGGGCAGGCGACTCACTTACCTATGATTCGCTTAGTCTAAACACTGTTGGCCAGTCCCCCTATAATTACTATTACGACGTTAACACTAAACACTCCTCCACGATTCAAGCAGGCGACACCGATTGGGTGACGATTGACATTCCAGACACCAGTATGCTGCGCGAGTGGTTCTCCACAAATTCAGACACCATGCATTTGAATGATGGGATTATCCTTAGTCCGAATCCGTCGTTCTCAAATGTTATCAGAGGATTTTATTCGTATTATACATCTGATACATCCTATCAGCCTGCACTTTATGTTAATTATGATGGAGCTTACGGTCCCAATACGTATGTTCACAAAGTGAGTAGTTCTAAATACGTTCCTACAATTGATCGTGCAAGTCTCATAACTGATAACAATTTGATTTATGTCCAAAACGGCATTTCCTATCGAGGACTTATCTCGTTTGACAACTTCCTTACGACTCCTGTTTCTATTCATCGGGCGGTTCTCCAAGTAACATTAAACGTGAGCAAATCCTCGCCTCAATTCAATTTTTTCCCTACTCCATTTTTGCATGATTCACTATTTGCGCTCTCCGTAGGAACAGACAGTATATCTGATGGAGCGTTTTCTGCGTTGACCCCGAGCTCGATAGACAGTGGTCGTGTCATTTATTCATTTGAATCAGTAGGGCTCGCCAAACGTTGGTTGAACAATTCCTCAGCGCGAAAGATTGCGTTGTGCGGCTATTTTGAGAGTGGCTCCTTTGATTTATTTACGTTTTTTAGCGAAAGTGCCTTCGATATAAAACTTAGACCACGAATTATCATCACATATTCTATCAAACGTTGACACAGTTTTTGACTATGAACTATTTCCGAATTAATGTTACTCTGACTATCTTCACAGTTCTTTTCCCCCTCGTCGCCCATGCAGGTGGATCATCTTACTCACGGTATGGATTTGGAGACATCCTCCGCTATGGCGACAGTCGAATCTATGCAATGGGAGGAACAGGTATAGCCCTTGTGGATGATGGAAGCATAAACCTCTTGAATCCCGCCGGTATGAGTCGTATTAGTTTTACAAGATTTTCTACCGGATTTGAATACAACGGCTTTTCCTCGAAAGATAGCAGTGGCTCTTCGTTCTATTCTACGGGCGGATTGCAAAGTCTTGCTTTTGCGTTTCCAATATCTCGAGAGAATGGCATCGTTATGTCAATAGAAGCCACTCCGTATAGCAAAGTGAATTATGCGATTAGTTCTTCCAACTTTGACACGCTTTCCGGATCCATTCAACATCAAACTTTCTACGGCAGCGGCGGACTCTCCTATCTTGGGCTTGGACTTTCCGGATCACCACTGAACACATTGCATCTTGGCGTCCGTTTGAATTATATGTATGGCCACACACGTCAATATCAAACATCCAGTTTTGATAATAGCGATTACACCAGCACTACTTTTGATCGTTCTATTTATTATTCCGGTTTCACATTCACGTTGGGAGCTATTTATGAAGGTCTAGACCAACTCCTCGATCTTCCCTCGCTTCATAATTTGTCTCTTGGTTTGATACTGGGGACTGCAAGTTCGTTTGATGCGGATGCTGAAAGGATTTATTCAGAAGGCGACACAACTAATCATAAAGGGACTGCCGACATTCCCCTTTCCGTAGGGTTGGGACTCTCTTATTTACATCAAAACCGGTACAGATTCCTCGGCGACTTTGTATTTGAAAATTGGGGAAACCTTAAGCCTTTTGCTTTAGATCCAGTTACACTTCGGAATTCTTACCGTACGAGTATCGGTTTCGAGGCAATACCTGAAAAAGGAGCAGACACTTATTGGAAACGAATATTTTACCGTGCCGGTCTTGCATATAACTCCACCTATTACCAAATCAACGGTGTGGGAATCAACGAGCTTTTAATGAGCGGCGGTGTCGGACTTCCTATGGGGTATGAATCTTGGCTCAATATCGGTTTGCAGGTTGGGTTGCGCGGTACGACCGATAATAATTTACAGAAAGACATCATCGTTCGTCTTTCTGTTGCCGTATCCGCAAGTGAACTTTGGTTTCTCAAATTTGATGAAGAGTAAATTCTATGATAGCTATCGGCAGTGATCATGCGGGGTTTGAATATAAAGAGCGATTGAAAAAGCTTCTGGATGAAATCGGAAAGCCGTACCAGGATTTTGGTACTACTTCTCCAGATTCCGTCGATTATCCAGATATTGCGCATGTTGTTTCGAAGGCGGTCGCATCCGGAAAATGTCTGCAGGGTATTTTAATTTGTGGAACAGGAATTGGCATGTCGATCGTCGCCAACAAACATAAAGGAATCCGGGCTGCTGCCTGTGAATCCCCTGCCTGTGCAAAGCTTTCACGCGAACATAATGATGCCAATATTCTCTGTTTTGGTGCACGCATCACCAGCTGGGAAACAGCAACTGAAATTGTGAAAACATTTCTCTCAACTCCTTTTAGCGGCGGCGAGCGACATATGTGCCGCATAGAAAAGATTCACTCGTTGACAGATCTTTAGAATCTATTAAAATGTTCATCACTCTATTAAACAATTTCCATAAAGAACTTACCCATGAAAAATCTTAAGACCGCCGATTCAGAAGTCTATGCCGCCATTCAAAGCGAAGTTCATAGACAAAACACCAAGCTGGAACTTATCGCTTCCGAGAACTTCGTGAGCCTTGCCGTACTGGAAGCAATGGGCAGCGCTCTGACGAACAAATATGCAGAGGGATATCCTGCGAAGCGATACTATGGGGGCTGCGAGTTTGTCGACATTGCCGAAAATCTTGCACGCGATCGTGCAAAAAAATTATTCGGCGCTGAATACGTCAACGTGCAGCCGCATTCCGGTTCGCAAGCGAACATGGCAGTTTATTTCTCTTTCATCAAACCTGGCGATACTGTCCTGGGGATGAATCTTTCTCATGGCGGCCACTTGACGCATGGATCTCCGGTGAACTTCTCCGGACAGTTGTATCGTTTTACAGCCTATGGCATTTCGAAGGATACCGGCTGCATCGATTACAACGATGTAGAAGAAACGGCAAAGCGCGAGAAGCCTAAGATGATTACCGTTGGAGCTAGTGCCTATTCGCGCAACATCGATTATAAAGCATTCCGCGAAATTGCAGACAAGGTTGGCGCATTCCTCTTTGCCGATATTGCACATCCAGCAGGATTGATCGCGGCAAAGCTGCACAACGATCCGCTTCCTTATTGTCACGTCGTTTCATCGACAACTCATAAGACGCTCCGGGGCCCTCGCGGCGGACTCATTCTCATCGGCAAGGATTACGAGAATCCATTTGGACAGGTAGCGCCAAAATCCGGCCGCAAGAAGATGATGTCGGAATTAATTGATTCGATGGTTATTCCCGGTGTTCAAGGCGGCGCACTTATGCATGTGATAGCTGCCAAAGCAGTTGCCTTCGGTGAAAATCTTCTGCCGGAATACCGCACCTATGCAGAACAAATCATCAAGAACGCTCATGCTCTCGCGGCAGCATTAGTAAAGCGCGGCTACAATATTATTTCCGGCGGGACAGACAATCATCTCATGTTGATCGACTTACGCAATAAAAATCTCACCGGTAAAGATTCCCAGGAAGCGCTGGATCTCGCAGGGATTACGGTGAATAAAAATGCCGTGCCATTCGACGACAAATCGCCGCTCATCACCAGCGGTATTCGCATTGGTACGCCTGCTGTTACAACGCGCGGACTGAAAGAACCGGAAATGGAAATCATCGCTGGCTTCATCGATCGTGTGCTGAGCAACCGAACGGATGAAAAAGTACTGAAACAAGTGAGCGAAGATGTAAAAGCACTCTGTGCAAAATTCCCGCTGTACCCCGAACTGATATAATGGTACTTGATGAGCATTACCCAAGCCATTCTTGGTAAGATATTCCAATCGGCTGGAAAATCTCCCAGCCAAAAGGAAATGTCTTTTCTGGAACACCTCGACGAGCTTCGTTCAAAAATCATTAAAGCACTTTTAGGAATTCTTGTCGGCACAATACTCTGTGTCTTCTTCGCTGACTTTATCGTTCAAAATGTACTGTTGCATCCGCTTCGATCCTTGGGCTTAAAGGTACAAGTGCTTTCGCCCTACGGTATTGTGATGCTGTATATGGAGTCTGTACTGATATGCGGAATCATTCTCAGCATGCCGTATACCATTTATTGTCTTTGGACGTTTGTCGCTCCGGGGTTGCTCCCCAAAGAACGCCGCTACATCTCGCGTATTGTCTTCTTCACATCGTTTTGTTTTTTTGCCGGTGTCGTATTCGGATATTACGTCCTCTTACCGACTGCTCTCACTTTTTTTTCGACCTTTGGCACTCAAAACATCGAACTCCATATTGCTCTTGATCAATACGTGAGCTTTATGCTTACATTATTGCTTGGTGCCGGACTCGTTTTTGAACTTCCCATGATCTCTTATTTTTTATCCAAGATGGGAATACTGTCTCCCGGCTTCATGCGCAAGTTTCGCCGTCACGCCATTGTTGTCATCTTTATTATTTCTGCAGTCGTTACACCGACTCCTGATATGGTAACGCAAACTCTTCTCGCTCTACCGATGATCCTTTTATATGAGGTCAGTATTTTTATCTCAAAGTATTCGCAAAAAAAGACAGCGTCTTCTCCTGAGGATCCCGCATGAGTATATTTCGTCCATCAGAGAGTTCACTCGATAGTATTCGCGAACCGGTCACACAAGAACTCAAAAAGTTCGATGGCGTATTTCGGGAGGCGATGCGGTCTCAGGTCGCTCTGGTGTATCTCATTACCCGCTACATCCTTCGCCAGAAGGGCAAACGCGTTCGCCCTTTGCTGGTGATGCTCAGCGCAAAGTTATGCGGCGAGATCAATGACAGCACCTACCGCGCTGCTACACTCATCGAGCTTTTGCATTCCGCTACACTTGTTCACGATGATGTCGTCGACGATGCCGATACGCGCCGCGGTTTTGCTTCCATCAATGCTGTCTGGAAAAATAAAGTGGCTGTGCTGATGGGTGATTATCTCCTTTCACGCGGTTTGCTGTTATCGTTACAGTACCATGATTATTACTTTTTAAATTCAACATCCTTCGCAGTGAAACGAATGAGCGAAGGAGAATTGCTGCAGATTCAAAAAAGCCGACAGTTGAATATTGACGAAGAGACTTACATTAAGATCATCAGCGACAAGACGGCATCGCTCTTTTCAGCGTGCACGGATATCGGTGCTGCAAGCACGACGGAAGTCCCTGAGAAAAGAAATTTACTGAAAGCGTACGGCGAGAATGTCGGATTGGCATTTCAGATACGGGACGATCTGCTCGATTATCTCGGGCGAAAGAGCATTCTTGGCAAACCGACCGGCGGTGATATTAAAGAAAAGAAACTCACACTGCCGCTGATTTATGCGCTTCATCAAAGCGATCGGCATGAAGCTCAGCAAGCATTGCGATTCGTAAAAAAAGGTGCGAAGCAAAAAGATGTTACATGGATAGTCGACTTTGTCCGAAAGAACGGCGGCATCGAGTATTCACTTCAAAAAGCGGAAGAGTTTGCGGCAAATGCCCGCGCTTGTCTCTCATCCTTCCCTGATTCGCCAGAGAAACAGTCTCTTCTTCAATTTGTTCGTTTTGTTATTGAGCGGAATAGTTAAAACTAATATTGCGAACAGGTTTCCTTAGCACCACAATTCATTAAGTGTGCAATTCATTTGACAATATTACAGAGTCGATTCATCGGGTTCCTCATTTTCCTTAACAAATGCTCGCGAAGCATAAGCCACCGCTATCACTTTAATTTCTATATGAATCAGTCCTCATTAATAAACTACCTCGAAGCAACCTGCCCGCCGCACATACAACGTGCTTATGGCAGGAGGGGCTGCGGGATATGAAACCCGAAAAAAATAAGAAGTGGATGAAATGACTCCTTACTTACTGATGTTATGCACATAGGAACAGCGCCTAACAAAATAAAATTGTCATGCCCGAATGCTTTTGTCGGGCATCCATTTTCCTGGATTCCCGCTAAAGACGTGCGGGAATGACAGTTGTTCTTTTCTTCTTTGCGTAACATCAGTTACTTACAATCAGTTACTTATCTTGATTCTCCACACCTTTCTGTGTAGATTATCGCAGAAAAAAAATAGAGGTTTTTACGCATGGCATTGATGGTGAGTATTTCTGGAATTCGCGGAGTTGTTGGCGAAACTCTCACACCTGAAACTATTGTTCAATATACTTCGGCATATGCTCTCTACTGCAATCGCGGGCACATCGTAGTTGGTAGAGACGGACGCATTACCGGCAAAAATGTTTTAGATATCGCTACTTCTACTTTGCTGCAAATGGGCTGTGATGTAACAGATTTGGGCATCTGTCCAACACCAACGGTTGCACTTGCTATTAAGAAACTGAAAGCCGCAGGTGGTATTTCGATTACCGCCAGTCACAATCCGATGATATGGAATGGACTCAAATTCTTCGCTTCCACAGGTTTATTTTTAGATGTGGATGAAAATCGTGAATTTTGGCGTCTTGCCGAACAGCCGGCAAAATATGTTTCCTGGAATAAACAAGGCAAGTACACCCTTCAAGAAACATTTCTGGATGAACACATTCGCGAAGTGCTCTCTCTTTCCTACATCAATATTGGAAAAATTCGGGCACGTAAATTTAAAGTTGTATTGGATTGCGTCAATTCAGCTGGGGGAATGATTGTCCCTCGTTTGCTGGAAAAACTTGGCTGCGATATCATTCCGATCCATTGTGAGATGACCGGCATTTTTGGACACGCACCGGAACCAATCCCTGAAAATCTCACTTCACTCTGCGCTCAAGTGCGCGAGCAGCACGCTGATATCGGTATTGCCGTCGATCCGGATGTCGATCGTCTCGTCCTTATCAACGAAAAAGGTAAACCGTTCGGTGAAGAATATACCATCGCATCCTGCACAAAATTTATACTTGAAAAAATTACCAATCGACAATCTAAAATCGACAATCGTCAATCCTTAAAAGTTGTCATCAATCTTTCCACAACCCGCGCTGTAGAAGACATCGCGAAGCACTATGGCGCTTCGACTCTTCGCACTCCGGTTGGTGAAATTAACGTAGCCAAGAAGATGAAGGAAGTCGGCGCAGTGATCGGCGGTGAAGGAAGCGGCGGCGTTATTCTTTCGAAAGTCCATCTCGGTCGTGACGCCATTGTTGGAATTGCACTTGTTCTCCAGCATCTTACTGAATTCGGCGGAACACTATCAGAATTGAAAGCTGCCCTGCCGCAGTATTATATCACGAAAGGGAAAGTCGATCTCGGTAGTTTGAATCCCGATGCAATTCTCAAACAACTGGCGGTTGAACATTCTGTGAGCGATACGATCAACACTGATGATGGATTAAAGATTGATTTCCCGGAATCATGGGTACATCTGAGAAAATCGAACACCGAGCCGATCATCCGCATCATCGCGGAGGCACACACCAAAGCTGAAGCTGATGAACTCGTAAAGAAATTCACAGCGAAGATTCTTGCATGATGAAGAGAGTATTGTTTTACGCCGTTCGTGCTGTCTTTTACGATCGGAACAATTTACTCCTTGCTTCATTGCACATTTCAGAATATTATCTAGAAAGAATTCGTTTGAACATGTATTCCGGTGTTATTTTTGCATCGTCCTTTTCGCCTGGACTTTTCTTTACACTCGGTGAATGCGGCACGTCCGCAGCAGGTAGTACGATGCAAATTTCTCCGGTTGGATTTGGATTGTATTCGCCGCATTAACCCTGAACCGGTTAATGATATTTACCCTATACTCGTAACAATATATTTTCTTATGATGAACGTTCGCGCGCTTCTCAGGCTTTCTTCCGTGCCACGCATTGGCCCGCAAAAAATTCGCGCACTTGTTGCGTATTTCAAAACCCCCGAAAATGTTTTTCAAGCTCCGGCACGCGAATTGATTGCTGTTCCGGGAATCGATAAGAAACTCGCCTCGAACATCCTTCACCACACCGCTGGCGAGAAGTTTGCTGACGACCAACTGAAGCGACTGAATAAACTCGGCGGCAGGATCGTCACCGTGTGGGACAAAGAGTACCCCGATCTGCTTCGTAAAATTTACGATCCGCCTGCTTTTCTTTTTGTGCTCGGGAAATTTAAAGAACTCGACTCTCGCGCCATTGCTCTCGTAGGCACACGCCATCCTACTTCATACGGTCACTCTGTTGCAGAGAATATGACACGCGATCTCGCCAAGCAATCCATCACACTTGTCAGTGGACTGGCACGCGGAATTGATACGATTGTTCATTCGACAGCATTAAAATGCGGCACGCGGACTATCGCCGTTATCGGTTCTGGTTTAGATGTTCCGTATCCTCCTGAAAACAAAAAGCTTATGGACCATATTGCCGAAGAAGGAGTAGTCGTCTCAGAGTTTCCGATGGGAACAAAACCCGATGCGTCAAACTTTCCGAGACGCAATCGTATCATCAGCGGAATCACACTCGGTACGGTCGTCATAGAATCTGCAGAAGACGGTGGTGCGCTCATTACCGCAACCACGGCACTCGATCAAGATCGTGAAGTGTTCGCGGTTCCCGGCAACATCACTGAGAAGCGCAGCGCCGGATCGAACAAACTCATCCGCGATGGCCGCGCAAAACTTGTTACGTGTGTAGATGATATTTTTGCAGAGCTTCGACTTCAACTTCGCCTCTCTCTCTCCGAACCAATGCAGAGACCCGCCATTGAGTTGACCCTGACTGAACGCACTATTCTTGATTTTTTAAGTTCAGAACCGGTTCATATCGACACCCTTGCCGAGCAAGCGGATTCTTCAACTTCTGATGTTCTGGTTACCCTTCTTTCGTTAGAATTTAAAGGTGTGGTGCGTCAATTACCGGGAAAATTGTTTATCCGTTCATAATTCTCATTGCTTTCCTATAAGTGGAATTTTCGCTATACTACGTTTGGTAAAATCAGGTAAAAAGATGATTGAGATTCAAAAAACTATTATGGAAGACAATATTCCAGAGATCAAATTTGCTTGCAACATTTCCGCATGCAAAGGTGCCTGTTGCACATTAGCCGGCGGCCAAGGCGCTCCGTTACTCGATGAAGAACTTGAACGAATCGAACATTCTTTCCCTATTATCAAATCGTATCTTCCGCAAGCGCATCTCGATACCATAGTGCAATTCGGACTTTTCGAAGGCGAGCCAAAGGCGTACACTACTATGTGTTTCAACAATCGGGCGTGTGTTTTTGTACTGTACGAAGAAGGAATTGCACGGTGTGCATTTGAGAAAGCGTTTTTTGAAGGGGAATTGAAATGGAGAAAACCTCTTTCCTGTCACCTCTTCCCCATTCGGATAGATCGTGGTATAACACATCGGTTACGGTATGAACGGATATCGGAATGCGACCCTGCATTAGACTGCGGTGAGCAGGAGAATATATATTTAAGCAACTTTCTGAAGGAACCGCTCGTGCGTGCGTTTGGTTCTACTTGGTACGAAGATTTCCAATTCACGTGCGACTGGAAACGAAAAGAGACAGAAGCGTTATAGAAATTCAGCAAGAACGAAAAGATGATCAATCTTTCACAACAACTTCGGCTTGGACTCAGACTTACTCCTCAACAGGTGCAGTATCTCAAACTGCTCCAGCTGCCGACACTTTCACTCGAACAGAGAATAAAACTGGAACTTGAGCTGAATCCTATGCTCGAGCTGAACGAGGAGCAGGACTTATCACTTGAGCAGGATGATCGTGTTGAAGAACCAGAGGAAAAAATTGAAGAGAGTCAAACCGAAGACGCCTACACGATAGAAGATTACATCAACGACGATCTTGCGGGATTTAAAAGTCCTGAGGCACAAAAATCGAATGATGAAGATGATACGTACGAGTCGCCGATGCCTTCCACCATTCCACTCTCTGAACGGCTCCTCGGTCAACTGAAGATGTCCATCGCGGATGATGAAGAGATACTTCTTGCAGAAGAAATTCTCGGCAATGTAGATGAAGACGGTTACCTGCGCCGCGAGTTGACCCTTATTGTCCAAGACCTCAACCTCAGCTATGGGCTTACTCTTACCGTTGATAAGGCTGAACAGGTTCTTCAGAAAATCCTTCTCCTCGATCCATCCGGCATCGCAGCAAGAAGTCTCCAGGAGTGTCTTATCGCCCAACTTCATACAGGCAAATATGCACATTCCCTGAAAGAACTTGGCATCAAAATCCTGACAACCTTCTTTGAAGATTTCAAGCTTAAACGATTTGATAATCTCGAACAGAATCTTACGGTCAGCCGCGAAACATTAAAAAAAATCATCGAAATCATCCAACACCTCAACCCGAAACCGGGCGAAGGCGAGTTTACGGCACAAGAAAATTATATCACACCGGATTTCATCGTAGAGAAAGACAACGGCGATTTCATTATCACCCTCAATGATCGCAACATTCCGGCGTTACGAATTAACAATGCCTACAAACAATTGGTGTCGCCAAAAGGAAAAAAAGTCTCCGCAGAAACCAAAGATTTTGTGAAGAAAAAATTTGAAGCTGCAAAATGGTTCATCGCTTCCATTCACCAGCGGCGTGAAACTTTGATGAAGGTCATGAAAATCATCGTCGAGAAGCAACGGCAGTGGTTTGAAGAAGGTGAATCACTGAAGCCCATGATCTACAAGAATATTTCAGAAGTAGTTGGTGTGGATATTTCTACGATCAGCCGTGTTGTCAACAGTAAATATGTGCAGACAGAATTCGGCGTTCATTCCCTGCGATTTTTCTTTACTTCCGGGCTTGAATCCGACAACGGTGAAGATATTTCCAACCAAGTCGTTAAACAGCGCGTCAAAGATATTATTGCCGCGGAACATCCGCAGAGTCCGTTGAATGACGATAAGATCGCTGAGATGCTGAAACAAGAAGGAATTCGTATTGCCCGGCGTACTGTTGCAAAATATCGCGAACAAATTGGTCTTCCTATCGCCAGGATGCGCAGGAAAGTTTGATTCAACGAGGAGACAACTTACATGCAGGATAAACAGATACACGCAACGACAATTATTGGATTACGGCATAATGGCCATATCGCTATCGGCGGCGATGGGCAAGTGACGCTTGGCACTACGGTCATGAAGCAAAAATCGAACAAGATTCGAAGGCTCTACAACGATTCCGTTCTTGTGGGATTTGCCGGCTCAGCAGCGGATGCTTTTAGTCTGCTGGAACGGTTTGAGGAAAAACTGGAGCAATACCAAGGACAGCTTGCTCGTGCAGCGGTCGAACTCGCCAAACTATGGCGGACAGATAAATATCTTCGTCAACTTGAAGCATTGCTTGCTGTGCTCGATAAGGAACATGCACTCATCATCTCCGGCACTGGCGATGTCATTGAACCCGATGACGGCATCGTCGCGGTGGGCTCAGGCGGCAGCTATGCACTGGCAGCAGCACGCATACTTACCAAACATACGAACATGGGCGCAAAAGAAATTGTACAGGAATCTCTCAATGCCGCTTCGGATATCTGCATCTATACAAACAAAAATTTCACTATCGAAGAATTGTAAGTAACGTGGCAAAAAAGCAAATTTTTCTCCCGGCAAAAGAACTCACACCGCGTCAAATCGTCCATGAGTTGGATCGATATATTATCGGTCAGCACGCTGCAAAAAAAGCAGTCGCCATTGCTCTTCGCAATCGATGGCGCCGCCTTCAAGTCACCGGAACGCTTCGCGAAGACATTATGCCCAATAATATTATTCTCATCGGACCTACCGGTGTCGGTAAAACAGAGATCGCACGACGATTAGCAAAACTTTCCAATGCACCGTTTTTAAAAGTTGAAGCATCAAAGTTCACTGAAGTCGGCTATGTTGGCCGCGATGTCGAATCGATTGTACGCGACCTGACAGAAATTGCCGTCAATATGGTGAAGGCAGAGAAAGCAGCGGAAGTTGAAAATAAAGCGCGCGAATTAACAGAAGAACGGCTTCTCGATATTCTTATCCCTTCCAACCGGCGTTCGAAACCTTCTGAACCACCTGTATCACCTCTGGACACTTTGGAAGAACATGAGAACACGCGGCAGAAATTCCGGGAGAAGCTTCGCTCAGGCGCACTTGATGAGCGGATCGTCGAACTCGAATTATCTTTTGCCCAAATGCCATCGATGCAGGTGATGGGGCCGTTTAGCATGGAAGAGATGGGTGTCAACCTGCAGGAAGTGTTTGGCAATATTCTTCCGAAGAAAGAGAAACGCCGTAAAGTAACGGTCACGGAAGCTCGTCGACTTCTTATACAAGAAGAATCTCAGAAGTTGATCGATATGGAAAAAGTGGTAAAAGAGGCATTGGAACGAGTAGAGAATTCCGGTATCGTCTTCATCGATGAGATTGATAAGATTGCGAGTGCACGCGGGCATAGTTCCGGACCTGATGTCTCGCGCGAAGGTGTCCAGCGGGATTTGCTCCCGATTGTGGAAGGATCCAGCGTGCTCACAAAACACGGAATGGTGAAAACCGACCATGTCCTCTTTATTGCATCGGGTGCGTTCCATATAGCAAAACCGTCGGATTTGATTCCGGAGTTGCAAGGACGCTTCCCAATTCGTGTTGAATTGAAAAGTTTGACAGAAGATGACTTTGAAAAGATTCTTACTCTGCCGCAGAATGCTCTCATCAAACAATATGCTGCGTTGTTGAAGACGGAAGGAATCGAAATCACATTTAACGATGAAGCAGTGAGAGAAATTGCGAAGATTGCATTCGAAGTGAACGAACAAGTCGAAAATATCGGTGCTCGCCGTCTTCACACCATCATCACGACACTCCTCGAGGAGGTTCTCTTCAACGCACCTGACGAGATTGCCGAATCCAACATTGTTATCACGCAGAAGATTGTTCAGGACAAACTGAATTCGATCGTCAAGAATCGCGACCTCAGCAGGTATATATTATAAAACATGCGTTTCAAACAGTACAAAAGCAAAACGGGCAAGAACAAGCTTGCCCGTTTTATTTTTCATCTTATGTACAGATCAAACCTGTTACACTCGCACTTTCATTCCCAACGACAGTGAAACTACCTGGAAACTCTTTGGTGAGAAGAACATGCCAAAATTATCAGTTGCGAAATCTAAACTGAAATACCGTAGATCAAGTCCAAATCCAAAAGCCCAACGCAACTTATCGCCACCACCGAATGCTAGACCGGTTCTAAGCGGCAACACATGAAATACACGATACTCAGCACCGAGTGAAAATCGCGGTTTGGTTGTATTACCAAGGGACTCGTTAAACCCTTGGAGGTAATCCAAAGCGAGAATTAAATTACCCGGTAGAAATTTCAGATAAGGGATGTCCGATGCTTCTGTTACAAATCCAAGCCGCAATGCTGTGGGCAGATTTGTATCAAATGCTTCACCGGGACGCGTCTTCCCTTTGAATACGCTTTTCAAAGTATCTTCGAGATTGTTAGAAGCACCTGTGATATTAATCGCTCCGCTGCCATAGCTTTCTATAACGTTTTTATCCCAAGTGATTTTGCCAATATCGGTAACACTCACGGCAATTCGCACTCCATTGATCAATTCTCCCGAGAGTCCAATATCAAATCCTGTTCCCTTGCCAACAGGAGGTGGAAATAATGAAGCCTTTACATGTGAGTTTTCACTCATAAAATCAACACCGGCATGAGTGGTGAGAAAATCGATATTGCCCCTTAAAGTATATTGCACCGGATTAGTGGGATCTGGGTAATTTCCAAAAGAAGATTTCTGACTTCTAGGCAGAGATATTCCGTACCCCTGAATAATTTTTATTCCAATTCCAGCATACAGATCTTTGAGGAACTTTATATCGACCGGCAACTTTCGTCCATAGGATACATTGAATTCGCCATACCACCATGCGGTAGCTTCAGTGCCATTGAACATGTACACTGATCCGGCAGGCTCTAATCCAAAAGCAGCCATTCGGAAAAAATCTTTTGAGAGTGTTATTGCAGCTCCGGCATGTTCTATAAACGCAAATCCTATTCCGCCAACTATAAGATTCTGAAAGGATACACCCCCAACCATCATTTCCGCTTCAACTCGAGTCTTTGGCAAATCAGGCATCTGAGAAAGAATTTTGTCTATATCAGCGGACTCAAGACGTTTCGGCCAACGCTTACCAACTGAATCGATTCCAGTAAAATATTCTTTGTACAGTCCATAATCTAATAATTCTGTACTCACACGGAGGCCGATCGGCGCAAGATTCAAATTAAAATTTCCTTGGTCCGGAATTGCAATGTTAGCCGGATTGATACCAAGAGCATCGACACCTCGCGAGGCTGCATTGATCGTTCTTCCCATTCCTACACCGCGAATGTTTGATAGATCCCCTGCGATAACCTTATGAAGAACGACTGAAAAAAGAACGATAGTGAGAACACTGAGATTCGATTTCATTTCCCGTTCTCCCTTTGTGGTTTATTTATTGTAAAACGTGCATTGATGGAAGAACGAGTTCGGATGTAATCATCTTTTTTAAATTTTACCCATTTCAATTCATTCCCTATATAAAAATAAAGGTTAATAAATATTGAATCCGCTTGCGGCATCATGTCAATTTGTTCTCCCGTGAAAATGACTGCAATGTTCGAAATCTTCGGATTGATTGCAAAACCAGTCGTGGTGTCCACTGCCGGTGCTTTGATAAGAGAATCCGGGGAGATGCTAAATAGTGTGTCGCTATGTGCCTTTGTTGAATCCCATTTGAGAAAACGTGCTTGGAATGATAAAGCAATAGGAATCCGATTTGTGAATTCAAAATTCATGGTTCCATCTATTGCAGAAATATTTTTAAGCGTTGTGGAAAATCCTTTTACACTATATTCCCCCAAAGCTACCTTTCGGTTCGTAATAGTGTCAATATCAATCGGATAGAGAGAGAATATCGTACTATAAGTACTATCTGCAGGATTGAGCACGAACATGCTTTCATTTTTGACAAATTCACTAAAGTAATGTGTTGTGTCTAAAACCGGGATGCTCAATTGTGTATCATATGTCGGACCAACTAATTTGGATGGAGATTCAATACAATTGAACGATAGAACCGACAGAACCAGGAGCAACATGCCAGCAGCAGTATTTGTTCCTATGCGTAAGAGTGTTTGTTTCATATTTGTCCTTAACTTTTCATGTTGTTTCTTAAAAGAAACCTATACGAATATACCGACCCCCTGAGGCATTGTCAAGGAATTGTGACTCTTATTGAACTGCAAGTGTAGAAAATGTGCGTCTGCTCACAGAAAAAACGAAAGCTGGCGCAACTTTCATTGTCACCAGCTTTTATCTTTGCATATCAGAATATTCCTAGTGAAACTTCTCTTCCTTTGTCGGCGGCTGAAAACCAAACATTGATCCAGCCGAAACATCTCCGACAAGCTTAATTTCGCCAAATTTTTTCTCAAACTTATCAATGTTATCATGGAGAGCATTGAGCAGCATTTTTGTATGCTGCGGAGTCATCACAATGCGAGCATGAACCTTTGCCTTCGGAACTCCTGGGAGCACTCGTGTAAAATCCACGACAAACTCTGCCGGCGAGTGCGTAATGATGGCAAGATTGGAGTAGATACCTTCTGCTTCTTTTTCCCCAAGCTCGATATTTATTTGCTGCTGGCCCGGTTGATCACTCATACGAATGCCCGTTTCTTCTTAATGCATGATTGAATCGTTCACTTGGCTGTTTTGCTTATTTTATCAGCTTCATCAAGAGCCTTCATTGCTTTCTCAGATTGACCAAGAAGCGCATAAATAGTGCCAAGTGTATTCCATACCCGTGCATCTTCTGGCAGTAATTGTGTATGCCAATCTTGCCCTGTTTTTGAAGCTGCCTCCTGTGCGTTCTTAATTTTTATGTCGATTACTTTTATCATCCAGGGTAAGGCTTCTTCAAATTTTTTCTTGAAGCTCTGACTCTCATCCCCTTTTTCTTGCGCTTCCTTTTTTACCTTGACTCCCCAATTATAGTATGTTGCGCCAATGTCATAAAATGCATCGCTGAAATTAGGATCGATCTTCACTGCTTCGTTGAACTCTCCTATCGCCCTATCATAGTCATCGACCATTCTATAGAGAAGACCGAGGATGTAGTGATTCATCTTACTCCCAGGATCATTGTCCACTGCAAGTTTAAATGCGTTGGTCGCTTCCTGAATGCGATCGGCTTCATAGTACGCTTGCAGAAGTAAATTCAAGTTTTCATTATCCTTTGGATTCACTTTCTTGATCGCTTCAAACACGTCTACAGCGTTGTTAAACTGGACTATGGCTTCATAGTATTTCGTTGAATCAATTTTCAAATCACTCTTTTTCTCGATTTTCTTTCCAACGACCTTCTCGCCTTCAATGGTGAGTGTCAATGCATATTGATTGTAATTCCAATCTTCTCTTTTAGAATTCTTCTTATCCTTCTTTTGGCTGTCAGGTGCTCCAAACATCCGCATCACATCGCTTTTATAACTCCCTTTATCGATCTCTTTCAGACCCTTTTGAATGCGAAGTCCATCGGCATTCGCCGATTTAAATTGTTCCTTCTTATCCAAACCCTGTTGAATAATGTATCTTCCGACTCGTTTGTATGCGTCTACATCATGATCCAATTCCCATACTTTCTTCTGACTCATGATGGTATTCTCGATATCACCCTTTCCTTGATAAGCTTGGGTAAGAAAGATATATGTTAAGGATGTATCCGGCCAGATCCCAACCGATTTCTTATATTCTTCGATGGCTCTGTCATAATAGAGCAGAGAGTCGGCACTAGCGCGTTTATAGAAAGCAACGCCATTGTTGATATGCTGAGCCCAAGCCTTAAATCGGTAAGCATGGATTTCGTTTGTATATGTGGGTGAAAGCTTTTCTGCTTCACGAAATGCCGCGGTCATGCCTTCATAGTCATCCAGCTCCTCCCCTCGAATCCGGCCTAAACGGAACCAGGCTTCATGATTTGACGGGTTCTTTTGAACCTCTTTCTCGTAGAGTTTCGCTGCTTCAACATAATTTTTATTTTGTTCCTGCACTTTCGCCCCGGTGAAGTCCGGAGATCCGCATTGAAATCCTTGAATTATAAATCCCGCTAAGAACAGCGCTAAAACAAAATAGGTGAAATTATTTTTCATGGATAGGTTCCTTCATTGTAGTTTTAGATGATTAAATATGAGCAAAAATATACAAAAAGGTGCCTGTAGAAGCAAGATGAAATTCGAGATGGAGTAGATGAATAATGAAGTAGATGAGAAATGCAGTCTGTAAACTGTTGAGATGCTTGGAATAGGTACAAAAAAGCCCAACCGGCTAAGTTGGGCAATACGTAAGACACATATGTCGTTTCATTCCTGCGATTGCCGTGTGAGACCTTCAGAAGCAGTGTCTCTCCACGCGCGCACTTGAATGGAATGACTCGGTGATGCAGTCTGAAGAATCTGCTTCCGAATACGCGGTTGAATTATAACGCGCATTTGTTGTTGCTCGATTTCCTCAGCTGGAACGTTAATCTCAACGCTGAAAAATTCTTCGTTTCCAAAAGATTGAACCGGTTGCGGCCATGGAACATTTCTTGGCGCATGCTGAAATTCCTTTGCTATCATTCTTTTCAACATTGCCTCGCGGCGAAGTTCAAACATAACAACATTTTCCTCCATGTGTCGACGAAGGCTGTCGAAATCGATGTGTAGTTGCGAATACATCATAGTATCCGGTGTAATGATAAAAAAACGATTATCCCGTGGAGATTGTGGAATATTCTGGAAGATACGATCTCCTTTTCTCGCCGGGACACTTTGCGCTGTAACAGTGTACGGTGCATCATTGGCTTCCAGCAAGCGCTCAAATTGAACTCGTTGGTTCGGTTCTAAGCACGCAGCAATGTTTGTCACCATCATCCTGTTTAAATTTGGCAAGTCAGGCGCTATCGCCATGGTATTGTTCTCACCAATCAATACAGACGACTCTATGCGCCTGCCGGTCAATTCCAATAAAGAATCGATTAAATGTTTTTGTTCGCTGGTTGGTTTCACTTCGGAAAGGAAGTGATCAAACGTCATAGGTTTTGCCTTGTTCTTTGAATCTTTCCCAACTTCTATACGGTATCCTTTCTTTGATTGTTCATCCACGCGCAACTCCGTTTTCGATTTGTCATCAAGAGCGAGTGTGCCAAAAAGTGAAAACTGCAATGCCCGATCTTTGTCCACCTTGGAAAAGAGAGGCAACAGTTGTCCTTGGAGTACATTCTTCTCGTACACCTCTCGAACCGCTTGCGACTTTTCAGAGAAATATTGAATAAACTGCATTCGGTTTTGAATGATAAGTGTTCCGACTACAACAACCACAGCAGCAGCCATTACGGTCATTGCAGGAATGAATTTGCGCGGAAATGGCAGAAGACTATGCTCATCCTTCTTCTGCTCCTCGAGAGCAACTGCAAAGCGAGTCCAGAATCCGATATCGGGTGTCAGTTTCCGTTTTGATGTCAACAAGTCCTTCAATCGTCTCAACTCTTTCACTCGTTGTCGAGCTGATGTGTCCAGCGCCAAGAAGGATTCTACCTTCTGAACTTCAATTTCTGAGAGCCTGCCATCGACATACTGCGAGAGCAAGTGATCCATCTTTTGTTCATTCATTTTTTTCATGTCTCCACCTCCTCCAATAACGGTTTCAATGCTTTTCGCAGCATTGACCGCGCTCGGGAGATTCTCGATTTTACGGTACCGAGTTCACATTGCATCACTTCAGCAATCTCTTCATACGAAAGTCCATCAATATCTTTCAACACCACAGCTGTCCTGAACTTTTCCGGTAAAGTTTGTAATCCAAGTGCAACCAACTCCTGTGTGTCTCTGTTTTCCGGTGGAACAGAGAGGCGCATATTCAACTCCTGTTCGATTCCTTCATCAAGTGTTTGGAATGAAAAAAACCGGCGTAGTTTTTTCTTCCTCAGTTCATCCCGACTTTTATTTACTGCAATCCGGTACAGCCACGTATAAAACGATGCTTCAAACCTGAAACGAGGCAATGCTTGGTATGCTTTGATGAATACTTCCTGCGCGAGATCGTCGATAAAATCGCTATCATGAAAGATAGAAAAGAGCAAATTTCGAATTCGTTCCTGATGGCGCTCGACAAGGAAACGATACACATCATGATCACCACTCTGGAATGCAGTGATCAGCGCTTCATCGCTCATTTTTCTAAGAACATCGACGCTCGGTTTTGGGAGGATCTGATCGTTTGTCATTGAGCTCGCATTATTGGTTTTTGTGAATGAAGGTACAAAACTTCTTGCACGAACTCCAATTTGATGCGGCTTATCCTTTGACGACCATTCTGCGCCCGGCAGTGGTAGAGCCATGCTCACTCCTGATTCACTTGATTTCATACTTCCTGCCCTGTGTAGCAATTAAATATATAGGTCACCAATTTTATTGAATATATTAATTCGATTAATTAGACGAAGGATTGAAAGCGATGGTTCCTGCGGGTTAAATAAATGCGGTCCTTTTTACGGATGGAGTATCCTGGAAAGGGATAAAAATGGTTCAGAGGGCGATTTCTTGGAGTCTTGATGCCTGGACGCGCTTCTCGAATTCATCCCGAAAATTTCTGATCATCGATTGCACAGGCCAAGCGGCAGCATCACCTAATGCACAAATAGTGTTGCCTTCGATATTGTTTGCCACATCCAGCAGCAGGTCGATGTCTTCTTTCTTCGCTTCGTACCTCTGGAAGCGTTTTAATATCTTGAACATCCAGTCCGTACCCTCGCGGCATGGTGTACATTGCCCACACGATTCGCGATAGTAGAATTGTGTTATGCGCGTGATGACTTGGATGAGGTCGGTGTCTTCATCCATCACAATAATCCCCGCTGTTCCTACAGAAGAACCTGCAGTCTTCAGCGAGTCCGCATCCATTCGAACGCCTTCGAGCTGATCGCCGCGCAAAATCATCGTCGATGAACCGCCGGGGATAACCGCTTTGATGCCTTTGTTGCCGGGAACACCACCTGCCCATTTATAAATAATTTCAAGCAGCGGTTCGCCTGTCGGCATTTCGAAGACACCAGGATTGTTTACGTGCCCGCTGACACCCACGAGAATCGGTCCCGGATGTTTTGCTGCGCCAATCTCGGAATACCACTCCCATCCATTGTTGATGATGACGGGAATATTTGAAATTGTCTCGACATTATTGATGGTCGTAGGACACCCCCACAAGCCTACCTGCGCCGGGAACGGTGGTTTTACTCGCGGATAACCTCGCCCACCTTCGATGGAGTTCATGAGCGATGATTCTTCACCGCAGATGTATGCACCGGCTCCTCGATGAATGTACACTTGAGTAGAAAATTCCGTTCCAAGAATTTTTTCGCCGACAAGTCCATTTGCGTACGCATCGTCAATCGCTTTCTGCATCATCTTGATCCACTTACCATATTCGCCGCGGATATAAATATATGCTGTCGTTATACCCATAGCATAGCAGGCAATGAGCGTTCCTTCGATGAGCAGATGCGGATTGTATTCGAAGATCTGACGGTCTTTGAACGTGCCGGGTTCTGATTCATCGCCATTGACACACAAATATTTCGGCTTATCGGAATTCTTCGGCATAAATGACCACTTCAGTCCTGTCGGAAAGCAAGCACCACCGCGACCGCGCAGATTTGACCTCTTCACCTCATCGATTACTTCTTCCGGTTTCATTTCCAACGCCTTCTTCAAGGCTTTGTAGCCTCCATGAGCGAGATAGTAATCAATCTTGTAGAGATCACGATCATCCGGAATGATCACACGTTTCCATGCATTCAATTGTTCAGTATCGGAAGAGCGAAAATTCATTTCAAATTATCGATGAGTTTGTCGATTTTTTCAAGTGTAAGATTTTCATAATACTCATCGCCGATAGCCAGCATCGGAGCGGTTCCGCACGAACCCATACACTCTGCTTCCGAGAGTGTCCACTTCTTGTCTGGTGATGTTTCGCCAACTGATATACCGAGACGCTGTTCGATGTGTTCAAGAATTTTTCCGGAACCGCGCAGCATACAAGATACATTCGTGCACACTTCAATATGATGCTTGCCGATCCTGCTTTTTTGTAGCATGGTGTAAAACGATACAACGCCAAGAATATGACCAAATGGAATATGGAGCAATGCAGCTACATATTTCATGGAATCTTCGGAAATGTATCCCTCTTGTTCCTGCACCATCCAGAGTACCGGCAGCACCAACGCTTGCGATGTTGGATAGCGCTTCCGGAGTTCCTCAACCTTTTTCTGATTTTCTTCGCTTAACATATTCAATGAGATTATATTCGGTAAATTATAAAATTATGTACCATCAGTCTTTTCAATCGTCAATCGAAAATTGTAAATCATAAATTCTATTTATCCGCTTCTCCCATGACCGGATCCAGACTGCCGATGACAGCTACTACATCGGAAATCATTGCACCTTTGATCATCACAGAAATTGATTGCAGGTTCACAAAGGACGGCGAACGTATCTTCATCCGCCATGGTTGACCTTCACCATTACTATAAATATAGAAACCGAGTTCTCCTTTCGGCGCCTCGACAGCGTGATACACCTCCCCTGGAGGAGGCTCGACACCGAAATTGACAATCATGAAGTCATGAATAAGTTCTTCCATTTTTGTGTACACCTGATGTTTGCCAGGCAACACTTTCTTTGGCTGAGCTGCTCTCACATCTCCTGCAGGAATTTTTTCTAATACCTGCCGAACAATCTTGATGCTTTCCTTTATCTCAGCCATCCGAACATAGTAGCGTGCCAAGCAATCTCCGCCTTCATAGACGGGAATGTTGAAGTCAAAATCGCTATAGACCAAGTATGGATTTGCCCTGCGAAGATCAAGCTCAACGCCACAGGCACGAAGACACGGACCGGTCAGACCAAGATCAATCGCTTGTTCTTTGGAAATGGGACCAACACCATCAACACGTCCAAGAAAAATATGATTCTTGTTGAGAAGCTTCTCGCACTCGCGTACCTTTTCCGGAAGTTCATTGATGAACAGGTGAATGATGCCGAGTGTTTCCGGTGTAACATCTTGCGCAAGTCCACCGATACGGGTGTAACTTGTCGTGAAGCGAGCGCCTGCAATTTTTTCAAAGATGTCGTATAATTTTTCGCGTTCCCGGAATGACCACATCCACACGGTAAGCGCGCCAACATCCATTGCGAGTGAACCAAGAAACATAAGGTGAGAAGAAATACGTGCAAGTTCTGAAATAAGAGTACGAATGTATTGCGCACGAGGCGGAGCTTCGATGCCAAGTAACTTTTCAACGGCAAGGACATACGCTGTATTGTTGGAAAGCGGTGAAAGATAATCAAGACGGTCAGTGTGCGGGATAAACTCATGGAAACTGCAATTCTCCGCCAACTTCTCGTATCCGCGATGCAAATACCCGAGTTCCGGAACAGACGCAAGCACCGTTTCACCATCGAGCTTGATGAGCAGCCTCAGAACACCGTGCGTTGCAGGATGCTGTGGACCCATATTCAAGATCATTTCGCTCTCAAGCGGATCGTTGAACGAAACACTGGTGTGTTCGTTCTCAAGTGCTTCGAGAATCTTTGTTTTTCTGATTATGGTTTCCGGTTTCTGTTCCATCTCACTTCTTCGGCAAATCCAATGATCCGGGAATTCCCATCAGCGGAAAATCTTTTCGAAGCGGATAATATTCAAATTCATCCGGCATATATATTCTGCGGAGATCAGGATGTCCATCGAAGATAATACCGAACATATCGTACGTCTCGCGTTCGTGCCAATTGGCTGTTCCCCATACGCCGGTCACGGTAGGTACTCTAGGGTGCTCCTCTTCGGTAAATGTTTTCAGTCGGATGCGGTGTTTGGTTTTCAACGAATAGAGATTGTAGATAACACCGAATCGGTTTTCTGGAGTGTACATATCGATACCGCAGAGATCAGCAAGCAGGTCGAATGCCAGTTCTTCATCCTCTTTCATGAATCGGCAGACTTCTACGATACGCTCTTTGGGGACAATAATGGTTAACTCGCCGCGAAATTCGTTCGCTTCTAAAACAGCATCGCCATACTTTGTCTTAAGTTTCTCGAGAACTTTTTCGTTCATCACATCCATAGGAGATAATATATTTTTGTAACTACTCAGTATGCTTTTCGATAATACCATTCTTTGATTGGTTTCCTCCCCTCTTAGGGGAGGACTAAGGTGGGGTCTGGAGTTCTTTGACCTCACCCTAACCCTCTCCTGTGAGGAGAGGGAATAATTTCTCTATTTCTAACGAAAAATACGCTGAACAGTTACATATTTTTAATACTGCGTTAAAAAGAGATCTAAATTATCAAATCTGAAACATCAAAGAAATCCAAGCGCTCAATTTCAAGTCAAGTTATCCATGTAATTACAGTGCGGTGGTTTTTACCAGCTTCGCGCCGTGAAAATCACCAACATAGGCAGGAACCGTTCCCTTGCTTTCACCTCGCTGCACTTTCTGTTGAAGCAGCATGAGTGCGTTCAATAAATTATCCGGTCGCGGCGGGCAGCCGGCAACATACACATCTACTGGAAGAAACTGGTCAATCCCCTGCACAACAGAATACGTGCGATACATTCCGCCTGATGATGTGCATGCACCCATAGCAATGACCCATTTCGGTTCAGGCATTTGATCGTAAATCTTACGCACAACTTTTGCCATCTTGAATGTTGTTGTTCCTGCAACGATCATCACATCGCATTGACGCGGCGTAAAGCGCATTACTTCCGAGCCGAACCGTGCAATATCAAACCGCGGCCCTGCTGCTGCCATCATCTCGATGGCACAGCACGAAATTCCCATCGGCATCGGGTAAAGAGAATTTTTGCGGCACCAATTGATAACATCTTCAAGCTTGGTTGCAATATACCCGTCACCCATCCAACTCTCTAATCCCATTCCAACGCTCCTTTCCTCCAGATGTAATAAAAACCGACGAGGAGGATAAAGACAAAGACGAACATCACCACAAATCCCTGCACTCCAAGTTGTTTATATGCAACCGCCCACGGATACATAAAGACAATTTCAATATCAAAGACGATAAAGAGCATAGCGACTAAATAGTATTTCACGGAAAACCGTTCGCGTGCTGTCCGTACCGGTTCCATTCCGCTTTCGTACGTACTCGTCTTTTCGTCGGTCGGTCGGCGCGGCCCAAATAATTCGTTCGCTTTGCCCATGAAAACGCCAAATGCAATGGCGCAGCCGATCATCAGAAATATGGGAATATAACTTTCAATCATCTTTTCTTATCAAGAGTTGTGTGGAAAAATTTTATACATAAATTGCCTGAAAAACAAATGTTCCTCTCTATGGAAACACAACATGATTAAAAGAAATTCCCAAAGAGAACTGATGCGAGATTGGAGAGTATTGAATTATTTCATCTGAATCTTCACACTCTCGAGCGGCCACCGGGCACGAACTTTGAGTGTATCGGAAAGTGGACTGAGCCGTTCTGAGAAAATGAAAGGAACGGTTTTCCTGATCCACTTGTATATTTATTTCCGTTCCATTGGTGTATACATATTATTAATTTTCATATGAAATTATTTAGCATATGGAATTATTTCCAGGCTACAAAATCCAGGAAGGCATCCATTGCCACAACATTGAGAGTCCTCTTCACGGCCTCGTAGAGTTCGTTTCGACCTGGAACATGGTACGAAATATTCAACCGCTGCACCCTAGAGAATCCGCTACGTAAAAGTGCAGCTCTTAATGTTTTTGCCGAAAAGAACGTCCTGTGGAATAAAGGATGATTGCCGCCATGCCATTTCGTTTTCGACATCATAAATTTGAAACTGTGCAGATTTGGCACTTCGACGACACATATACCTCCTCTTTTCAGAAGTGTACTGATTTGCCAGAGCGCCTCGTATGGATTAATAAAGTGTTCGAGTACATGCCAGAGTGTCACTACATCAAACTGCTCCCCTGAAGCCACTACCTCCGCCAGCATGCGGACTTCTGCATTTCGACCATATTCGCGGCGGGCGTATGCTACGGCTCGTTCCGACACATCTATACCATCGGCATAATAGCCATGCTCGCTCGCTGTCTTGAGAAACTGACCGCGTCCGCACCCTATATCGAGCAACTTACCGTCGGTCTTGAATAGCTTGATATTTTTAATCCGCTGTTGGTTGATTTCATAGAGTTCCCGCAAAGCCGGATCACTCGAATCATATCTATACGCATCCGAGCTTGGTTCACGATCGCTATAGTATTCATCGTAAAGTCCATCACCTTTGGGAGGATTACCAAGATAAACCAAAGAACAGGAGAGACACTTTACTACTATGAACGTAGACACTTTAAACTTAGGTTTTGCGCCTGAGAAATCGCAACATGGGCATGCTCGAATTACCTCAGCTATCATATGCAATCTCTCTCAATTCATTCCAGCAAGCAAATATTTTTTAACTGCATTGCTCTTCCTTATCTTTTTTAAATAAGAACAGCAAATATTAACTTGCCCATTGAATTCAAATAGGTCGAAAATTATCTATTGAATTTAATTTCCACACCCTCTAGCGGCCAGCGGGCACGAACTTTGAGTGTATCGGAAAGCGGACTGAGCCGTTCTGAGAAAATGAAAGGAAACGGTTTTCCTGAATCGTACATACCGTTCTTATTCCGATCACGGAATGCTTGAAACACATAGTGTCCTTCTGCAACAATTGGAAAAACAAATTTGCCCGTTGCATCAGCAGCCTCGATGTAGTAGTTGGGATTTTTATTCCCAATTTGAAATGCAGTCACATACAGACGTCCTATAGTATCTGTATTGTTCAAATCGACGACTGTTCCTTCAACACTGCTCATGTCTTCGATATCGAGTGTTTCAAATCGCCATACCTTTGTCGAATCTTTACACGTGCTATCCTTCCAATCACGTACTTTTCGCAGCTCTGCGCGAAGTGTGTACCATGTCTTGTTGAGCAGTTCCTGTTCTGGCTTAATTGAAATCAAAACATCGCTCAAACGTTTTTTCTCAACTGCGACCTGTTGTTTGTTGTTATCAAGGATAGTTACAAAATCAAGAGAAGTTGTCTTTGCAAGAGCATCGGAGAATGTGAGAGTCAATACTGGTAGATAATCGATGTTTTGTATACTATCCTTGATCGAGACCGCAACTAATCTGGGACCAATAGTAGCCGCCTTTGGTGAACCCTGGAATACAAATGAATTTGCTAATGGATTCATCTTGTTGCCAACCGAATCTGTTACACTTTGAACATGGAATAAATATGTCTTTGCAGAATCTTGTTTCTGCGTTACTGCAATAATTGATTTCGGCGTGGAAGGATCAGGATATACGGCTATAAGTTCAAGTTGCTTCCGATCCACAGTATCTGCAACAATGAACGATGTCAGAGTGATTGATGAGGGATGTAATGATTCAGAAAATTCTGCGATGACATGATTTCTATCTGGGGCGGATGCTTTAACGAGCCGTGGACCCGATGTATCCTCTTTTGCAAGCTGCATCAAGACACCTGTTGCGAGTGTATCACTCTGTGAAATATGTATAATGTTCGACGGCACACCGTACTCATCCACCTCTTGATCGTACACCAAATTCCGATACTCATCGCGTATTGCAAAGATCCGGTAACTCCCAAAGGGAATATGATGGAGAAAAAAGTCTCCGCTTTTACCGGTCTGCGTAATGAAATCCGGTTTTGCTGTCATGGGTTTCAACGTGTCGGGATCCAGTCCATCCAGCAGGTATGCAAAAATCATAATGCCGGCTGAGGCATCGCCTTTCTTCATCGGAAAAACAAAGCCTTCTATTCCTCCGCGATCAATATCTGGTCCGGTTGAAAAAGCCAGTGTGTACGCCTTAGCCATGTGCGTTTGACCGCGAAAACGATCTCTGACATCCGTTCCGATATTTACGACGTATGTCGTATTGCGACGGAGCTTTTCTGAAAATGTAATTTCAACTTCGGTACCGCTCCAATCGAATTCCAATCCCCCGATATACGGCGAGATAAAAATGGATTCTTCGAGTGTCCGTTCCTCGACATATCGGTCGAATTCTAATCTTAATTTATTATCGTTGAAATTCAGCTTGTTGCTATCCGGATATATTGAAATAATTACAGGAGCAGTCATATCGACCGGCCCGCCCTCTGGTAGTTGCTGGTTTGCACATCCTAAAAGCATGATCATAGAAATAAAAAAAATGCAAAATAAAATAATGTTGGGATGTTTCATACAATGGTACAATTCCTTGGCTTTCCAGTCACTTACTTGATAATTGTTTCAGTTCTCGCTTCGTGCGATGATACATACGGATATTTTTTTGATGATCGCTGTAATTTTTTGCAAACCGATGTCCGCCTGTACCTGTGGCAACAAAGAACAAATAGTCATGATGTTCAGGATACAGTGTGGCCAGGATCGAGAGCTTTCCGGGATTATTAATTGGTCCTGGAGGAAGTCCGCGGCGACGATATGTATTATATGGTGAACTAATATCCAAATCTAGAAATCTCAACCTTCTTCCTGCGCCAAGTGCATATTGCACGGTCGGATCAGCTTCCAGACGCATGTGTTTCTTCAATCGATTCCAATAGACACCTGCAACCCTCGAACGCTCTTCATCAACATTCGATTCTGCCTCTACAATAGATGCAAGCGTGAGAATCTCTGACTGT
Source organism: Bacteroidota bacterium (assembly GCA_049523215.1). GTDB lineage: Bacteria > Bacteroidota > Ignavibacteria > UBA10030 > UBA10030 > Fen-1298. The sequence goes on along the minus strand of JBEKNC010000003.1, from coordinate 34,563 downwards.
GTTTTGCCGAGTTCGTCCTGTTTCTTCATCAGACTATCATTGTAGAAATGCTTGAATCCGCTCAGTATGCGTGTAAGGATTTCTTGTTCCTCCGTCTGCCAGTAGAACGAGTACGTATCAGGGAGTAAATATCCTTCTACAGATTTTGCGTTTATTTCTTGGTCGTGAATAAAATTTTCGTTTTGACAGAGCGAAAGAAATAGTTTTTCATCGATTCCGAGATCGTGTTCAAAACGATGTGCAATTTTATCGAGCGGCCACCCTTCCGGTATTGTAACCTGAATGATGAGTCGCGATTTTCCGGAACTGATGTCCCGCAAAATGGTAAAATTGGATTGACCGGAAACAAAAAGATACTTTCCAACTTTGATGGACTTCGTATAGCCCAGTATTCTACCGGCAAGTTCAAATGACCATGCGTTTCGGATTGCACCTGTGCTTACAAGTGAGTCCGCTACCATCCGAAACGATGCCCCACGTGAAATAGTGACAAGCTCTCCCTTCGGGTCATTATAATAATTCGGGAGAAAGAACACGTAATACGCAAATGCCAGAACAGCTACGATAATAATATTCAATCCAATCAATTTTTTTTTTCTAAACGTCGTCAATCTTATTCAGTCCTACTTTCGCCTCGTTACTCTTTACTCGCCACTTTTATTATTCTTAGCTTTTTTCTTCTTCTCGCTCATCGTCACATGCTCGATGCTTCGCGATTCATCGATGATACGCTCGAACAAACGACGAATTGATTTTGCGGTAAGCGGTCCCGGATTTGCAGTAGAGATATTGTGCATCACTTCTTTTTCTCGTTCGGGCGAATACGCTTCGATGCCAAGCTTCAATTTGAGCTTGCCAATTTCATCCGCACATTTCGCTCGCTTGCTGAGCAGTTTGACTAACTGAAGATCAATTTTGTCAATTCGGTTGCGCCAGCGGCAAATTTCTTTATTCAGATCGTCCATAGTTATTGTAGTTGGAGGTTTGGTTCTGCAGTGAGTTCAAGAGATGATTCAAATCCATGTCGTAATCGTTCGTATCCTGCGGCTGCAACCATCGCGCCATTATCGGTGCAAAAATCAAGTTTGGGGATAAAGAGATTCAAATGATTCAGCTTCACTTCAGCTTCTAAACGGCGGCGCAACTCGGAATTTGCCGATACTCCTCCCGATACCGTAACATCTTTCACGTTATACTTTTTCGCTGCCATGAGAAGTTTGTCAATTAACACGTCTACAACCGCAGCTTGAAAACTTGCACAGACATCTGCAATAAATTGTTCGTTTCTGTTTGCCGTCTTATCAAATCCCACTTTGCGAAGATAGTACAGCACCGATGTCTTTATTCCACTGAAGCTAAATTGGTGCGAACCTTCTTCGAGATACGGTCGTGGAAAGTTGACGGCCTTCGCATTCCCATTTGCCGCTAACTTGTCGACGAACGGTCCGCCCGGATAACCGATGCCCAGCATCTTCGCTACCTTATCGAATGCTTCGCCGGCGGCATCATCCATGGTTTCGCCCAACAACTCGTATCGAAAATAATCCTTTACGAGAATAAGCTGTGTGTGACCGCCGGAGACAGTTAAGTTGACAAATGGAAACGACGGTTTTGGATCATCAATCAGGTTGGAAAAAATGTGCGCTTCCATATGATTGACGCCAACGAATGGAATGCCGAGCCCCATCGCCATCGCCTTGCCGAAGCTGAGGCCAACCAGAATCGAACCAATGAGTCCGGGACCATGGACAGCGGCAACGGCATCGAGATCGGCTTTATCCACCGAAGCTTTCCGAAGCGCCTCATCTACAATCGGTACAATAAGCTTCTGGTGCGCACGAGAAGCCAATTCCGGCACTACACCGCCATGCACGGAATGAAACAATTGCACGACCGTCGCATTCGAAAGGAGTTTTCCGTCCCGAACGACAGCCGCAGAGGTTTCATCGCACGATGTTTCAATTCCTAAAACAGTCATAATTGCACAAAACCTCCGAGGTCTATTTCTAAATTGTATTCCAGATGACCTTGAAGGTCTCTCCGGTACTATGATAACCAAAATTGATTCCTTGTGCAACCTCCGATTCTATTAGAAATGTCGCTACTTGCGGTTGGCTCAGAAACTAAGTACTATTTAAACATGTGATTTTGCCAAGCTATAGCGCTCTCTCAAAAATCGCGAAACATTTGAGAATAAACTTGAGGGAGTTACTGTGAAACAATTACACGAGACTTTTGTAAAGGACAAAACACATGCAAAAAAGATTTAAAATATTTATTGTTTTTATCTGCCTCCTCCCTTTCTTTATGAATATTTCTTTCGCGACGGGACCCGGTGAACTGTCGGATAAGATTGCATTCCTTAAGAACGGAGAGGTCTGGGTTTCCGATATTGGCAAACAGCAGCCAAAACAGATCACAAGCGATTCCGGGAAGATCGATGATTTTCGATTCTCTCCTTCTTTGAAATACCTTGCATATTCAAAAATTATTGGACACGAAGAAACCTCGGAAGAAGTTGACAATTCGATGCAAACATTTCAGGAAGAAGTACGCTCAATCCAAATTATGGAACTTGCATCCCAAAAGGTGATAAGAACAATAATGCCGACAGAAGACTGTCACTGGATAAGAATATCGAACTGGTTATCCGACAATATGCTGTCATACTTCAGTAGTCTTGCGGGCGGGGCAGACAGCTACACTTATGACATTCAAAAAGACCTCACAAAAGAAGATAATAACATATCGTCCACTGGGGAAAGCGAGTCCAGCACTGATGGATCTCTAAAAATCTATAGAGGTTACCAGGCACCTGACTTGAGAAACATTCATCTCGTTAACTTAAGGACTAAGACAGACAAGATCATCTTTTCAAAAAAAAGTTGGATGACCTCTTACTCAATGTCATTTGACAATAAACTTGTTGCGATCGCGGAACATGAGAAAATCGAAAAGAAAAACTATTACAATTTGTGGGTGTACGACATCAAGCAAGGCATTCTGAAACAGCTCTACAGGAAAGGAGACTGGGTTTCGGGCAAAATATCCTGGTCGTTTGATAATCAGATTATCGGAATTTTTTCTCCATCCGGAGCACTGGCGATAGAAGTTGATAATCCGAATAAGCTTTGCCAGATTGAAGGTACAGATTTTTCCTGGGTCGGAAATAAAGAGATCGTATATCACCACGGGCGTGATAATAATCTCCATGGTGTATACTTATATAGCGTGGCTTCGGGAAAAAGCGACTTGCTATTCGACGGCGCTGAAAAACCTGTATTCTTGCGGGAACAGAACAAATAAATGATATCTTCCGGAGTGGATTTATCCAGTGAGATAGAATAGTGATGCAGGAAATGGAGTTGTGACTCGAAAGTCTCGCTTGCATGGGAGATGTTCTCCCCAGCAATGAGATGAGAAAGTCCCGCCAAACAAACAATTGGCAAGAGAACCCATGTATAGCATTTGTTAACCCAGCATCTCACTCAACATATATTCTCGGAACACGCGAACTTATGCCGCAAAGAAACTCATAGGTAACGGTTCCGACTTTATCGCAGAGGGATTCAAGAGGGATAATATTGCCATCCATCTCACCAAAGAGCAGAACATCGTCTCCATTGTATGCACTCCCATCCATCCCGATCTCTACCATACATTGATCCATACATATCGTCCCCACAACCGGATATTTTTTTCCGCGCATAATAACCTCACCTTTATTTGAAAGCTGACGAAAATATCCGTCACCATATCCTATGGGAAGCGTAACAATACGCGTCTGTTTGTTGGTTCTATAGGTGTGGTTATAGCTTATTCCGGTTTGTGCAGGAACTACTTTAAAATAAGCAACCTTCGTCTTCAGTGTCATGACAGGCTTCAGTTTTCTATCGCCGAACCTTACAGCCGGCAAGTATCCATTCGGGTTGTATCCATAAAGCATAATTCCAGGACGTACCATTGTGTAATGTGAATTCTTAAAATTCATGATACCGGCTGAATTAGCAATGTGAACGAGTTCGGGAAGCAGACGTTTTTTCTCCATCATTGTCAAAACCGATTCAAAACGATTCAGTTGCTGGGATGTAAAATCAGGATCCGTTTCTGCTTTTGCAAAATGCGAGCATACTCCTTTGATGGTCATGGATTTGCATTCATAGGAGGTTTCAATAAAGCGCTCTACATGATTCCAATGGACACCAATACGTTCCATGCCTGTATCGATCTTTAAATGGACTTTTGCAACCTTCCCCATCATCTTTGCCACAGCAGCAATGGCAATCGATTTATCCATGGATGAGCTGGTAATTTCGATATCATGTTGTATAAACTCTGCAATTTGATCGGTATTAATAGCACCGAGCACAACGATAGGAGCTTGAATTCCGCATTTTCTCAAATAGATTCCTTCTTCAAGAAATGCCACACCAAGATACTCAACACCTTGTTTCAAAAGTTCGCTGGATATTTCATACAGACCATGTCCATACGCATTCGCTTTGACCATCGCCATGATTTTTACATTATTGTTAACGAATGACTTGACGATAGAAAGATTATTGCGCAAGTTGTTTAAAGATATTTCTGCGCGAGTAGGTCTGTTTTTATAGGTTTCAACTCCTGCAATCATTTCGGTCACCTATGATTAATCTTGTGCACTGAAGAGTACGTTTATCACTTTAAATAAAAATACGAGCAATCGAATTATTTTTTAGACGGCAAAAACTATTTTTCTAATGGAGCAGGTAAGTTTTTGTGTATAATTTTTGCTCCGTCAAATCCATTGAACTTGGTTGATGATGCGGTGCTGTAGGCACCTATGTTTTCTGTATACAGAAAATCACCCACTTCCAGATTTCCCGGCAATTCCGCTGAGAGAGTAATCTTATCGAAGCTGTCGCAGGTAGGCCCGACGACTGCGCAAATCTCTTTTTCACCTTCTTTGAACGCGGTAAAGTTAGGGATCCAATGATCGTACACAACACCAGAAAATGTATGATACACTCCATCATTAATATGGTAGAATATTTTGCCATCTCTTCGCGCTTTGCCAATAATTTCTGAAACCAGCGTGGCGGCAGTTGCAACGATAAATCGTCCGGGTTCGGCAAGAATTTCGATATCATCAGGGAAGAGCCGCGTAAATTCTGAATTTAATAAGCCCGCCAATTGCTGAAACTCCGGAACCTGCGGATCATACGGCACAGGGAATCCACCACCGATATCCACCAGATTTAAATTGAATCCCTTTTTGCGAGCGTTGTGGAATATCTCTGACGTAAACGCAAGCGCTGAAGTATAATTATCAAAGTTTGTGCACTGGCTTCCCACATGAAAACTGATGCCTTCCACTTTTAATCCAATGTCAAATGCCTGCTGTATCAGTTTCTCTGCATCCGTAAGTTCAGCTCCGAATTTCGAGCTCATCTCCACCTGCGAGCCGGTATCCGGAACCTTCAGCCGTATAACCAATCCGGCAGTATCGCAATAGTCTTTTAATTTTTTTAGTTCAGCAGCATTATCGTATGTCACCAGCGGTTTATATTGTTTGATCTTCTGTAGTGTTGCACGGTCTTTGATGGTGTTGGAGAAAATGATCTTGTCCCAGATAAAATGTTTTTTTTCTTTTGTCTCGAAGTGTTTGATGTATTGATAGACCTGCATGAATTCATTGTATGAGGCGACATCAAAGCTCGACCCCTCTTTGAACAACGTCTCGACGATCTGCTGTGTAGAATTTGCCTTCACCGCGTAATAGCACTGAACGCGAGGCAGGTGCTTTTTGAATGTCCGATAGTTCTCCCGAATCTTGTTGTGATCCAGTATGAACAATGGCGTACCGTACTGCTCCACTAATTTTAAGAGATCATCTTTCATCTTCAAGCACTTTCCTCATATAATCGATTGTCGTTGCAATCTTTAGATTGCGCTCATCATATCTTATTAAGTCCGGATTCCCGCTCCCCGTTTTCACGGGGACAAGCTTCGCGGGAATGATGATTTACAATCCACTCATGCAGACAGCTTTCTCATCAGTCCTTTGAGTTCCTCGATTTCCTTATTGTTCTCCAGGTACGACTTAATCAGCTTCTCGCGCAATTCCTGCCCGCGATCGTATAAACGTTTCTGCTTTTTAGGTTTGGTTGTCTGCAGAACATATGCAGCCATCAATGGGAATGCCACCGTCACATCAACATAGGCAGTAACCGTCTCTTCAAGCTTCGTCGGATCGATTTTTCCCCAGCTTGCAGCTTCGCTCGGCGGTGCACCGGAAAGTCCGCCGGTATCGGGACGTGCATCGGTAATGTTGATATCGTAATCCTGTCCGGCTTCCGGAATCATCAGCACTTCCTGTATCTGCGGCTCAGTCTGCAGCATAAAGTTCTTGGGACTTCCACCCCCGATGAGAATTACACCGGTCTTTCCTTTTTCATATTGCTTAGCGTTCAAGATGATTGCTGTCGAATCATTGACATCGATACTCGGATTGATCTTCAATTTAAACTTATCCAATAAACCAGATGCCTCAGCTAAGAGTTCCACTCCAGCAATATTCATCCCGATCGTGGAATCACCCGGCGATGAAGTGAAAACCGGAATGCCGTTGCGATACGCTGCAGCAAGAACACTCACCTGTCCGATGTTGCTCTGCTGTTCAATGTCGTTAAGGACTTTGCCAAGGTGATGATAGAATTCCCGTGTTCCCATTTCTTTTTGAAATTCTGGACGCAGCATAATCTTCCGCAAGATCTTATCCGTTTCCATCAGCACATCCTGATAATCAAAAAGAATGTCATAAATTCTTGTCACACCTTTATCGCGCAGATCGGCATCATCCACATTATGACTGCCTCGGTAGAGCGGCATGTTCAATGCAAAGTGCATATCGTGATACATGTTGGCGCCAGTGGCGGTCAGCCAATCTACAAAACCATGATTCATCAACGGAATAATAGTTGATGGTCCTAAACCTGCCGGAGTCAACGCACCGGCAATGCTGAGACCAATTGTGACATCTTCCTGAGAATATTTATCCCGCAGTAACTGGCAAGCAGCTCGAAGCCTTCCACCGTTGTATGCATCCATATTATCTATGACGGCAGCGAGATTGCTGTCCTTTGAGATTGGCTGAGGAAGCACCCTCTTTCCATTGAGATATTTATCCTTACCCGGACAATCCTTTTTATGGTGTTCCATGAACATTCCTTTCTGCGAATACCGTTAGGTTTATTTACTTTTCTTGGGCTTTATGATAACCAAAAATGGCAAGCAGTGCAAACAAGAGAGAACATGAAGACCCATTCTGCGAAATCCTCAATCCCTCTTCATTCAATATCTTTTTTTTCTCTTTTCTGCTTTTTCACCCCTCTTTATTGATTTTCTTTTTATACACAAGTTTATACGATAAACACCTACTTCATACTTTCTCATTTTCTTCCTTGCCTCCCTTAGCTTTTTTGGCTATATTGAAATGTTCAAAAATAAATTTTCAATTGGAGTGACACATGGCAAGAATTTGTGAAGTGTGTGGGAAGAAACCTATGGCAGGAAATAACGTCAGCCACGCACATAATCGAAGTCCGAGGCGTTTTCTTCCTAATCTTCAAAACGCACGGGTGAAACTGGAATCCGGCGAAGTGAAGAATATTCAAGTATGTACCAACTGTATCAAATCCGGAAAGATCAAGAAGGCAGCCTAATTTTTTCGTTCAGCATTGTGAACGTATAAAATCCCGCCACTCAGCGGGATTTTTTGTCGGTCGCCGTTAAACAACGAGCGTTATCGGTATGTTTCGAAATATCTTTGAACTCATCAGGAATCTCGAAATTAAGCGATGAAATTCTTTTCTCCACCCAACCAATTGACGTTTCTGAGAATTTTGCTCACACCGGTGTTCCTTGTCTTTTTGTTCTCTCCATATCCTATAATGCGTCAGTGGTCGCTTGTTGTGTTCATTCTTGCAGCCATCACCGATTGGTACGACGGATGGGTCGCCCGGCGCTGGGGATACGTAACGCGCTGGGGTACATTCTTTGACCCGTTTGCCGATAAAGTAGTCACTTCAGCGGCTCTCATTGCATATATCTATCTCGGTTTAGTCGCAGGATGGATGGTATGGATTATCGTCATTCGCGATGCCATCATCACACTTCTCCGTTCCTATGCAGAATACAAAGGGAAACCGGTTGAGACATCCAAGCTTGCCAAAATAAAAACGTTCGTGCAGTTCGTTATCATTTGCTATATACTCATCCTGTACGTTGCCCAGAATACACAATCGCTCCGCGAGAACTATGGTGAACTCATTCATGCTCTTCTCAATTATTCACTCGTCTATTCAATGATGGTCGTTGTTACAACTCTCACGCTTTGGACCGGCATCTCCCACATCATCGTTAATTGGAAAATCATCCGCGAACTCTATGGTACGTCTGATAAAACTGCACAAACAGATTAGTTCTTCATCGGGCCCCGAACCCTCGCTGCCGACAAAGTTGTTTGCATCCGGATTATATACCGGATATGTTCCTGCCGCTTCCGGTACTCTCGGCAGCGCGATAGCAGTAGCGTTCTACTTCATCCCGGGATTCGAGTCACCGCTCATCCTCGGCTTCGTTCTCCTCCTTGTGTTTGGATTAGGCATCAAAGCTTCATCGATCATGGAAAAACGATACGGACACGATCCCGCTGAAGTGACCATCGATGAAGTAGTGGGAATGTGGATTACGCTTTTCCTTCTTCCAAAAACAATATTGGTTGTGCTTGCCGCTTTTTTTGTTTTTCGCTTCTTCGACATCATCAAACCCTTCCCTGCTCGCAAGTTTGACACCATGCATGGCGGATTTGGCATTATGATGGACGATGTCGTCTCCGGCATCTATGCAAATATAACAATGCAGATTGTTCTGGTGATACCGTTCATCAAAGAACTTCTCTTGAGGTAGTTTCGCTTGAAAGCAGAAATCATTTCCATCGGCGACGAACTCCTTATCGGGCAAGTCATAAATTCCAATCAAGCCTTCATCGCTGAAAAATTGAATTCCGTTGGTGTCTTTGCCGACCGAATGACGACGGTGGGTGATGATGAACAAGAAATTCTTGACGCATTTCAAAAAGCATTCACAACACACGATGTAGTTACAGTTACCGGCGGATTAGGACCCACACACGACGACATCACTCGTGCGGTCATTTGCAAGTTCTTCAATACCGATCTTGTGCTCAACAATGAAGCGCTCGAGAATGTGAAAATAATCTTTGCCAGACGCAATGTATCACCGCGTAAAGTGAACGAAGATCAAGCACTCGTACCCCGCGATTGTACCATCATCCAAAACCGGCTTGGCACTGCACCAGGGTACTTCTTCGAACGTGACGGCAAATTCTTCTTTGTGATGCCCGGTGTTCCATATGAAATGAAAGCGATGATGGACGACTTTGTGCTCCCGTTCCTCAAAAAACAAAATACGGGACTGGTCATTCGTCACCTTACTTTAAAAACTACCGGTATTGCAGAATCATTTCTTGCTGAACTAATTGGAGATGTGAAAAATCTTTTCACAGAGGATTCCGGCATTTCTCTCGCGTTCCTGCCAAGTCCGCTTGGTGTGCGTCTGCGCATTACAGCTAAAGCGAAATCTGTTGATGAAGCAGAACAGAATATTCGGGATGTCGAAACGAAGCTGCGCAGCAAAGCAGAGAAATACATCTACGCAAGCGGCGATAGAGAATTAGAAGAGGTCATCGGCATATTGTTGAAAGAACGCAAGCTCACACTTGCCATCGCGGAATCATGCACCGGCGGATTGATCGCTGACCGGATAACAAATGTTTCCGGGAGTTCGGAATATTTTGAACGCGGAATGATCACCTACAGCAACAAATCAAAAATTCAGGAGCTCGGTGTTCCATCCGACTTCATCAAACAATATGGTGCAGTAAGCCGTCAGGTTGCAGAGGCGATGGCGTTTGGCATTCGTACAAAATCTAATACTGACATCGGAATTTCTACAACCGGCATCGCAGGTCCAACAGGCGGTTCTGTAGAAAAACCCGTCGGACTTGTGTGGATTGGACATTCGGATAAAGATGAAACATTCGCACTGCAGTTCAACTTTGGCGGAGAACGTAGAATCATCAAAGAACGAGCTGCACAAGCTGCATTGGAGTTAGTAAGGCGAAAAATTCTGAAGATTAATTCTTAGATAAGAGTCGCTTTTTTAAACTGCTCAACTTATTGCTTATTAGAAATAGAGAAATTATTCCCTCTCCTCACAGGAGGGGGTTAGGGTGAGGTCAAAGAACAACAGACCCCACCTTAATCCTCCCCTAAAAGGGGAGGAGACCAATGAAAAAATTGTATTATCGAAGAACACACTGATCGGTTGCTGTTTTTCAAATAATTCATTTTCACATATATGTCTTCTATCCGCACATTCATTGCCCTCCCCGCTTCCAGTGATATTCAACAGCAGATGGCGGTTGTACAATCCGAGCTTAAAGCATCACAAGCAGATGTGAAGTGGGAGCTGCAGGATAAATTTCACATTACTTTAAAATTTTTGAGCAGTGTTGAACAATCGAACGTTGAATCACTCTCATCGGCACTAGCAGGAATAGTGAAGCAATTTCCGGCTTTTGAAATCGCGTACAATTCACTCGGCGCTTTTCCAAATCTTCATAATCCACGCGTGATTTGGATTGGCACGAAATCCAATCAGGTTGTGCTCGATCTGCAATCGAGTATAGAGCAAGTGTGCTCAGATTTCGGCTTCCAGAAAGAAGAACGCGCCTTTCATCCGCATATTACATTTGGCAGAGTGAAAGGAACACGCAATCTTGCCCGCTTGACTGAAGCGATAAAAACCGTTACTTTTGAACCAATACAATCACGATGTTCTGAATTGTTGCTGATGAAAAGCGATCTTCGGCCGAGCGGTTCCATCTATACAATTTTGAAATCATTTCCTCTTCAACTTTAAAAGGGAGAGTTCCATGTCTGAAAATAATAAAGAAGCAAAACTGCAAGCGCTCAAAATTGCCATCGACCAAATCGAGAAACAACACGGCAAAGGATCTATCATGCGGTTGAATGAAGGACCGATTGCCAAGATCGATTCGATCTCCACAGGTTCCATTTCATTGGATGCCGCGTTGGGTATCGGCGGCGTGCCGCGTGGGCGGGTGATTGAAATTTACGGTCCGGAATCTTCCGGTAAAACGACCATCTGTTTGCACATCATTGCCGAAGCACAGAAGTCCGGCGGCTTAGCGGCATTCATCGACACTGAGCATGCGATGGACATTGCGTATGCCAAGAAGTTAGGCGTTGATGTGAACAATCTCCTTCTCTCTCAACCCGAGTTTGGTGAACAGGCGCTCGAAATCGTAGAGACCTTAGTTCGCAGCAATGCAATTGATATCATCGTTATCGATTCAGTCGCTGCGTTGACGCCGCGTGCAGAAATTGAAGGTGAAATGGGCGATCCAACCATGGGTGTTCAAGCGCGGTTAATGTCGCAGGCGCTGCGTAAACTCACTTCCGCAATCAGTAAATCCAAAACATCGGTGATGTTTACGAACCAACTCCGCCAGAAAATCGGCGTGATGTTCGGGAATCCCGAGACCACTACCGGCGGCAACGCACTGAAATTTTATGCCTCCGTCCGGATGGATGTCCGGCGCATCGAAGCGATTAAAGATGGGACCAATGTCATCGGCAACCGCACGCGTGTCAAAGTAGTCAAGAACAAAGTGGCGCCGCCATTCAAGGAAGCACAATTTGATATTCTTTACAACGAAGGCATTTCCAAACTCGGCGATCTGATTGACACTGCTGTCGAACTCAATGTCATAGTGAAGAGCGGCTCGTGGTTCTCCTATAAAGATGACCGCATCGGACAAGGACGCGATTCTGTTAAAACGTTCCTTCAAGCCAATCCGAATATTGCAAAAGAAATTGATACTGAACTTCGCAAAAAACTCGGACTCTTGCCCGTGGAACCGACTCCCGCTCATGTAAAAGCAGAAGCACCTGCGGCAACGGCAAAGAAAAAGTAAAGGGTAGTCGCGAGCATTGGCATGTGTTCTTGGCATATAGGCGCGGAAATAAAATCCGCGACTACAAGAAAGAATATTAAAACAACATTACTGATCAACTCAAGTTACGCAGGATTGAAGTTTTTATAGCCCCGACATTTATGTCGGGGTTTAAGTGTTGTAGAATAGTTTGGGCTTTAGCCCCACTAATAATGATTTTGGCTAAAGCCGATGTTGCTTCATTTTATTTAGCCACGACCTGAAGGTCGTGGCTATCACAGAAACTCTATTTTACGTAACATAATTGATTTACTATTTTGATCATAACAAAAATCAAACGGATACGCGGTAAACGAGCACAGTATGGTGTGTACCTTGATGACTCACTCGCATTGGAACTGAGCGATTGGACGATCGGAAAATTCGGCTTACGTATCGGAGACGATCTGGATGAACAATTGATCGATACAATCAAGTCGGCAGAAGCAGAAACACGGGCAAAGAACATCGCCATCAACTATTTATCATATCGGCCGAGAAGCTCGAAAGAAATCATCTTTCATTTGACGAAGAAAGGATTTGAACACGAGTGCGTTGAAAACGTGACGCGGTATCTTCAATCGGTAAAAATGATCGACGATAATCAGTTTGCGCACGCCTTCGTGCGGGACCGCTTGAAAAGAAAACCAACGGGTCAGGCTCTGTTACGTCAGCAGTTATTGGCAAAAGGAATTTCGTCTGCAATGGCGGACCAGGTTCTCACGGAACTTGTTTCACCGCAGAGCCAGCAAGCATCTGCACTTCAGGCGGCAAAACGGAAAATACAATTGACGCAGCACTTAGCAAAAAAGATCGACGCGGAAAAACGAAAGAAACGCATTCTCGACTTCCTCCTGCGCCGTGGTTTCTCGTATGAAATTGCATTGAAAACTATTCGCACCACGCTGGATCATTAACCGATGCAACTGTCTCATTCAATATCCAACAAACCGTTTATAAAAGTTGTTGTTATAGTCGGGTTGATTATTCTTGGCTTCTGGATCGCATCCTTCTTCCCCGACCTTGTTCTCACGCTCATCATCTCGACACTTACAGCATTCATTCTCAAACCTCTCGTCCGGTTTCTGGAATTTCGATTTGGTTTAAAGCGCTGGTTTGCCATCACAGTGGTTTTTTTGCTTGTCGGTGGAATGGCCGTCTTCATACTCATAGAAGCTGTTCCCCTTTTAGTAAGCCGTATGCGCTTGATGTACGAGCAACTGAAAAATTTCCCCTTTGAGGCAAAACTCACTCTAACGGCAAAAGAAATGACAACGTATATTCCATTTGTGGATCCCTCAACAATTGGAAATAAAGTTCATATATTTGTGCAACAGTTGCTTGATTCTCTTAGCGAAACGACCGGAACTGTGGCATCCTATTTGGTGAACCTTGTCATCATTCCCTTCATCACCTATTTCATCCTTGCAGAAGGAGACATCGGATTAAAGAAAATGGTGGAGAAGATCCCCAACAAGTATTTTGAGATGTCGCTCAATATCATGGATAAATTACAACGAGAGCTTGTTTTTTACTTACGAGGATTACTGCTCGAGTGCAGCATCGTCGGCGGACTTTCTGTGATTGGATTTATGATCATCGGCGTTCCGTATGCTATTCTCATCGGCGTGCTGACAGGAATCGCGAATCTCGTTCCATATCTGGGTTTCATTGCGGGGGCAAGCCTCGCCCTTATCGCATCACTGACACAGACAGGCGATTTCCGCATGCTGGTTCCGATTGTCATTCTTACTGCGGTCGTCCGACTCATCGATGACCTTATTTTGCAGCCCGTCTGTTTCGGTAAATCTCTGGATATGCATCCGGTGGCTGTTGTGCTCACACTCATCATTGGCCATCAGCTGATGGGAGTTGCAGGAATGGTCATCTCCATTCCCGTTGCAACGATTCTCCGCGTCTCGGCAAAAGAAACATACTGGGGATTGAAGCACTACACCATTTCAGCATAAGATATCATGGCAACCGCATCCATGCAACTAACAAAGGCAAAATCCAACCGACCGTTGGTGAAGGTTCTCTTCCTTCTGAGCATCATTGTTACTGCGTTTTGGATCGCTTCCTACTTTCCAGATCTTATTCTCACACTCATCCTCTCTCTCTTCTTAGCGTTCATTCTTCGTCCGTACGTGCTCTTTCTTGAGTTCCGGCTCGGTATCCGCAGAATGTATTCTGTCGTCATTGTCTTCCTTCTTCTTGGCGTGATATTAGTTATTGGCGGTGTCGTCCTCGTACCGATTGCCATCGAACGGTTGAAAGTACTCTATGACAGTTTCAAGAACTTTCCCCTCGACCAGAAACTGAACGAAGCCGCTATGAACCTAACTTCCGGTATTCCGTTCTTAAACCCCGAGACCGTTACAAGGAAAGTTCACGAATTTGTTCAAAGCGGAGTGCAATCGCTCAACGATATGTTGACATCTGCCGCCGGATTTCTTGTGAACCTCGTCATCATTCCCTTCATTACATTTTTTATTCTTGCGGAAGGTGACGCGGCATTAAAAAGAACCATCGAGCGTGTACCAAATAAATATTTTGAAATGACTCTGAACGTACTGCATAAAATTCAATTGGAACTTGTGGGGTATTTACACGGATGGTTTCTTGATTCCGTTATTGTCGGCGTACTGAACATCATCGGATTCTACATCATTGGCGTAAATTATGCAATCCTTCTTGGTGTTTTTGCAGGGATATCCAATCTTATTCCTTATATCGGGCCATTCTTCGGTGTAATTCCCGCGCTTCTGATTTCCCTGACACAGTATGGAGATTTCCGGCAGGCATTTTCAATCATCATGGTGACATTAGTACTCGTACAACTGCTCGATAACATTATTATTCAGCCGTTTTGTTTTTCAAAGACGGTGGACATGCATCCTGTCTCTGTGATCCTGATTCTCATTGTAGGAAATTCTTTGATGGGAATTGCCGGAATGCTGCTCGCTATTCCGATTGCAACGATTCTTAGTGTGTCCGCTGTTGAAACATATTGGGGTTTGAAGAATTACCAGATCACCGCATAACCATTCTTGGGGAGAAGTCTATGGCAAAGGTCATCGTCGATATTGAAACGCTCGGGTATCCGCTTGAATCCTTCGATGAAGCACGGCAGAAATATCTTCTCAAGTTTTCAGAAACGGAAGCCGAGCGCGAAGAAGCGATTCAGAAACTCAGTCTCTATCCTACCACATCACAAGTCATCGCCATCGGATTGCTCAATCCGGAAACCGATCATGGAAAAGTTCTCTTTCAGGCAGACAAACCTTTGAATTATTCATCCGATGACGGTGCAATTCAATTTGTGACGGGAACCGAAAAGGAAATTCTTGAACAGTTCTGGCAAAATATTGCGCACTACGATCAATTCATTACGTTCAACGGGCGCGGATTCGATTGCCCATTTTTGATGCTTCGCTCGGCTATCCTGCAAGTGCAGCCCACACGCAACCTCATGCCCTACCGTTATGACGCTTCCATTCACTGCGATTTACTGGAGCAGTTCACGTTCTACGGTGCGTTTCGCAAGTTTAATTTAGATTTTTACTGCAAGTCTTTCGGCATTGAAAGTCCCAAAGTCAACGGCATAACCGGATTGGACATGAAACAACTCTACGAAGAAAAACGTTTTCGGGAAATTGCGGAGTATAATCTTGGCGACCTGAAGGCAACCGCCGAGTTATTCAGAAGATGGGAAAAGTTTTTGAATATTTGAATATTTTCCTGTCATTGCGAACGTTTCTCAGTGAAGCAATCCGCACAATAAGACATTCCAACGGTAACCCAATCTTTGTCCGTCTCGTCATCGCAGAGCGATGACGGACGAGATCGCGATCCCGCTTTGCGGGATCGGACAGATTGCTTCGCGGTCACACGATTCCTTTACCTTTTCCGCTTTGTTTGTTTGCGGTATATTCACCCGGTAAACTTTAGCCTAGTTTCTCAGCTCTGATCGTAGACGCTCTTAAACACTTTGGCAAATTCTTCAGCAGTAGTGGGTGTGGTATTCGCAGGTGTCCTGCGTGCATCTGCCAGCACTTTTCCTTCATTCATCGACTTTACAAATTCATTCAGCTTGTCGACAACGCTTTCACCCATTCCCATTTGCATCATGGCTATCTTTGCATCTGCGTACGGAAACTGTACATACTTCAGATCGGGCTTACCGATGGCTCTGCCATAAATTGCGGCAAGATCCGCATACGTATATTCGCGATTCCCAAGAACATATTCGTGGCTCTTACCTGAAAAATCGAGAGCAAGGAGATGCCTGAGCGCTGTAGCTGCAATATCCTTCGTCGCAACCATGGGGACTTTGAGATCAGCACGAACCGGTGAGCCCATGATTCCCATCTGTTTTACCATCCCTGCCATGGAAAGTCCGTTTTCGAGGAAGTATGACGCCCGCAAATGCAGTATATTGATACCGGGAATCGCGCTGAAGATCTCTTCCATCTTTTGCAGGCCTTGAACTACACCGCCTTCTGTGCGGAGATGCGCTCCGACACTGCTCAGTGTTACCACGTTTTTAATTGTTGATCCTTTGAGAGCCTGCGAAATTGCTTGGACATGCTGCAACTGCATTTTCGTGTAATCCGGTGCAGCAGCATCGAAAGGAATCAAAGTATACAGGGCATCCGCACCGGCGAATACTTTGGAAAGAAACGCTGCATCTGTTGAATCGCCTGCAAAATGTTGAGCGCCTTTTTGAATCAAGTCGGCTGCCTTATCGGCGTGACGACTCACAACACGGACTGTGTGCTTTTTTTCAATCAGTCCAAGAGCAATCGGTTTCCCCGTGTGACCGGTAGCTCCTAAAACAACGTAGATACTCATAAGATTGGCCTTCTGTTTGGTGAAAGATATGTGTTTCCTATAGAACATATATCGGGTGAAATGTGTTCCCCAGAACATGGAGAGTGTAGTTATAACCGGCATTATTCACATTATCAAATCCCTCCTCGCGATCACCTGCAAATATTGAAAGTCCCAAAGCCAACGGCATAACCGGATTGGATATGAAACAATCCACTAAGAAAAATGAATATTTTCCCGTCATTGCGAACGTTTCTCAGTGAAGCAATCCGTCCGTTTCGACTTTGTCGGAACGAGATCTCGTCTCAACATTGTTGAGACGGACAAACCAAGGTATTCCAACAGTAACCCAATCTTTGTCCGTCTCGTCATCGCAGAGCGATGACGGACGAGATCGCGATCCCGCTTTGCGGGATCGGACAGATTGCTTCGTCTCCCGACCAACTTCGTTGTTCGGGATCCTCGCAATGACGGTTACTTTTTTTTCGGTCATTGCGCAAAGAACAACGCTTTAACTGTCTCTCTTAACAAGGGGGACCACAGGGGGTCAATAATATTTCACCTACTTTAATTAAAACGCCAGGCAAGCCCAAACGCCACAAATGAATCCGGCGCAGCAGTATTCAGGCCGACGCCAGCAGAAAAATCGACTTGCACATTATCGTTGATGAGATAGGCGCAGCCCATATCGGCGCGATAGTTGGAAAAAGATTTCTCTGTAGAAAATCCATAGAACTCTGCGAAGACACTCAAACCTTCCGCCACTGTCAGAGAAGGCGAAATGCTGTACACCGCAGTTGCGTTCGGCTGCTCGCCATCCCATTGAAGTCCCAGATTATAACCGAGTGAAAGTTTTTCACTCAGCGTGTTTTGCATCAAGAGGAAAAACGATGGTGCCAAAAACGAGGGCCTGAACTCTCTTCTTCCAACATACGGCAGTGTGAAAGCAACATTCATGGCTGTTTGCGGAAGAATTCCTTTTTCAGGACATATCATGATTTTTGTGCCGATCGAAACAGGATTGAACCCCTGCAGTGCAGATGATTGAGATCCGCTGTCGGTGCGTGTGCCGGAATATTCGACAACCATCCGCAGTTCGCAGTTCGTCATCAAACCAAGGCGCACCAGCGACGTATTGTAAAGGTAATTAATCGTTTGGGTGCCGTCTGCGTTTATGGTTTCCCGTGAGAACCCGGTTTCAAGTTGAACGACGCCTGAAGCAAGAACATTAGGCGGATTCGTCTGTCCCGGCCTATCGGGCACAATTGGTCCGGGTGGTTGTAGTATAATCTGAAGGTATTGTGAATATGCAACAAGAGGCAAAAATAGGATGGCAACAAGTAAGCACAAGGTTTTCATTTATTATCTTAGAATTGTTCGCAATCTTCTACAAATGACCAGCCGCCGAATTACGTGCCAATGATAAGTTAGTATTATTTCATTATCAAGCATTGGCAACCTGATGTGGAGTAAATAAAATCGCCAATTTTTATTGGTGGTTTTTAATTAATGTATTGTATTTAAGCCATGAATAAACACACCCCAAATCCGCGAATTGAGGAAAGGTCCAAAATAGGTCCCCATCTCACAAAGCACGAGCACGTTGGATTTAATGGTCGTTTAGCAATGCTGATAACCAATATGGTAAGCACAATGTGGTGTGCTTATCTTTTCGCTATCATAGCGTTGATAAGTCTCCCTGCGGCTATTTCGGGAGGGACTGCTACCATTGTATCCTGGGTTGCCCAGACATTTCTACAATTAGTTCTACTTTCGGTCATTATGGTGGGACAAAAAGTGGCGGCCCGGGCTTCTGACAAACAGGCACTACAAACTTTCAAAGACACCGAAGCGCTTTTGAAAATTCAGGACGAAGTCCACAGGTTGATAAAGATCAATAATGAACTGACTGAAGAAATTCACAGTCTTGTAAAAAAACAAAAAAAGAAATAAATCACCTTAAACGGCAGTATCTTTCTATTTTTCGTTTTTTGTCTTGTCATATCTGTGCCCCTCTCCTTTGTCATGCCCGTGCAAACGGGCATCTTGCTTTATTCCATGTAAGATTCCCACTTTCGTAGGAATGACTTTATGTGAAATGGTTTTTGCTTTTATAGGGACGTATAGCGATACGTCCCTATAAGATTTTTCTCTCCGCAATCATTCACTCTTCTTTCACCTATGCTATTTTTTCGGCCGGGATTTGGGCGGTATCATTCCGTTGATGCGGTAATACACCACCAATTGTCCGTAATGTTCACCTGCATGCTCAATAACGTCCAGCCAACCGAACGAGCCGTGAACCATGCTATTGCCCCATGGATATTTAAACTCGCGTGTCAATCCACTGTCTCCTTGTTCCTTGATCAGCTGCGCACCGTCGGCGACCGCCTGCTTCATGAAATTCATGATGTCTGTTTTCGTCGGATACTTTTTCCGCAAGGAATCTTCGTTCCCAGTGGACCCCATCGCTGTCCCTTTGATGGCACTGATCATACTATAGTAATCTGATGCAACATGCAGAAGATTTTCTGCGAATGTTCGCTCATCTTTCTGGGCTTTGAAGTCGTATTTATCTTCGGGAAAATCCTCCGCCATTGCGATCAGCTTTTTTCCGATACCGTTCCACCCCCACAACAACTCCTGAGAGGGATTTTGCGCAGGCTTGGGAGGTTCGACCGGTTTTTTCTCCTGAGGCGAAGCGAATGCGACGAGCAGCGCCGCGAGTCCGGTAAACATAAGAGTAGAAATAATTTTATGCATAGAATGCTCCTTTTATGCGAGAGATGATTTATTGTTGTTGATGGTTGCCATCGTTTATCTCGAATCGATACAGTCCAATGGATTCTAATAATTTTTTGGATGAAAATCTTGATGGCATTTAGCAAGCGCGCAGTGGGCTTGTCCGCCGTCTTTGTGGCGGGAAACGTCCCTACCAAAGCAATATGCCTTTACAGGACTGCCTACACCGTCATTCCCAGCCGGAGGCGTTGAACAGACGCACGCGTTGCGTGCGACATCATCAGGCTTCCAGCTAATCGGGAATCCAGAAATGGGGAATACCCAAGACCTGGATGCCCGCTAACAATCCGCGGGCATGACAAATAAGGAATGTGTGGGGATGATTTTTCCCCTGCCTATCGATGAATCGCAATGACGGTTGCTCTTTTATTCCCCTCCTTTTTTGTCTATCTTTTAATATGAGAAAGCTTACACATTCTGAAATTTCCGAAAAAAGAATCCCGACAGAACATATCGAAAGTGCATCCCGTATTCCGCTTGTTGTCATGGTAGACAACATCCGGAGTCTCTATAATGTCGGGTCCATCTTTCGCACATCCGACGGTGTCATGATCGAGAAGCTCATTCTTGCCGGTTTCACACCTCACCCGCCCCGGAAAGAAATAGAAAAGACTGCGCTTGGCTCCACGAAGAGTGTTCCGTGGGAATATGTGAAGCATCCAGTCGAAGCTATCCATGCTCTCAAAGAACGAAACTATAAAATTTGCTGTTTAGAGTTGACGGATAAAAGCATTCCCCATTACAACATCAGAAAAGAAGATTTTCCAATGTGCCTCATCATCGGAAATGAAATCACCGGCGTGGCAAAAGAAGTGATTGAGCTATGCGATGTAGGGATTGAAATACCGATGTTTGGAACGAAGCAGTCATTGAACGTTGCGGTGGCTTACGGAATTGCGGTGTTTGAGCTGGCGAAGATTTGGCGCAATAATGTACCGCGAAGCTAATGCTTCGCGAAACTACCTGTACTGCGAAGTTATTGCTTCGCGAAACTGCATGTACTGCGAAGCTATTGCTTCGCGATACAACCATACTCTGGCTTGATATAGCTCCACTTCCAATCTTCCCAAGTCTTACATAAGCCAGCTTTCACAGGATTCTGTAAAATATACCATACAATCCGTTCAAATTCTGATCCATCCCGCACGACATGATCATAGCTCTCATGGTGCCAGAATGCGCCGCTGCGATGCAAGATTTTGTTTGCCTGAATTGCTGTATACGATTTTAACTTTTGAAGAATCTTGTACAGCGAAGCACTGCTTCGCTGTACATCAATTATCATATGTACATGATTTGGTAACACACAAAAAGCATTCAATACATACTGTTTTCCATCTTGATACTTGATTGCTTCCGCCACTATTTTCGCTACCTTCGATTCTGCTAGCCATCGCGGGCTTTCTTTCACCCTATCCAAGTATTCATCAAAGTGTCCAAAGTATCGTCGTCTTTCTTCCTCTAACAATGCTTTCCGCTTTTTTGTATTCTTTTCCGTATTGATAAGCTTCTCGCGTTGTTCTCGATCTTCGAGAAGCTACATAATTATTCGTTTAGGCAGCGAATTCATTAGACGAAAAGTGACAAAGAACGTTGCATCCTGTGGTTGAATATGCGGCAACCGTCTTCGATAATATGTTTTATGCTCTTTTATTATTTTTCTCCCTGTACTGCGAAGCTATCGCTTCGCGGTACAATTAAAAAGCTCTTGTGTAAAAATCCTCCTTCTCGTACGTGTGAATCCTTAGCACTCCGGCGCGCACAAGCTGAATGAGCGAACGTGAGGCACGTCGATGGGAGGCGTTCACCAACTTCATATATTGCTTCACGGTGATGCGTTCGTTCTCATCCAGAAAATCGAACATGCGCCGTTCATTATCGCCGATTGCAATGCGCAGAGGCGGAGCGTCAGGATTTTCCGCCTGAAGTATATGCACGACTTCTTTACTTGCTTCGACCGTCTTATCATTCACTCGAATGTAGACCCGCGTTCCTCCATTCTCTTCACCTTCGTCAACGTTGAGATAGTGCGGTTTCTGATCACTTTCTTCTACTGTCACGACAACAACGTCTCTCCCTTTGTAGGGAACGGTATCAATGTCCGGTTCTAATGGAGGATCACAATAGTAGTTTGCCGCTGTTTGAATCATCTCCATTTGTTCCTTCTCGCTGCCGACTCCGACAATCGTCCGGTCATCATCGACACCGAAAAGCACAATTCCCCCTTTGGTGTTGGCAAACGACATCAACGTCTTTGCAACTTTGATCGGAGTAGAGACTTTGCGCTTGAACTCCAATTCAAACCCTTCGCCTTCTTGTATCAATATTTTTAAGTCGTTCAATTTCATAGTTTACTGGTCACTACATTCCACGCGCTTCCATGCGGTCAAGAATGAGCTTCGAGCGGCGAAGCACATATTTCGAATCAACATCTGCACGATGTTTGCGCGGGCTCGGTATGATCGCCGCTAAGCGAGTGCATTCATCCCTGTTCAAGTCGGCGGCAGGTTTATCGAAATAATACCACGACGCCGCTTCGATGCCATAGACGTCGTCACCCCATTCAATAACATTAAAATATATTTCGAGAATGCGCGATTTGCTCAACTGCTGTTCCATATACCATGTCAAAATCCATTCCTTTAATTTCCGCAACGGATTTTTTGATGATGACAGATACAGGTTCTTCACAAGTTGTTGCGTAATAGTACTTGCTCCTCGCGCCGCCCGCCCTTCTTCAAAATCCCTTTCGATGGATTCCTTGAACTCGAACCAGTCGAATCCATCATGCCACCAAAAAGTTCCATCCTCTGCCACAACGACCGCATCAACAGCGTCTTGTGGAATCGATTTGAACGAAATCCAACTCTGCTTCTTGTGGAATGGCCGTTTTTCTTTTTTTGTCCGATCTGCATACTCGCGCATGAATGCTGTCTCCCCGGGATTCTTCGTCTTCAACTGCTTCACATCGCCATAAGGCAGAAAAATAATTTGAAGGAGAATGACGGCTACAAATAGAATGATCACCGATTTTATAGGATTGCGCTTGAGAAACTGGATGAATTTCACAGCCGCGACACGTATGCGGGACACTGGTTGAACTGCCGGTGGTTGTTGAACAGCCGGTTGTGGATTTATTTCTTCCATGTTATAAGGAACGAGAATGTTTTGTACTGTCTAAATATCCCTGTAGCATCACAGCCGCCGCCATTGAATCGATACGGCCATCCTTCTTCTGCCGCTCTTTCTTTTTCGTCCCCATTGCAAGCATTGTTTGATTGGCAATGGTAGTTGTAAAGCGTTCGTCCCAGGTAAGTATTTCTATACCGAGTTCTGCCGTTAAACGTTCAATGAACTTTTGCACCTCTTCTGCCTTCTGTGCTTTTTTCCCTTTGAGATTATAAGGCATCCCAACAACGATCAGTGTGACATTCTCCCTTGCGGATACCTGCCCGAGATTGGCAAAGAGTGATGCGTCATTTCTGAATGCTTCCATGGGCTGCGCAATGAGACCAAGCGGATCGCTTACCGATAAACCTACACGAACTGAGCCGTAGTCGATACCGAGAATGCGCTGATACGATTTCGTATTCTCCACTTTGCTGCTTTCTCCTATCCTGAAAACCGTTCGACACTTTGAATGCCCGGAATGCGCTTGATCTTTTCCATGATCCGCGCGAGGTGATCGGTGTCTTTTACATACAGGATAACTTTCCCATCAAAAAGCGAATCCCTCGAATCCATATTGACGCTCCGAATATTTGTGTTTTGATACGTGGAAATGACGTGCGTGATATCGCTCAAGAGCGCCGGGCGATCTTCGCCTCCGATATGAATGCCGGTCATAAAGTCCGCTTCGTTCGCCGGAGGCCAGCCAACATCCACAATGCGTGCGCTTTCTGCGAGCCGCAGCGAGATAATATTCTTGCAGTCCTTCCGATGGATCTTAATCCCCTCACCTGTCGTTACAAAACCGATGATGTCATCACCGGGAATCGGATTGCAGCATTTCGCATATTGATGCATGAAGTTATCATTCATTCCTAAGACGGAAATGCCGCTGGTAATATCGCGTGCCGTGTTGATGAATTTGGTGAAGAGCGTATCCGTATCCGGCATCTGCGCCGCATCTTCGGCTGTCGGATGTTTCAACCGAACAACATATTGCTCTACCACTGTATCGACATCGATCTTTTGATCGGCGATCGCAAGATAAAATTCCTGCGCATCATTGAACTTGAGGGCATGAATAAATTTATCAAATTCTTCACTGCTTATACTGATCTTTCGGCGTTTGACTTTTTTCTCCCACGTATCCCTCCCCTCGTCGGATTTTTTTCGGGATTCTTCACGAAAAAAACGGCGGATATGAGATTTCGCTTTATGGGTAACGGCAAATTGCTCCCAATCCGGATTGGGTGTTTGATTCTTTGAAGAAATAATTTCGACCTGATCTCCGCCTCGTAATACGGTATTCAGCGGAACGATACGCCCATTCACTTTTGCACCAATGCAATGGTACCCGACGTTGGAGTGAATTTCAAATGCAAAGTCAATGGGGGTGGAACTGCGCGGAAGGATTTTCAAATCACCCTTAGGAGTAAATACATAAATCTCATCCTGATACAAGTTCAGCTTAAAACTCTCCAATATTTCTTTGGGAGTTTCATCACTCTTTTGTTCGAGAATCTCTCGCACCCAATAGGTCCAGCTTTCCAATTCTTTATCAAACGAGGACTTGTTGTCTTTGTAGATCCAATGTGCGGCAACTCCTCGTTCAGCAATATCATGCATCGTTTTTGTCCGGATTTGCACTTCTACCATTCTGCCATCCGGACCAATTACCGTGGTGTGAATGGATTGGTATCCGTTTTTTTTGGGAACTGAGATATAATCCTTGAACCGTTCAGGAATCGGTTTGTACAATTCTGTCACAATGCTATAGGCAATGAAACAATCGCTATTATCCGTTGTGTCGATAATAATGCGGACAGCAAATAAATCATAAATTTCTTCAATCGGCTTATTCCGCTTTAACATTTTGTTGTAAATGCTAAAAATGTGTTTCGGCCGACCAGAGACTTCAAATGTTAAGCCTGCATCAATGAGACCTTTCTTGATCGGCTGAACAAACCGGTTGATATAATGTTCCCGCTCGCGCCGTTTTGAACGCAGCTGCCGCGCGATCTTTTCATATTCCTGCACGTGCAAGTGCTTGAAGGACAGATCTTCCAATTCCCATTTGATTTGTGCCAAACCAAACCTGTGGGCGAATGGCGCGTAGATATCGAGAGTTTCTTTCGCAAGACGAAAGCGTTTTTCAGGAGGGAGATATTCAAGTGTGCGCATATTGTGGAGACGGTCGGCAAACTTTATGAGAATCACGCGAATATCGTTCACCATCGAAAGCAGCAGCTTACGATAGCTTTCAGCCTGCGTTACTTCATGACTTTCGAAGATGTCGGTAATCTTGGTTGCACCATCGACGATATCTGCTATTGCATCACCAAACTCTGCACGGATGTCCTTCAATTCAAAATCGGTATCTTCAACAACATCATGCAGAAGTGCGCTGGCAACAGATACATCATCTAAAGCGATTTCCTTTGCCACGACCATCGCCACTTCGTACGGGTGCAAAAAATACGGTTCGCCCGAAGCACGCAAATTGTTTTTGTGCGCTTCGAGGCTCAATGTAAACGCTCGTGTAATGAGATCCTCATCTACCGAACGAAGATTTTTCCGGCAGACACTCAGAAGATCGTCTAATTTCTTTTTGTATTTACTATCGATCATATACGATTTCTATGCTACAAAAGAATATACGGTTTCCCCGCCGAATGTCAAGACTGAAAGGATGGAAAGCATCTTGTTTATTTTACTACAGCACGCTTGTTTTCGATTGCAGAGAGCAGCATTCGTGTTTCTTCAAATTTCCTTTGAGCACGTGACCTGAGATTATCTGGAAATAAGATCTTCTCATAAGAAAGGATTTTGTCGAGATGCTCTTTGAATGTTGTTGTATCACCTACTGCAAGCATGGACTTGACAAGATTCAACCGGCAGACAATCTCATTATACGGATGGGGTGCTTGAATATGCAAAATGTTCTCGAGAAGATTCGCATACGCTGGTACAGCATCAGAAAAATTTTTCTGTCTATCGAGTGCTGTAGCAAGTCCCCATAAGAAGACTCTGTTTTCCGGATAGGAGTTCAATCCGCGTCGCGACCATTCTTCTGCTTGTTGATAATTTTCGGCATCGAGATAAATGGATACCAGTGCGCTCATTGCAGTGAAACGATTATATTCTGAACGCTCCGCTCCAACTCTCAACATTCTTATGCCAAGTTCACGATTGTCTTTGATAAATGGCAGCCACCAAAGAAACGCCGTCTTCCGGCTACTCCAATAGTAATATGTCCCGATACCAACATATGCATCATAGAACGACGAATCCTTTTCGACTAGTTCTTCATACTCTGATACCGATGCCATGGCCTTCCGTACCCCGCTCAGCCAATCCCCACTTTCTACCCGTTCGTATGCTTCATAGCCATCTGCTGTGCCGAGGAAATATTCACGCCATGGCGATGACACACGAGATGCTGCATTTCTTCCACATTCAAGCAGTGAATCGAATTTATCCCTCTCTATGGGTACATCAAAATCGATGGTATAAGCCTGCATGACTGCTGCTCGGTAGAGAAAACCGGCCGGATGATTGGGATAGCGATTGATAACATCACAAAACAATGAATCCGCTTTCCTATATTTCTGTTTCAAAATAAAATCGATACCTTTGGCAACGGTGGAATCAAGAGAAGGTTCTAGTTTCCCTTGTGCGGAGGAATTCATCAAACCAAAAACAAGTGTCAGTATACTGAAAGGAATTATTTTTCTCAAATTATTTACTCCGTCCCGAACATTCTATCGCCCGCATCTCCAAGACCAGGAAGAATGTACCCGCGATTGTTGAGTTCGCGGTCAAGAGCACAAGTATAGATTGTAACATCCGGGTGGGTTTTACGCACGGTTTTCACTCCCTCCGGAGCTGCTAC
This sequence comes from Bacteroidota bacterium, assembly GCA_049523215.1. Lineage (GTDB taxonomy): Bacteria > Bacteroidota > Ignavibacteria > UBA10030 > UBA10030 > Fen-1298. The sequence continues at coordinate 7,786 of JBEKNC010000003.1, read as the reverse complement.
GAGATTCACCATACGAATATTACACGCACCTCTTTTTTTAAGATACGAGATCGCTGCCGCGGCACTTCCACCGGTAGCAAGCATCGGGTCAAGAAGGAGAACCAATGCTTTGTCGAGGTTGCGTGGTACTTTGAAGTAGTAGTCTACAGGTTTAAGCGTTTCTTCGTCTCGGAACAATCCAATATGGCCTACACGTGCATTCGGCATGACTTCCACAAACCCGCCAACGAGTCCAAGTCCCGCCCGGAGAATTGGTACCAGGACGATTTGCTGTTCAACAATTACGCCTTTCGTTTTTTCCAATGGTGTTTGGATGGAAATTTCTTTTGTTTGAAAATCACGGGAAACTTCATACGCCATGAGACTCGCTGTTCGGCGGAGAATGGCGCGAAACTGGTGACTTGGTGTTTTTTTATTCCGGAGTATTGTCAAATCACGTTTGACAAGAGGATGGTCGATAATAATCAAATTCTTCATAGATATTCCTTCACCATATCGTTTTCTTAACGATAGGACGTTGCATTATTTTTCTTTGAACACAACTCCCAATGGCACACCGGTGAAGCCAAAGTGCTCACGCAATTTGTTCATCAAAAATCGCTTATATGATTCTTGCACCAGCTTCGGATGATTACAAAAGAAGGCAATCATTGGCGGATTTGTTTTGATCTGCGTAGCGAATTTAATTTTTATTTCCTTCGGTGTCGATGATTTCGGCGGATTTTTTTCGATTTCTGCCATCATTGCTTTGTTAAGTGCGCTCGTGGAGATACGCCGTGATTGCTGCTTGTGGACTTCTTTTGCTGTGTCGATCACTTTCGTGATTCGCTGCTTCGTGAGCGCTGAAACGAAAATCACGGGAAGAAAATCGTATAAGCCGAGATTCCGTTCAATTGCCAGCTCATATTCGCGTGCGGTATTCGTTTCTTTCTCAACCAAGTCCCATTTATTCACCACAATAACTGCAGACCGGTGACGTTCCATGGTTGCATCGACAATCTGCAAATCCTGTTTGTCCACACCCTGCGTTGCATCAAAGAGAATAACAGCGACATCACTGCGTTCAATTGCATGCAGTGTTCTGATCGTGCTGTAAAACTCAATGCTCTCTGTAATCTTGCTGCGCTTCCTAAGGCCTGCTGTATCAACAAGAATGATTTCTTCGTCCTGATATTCGAGGATGGTATCGATAGGATCGCGCGTCGTACCAGGTATAGCCGTGACCACTTGACGCGTCTTGCCGATGAGCGCATTGACTAACGACGATTTACCAACATTCGGTTTGCCGATGACTGCGAGACGAAGTCTTTTTTCTTTCTTTACTCTCGTTGCTTTCTTGATATCCGCCGTGATAAGATCAAGAAAATCTCCAATTTGCCTTCCACCGAGAGCGGCAATGCCGATTGGCTCGCCAAGGCCTAGTGAATAAAATTCTGCTGTGGAATTCTCACGTTGTTCAGAATCAATTTTATTGACGACAAGATGGATAGGTTTGTTCGACCTGCGGAGGATAGCTGCAATTTCCCTATCGAGCGGAGTTAAACCCTCGAGTGCGTCCACAACAAATACAATGGAATCGGCTTCTTCGATGGCAATGTTTGCTTGTTCGCGGATTGCTTTTTCAAATATATCATTTGATTCGGGAACGAATCCGCCAGTGTCGATCATGGTAAACGATTTACCGGCCCATTCCGCTTCGGCATAACGACGGTCGCGTGTAACACCAGGAGTATCAAAGACAATAGCTTCACGGGACCCGAAAATACGGTTAAAGAGTGTGGATTTCCCCACATTTGGGCGGCCAACGATAGCGACAATATGTAATGACATAGGTTATACTGTCTGGAAGGAACGATTTGTGTGCTAATTTAAAAAGGACGTCGCTATTTAGTGTTTCATGTCGGGGCGGGGAGATTTGAACTCCCGACCTCTTGGTCCCGAACCAAGCGCGCTAGCCAGGCTACGCTACGCCCCGTTTACATCTTCTTTATCTTAATATAGCAAACAGATGCAGGAAAATCAATTTAGAGGCTAAGCGTTTTTTTGATCAGCTTGAAGGTCATTTTGAATTATTTCCGCGATCTCATTCCAGTCCGTCCGCTCGTTCACCGAAATCCACCGGATTCGCTTATCGGCTCGAAACCATGTCAACTGACGCTTGGCAAAGCGACGTGAATTCTGTTTGATAAGTCTGACCATCTCCTCTTTTGTCACCTTTCCTTCGATGAAGTCGAATGTTTCTTTGTAGCCGACAGTGTTGAGCGCGTTCATGCCAGAGAGATATCCTCGAGTATTCAATTCTCGAACTTCTTCTACCAATCCCTTTTCCATCATTTCGTCGATGCGGTGATTGATACGGTCATAGAGAATTTTCCGTTCCCACTCAAGTGCATATTGCATGACTTCAAATGGCGCTCTTGTCTCTTGAGTGGAATGTAAATCGGAAATCGGTTTCCCGGTGGTATAATATACTTCCAGTGCACGAACTACCCGCCGTACTTTTGATGCGTCCATCTTCTCTGCGGAAACCGGATCAATTCGTTTCAATTTTTCGAACAACATTTCAGCGCCAAATCTTTCTGCTTCTTTTTCAAGTTGTTCACGAATTTCAGAATCTTTCCCGGGCCCCTTAAAGAATCCATCAATAATTGCGCGAACATATAACCCGGAACCCCCGACGATGATCGGCTGGATTCCCTGTTTCAACAGTTCCTCAATTTTACTACGAGCCTGCTGTCCGTATTCAGCGGCATTGTATTCTTGATCAGGATCGAGGATGTCGATGAAATGATGAGGAACGCGATGGAGATCTTCAGGTGTTGGTTTTGCTGTACCGATGTTAAGAAACTTGTAGATTTGGCGCGAATCAGCAGAAATAATTTCACCCCGCAGTTTTTCCGCAAGAAGAATTGAGAGTGTCGTCTTCCCCGATGCTGTCGGACCTACAATAGCAAGAACTTGCGGCATTCTGGTATCTCTAATGTCCAATCTCTGGTCTGCAATCCGATTTCATTTTTCATTCCACCCTTCTTTCCCAATGAGCGGAACAAACTTAAACCCATGCGCTTCTGTCGATTCAAATTGATCTCCTATGCGGGTTACCACTCGAATGGACTGCCCTTCTAAATCTCCTACAGGAATGACAAGCCTTCCACCGTCAGCAAGTTGATCAAGCAAGGGTTGGGGTACTTCCGGTGCTGCTGCAGTTACTACAATACCATCGTACGGTGCAAACTCATTCCACCCAACCGTTCCATCGCCGCAGCGAGCTGCTACGCGGTAACCAAGTTTTTCCAGTAATTTCCGTGCTTGCAGATGCAATTCCATATGCCGTTCAATCGTGAATACGCGACATCCCATTTCTGCAAGAATAGCAGCTTGATAACCGGAGCCGGTACCGATTTCCAATACTTTAGAATCTTTTCCCACCTGCAATTTTTCCGTTTGAAACGCAACTGTGTACGGTTGCGAAATTGTTTGCCCGCTTGCAATGGGCAGCGCGCTGTCATCGTAGGAGCGATTAACAAATGCAGTCAAGACAAACTGTTCACGCTCTACACACTGGAACGCCTTCAACAGGAGTTCATCTTTGATTCCTCGCTGTTTCAACAACGCGATCATATCTGCTCGTTCGTGTTCAAATCGAGTCATGAGTATTTCCGTAAAATCACTTTGATAAAATTCATCGTTGTTGCCCAATGTGTCATATAGCTCTTTTCGCTGCCGTACACGGTGTGCACCGGAACAAATTCTATTTTGAATTTAAGCCGCGCCGCTTTGATAAGTAATTCTGTCTCCGCTTCATAGCCGCGTGATTCGAGCTGAATATTTTCAAGAACCCTTTTGCGAATCAACCGAAAACCACACTGGCTGTCTTTGATCTTCATTCCTGTTTTCAAACTCATGAACATAGACGTAAGTGTATTGGATAGAATGCGATGCACAGGCATTTTTGTTCCTGCTCTTTCACGCCATCCAATAACAATATCCGCACCGGTTTGTTGCTGTGTGCTGAAAAACTTATGAATATCCTCCGGCTGATGTTGTAAATCCGCATCGACAGTAAGAACGAATTCAATATCGGCCTGTTTTTTAAGAAAATCGAAACCCGTTTGCAAAGCCGCTCCCTTACCACGATTTCCATCATGCCGAAGAACAGTCGCTCCAACCACATGAGCAATCTCCGTCGTATTGTCTATGGAACCATCATCAACAACGATGATCTGCATATCTCCAACCGAGCGACGTAAACGGTTTACTAATTCCTCCAGAGAAGTTCCGGCATTATATGCTGGTATGAGTACGGAAGTTGAACGTACTATCGAATCCATCTTATGAAGCCGCCCGGATATTTTCAGATTTCAATGCATCGGTCACCATCGCTACGCGTTTCATTTCCTTTACATCGTGTACACGGATGATGTTCGCACCATTCAAAATGGCGCTTGTCACTACTGCCGCTGTGCCTTCTAGTCGCTCGTTTGTCGGCAAATGAAGAATCGCTCCAAGAAATGCTTTACGCGATGGACCCACCAGCAATGGGTATCCGAATGAAGTAAAAGATTTCAATTCTCGAAGAAGTTGAATGTTATGCTCGAACTTTTTTCCGAATCCAATTCCCGGATCAATGATCATCTGTTCGATTCCTGCTTCCTTCGCTGCGAACAATCGCTCAGAGAGGAATTGTTTTACTTCCGTCGTTACGTTTTCGTATGTTGGATTTTCTTGCATCGTCTTTGGTGCACCTTTCATATGCATAAGAATGATGCTTGCCCGATACTTTACCACAACAGACGCCATCTTGGCATCGAATGTCATGGCGCTGATGTCATTCACGATAACGGCTCCGGCTTGCAATGCAGCATCTGCCGCATCTGATTTATAGGTATCGATGGAGATAGGGATATTCAATTTTTTCGACAAGGCTTTGATAACCGGAACGACTCTCCGAATCTCCTCTTCGACCAATACCGGTTCTGAACCGGGGCGTGTTGATTCACCACCGACATCGATAAAGTCCGCACCATCTTCCGCGAGCTTTAATCCTTGAACTACGGCTTGTTCGAAGTCGAGATATTTGCCGCCGTCGGAAAAGGAATCCGGAGTAACATTTAAGATCCCCATAATGTGAGTCCGCGATGCAAGATCGTATTCAACAGAACCAAAACGATAAAGGTATCCAGGATTCATTTTTAGTCAGAATAATTCACTGCCATAATAATCGAATAAGCGCAATGCCAACTGCATTCACACCCCATACCATATTCGCCGGTTCTTTATCTGTTGTCAATGCCGGAATATCAAGTGACGAGTGATAGTACGGCGAGTAATCAATGTTTACCGAATCGGGATGACCTTTCCATGCTTTCGAACGCCATCCTCGTGTTTGCTGCATTGACGTTGGTTCGTTCCATGCTGCTGTGAAGACTGTGATCGATGGAATTTTTTTCTCCGATATATCTAAACGGTTTAGGTATTCTGGCAGAAACACATACGAATCAGTTCCTCCTTGTGAAGGAGTTGTAGTTGCTTCTTTCCAGAATCCATTTTTGTTCACATAATCCTCGCCCACTTGCTCAAAAAGTTTCAATAAGTCATGATTATGCGGAATATCGTTTCCTTCAAAATAAATACAGTGCCTTGACTTCCCAATTCCAATCTCATCGAAGTTGATAACGCCCGCAATTTTCTCCAGACGATCAGAATGAAGTTTGACATAACTGCTCGATGAATGATATTCCGTTCCCCACACGATGAACTTGATGCTTTTCTTCGGCAATGGCAGTGTCTTGTTTTTCACCATTGTGTTTAAGATACGCGCGACTTCTAATATACCTGACACACCCGAAGCGTTGTCATCTGCGCCTGGCCCGCCGGAGTCGGAATCGCCATGCGCACCGAGAATATAATATTCATCTGTCTGACCCTTCAAGGTGGCGATAATTGTCTTCGAATTCCCATGTCGGATTGTTGTCTTTGTTGAGTATTTGATGACAACGCGCGTCCCCTTCTCCAATTCCTCTTGCAATCGTCGACCTGCATTATTTGAGATATTGAAAACCGGGATCTGATTCTTATCCGTTTCTTTGAGAGTCGAGATCATTGCCCAGTTAGAATAGGCAGTCGAAATATCATTCTGGTAACTGACAATGCAGCACGCACCAGCATCGACTAATTCTCCATACATTTTTTCTGAAGGATGCCGCTCTAACAGTACTGCGCCGCTATCCAGTGTTCTTGAATCTATATCTCGAATGGTTCCGACAAAAGTGAGATGAACAGTGTCTCTCCGAGCGGACGGTGAGAATCCCGCTAACCATTCATGCTGAATGAGTCCACGCAGCCGCTTGGGTTGATCAATCTTTAACTGCCAGCCGTCGTTTGAATATGTAAGCTTTTGGGGATCTTTTATTATTTCCGGTTTGAATCCATAACCCTTAAACTTTTCAAATACGTACTGTGCAGCTTTATCACCGGATTTTGTTCCACCAAGTCGGTTACCAAACTTGACCAGTTCGCGCACATCTTTTTGTAAGTATTTCTGGGAAACCTTAGAAATGAATTTTAATTCCAGCGGTGATTGTGCTTGAAGCTGCAAGACAACGCACAAACAGAAAATGATCGTACGATACAACCAGCGTTGTTCTTTCATTCTGGGAAAACCGAAGGTGACACATTTTCATTCATTTGTTGTGATATAATACCAAATTCTTCCGAGAGGAGCAATTTCAGAGATACCTTCGGAAGGTTACAGAAGATTCCACACTGTTCACTTTCCATCCAACACTTCCCTTACCACTTTCAGAACTTTCTTGAGATCATACGGTTTGTAGAGAAAATGTTGTACTCCAGCTTTCAGAAATTCTGATTTCATTTCCGGATCAAGATACCCTGTTGCTACAATCATTCGCGCGCTCGGATTGAGTTTTTTTATCTGTGCACATACATCCCTACCGTTCATCTTCGGTAATCCAAGGTCGGTAAGCACAAGCGCGATCTCCTTCTTCCGTTCTTTATAGATATTCACTGCTGCCAATCCATCACCGGCAGAAATAACTTTGTATCCCTTTTCCACAAGCACCAACTGAAGAGACATCATCAGCATCTCTTCATCCTCTACAACCAACAACGTCTCTGTTCCGCCCGGAATTTCTTCCAACATTTCTTCATCTTTGACACTGATCGGCGCAACGCCGAACACCACAGCTAATCCCAATCCTGTTCCTTTTCCTATTCCCTTCGTTGTGAAAAACGGTTCAAAGATGCGCTTTCGAGTCTCTGGGGTCATCCCTTCACCTGTATCACTCACTTTAATGCAAACATAACCGCTCGCAGCAGCGTCTGGATGTTGATTACGAAGACTGAGACCAGATACCATGCGCGTATTGATGGTGAGTACACCGCCAGTTGGCATCGCATCGCGTGCATTCACGCACAGATTTAACAGCACTTGATGTAATTGCGAACGATCGGCATTTATGTAAGGAATCGTTTTATCGAAGTTTTGTGCATATGTAAGGATTTTGGGGAATGTCTCCATGAGCATTGTCATAATTTCCATAACAACATCATTGACATCGACCGCTCCAAATTCTGTTTCCGATTTTCTCGCAAAGGTCAATATCTGCTGAACAAGTGTTTTTCCGCGTTCCACAGCCTTCACGATAGTATCAACAGCGAGGTCTAACTTCTTGGCATCATCTTTAAACCGCTTGGCGCTTGTGATGTATGCCAGTATGATTCCTAGAATATTGTTGAAATCATGCGCAATCCCTCCGGCAAGCGT
>JBEKNC010000002.1:0-382380 GCA_049523215.1 Bacteroidota bacterium | reverse complement strand
TATATCAGAAGGAAGAAAAATCTCGTCTTTCAAAAAAATTAGTTTGCAGTGAATTTGTTAAACTTGTCGAGCTTGTTTCTCCAAAAGGAATCTCTGCAGAAAAAGAGATAGCGAAAGCAAAGACATTGTACGAATATGGTATCGATGCCATTAATATTCCTGACGGGCCGCGCGCTTCAGCACGGATGTCGGCTTTGGCGATGGCAGTACAAATTCACAATAAAGTTGGTATCGAGCCGGTGCTTCATATCGCTTGTCGTGATCGCAACATTATCGGGATGCAATCGGATTTGCTTGGAGCATGGGCACTTGGAGTTCGGAATATTCTGGCAATTACCGGCGATCCTCCAAAACTAGGCAATTATCCCGATGCCACAGCGGTCTTTGATGTCGATGCCATAGGTCTCACCAATCTGATTAACCGTTTGAATCATGGACTTGACTTCGCGGGTAATCCTATCGGCGAACCAACAGGATTTTCGATAGCGGTTGGAGTGAATCCCGGTGCTATTAATCTTGACGAAGAACTGCGTCGTCTCGATTGGAAGATTCAAGCCGGAGCGGAGTATATGATTACGCAGCCGGTTTTTGATTTGAAAATTCTTGAACGATTTCTTAAGAGAATTGAACACATCAAATTGCCGATTCTCTGTGGTATCTGGCCGCTTGTCTCATATCGCAATGCTGAATTCATGAATAACGAAGTGCCCGGGGCGTCAGTGCCGACAAAAGTTCTGGAACGAATGCGGAAGACAACATCGAAGGAAGAGGCATTTCATGAAGGTGTGAAGATTGCCAGAGAAACGTATCAACAGGTTCGTTCGATGGTGCAGGGAGTGCAGCTTTCCGCACCACTTGGTAGAGTCGATGCTGTGATGATGATGCTTGAAGAATGAGGAGAGGAGTAAAAGGTAAGCTCACTAGAGAAAAACGAATTGCAGTCACGGACACGTTTTTGTATATTAATACATAAGTCTTGATTTCTTCACAGTAACAAACCGAGATGTTGATTCGGAGAGCTGGCAGAACGGCTATTGCACCAGTCTTGAAAACTGGCGGGCGTAAGCCCTTGGGGGTTCGAATCCCTCGCTCTCCGCATCAATAGAATCGCATTGCATTTAGCGGTTCTTTTCGTTTAATTATTACAACAAATTCAGCTCGGAGAGATGGCCGAGTGGCTGAAGGCACAGGTTTGCTAAACCTGCATAGTGGGTAACTGCTATCGAGGGTTCGAATCCCTCTCTCTCCGCTTTACGAAATGGACTATTATGTTTATTTGTTATGCTCGATTCAATGGAAGCGGTCGTATGTTGGTCACACTGAAGATATTGAAAATCGACTCAAGCGTCATAATAGCGGATTCGTACGTTCGACAAAAGCATATCGTCCTTGGTTGATGATTCATGTTGAGGAATATGCAACAAGAGTTGAAGCGATGAAACGAGAATCGTGGTTGAAGAGCCCAAGTGGCAGAAAATGGATTGCAGAGTTCGTTGAGAAGTGGCAGGAGACAGGTTTGTCCGTCTCGTCCCGACAAAGTCGGGACGGACGAGATCGCGATCTCGCTCCGCGGGATCGGACTAAACCTGCATAGTGGGTAACTGCTATCGAGGGTTCGAATCCCTCTCTCTCCGCTGAGCGGAGTTCAGATAAAAGAACATCGGGAATTTGTTCAGCAGGTAGTCCTGAAAGGTGGCCAAGCGTCTCGAGTCTTCGGGGCGCTTTTTTTTGTATCAAAAGAGTGAATGTTTATGGAAAAACAGGTTCGTGTTCGCTTTGCCCCGAGTCCAACCGGATACCTGCATGTCGGTGGACTGCGTACAGCGCTCTACAACTTTCTTTTCGCAAAACATCATGGCGGCAAATTTATTCTCCGCATCGAAGATACCGATCAGACCCGTAAAGTTGAAGGTGCTGTTGAGAATCTGATTGAAACATTGAAGTGGGCCGGTGTGGTGTACGATGAAGGTCCGGATCGAGATGGCGGCTTTGGTCCGTACATCCAATCTCAACGGTTGGAGTTGTATCGTCAACACGCGAAGGAATTGATCGGCTTCGATAAGGCATATTACTGCTTTTGCACTTCTGAACGATTAGATGAAGTTCGGCAGAAGCAGATGGCGTTGAAGCAGTCACCATCCTACGATCGTCATTGCAGGAACTTATCGCTTGGAGAAGCTGAACGCCGTGTTACTGCAGGTGATCGTTACGTTGTCCGTATGAAAGTACCATTGGATGGAGAAATAACGTTTGAAGATGTTATACGAGGCAATGTGACTATCGCTCATAAAATGCTGGATGATCAGGTGCTTATCAAATCGGATGGATTTCCTACATATCATCTTGCGGTGGTAGTGGATGATCACCTTATGGGTATTACACATATTATTCGCGGTGAAGAATGGTTGTCGAGCGTTCCGAAACATATTTTGCTCTATCAATACTTTGGATGGGAACTGCCGGTGCTTGTTCATCTTCCATTGCTTCTGAATCCTGATAAATCCAAACTTAGTAAGCGTCAAGGCGATGTGGCAGTAGAAGACTACCGCGCCAAAGGATATCTGAAGGAAGCGATGGTAAATTTTATCGCATTTCTTGGTTGGAATCCTGGTGATGAGCGAGAAGTTTTTTCTATGGATCAACTGATTCAGGAATTTTCACTGGAGCGTGTTGGTAAATCAGGAGCAATATTCAATGTCGATAAATTGAATTGGCTCAATCAGCAGCATATAAAACTCAAATCCAATGAAGAGCTTGCACGGCTTATCAAGCCGCATATTCAAAAAGAAAAGTGGAAAAATATTGAGGAACAGTATCTTCTCAAGGTCATCGGATTAATGAAAGAGCGTCTCACATTTCCTCAAGATTTTATAGAAATGAGCAGGTATTTTTTTGTCGATCCGGAATCATTCGATGAAGCGGGTTTCAAAAAGAATTGGGAACCGGAATCGGGCGAACGATTGAAGTTACTTGCCGACCGTCTTGAAGTATTGCATGAGTATTCCCATGCATCCATCGAAGCTGCTCTGCGGCAGTTGTCCGAAGAGCTTTTAATCAAACCGAGCATACTTATTCACCCGACACGGCTGGCGCTTTCCGGAAGAACGATTGGTCCTGGTCTTTTCGAGATGATGGAATTGCTTGGAAAAGAAACCGTCATTCGACGACTGCTGTACGCAACAGGCAAGTTTACGACTGAGTAAATTGCCTTTCGGGTATTGGTTTTCTATATTCTTCTATCTTTGAAAAGAATTATGTATGCCGATCAAAAAGAAAAAAAATCTTGGTATCATTCGCATCCATAATGCGGTTTTTTACGCATATCATGGTGTGCTGACGGATGAACAGAATCTTGGCGGTAAGTTCGATGTGGATGTCGACTTACACTGCGACCTTACACGAGGAGCAAAGAGTGATCATCTTCAGGATACAGTCAATTATGAACGTGTGTACGATTGTATTCGCTCATTGGTGTTGGATAAGAAACACTTTCTCCTTGAATCGCTTGCAAGTTCCATCGGGAAAGGGATTCTGAAGAATTTTTCTAAAGTGAACTCAGTAACGATACGAGTACGCAAGCCGGGTGCTCCTGTGAGGGGTGTGATCGATCACGTCGAAGTAGAGCTCACAGAGACGCGAAGGTAGGTGGCAGAGATGGTTCAGGTTTTTATTGGATTGGGTTCAAATCTTGGCGATCGCGCATACTATTTACATCAAGCGCTTGTCGAGATAGCAAATTCACGGCAAATAATCATAAAGAAATATTCCTCAGTGTATGAAACAGAGCCGGTTGGGAAAAAAGAACAACCACAATTTTTCAATATGGTAGCCGAGTTGGAATCAACATTACTTCCGCAAGATTTAATGCAAAGATTAAAAGAAATAGAAAATACTCTCGGCAGAACACACAGTGAACATTGGGGGCCGAGGGAGATCGATCTGGACATTCTCTACTATGGCAGTGAAGTATTCAACGATGAAAAATTGCAATTACCGCATCCTGAAATTACCAACCGAAGGTTTGTTCTTGTGCCGATGAAAGAAATTGCCGGAGAATTTCTTGATCCCATGCAACGTCTGAGTATGAAGGAGCTTTTACGGCGCTGCTCGGATACAAGAATTGTGCGTAAGATTTCTCTCCCTATGGATCTGCAGGTAAAGGTGTAAGCGGTGCAGCTCCCTTCCGAAATTCATTACATCGCCATTGAAGGTGTTATCGGTGCAGGCAAAACCTCACTTGCCCGTATGTTGTCGGAGCGTTTGGGTGCACGCTTCGTGCTGGAGAAATTTGAAGAGAATCCATTTCTGCCGAGGTTTTATGAGGACCCCGAACACTACGCATTTCAGACACAAATATTCTTTCTTCTTAGCCGGTACAGACAGCAGCAGGAATTGTTTCAAGCAGATCTTTTTCATTCACACATCGTTTCTGATTACATTTTTGAGAAGGACAAGATTTTTGCGTACCTCACACTGCGCGATGACGAACTGAAGCTGTATGAGAATTTATTAACCACGATCGAGAGAACCATCCCACCGCCGGATCTTGTGATCTATCTCCAGTCGAGTGTCGATCGCCTGATGGTGAACATCAGGAAACGCGGGCGGGAGATGGAAAAGAATATGTCAGAGGAATATATCAAGGAACTCAATGAAGCGTATAACTATTTCTTTTTTCGTTACAAGTCAACACCATTGTTGATCGTAAAAACCACTGACATCGATTTTGTCAACAATCCGGATCATTTTGAAGATCTCCTGACTCAGATCCTTCGTCAGAATAAGGCGCCGGTCGAATATTACAATCCGTTAGTGCAGAAATAGTATGATCAGGTTATTAATATTTTCTCTTATTCGGTTTTTTATTATCGCGTTTGCGATTTATTTTGGGCTGACGCTCGTGAAGGGAATCATGAGGGTATTCAAGGGATCGTCCCGCCCATCTTCACGCTCTGCTCAGCCGGAAACACCACCGAAGCCGAAAGAAAAATATAAAGATGTTCAAGATGCGAAGTTTGTTGAACTTCCGGACAAACAAGAGGAAAGCAAACCGGAGTCCAATACATAAGTTTACTCTCCATAATTTTTCATTCCAATTGAACAAGTCTGATTAGTTCGCTATATTCTTCAAACATTTTTTCTCACAAATTGAATGGGAACAATGGCGCGTATCTATATTGACCAATTGGACAAGCATGTAGGTGAAGAAGTTCAGTTGCACGGCTGGCTGTATAATAAACGATCAAGTGGAAAGGTTCGTTTCTTACTCCTGCGGGATGGAACCGGAGTGATTCAATCTGTTATGGTAAAGGGCGGAGTGCCGGATGCGGTTTTTGACAAGTTCGATGCACTCACACAGGAATCTTCTTTCTCGATGAAAGGAAAGATTAAGAAGGAACCGCGTGCACCGGGTGGTTTCGAAATGGAGCTTTCCGATATTCCTCACGTGTATCAGATTGCGCATGACTATCCAATTACTCCAAAAGAGCACGGTATCGAATTTCTTGCCGATCGAAGGCATCTTTGGCTGCGGTCTTCGCGACAGCATGCTATTATGCGGATAAGGCACAGGGTTGTTAAGGCCATCCGCGATTTCTTCGACGAGCGCGGCTTTACACTTGTCGATTCGCCAATTTTAACTCCGGCAGCGTGTGAAGGTACTTCGACGTTGTTCGAAACAGATTACTTCGACCTTGGAAAAGCATACCTGACTCAGTCTGGGCAACTCTATGCTGAAGCAAGCGCGATGGCGCTCGGCAAAGTATATTGCTTCGGACCGACGTTCCGTGCGGAAAAATCAAAGACACGTCGCCACCTGACAGAGTTCTGGATGGTCGAGCCGGAAGTTGCATTTAACGATCTGAACGATAATATGGATCTGGCGGAAGATTTCCTGGAGTACATTGTACAAAGTGTTTTGAAGGATTGCGCCGCGGAATTGAAAGTGTTGGAACGAGATATAACCAAGCTGCAAAATGTGAAGAAACCGCTGCCGCGTATTACGTACGATGAAGCAGTCAAGATCCTTCACGATAAAGGATTGCCATTTGAGTGGGGAAATGATTTAGGCGGAACAGATGAGACGGTGGTTTCTGAACAGTTCGATCGTCCGGTCATGGTACATCGCTATCCCTCCGAAGTGAAGGCATTCTATATGAAACGCGATCCGGAGAATTCGAAGCTTGCGCTTGCTGTCGATGTATTGGCTCCGGAAGGGTATGGAGAAATCATCGGCGGCAGCCAGCGCGAAGACGATCTGGATGTTTTACTGGAACGAATCAAGGAACACAAACTTCCGCAGGAAGCATTTGAATGGTATCTTGATTTGCGCCGCTTCGGGAGTGTTCCTCATGCCGGATTTGGCCTTGGCCTTGAACGAACGGTTGGTTGGATTTGCGGAACCGAACATGTGCGCGAAACGTCTCCTTTCCCGCGAATGATCTATCGCAACACCCCGTAATTTTTTTTACGGATATTTTGTAATTTGTAAAGTACAATAATAAACGGGAAAAATACCAAGAGGTACAAAAAAAAACAACAGAAGTTCATGCTGAAAGTTATCAATCTTAGAAAAAAATATGATACCGTCGTCGCGGTTGATGGTGTATCGTTGGAAGTGAAGCGCGGTGAATTGTTCGGTTTGCTTGGTCCCAACGGCGCTGGTAAGACGACTACCATTCGTACGATTCTGAATATTATCCAGCCAGACAGCGGCGAGATAACGTTCAACGGAAAACCTTTTATTAAGGAAATGTGGAACGACATCGGGTATTTGCCGGAAGAACGCGGATTGTACCGTAAAAGCAAAATCATCAGCACAATTCTTTATTTTGCTGCTCTGAAAGGTCTACCGCCAAAGCAAGCTAAGCCATTAGCGATCTATTGGTTAGAAAGATTTGGGTTGAAAGATGAATGTCATCGGAAAATCGAGGAACTCTCAAAAGGAAATCAGCAAAAAGTCCAGCTCATCATCTCTATCCTGCATCGTCCTCAGTTGCTCATTCTGGATGAGCCGTTCAACGGTCTCGATCCCGTCAACCAAATTCTTTTAAAAGATGTTTTGCTCGAACTCCGCCAGAAAGATGTCGCAATCATTTTTTCTACTCATCAAATGGAACAAGTGGAAAAGATGTGCGATACTATCTGCCTTATTAATAAAGGGAAGAAGGTGTTGAGCGGGGAGTTGCACGAGATTAAGAAGCGATATGGAACGAACTCCATTCATATCGAGTATGAAGGAGATGGTGAATTCCTCAAAGGTTTCGATTTTATTCGCCGTGCCGATGTGTATCAGAATTATGCCGAGCTTGAATTGACAGACATCTCCAAGAGCTCCGAATTGCTTGCGAATCTCAATGGCAAATTATTGCTGCGGAAGTATGAAATTGTCGAGCCGTCGCTGAATTCAATATTTATCAATGTTGTTGGTGGTTCGGAGAAGATTGAGCAAGCGAGTGAAAAACAGATTCCATCTTCACCATTGAAACTAACAAGTAAGCAAGCACTTCAAGATAGACATGTCCGCAAAGTGTTCTTTTTTAAGATGGCAGAGTTTTTCGATTTGCTTAGACAAAGAAAAAATTGAAAAAGAAATGATGGCGAACCAGACAAAAGAGCCGCAGGTATGAAATCGAAAGCATTCCAAGTTGCTCGGTGGGAATTCATGGAAAAGGTGAAATCGAAGGCATTCATCATTTCTCTCGTTTTAATGCCAGTGATCACTGGAGCGATGGTGATATTACCAGCGCTGTTTGCTTCCAAAACCGATGATGAGTCAATTAGAATCGGGATCATCGACGGAACGCAAAAGTTAATGCAACCGTTAGGTGAAAAAATTGATCGCGAATATCGCTTGAAGAACAATCAACCTAATTATATCTTGCGCAATATTTCTCTCGGAAGATCATTAGAAGAAGCTCGTGCAGAAGGTGCTCGGTTAGTTGCGTCGGATGCTCTTGAGGGGTTTTTCTCAATTCCAGCAACTGTGTTTGACAGCGGCAAAGTAGAATACCGAACAAAAAATGTTGGTAATTTCAAAGTGCAAGAACGTTTTTCGAGAGCTATCGAACAAGTTATTACGGAAATGAGATTATCGTCGCGCGGTCTTGATGCAGCGCTCATTCGGAAACTTACCGCTCGAGTCGAAATTAAACCGATTAAGATTTCTGAAAAAGGGGAAGAATCAGAGTCGAGTTTTGGCGAGACTTTTGCCAAATCGTATATTGGACTGTTTATGCTGATCTTTATGGTTTTAACATCGGGACAATTATTGGTGCGGAGTATGCTGGAAGAGAAGTCGAACCGCGTTATAGAAGTACTGTTATCGTCTTGCACGCCGCGCGATATGATGATAGGCAAAATTCTTGGTCTCAGTGGATTGGGGATACTTCAAATGTTCGTGTATGCATTGATGGGCATTGCATTAGCGTTAAAGACCAACATGAATCTATTGCAGCCAGAATATTTTATCTTCACATTTATGTATGCAATACTTGGGTATGTATTCTATGCGGCCATCTTTGTTGCTGCTGGTTCTCCTGCGACGACAGAACAGGAAGCACAGCAAATAACTGCCTACATCAGTATGCTTATGGTAGCGCCACTTGCACTGACGCTGTTAGTGATGCAAAATCCGAATTCGCTTATTGTCAAAGTTTTATCTTATATTCCTGTACTCACTCCATCTATCATGGTTCTGCGTGTTTCAATTCAAATGCCATCGATGTGGGAGATACTAGCGACAATTGCTCTGATGATCGTTTCGACAGCAGTGATGATGTGGATAGCGGGAAAAATTTTCCGTATTGCGATTTTATCGTATGGAAAGAGACCAACACTTGTCGAACTCTTTCATTGGGTGCGTGAATAATATTTTTATAGTATGATATCTATCTTCGGATGAAATCCGTGACTTTCGAACAGGTTCTTTTTTACATATTTGCGCTTGGTGGAATCGTTTCTGCATTATTGGTCGTTACACGGCGCAATCCCATCATCGCGGCTATCTATATTATCGTTAACTTTTTCTGCCTTGCCGGCATCTATTTAACTTTGCATGCACAATTTATAGCAGTCGTTCAAATTCTTGTGTATGCAGGAGCCATTATGGTGCTCTTTGTCTTTGTGATTATGCTCTTGAATCTTGGTGATGAACGCAGTCTGCGGGATGGCTTCTCGTGGAAAAAAGTAGTGGCTGGTGGTGTCGGCTTCGGTGTGTTGATGGAATTGGTTTATATATTTATGATACCAAGCGGTCCGCAGACTATTGAAATGACGCGAGCTACGGATATAGGAACAGTGGAAGCGATCGGACGCGTACTCTTTACTCAGTTCCTGTTTCCATTTGAAATAACCTCGTTGCTACTAACGGCAGCGATCGTTGGAGCGGTTGTTTTAGCGAAAAAGAATCTCGATTGAAATATTAATCACTTTATCCTTTTTACTTTTGAATTAACTATGGTTCCTCTGCAATCATATCTGATCCTGAGCGCTATGATGTTTATTATCGGTGCAGTTGGCGTTGTGACACGCCGGAATGCTATCATCGTATTTATGTCTATCGAGTTGATGCTGAATTCCGTTAACCTGACATTCGTTGCTTTCTCTGCATTTTTAGGTGATGCTACAGGTCAAGTGTTTGTATTTTTTGTTATGACCGTTGCGGCCGCGGAAGCTGCAGTTGGCCTCGCAATTGTCATTGCGCTCTTTCGACGAAAGCAAACGGTCAATCTGGATGAAATCAATATTATGAAGTGGTAATATGAAAGCAGAAGACAAAAAGTAAATGGTAGATGGTAGAAGGTGAAAAGTAGAAAGTAAAAGGTAGACGGTAGATGGAAAACAGAATCGGTAATCTGTCATCTGCAATCTGAATAAATACAAACACGTTAGAATCTGAAGAAATGAATTTATACACACTGCTCATCATTATTTTTCCGTTGCTCGGGTTCCTCATCCTTGGTCTTTTCGGGTCGCGGATGAAGAGTGAAAAGCTCATCGGTATTCTCGGGAGTGGCACGGTTGGATTGTCATTCCTCCTTGCATTGTTAGTGTTCTTCCAAATGTTGAATGTGGAGCCGGAGCAGCGAAAGCAGATTGTTACTGTGTTTACATGGCTTTCAACGTTCACCGGATCAGCAAGTTCGTTCAGCGTCAATATTGCCTATCAAATTGATCAGCTTTCCATTTTGATGACGCTTATTGTCACAGGCGTCGGGTTTCTGATTCATGTCTATTCCATCGGATATATGCATGACGATCGTGGCTTCTGGCGTTTCTTTGCATATATGAATCTCTTTATCTTTGCAATGCTTAATCTCGTCCTTGCGGATAACTTCCTTCTTCTGTTTCTTGGATGGGAAGGTGTTGGACTTTGTTCTTACCTCCTCATCGGATTTTGGTATGAAAAGAAATTTACCGGTGATGCCGCAAAGAAAGCGTTTGTGGTTAATCGCATCGGCGACTTTGGATTCATTATTGGCATGTTGTTAATATTCTCTACGTTTGGTAGTCTCAACTTCAGCACCGTGTTCAGCGGTGCATCACTGCTAACAATGGGGAATACAACTATTCTCTGGATTACATTGCTCCTCTTCGTCGGTGCAATTGGTAAATCGGCGCAGATTCCATTGTATGTCTGGCTGCCGGATGCGATGGCAGGTCCAACTCCTGTGAGCGCACTTATCCATGCTGCGACAATGGTGACAGCCGGCGTCTATATGGTTGCACGTTGTTCTATCCTTTATGCCCTTTCTCCGGTTGCAATGCAAGTTGTGGCGGTCATCGGTGCGGTCACAGCAGTGTATGCAGCGACCATTGGTCTCGTTCAAAACGATATCAAAAAGGTTCTTGCTTATTCGACGATTAGCCAGCTTGGTTATATGTTCCTTGCAATGGGTGTCGCGGCTTTCAGCGCTGGTATCTTCCATTTGATGACGCATGCATTTTTCAAAGCGCTCCTCTTTCTTGGCTCCGGTGCAGTGATTCATGCAATGCACGGTGAACAGGATATACAGAAAATGGGTGGATTGAAAGAATACCTTCCGCTCACCTACAAGACATTTCTGATCGGCGCAATTGCAATTGCAGGTATTCCACCGTTTGCAGGATTTTTCAGCAAGGATGAAATTCTCTGGAAGACATTCAGCAGCGAGCAAGGTTCTTGGGTTTTCTGGTTGCTCGGTGTCTTTGGTGCTGCGATGACAGCGTTCTACATGTTCCGATTAGTGACACTTACCTTTGAAGGCAAAAGACGCTTCGATCATCATCTGCACCCACATGAAGCACTCAAAACGATGACGGTGCCTCTCATGATTCTTGCGGGACTTTCGATCGTTGGTGGATTCGTTGGAATTCCGCATTGGAGCGGAATTGAGCATTGGCTTGATCCTGTTTTTTCTCCTGCACAATACAAATTGATGTCAGGTGAATATTCCGGCGGGATATTGGAATATTTGCTGATGGCTGTTTCTGTGGGTATCGCCGCCGCAGGAATTTATGCTGCGCGTTGGGTATATTTACAACGAATCGAAATTGCAGCGTCACTCCAGCAACGGTATCCACGAGTCTATCGGTTATTACTTAATAAGTACTATATCGATGAAGTGTACGATGCGGTGATTGTTGAACCGGCAGTGAAGACTTCTGAAGAAATTCTTTGGAAGGTTGTCGATGTCACTTTGATTGACGGAATGGTGAATGGATCAGCTAGGGTTATTGGTGCAATAGCACAAACTTTGCGGAAAATTCAAACCGGTGTGGCACAATTTTATGCAGTCGTCTTTATCGGCGGTATTCTCTTTGTGATTACATGGCTGTTACTCAAATAATTTGACTGGAATTGATTCAATGGCATCCGGGTCCATCCTTACAACGACTATCTTTCTTCCGCTTGTATTTACGGTCGTCATCTTTTTTCTGCCAAAGGAAAATATCAAGGGAATAAAACTGGTGACTTTGAGTGGATCGATCGTGACGTTTCTCGTTTCGCTCTTTCTTTTTTTTGGTTATGATGCAGTAATTGGAGGGTCTCAATTCCTGCATAAGTTTACTTGGATAAGCAGTCTCAATATCAGTTATTTCGTCGGCATCGATGGAATGTCGCTCCTCTTGATTCTGCTGACGACATTTCTCACACCTCTTGCTCTTTTGGGCACATGGAATTCCATCGAGAAGCAGCTCAAAGGATATTCCATGATGATATTGTTATTGGAAGTAGGGATGATCGGTGTTTTTGCTTCTCTCGATCTGTTCCTCTTCTACATTTTCTGGGAAGCAATGTTGATTCCGATGTACTTCATCATTGGAGTCTGGGGCGGACCCAATCGTATTTACGCAGCTGTGAAATTTTTTCTCTTCACACTCTTCGGCAGTGTATTGATGCTTGTTGCGATTATTTGGCTTGGCTACTTTGCTTCTACTGTTCCTGGCGGACAGTTTACCACGAATTTATTTGATCTCTACCGCATCGCACCGCTGCTTCCGGTTAATCTCCAGATGTGGATGTTCGCAGCATTTGGATTAAGTTTCGCTATCAAAGTGCCTGTCTGGCCATTGCATACATGGCTGCCTGATGCGCACGTAGAAGCTCCAACAGCAGGCAGTGTTATTCTTGCAGGCGTGTTGCTGAAAATGGGAACGTATGGGTTTATCCGTTTCAATTTGCCGCTTTTTGCAGATGCATCACTGCGCGCAATGCCGTTCATGTGTTTGCTTGCTGTCATTGGTATTGTCTACGGAGCGCTTGTCGCAATGGTGCAGACCGACATGAAAAAACTTGTTGCATACTCTTCGGTCTCGCATCTGGGATTTGTCATGCTTGGAATATTTTCGATGACGGAAGAAGGTTTACAAGGTGCGATTATTCAGATGATCAATCATGGTCTTTCCACCGGTGCACTCTTCTTACTTGTCGGGATGATCTACGATCGAACTCACACAAGATCTATTGCTGATTATGGTGGGGCGGCGAAGCTGATGCCGCTCTATGCAACATTCCTGATGATTATCTCCTTTTCCTCCATCGGCTTGCCCGGATTAAATGGCTTTGTCGGAGAGTTTCTTGTGATGCTGGGGTCGTTCAAATCAACCCTCCTTGATAATCGATGGTTCGCCGTTGTTGCAGGACTTGGTGTCATATTTTCTGCCGTGTATATGCTTTGGATGTATCAACGGGTGATGATGGGACCTGTGCGTTCAGACGGTCTTTATGGCGGACACCATCTTACGGATTTGAACAAACGTGAGATTGCTGTGTTAGTTCCAATCCTACTCTTTGTTGTCTGGATCGGTGTGTTTCCGAAAACATTCTTAAGTAAATCTGCTCCGTTGGTGAAACACACCGTTGAACAAATGGAAAGTGTGAAGCGCGGATCGCCGATAAAATTTGCAGGTTCACTTCAAGTGCAATCTGGAAAGTAAATGAAACAACATACACAACGTCTCCTCTGGAAGTTTACTGCTGTTGCCGTTACAGTCATGGTGATCTATAACTTCTTCGGTTATCTTCTCGAAGAAGTAAAAATTGTTCCGGTGAATGTATGGTTCATTGCTCCATTTCTTCTCTTGCTTCTTTCTATTGCTGTTATACCGTTCATCAACAGACATTGGTGGGAGAAAAATTATCCGTTAGTGGCGTATACATTGGGATTCGTTGTCGTTCTGTATTATATCTTCTCATTGCACAATGTTCCGCGCCTTTTCTTGACTTCATATGAATATGTGAGTTTTATTTCGCTCATCGGATCACTGTTTGTCGTTTCCGGTGGAATACATGTCCGAATACGCGGTAAGTCGACTCCCATCGGGAATGTAGCCCTCTTAGCGACAGGTGCCGTCATTGCGAATATTCTCGGAACTACCGGTGCCTCGATGCTGTTGATCCGTCCCTTCCTACGGATAAATAAGTACCGCATCAAGGGGTACCATATCGTGTTCTTCATTTTTATCGTTAGTAATATCGGTGGTGCATTGACGCCGATTGGCGATCCACCGCTTTTTCTTGGTTATCTCAAAGGTGTTCCTTTTTTCTGGATTATTCCTAAAGTTTCAGAAATTTGGCTGCTCACAATAGGAATGGTGCTCCTTGTATTCTATCTATTGGATATTTATAGTTTCCAAAAAGAATCAATGAAAGTTCAAAAAGCAGCTACCGAAGTTGAGGAACCGGAGGTAATGGGATTACATAATATTATCTTCCTGCTCATTATTTTGGCATCCGTGTTTATAGAGCGTCCGGCTCCTTTGATGCTGCGGGAAATAATTATGTGGAGTGCAGCCATCGCATCATTCGTAACGACGAAGAAGGAAATCCATGAGAAAAATGATTTCAATTTTATACCCATTAAGGAAGTTGCGATTCTCTTCGCCGGTATTTTTGCGACGATGATTCCTGCTTTGGATTGGTTAGAACTCAACGCTGCGAGTATCGGCATTGTGACACCAGGGCAATATTTCTGGGGATCGGGGATGCTGTCAAGTGTGCTCGATAATGCACCGACCTATCTTAACTTCTTAACTGCTGCATTTGGATTGCATGGAGCAACTGTGGATAATGTGCAGCATATGCACTTGATTCTTGGTCTCACAACTCCGGCGGCGGCTGGTTTACCAAATCCTTTACAAGCAGGAGCCATGGAGATAACTGCGCAGACGTGGAGATATGTGCAAGCGATTTCACTGGGAGCAGTGTTCTTTGGTGCAATTACGTACATCGGCAACGGGCCGAATTATATGGTGAGGTCAATCGCTGAGCAAGCGGGGGTTAAATGCCCAAGCTTCTTCGGCTACATTGTGCGATACTCTCTGCCGATTCTAATTCCGATCTATGCGCTTATCTGGTATTTGTTTTTCCGGGTGTAGGTGTTCACTCTTTATGAATTAAACATGGAACTATGAATTCTTATCTGAATGATCTGGTGGCAAATGCACCGGTAATGATTGTCACCATTACAGTCTTGGTAGCGATGCTCGTTGAAGCAGTGCGCAAAACACGACCAGTTGCTACTTACTATGTAAGTATGATTGGATTAGCTTTTGCAGCGGTGTTTGCTATCACGAATCTAACGGTTGAAGGCATAAGCTTTGGCGGGATGCTGCTTCATGGCGGATATGCAAATTTCTTTGGAGCGCTCTTTTGTTTTGTTTCTTTTTTCACGGTTATCCTTTCAAGAAATTATTTTGAACGACAGAAGTATCATCGCGGTGAATTCTATATCCTCTTGCTCTTTGCTACTATCGGTATGATGTTGATCGCATCTGCGAATGATCTCATCATCGTCTTCCTTGGTATTGAGCTCATGTCGGTGTGCTTGTATGTACTCACAGGATTTATGCGCACAAAGGATCGTGCAAACGAAGCAGCACTCAAATACTTTTTGCTTGGTGCGTTTGCAACAGGATTCCTCCTGTATGGCATTGCACTGATCTACGGTGCCGTCGGAACTACAAACTTAACGATGATCAGGAATGTCTTCGCTGTCGTGTCAACAAACATTCTGTTTGTGATTGGTGCCGGATTTTTATTGATAGGATTAGCGTTTAAAGCAGCTGCGGTACCGTTCCACATGTGGGCGCCGGACGTGTACGAAGGCGCACCGACGCCGGTGACAGCATTTATGTCAACAGGGGCAAAGGCGGCAGCGTTTGCTGCGTTCATAACACTCTTTATCCGAACATTTGATTTCATTGGCGGACAAGTGAACGAGCTTCTCGCCGTCCTTGCTGCAGCTTCAATGATTCTTGGCAATATTGTCGCAATTGCACAATCGAATGTTAAGCGTATGCTGGCATATTCAAGCATAGCACACGCCGGATATATGCTTGCCGGCATTGCTACCGGCACACTCGATGGTCAAGTGGGCGTGATGTTTTATCTTGCCGCTTATGCAGTGATGAATCTCGGTGCATTTGCTATTATCAGTCTTGTGGAACATGAAGGAGATCAAAATCTTTTATTGGATGATTACGCAGGTTTGAGTTATTCACAACCTTTGCTTGCTGTATTGATGGCGATTTTCATGTTCGCATTGGCTGGAGTTCCACCGTTTGCTGGATTCTTTGGTAAGTATTATGTTTTCTTTGCTGCAATTAGAGCCAAGATGGTTTGGCTGGCGATTATCGGTGTGCTCACAAGTCTTGTGTCTGCATATTACTATTTGCGACTTGTTGTACTTATGTTTTTCCGCGAAGGACGCGCCGATGTTGAAATCCCTCCATCGAGAATAGTGTTGACGATGGTAATGGCTTGTGCTCTTCTTGTGCTGTTGCTTGGATTGTTTCCTTCACTTATTATCCAAACTGCTGAACGTTTTTTTTAGACTACGGAGCGAGTGACTTCTATGAAACGTGTAGTTTCGGCTGAAGAAATGAGATGGTGTGATGATACCACCATCAATGCATATAGCGTTCCGGGATTGCTGTTGATGGAAAACGCCGGACGTGGTGTTGCCGAGGTTATTCAACAAGAATTCTCTCCACTTGAATCTCAACACATTCTTGTTATTTGCGGTAAAGGGAATAATGGCGGTGACGGATTCGTTGTAGCGAGAATGCTCTTGAATTCTTGTGCGCAAATCAGTGTTCTGCTGGTAGCTTCACCTTCAGAATTGAAAGGTGATGCGAAAACAAATTTCAAGATTCTTCAGACATTCGCCAAGAAATCGACGGGCCAGATCACTATCCGCCGATATTCAAAACGACTTCTTGCAGCATTTCCTGAACCGGATATTATTGTGGACGCGATGTTTGGCACCGGTTTCACAGGTTCCGTGCGCAAACCATTTGCAGATGTGATTAAATGGGTGAATCAACAGCACGCGAAGATTGTAGCAGTGGATATTCCGTCTGGTATCAATGGTACAACCGGCGTAGTGGAAAATTGTGCAATTCGCGCAAATGTGACTGTGACGTTTGGATCTCTCAAATCTGGGTTGCTCTGCAATAAGGGACGTGAGTTAGTTGGTTCCGTTCGTGTCGTAGATATCGGTATTCCCCGTATGGTCTCAGAAGATAAACGATTGCAAACTTTTCTTGTAGAGAAGTCAGATGTCCGGCGAATTCTTCCGAAGAGATCAATTCATGCACATAAGTACAATGTCGGCAAAGTACTGGTACTGGCTGGCTCGAAAGGATTGACCGGCGCCGCGGCATTGTGCTGTACGTCTGCGCTTCGTACTGGTGCTGGTGCAGTTGTGCTAGGAACACCAGAGTCGGTGTATCCAATTCTTGCGCGAAAGTTGACTGAGACGATGGCATTTCCGTTGCCGGCGACGAGCGCTGGAACGCTGAGCCTTGCCGCGCTGGATACAATTCGTGAAAGACTTTCCTGGGCGGATGTACTCGTCATCGGTCCAGGCTTATCGCTCAATTCTGAAACTCAGCAATTGATTTTCAAAATCTTGCTTGAGTATCACGGCAAGATGCTCATTGATGCCGATGGATTGAATGCTCTTGCTGTCCATGGAATATCTAAACTCCATTCATTACGTGCACAATTCATCCTTACACCGCACGTTGGAGAATTCTCTCGTCTTTCCAAGATATCATCGAACAACGTCGAAGAACATCGTATCAATGCCGCTCGTGAATTGGCGAAAAGAATTGGTGTCACAATCGTTCTTAAAGGCGTTCCAACGATTATCGCATCAAAGGATGGCTCTGCGATTCTCAACTCTACAGGAAATCCCGGCATGGCGACTGCGGGCACGGGCGATGTGCTTTCCGGAATTATTGCAGGTTTATGGGCGCAGGGAATGTCTGACACAGAAGCTGCTTGGGCTGGTGTGTACCTTCACGGATTATCTGGAGACACTATTGCAAAAAATATAGGAGAACGAAGTCTTGTGGCGAATGATATCATAGAATACTTACCTTCCGCACTGCAGAACGTAGAAGTAGGCGGTACTACTTGACGAATTTTTTGCGGTATCAACTTCCATTGTTCATCTGGGCTGCAATTATCTTTTGGCTCTCATCTCTTACGACGTTGCCTCATATTAAAATTCCCATCGTCGGTGCGGATAAGTTTGCACATATGTCTGTGTTCTTTGTGTTTTGCTGGTTCAGTCGTCGGGCGCTTTTTTTCCAGACTGCTTTCCCAATCCTCAAAAGGTGGTCGCTTATATGCGCTTTCCTTCTTACGTGTCTTTACGGCTATTTTGATGAAGTACACCAATTGTACGTCCCTGGCCGAACATATGACTATTTTGATATGCTTGCCGATGCGATTGGTGCATTACTATTTGTTATTCTTTTTACCATTTTAGATCGCCGAAAGGACAAACAGGCAAGAACAAGTTGACATCCGTTGTTTTTCTCTCTATATTTTATAAGAAGAATTTGAATATTATTGTGTACTCGGCCGCAGGAATTATCTTCTGCGGTTTTTTGTTGGCTGGAAGCATTTGAAATATCAATGTATCGCACAAGACGGAAAAGCCCGCGCAGGTCTCCTTGAGACTGACCATGGTGTGATTGAAACACCTGTGTATATGCCGGTGGGGACGCAAGGATCAGTCAAGGCTACTGAACAGCGTGAACTGATCGAGATGGGCACGGAGATCATTCTCGGCAATACCTACCATCTCTATCTTCGGCCGGGAATGGATATCATAGAACAGGCAGGCGGGTTGCATCGTTTCGTGAGCTGGACAAAACCGATTTTAACTGACAGCGGCGGATTTCAAGTTTTTAGTCTGACGGATTTACGGGAAATTGAAGAAAATGGCGTGACATTTCGTTCACACCTCGACGGATCGTTGCACGTCTTTACACCGGAAAGTGTCATTCAGATTCAACAACGATTTGGTTCGGATATTATGATGGTGTTTGACGAGTGTACACCGTATCCCTGTGATTTTGAATACGCAAAGAAGTCGAACGAGATGACAGTGCGATGGGCAGAACGATGCAAAACAATGTTTGAAAAAAGTTCACCGATCTACGGACATTCGCAGGCGTTATTCGGTATAGTGCAAGGAAGTGTATATCCTGAAATCCGGGAAATGAGCGCGCGTACATTGATCCAAATGGAATTTGACGGCTATGCAATCGGCGGACTCGCTGTGGGTGAACCGGTGGAAGAAATGTACAGGATCACAGAATTCACCGAAAAATTTCTTCCGGTGCACAAGCCGAGGTATCTTATGGGAATCGGACTGCCGGAAAATATTTTAGAATCCATTGATCGCGGCATAGATATGTTCGATTGTGTTATACCGACACGGAACGGCAGGAATGGAATGCTTTTTACGCGTGATGGAACGATGAACATACGCAACGCACAGTATAAAACGGACTTTACACCGGTTGATGGAGAATGCGATTGCTATACGTGCAAGACCTTCACACGTTCGTATTTACGCCATCTCTTTGTAGCAAAAGAAATATTGGCGTTGCAACTGGCGTCGATTCACAATCTCACGTTCTTTTTGTGGCTGGCACGAGAAGCGCGTAAGGCAATTATAGAAAAACGCTTTAGGGAGTGGAAAACAATGATGCTTGCACGGTTACAAGTGTCACTACCGATAGTTTATCAAACATCAATTTCATAAAAAGAAACAGGAGGATACAATGTTTCATCACTTCACAATTCTCATGGCTCAATCAACAAACGACGGCGGTCCAGGTCTGATGTCAAATATCATTCTCTTCGGTTCCATCATTCTTATTTTCTATTTCATGATTATTCGTCCTCAGCAGAAGCGAGCGAAAGAACGCCAGAAGTTATTGGAGAGTGTGAAGAAAGGTGATAAGGTTATTACTTCAAGTGGTATCTATGGTACCATTGCCGGATTGGATGAGAAGACTCTTCTCGTTCAGATTGCCGACAATGTGAAAGTAAAATTGGACAGAGGTTCGATTGCAACAATCATTTCGGAACCTGAATCGGATAAAAAGATCGGATAAAAAATCATAAACTGTAGTCGTATACACATGGCGCAAGAAAAATTTAATACAATCGAAGAAGCGATTGAAGATTTTCAGAAGGGCAAGATTCTGATCGTTGTGGATGACGAAGATCGAGAGAACGAGGGCGACTTTGTTCTTTCGGCAGAGAAGACAACACCGGAAGCAATTAATTTCTTTGTGAAGGAAGGGCGTGGAGTTGTCTGCGCACCGATAACGACTACTCGGGCAAAGGAATTAAACCTTGATCTCATGGTAGACGCAAATACCTCACTTCACGAAACGCCTTTCACTGTCTCGATCGATTATCTCCACGGAACAACAACAGGTGTTTCTGTAACCGACCGTTCCGCTACTGTGCGCGCACTTGTTGACCCAAAAGCTCAAGCAAATGATTTCGCACGTCCGGGGCATATTTTCCCGTTGCGTGCCATGGAAGGTGGCGTCTTGCGCCGTGCCGGTCATACGGAGGCAGTGGTTGATCTCTCTCAACTTGCAGGTTTGTATCCGGCTGGAGTTTTATGCGAAATTCTTGCAGAAGATGGTACGATGGCGCGTGTTCCACAGCTGTTGAAGATTGCCGAACAATTCGATTTGAAAATCATCACGGTGCGTGCGCTGATTGAGTACCGGATACGCCGTGAAAAACTCGTACAACGAATTGTCTCAACAAAGCTTCCTTCCAAGTATGGAGATTTTCGAATGTACCTTTTCAGAAGTCAAACGGACATCAAAGATCATATTGCGTTGGTCAAAGGTGACATCTCACCGGAGAAACCGACACTTGTTCGTGTCCATTCAGAATGTTTGACAGGTGACGTCTTCGGTTCTCTTCGCTGCGATTGTAATGCGCAATTAGTTGCATCGATGGAGCGGGTGGAAATGGAGGGACATGGAATTGTTCTTTATATGCGGCAAGAAGGGCGTGGGATAGGATTGTTAAACAAACTGAAAGCTTACAATTTACAAGATGAGGGACTCGACACGGTTGAAGCGAATGAGGAACTCGGTTTCCGCGCTGACCTGCGTGATTATGGAATAGGTGCGCAAATTCTCCGCGATCTTGGTGTCGGTAAAATGCGCTTGCTGACGAACAATCCGAAAAAAATTATTGGCCTCACCGGTTATGGACTTGAAGTTGTGGAACGGGTTCCGCTTGAGGTTCATCCGAACCAGCATAACGAGCGATATCTCAAGACCAAGCGGGATAAACTTGGCCATTTGATTCTGATAGACGCAAAGAACTCGGCGGAAGGGGAAAAAAGTTAGGCGGCAAAATTATTCTTGCGTCTCACTGATTTATCTCCTACTTTAATTTTAGAATAGCCATCATCCACAGGATGGTGGCTATTGTTTTTGCATTCACCCTTCAGAGACATTTTACTGAGGGGATTTTTTTCGTTTTAAGGAGTTGGTATGGATGATCATAATAACGGTAAGGTATATCTGACACGTGAAAAGCTCACAGAGCTTGAACATGAGCTTCGTGAGATGAAGACGAATGGTCGTGCTGATATGGCTGCCAAAATAGCTGAGGCACGCGGGTACGGCGATCTGAGTGAAAACGCTGAATATGACGCAGCGAAAGAAGCACAGCAACACCTTGAGTTACGCATTGCCAAGTTGGAAGAGACCCTTTCGCGAACGCAGATCATCGATATTGCTTCTTTACCAACGGATAAAATCTATATTCTCTCGCTTGTCAAGATTCAAGACCAGCGAACCAAACAGACCATCGAGTACCGACTCGTTGCACCTGAGGAAGCTGACTTTGAGAAGAATAAAATTTCCGTTACCTCACCCATAGGCAAAGGGTTGCTTGGAAAGAAAGAGGGTGAAACCGTGCAAATAAAAGTACCCGCCGGCATATTGGAATATAAAATTATAGAAATTGGTCGGTAGTAGTGCTTATGCCGGTGATGTGCTGTCTAGATGCTCGCACGCAACCATCATCGTCTCTCCATTCTGTGCTTCTTCCTTTTTAATCGATTATGCCTCAGAATTTGGAATTGAAAGCTCGAATTTCATCAATGTCCGAAGCCGTTCGTGCTGCGAGAAGTCTTCATATGTGTTCCAAAGGAATTCTCCATCAACGTGATGTGTATTATAATGTTCCGCACGGACGACTCAAATTGCGGATCATCAATACTTGTGCAGCAGAACTGATTTACTACAATCGGCCGGACAAGAAAGGTCATCGATACTCCGATTACTGCGTACTTCCTGTTTCCAATCCGAAACTAACAAATGCACTCTGTACAGCGGCGTTCAGTCAAAAGGTGGTGGTGGAGAAGAAGAGGCGACTCTACCTCTATAAGAATGCACGTATCCATCTTGATGATGTCCGTGGACTTGGAGCATTTATTGAGTTTGAAGTACTGGTGAAGTATGGAAAACGACAAGCACAGACATTATTAAAATTTCTTTCAGCACAATTTGAAATAAAGCGCTCAGCAACGGTAGCGGTCTCTTACTCCGATCTACTTCGGCGTGCAAGATAAAAAAGGGATGCGAAAGTTGCCACCAACTGGATGCTCTGATCCGTCAATTTCAAAGATAAAGCAATCAGAAAAATCTCTTGCGGAGTGCAGACGTTTTTGGTATATTATTGGGGGTCAAGCGGGAATAGCTCAGATGCCTGTCCGCCTTTGGCGGAGTAGAGCGCAACCCCTTGCGTGATTAATGGCAATATTGAAATATGAATGCGGGAATAGCTCAGTTGGTAGAGCGCAACCTTGCCAAGGTTGAGGTCGCGGGTCCGAGCCCCGTTTCCCGCTCCAAGCATATAATGCTTGAATATACCCCGCTGCTTCAGCACCTATCAGGCAGTGGGGTTTTTGTTCTAACATTGATAGGGTTCATTCTAGTGCATGGTTGAATCCTACAAAGGGGGACAAGTGTGGTAAGGTAAGTAATGAAATTGTGGGTATAGTTCATTTCCGCAATTGAAAATTGACAATCGAAAATTTAATCGGCGCCGTACCCAAGTGGTAAGGGAGAGGTCTGCAAAACCTCTTGATTCTGTAAAAATCCTCTCCATTCAGTTCCTTTCTGCACCACTTGGCACTAAACTTGGCACTCCGTTTCTACGTTCACCAGAAAGTGATGGTGAACAATGTTCCTTTCCAAGATCGGAGAGATATACTACCTCTACTTCTCAGATGAAACCGGAACAAGGCACAAGGTTACAACAAGCTGCCGGAAGAAATCTGAAGCATTAACATTCCTTCAACACTTCAAGCGGAATGAGTATGAAAAACGGAAGAAGCTGAAAGCGATTTCCTTCTCCGATTTCAAAGAGCAATTCCTTGTTTATTCTTCCGGAATCCATTCTCCCAAAACACTAAGAACCAATGCTACAGCTTTCAGAGAGTTTATCCGAGTTGAGGGAAATAAACCTCTGCACTCCATAGGCATGCGGGAGATAGAGCATTTCCTCAGCGTGAAGAGGCAGGAAGCCTCCGAATGGAGTGCACGGAAATACTACGGATCGCTTGCCGCTGCATTCGAGAAGGCCGTGCAGTGGAACTATCTTGAAGAAAATCCCTTCCGCAAAGTGCCAAAACCAAAAGGTCGAGAGATACTACCGGCATTCTTCACTGAATCGGATTTCCGGCTTTTACTTTCGGTTATCGCGGATAGGGACTTTAAGGAATTGTGTATCACTGCACTTCTCACTGGACTACGGCTTTCTGAGGTGCTTAACCTTTGTTGGAATGATTTTGATTTCACTTCAAAGGTTATCTTGGTAAGGAATACCGAGAAATTCACAACCAAGACACGAAAGAACCGGATCGTCCCTATGTCTGATGAGCTGTACCGGTTGCTGAAGGATCGGAAAGAGGCAATCCGTTTTGAATGTGAGGTTGTGTTCCATAACAAAAACGGCGGGGAGCTTCTCTATACCTCCGTATCACAAAAATTCAAGAAATATATCCGGCGTGCCGGCCTCAATGACAAGTTGCACTTTCACTCTCTAAGGCATTCATTCGCCACTGCACTTGTTAGTTCCGGCGTTTCTCTCTATGCAGTCCAAAAGTTGCTTGGACACACAACAATCAGGACAACGGAAATCTATTCTCACTTAATGCCACAGCAATTGCACTTCGAGGTAAATAGGGGATTGCATAGCATCGAAGGTAGTCTTCTCCCCATAAAAGAAAATAGATAGAAAGGAGCTATTGATTATGCCTTTGCCATTCAATCTTTATTTTAGCACATTGATAATGTTGAGCTACTGGATTATCTTGTCCCAACAAGAATTACTGATGAAAACATTCACCCAAATAATTGCCATTCTAATTACAGTTGCGTTCTTCTTTGGATGTCCTCCCAAGCACGATGAACCGCTGCCATTGTATCAATTAGTTACATCCAAAAGCGAGCATCTTGTCATGGGTAATCCAAGTGGTGCAGTCGACAGTGTTTCATACTCAAATAACTATCTCATGGAAAAGCCTCAATATGTAGTCTCGTATAGTAGAGACCGTGGAATCCCTAATTGGGTAGCTTGGCATCTGGATAATACATGGCTTGGCACAATTCCTCGAAAGGATAAATTTCGGCCAGATAGCACATTGCCGGCAGATTGGTATCATGTGAAAAAAGCGAGTTACAACAATAGCGGATATGCTCGTGGACATCATTGCCCATCCGCAGATAGAACGAACACAGCTGAGAATAACTCAGCAACGTTTTTAATGACCAATATGATGCCACAAGCGGCTAATAATAATTCCGGTCCTTGGGAAAAACTGGAAGGCTATTGTCGCACACTTGTCTCTCAGGGGAAGGAATTGTATATCTATGCTGGTGGATATGGATCTCAGGGCGCTATCGATAATGATCATGTCACTATTCCTTCTCATACTTGGAAAGTGATTATGGTCTTAGATACAGGTGCAGACGATCTGAACCGTGTTACAACGACAACGCGAGTCATTACCGTTGATATGCCGAATAACAATAATCAGATCAGTCGAACTGACAATTGGAAAATGTATCGAATCTGTGTTGATAGCATCGAAGTCAGAACTGGTTACGATTTCTTCTCAAACATTCCAACGTCGATACAAGCGGTGATTGAAGGTGTTACTGATAGTTTATGAATTCAAAATTATAGGGGGTAAGTCGATATCATTTCCCTCTAGATATCGCAGGCTATCAAGTAGGTTTAATCAATCTACAAAATAGCACCACTGTGTTGGCGCGCGGTGGTTTTTTACCCCCTTCCCCTTTAACCCCGGTATCGTTATGATGTCGGGGTTCTTTATTTCACTCGATTAATAGTATTTGACAAATTGCTGAACGTTTCCTACCATAGTCCTGTGCCGTCTCCCCGACGGCACAAGTTAGCCTCCCTAAGCCCTGGCGTCTGGTAGTGCGTCAGGGCTTTTTTTCACTTAACCCTTGTTTCTGGCTTCCTTCAGCTTTACTTTAGTATCAGCTATCTATTCCACAAGGGAGGCCTTTATCACAAAACCGCACGAATTTACCAAAGAAACCGTTATTGTATTATTGCCATAATTGTTGTATAATTATGCCACATATATTTTAATGTGAGTTAGTTATACAGGAGAATGCTATTACAAAGACATTCAAAGACATATTACTGCAAGCGATCAATTCTGTAAAATATGCAAGCGTTGACGGATTAAGGAAAAAGCTTCAATTGGCAAAGAGGAAAACCCCGTCGTCTTCTCTGTACGCGACGCTCTACCGGTTAGTCGAGACAAAGACCATCTTTGATGCTGGGAGAGGATGGTACTCCACAATTGACACGCCCTTTGTACCGCAATATGAATCTATAAAGGGAATTGTCAAACAGGTCGAAAAACAATTTCCGCAATTACCGTTTTCTCTCTGGAGTACCGAGCAGCTGCAGCCGTTCGCACATCATTTGATGAGTCGTTTTACAATAATTTTGTACACTGAGACAGACGCAATCGATTCTGTCACTGAGTTCTTGCAGAGTCAGAAGCATACAGTATTCCCCAATCCGAAACAGACAGAAGTTGAAAAGTATGTCGCGGGAACAAATCGAAGAATTATTGTTCGCCCGTTAGTGACTAAAGAACCGGTCGAAGGACATTATGCCACGATAGAAAAAACCCTTATCGACCTTTTTCTGGAAAAGGATCGCTTGTTTTTGATGGACAGTGCCGAGTACAAACGGATCTTTGAAAATATCATCTTTTCCAGACGAATTACCATGGGAAGGTTGTTTGGCTATGCTGAACGCCGGAAAATAAATACTTCCCTCGTGAAGCTGTTGTCAGAATATAAATCAACAATTATTATGTGAGCAGAGAAACCGTGATCGTTGATAAATCATTTACGAAAGAATGGATTCAAGCACAGCGCACAGCAAACAAAGGCGCCGATCCCGGTCTTATTGAAAAACAGATTTTCGCATTTGAACTCCTGCACCACCTCGTAAAGAGTGGAAAAGAATTCGTTTTCAAAGGCGGCACAGCTCTCCATCTCATTTTACCGGACCATAAACGACTATCGACAGACATCGATATCGTTGGTGGTTTCACACTCGATGAACTTGAAAAGCTGATTACGAATTCCCGCTTTTTGCGTGTTGAAGAAAATGTTCGCAAGAAGAACAATATTCCCAAGAGACACTTTAAGTTCTTTTATACTTCAGCAATTGATGGGCGAGAAAGCTATGTTCTGCTTGATACATTGGAAGGAAGGCACACTTATCCGAAGTTAGAACAAAAGCGCATTGCTCACAGGTTGTTTGAAACAGATGAAGAAGTAAAAGTAACTACCCCAACACTCGAGGGTATTCTCGGTGATAAGCTAACTGTCTTTGCTCCACATACGGTTGGAATCCCTTATGAAGCCGGAAAATCTATGGAGATCGTTAAGCAATTGTTCGACATCGGGGAGCTTTTCGATTATTGCACTGACACAAAGACGTTGATTGAGAGCTATGATGCTACACATGCACAGGAAAGCGAATATCGTAAGCCAAAGCATGGCAAGGAAGCGTCGCTTGATGATACTATCAATACGGCGTTTCTTGTCTCTCAATATCTCCTCAAGGGATATAAATCGAATGACGAGATCAAAGAAATAGCTACCGGTCTAAAGCAAATCGAGAATCATTTGTTAGGCGTGCCGTTCAAAATTGATCAGGCGCGTGTAGCGGCTGCAAAGATTGCACTTTTAGCTTCTCTGGTGAAGAACAACAATCTCAAATTCTCTTTTGAGAAAATGCGTCACAATCCAAAGCAGAATGAAAAACTATTGCTTGTCGAACTCTCCGGTTCATATGATATATTGAATAGATTAAAGAAATTGAATCAACTGGAAGCTTTTCACTATTGGTGGTTGATTTCACAGATGTGATAAGGAAAACCTATGGGGTGGGTTTCATACTTAGAAGATATTAAAAAGAGGGCCGAAGACCTTGAGGCCATCGTCGAGCAGATTCACCGGGGTGACATTGCTTACACGGACAAGAATAGGGCACGCGTTAAAACCATATCTCGCCAAATATGGACTCTCGTAGGAAATCTTGAAAAGACATTAAGGTCGCTTGGTCCAGCTGATATTGAGATAATTGATGAGAATGTAAGCTTGAAAGAAGAACGGACAAAACTGATAACACACAAGGAACACTTGGAATCAGAATTAAAGAAAGCCTACGAACAGGTAGCCAAATTCAAAGAAGATTGTGAAGATGAAAAACTGAAACACCGCTTTACAATAGATAAAATTCTTCACGAAGGATTAAGTGAAGTCAGGCATTACTTACGAAGTCGAGGATATCACTAGTGACCCATTGATAATGACAGAATACCATGCAAAATATTTTGCCTACGAATTGACTCGAAGAATAGCGTCCGATTCAATCGAAAAGCTCACCCGTTCATTATCCGATGCTCAGGTCGATCTCAATCCGCATCAAGTGGAAGCGGCATTGTTCGCTTTCCGCTCTCCACTCTCAAAAGGCGCCATCCTCGCAGATGAAGTAGGGCTTGGTAAAACAATAGAAGCCGGTATCGTTCTGTCACAAAAGTGGGCGGAAAGAAAGCGAAGAATTCTCATAATCGTTCCCGCCAACCTCCGAAAACAGTGGAGCCAGGAACTCATTGATAAATTCTTCTTATCATCCACTATTCTAGAAACGAAATCATTCAACGAAGAAATCAAGGCAGGGAATCTGAATCCCTTCCTTCAAAACAAGATTGTGATCTGTTCTTACAATTTTGCGAGAACAAAAGAGCCATACATTCGGCTTGTCGATTGGGATCTTGTTGTTGTGGATGAAGCTCATAGGTTGCGGAATGTCTACAAACCTACCAACAAAATTGCGAATTCAATAAAACTAAGCATTCAAAAAGCCCCAAAGATTTTGCTAACCGCCACTCCTTTGCAAAATTCGTTGCAAGAGCTCTTTGGTTTGGTAAGCATCATTGATGATTATGTTTTTGGTGACCTGAAAAGCTTTAAGGAACAGTACGTTCGAATAACAAACGAAGACGATTTTAAATCGTTAAAAGAACGCTTGAAACCAGTCTGTCAGCGGACTCTGCGCAAACAGGTGCTTGAATATATCAAGTTCACCAACAGAATCCCTATTGCTCAAGAATTTTATCCGACGCAGGAAGAACAGCGTCTATACGACTTGGTCAGCGATTATTTGCAGCGTCCTAATCTTTATGCATTACCCCCAAGCCAGCGTAAGTTGATGACGCTCATTTTAAGAAAGTTGCTCGCTTCTTCGACCTATGCTATTTCAGGAACGCTTGATGCACTGGCAACAAAATTGGAAGAAACGATAAAAAACCAGAATCATGACTCTCAATTAAATCTTGAAGATACGCTCGAAAATAACTTTGAAGAAATTGTCGATTATGAGGATGAATTTGAAGAAGAAGTCGAGGAGGTTGTAAAAAAACAATACTCCCTCGAAGATATCCGATTGATGAAGGAAGAGGTTCAAGCCCTTAAAGAATTCCATTCCTTGGCATATTCCATTAAAAAGAATTCAAAAGGAGAAGTTCTCAGGACAGCGCTTGCAAAGGGTTTTGCAGAAGCCGAAGGAAAAGGCGGAAAGAAGAAAGCAATCATATTCACCGAATCCAGGAGAACGCAGGAATATCTACGGGAAATTCTTGAGGCGAATGAATATTCCGGAAAGGTCGTTCTATTTAATGGCACGAATACCGATCCAAAATCCAGAGAGATTTATCAAAAGTGGCTTGAGAAACATGCTGGAACTGACTGCATCACTGGTTCAAAAACTGCCGATCTTCGTGCGGCTATCGTTGACTACTTCCGAGATGAGGCAGTGATAATGATAGCAACTGAAGCAGCCGCTGAAGGTATTAACCTGCAATTCTGT
Organism: Bacteroidota bacterium; assembly: GCA_049523215.1. GTDB lineage: Bacteria > Bacteroidota > Ignavibacteria > UBA10030 > UBA10030 > Fen-1298. The sequence continues at coordinate 353,108 of JBEKNC010000002.1, read as the reverse complement.
TCGCTCGTTGTGAACTATGACCTCCCTTGGAATCCTCAACGCATTGAACAGCGTATCGGCCGATGTCATCGATATGGACAAAAACACGATGTCGTGGTGGTGAACTTCCTCAATAAGAGCAACGCCGCAGATCAACGCGTCTATGAGATTCTTGCTGATAAGTTCAAACTATTTAGTGGTGTCTTCGGTGCAAGTGACGAGGTATTGGGTACCATAGAATCTGGTGTCGACTTCGAGAAACGCATTGCAGAAATATATCTACAGTGTCGCACGGAAACGGAGATTCAGGCATCCTTTGATGCTCTTCAAAATGAGCTTGAGACCGAAATTGATGAGCAGATGCAGCTTGCGCGTCGCAATCTGCTCGAAAACTTTGATGAAGAAGTTCACGAAAAACTCAAACTAAACCTTCAGGAGAGCAAGGAATATCTTAATCGATACGAGAATCTTTTGTGGAGAATCACAAAATTCTTTCTCCAGCCCTATGCAGAATTCGATGGTTCAGAGAATTCTTTTATGCTCACTCGCAATCCGTTTCCCGACGAACACATCCACCCGGGACCGTATCGGATCGGGAAAAATATCGAGGATGCCAATACGTACCGTGTCGGTCACCCATTGGCACAGAGAATTATTGATAAGTGCAAGAATCGAGATTTACCTATAAAGGAATTAGTGTTCGATTATTCTCATTGTAGCATAAAAGTGAGTATTCTCGAATCGCTCATTGGTAAATCCGGATGGATGATCGTGAAGAATTTGACAGTTTCTGCTTTCGATTCGGAAGATCATATCATTCTTGCTGGATATTCTGATGATGGAGTTTTGCTTGACATAGAGCAATGTCGTAGAATATTTTCATTGGACGCTACTTTACAGGATGTCGAAGATTCCGTTTCGTCAGCAATAAAAGAATCTATTTCTCAATCAATCGAATCTCAAAATAAAGTTATTCTACAATCCATATCAGAGCGAAACTCCGGGTTCTTTGAAACCGAAATGGAGAAGCTGGAACATTGGGCAGACGATGTGAAAACAAGCTTAGAGATAGAGCTAAAGAATCTCGACAAAGAGATCAAATTCAGAAAAACGGAATCCAAAAAGATTCTCAATCTTGAAGAAAAAGTTACTGCCCAGCGCGATATCAAGGAGATGGAGAAAAAAAGAAATGTTCTGAGGCAAGATCTGTTTCGTGCCCAAGACGATATCGACGTACAAAAGGAAAAACTGATTTCAGAAATAGAGATCAGGTTGAATGCGTCAATTGAAGAAAATAATCTTTTCACGATTCGATGGACTATAGTTTAATGCAATGTGGAGGTTTCTATGAGCAAATCACCAGATGAAATCCTTTCAGAAAGAATCATTGCTGATTTGAAATCAAAGTCTCTGCTGTCGGAAAAGGAATTAGAAAAGCTTGCAAAAGTTTATGTGAACGGTCAAGTATCGGCTGAGGATTGGGTTTTGCACATTGAATCGTCTCTGAAGAAGGAGAACGAAAATGTCAAAAAGAATTGAAAGAATGGTTCTAAATAATTTTAAAGGTGCCGCAGGCTCATTAATTCTTGAACTCGATAAGGGCAAGCCAATCACTTTGATTTTTGGTGAAAACGGATCTGGCAAATCGACTATTCTTGATGCAATCGATTTCGTTTGCAATGAACGATATGGTTCTATTTCAGATCGTAGTGTTGGTAAAGGATATGCTGAATATATGCCTACTCTTGGCACTACAAAAGCTCAATTGGAGGCATCCGTTACAACAGCTGATGGAACTTGGGTTGGCAAGCTTGGTGGTCGTAATCCGATAACTACCGGTCCAGCTGCAAATAGACCAAAGGTCGAAATTCTTCGTAGGAGTAGAATTCTCAATATTGTTAATGCACAACCCAAAGAGCGATATGCTGCTATCAAAGATTTTATTGAAGTGCCTATGTGCGAGGCAAATGAAAGAACATTACGAGATGCAGAAAAACAAAAAAGAGAAGAATATGAAGATGCAACAAAAGCAGTTCAACTTGCACAATCGACTTTGAAGTCCAATTGGGAAAGAGAAGGAAAACCAGAAACATCTCCAGTCGAATGGGCTAAGAAAACAACTTCTATTGATTTAATTAGTTTGGACGCTTCATTAAAAGATTATGAGTCTATCAATGCCAGTCTTTCTGCGTGCACAATTGCCTTTAGTGGACTTGTAAAATCCGAAACAGATTACAATACGGCAAAAGGAGAATATCATAAAACAGTAACTGCCTATGAAGTTGCAAAAGCAAAATACAAGGAAGATGTAGATGCATTGATTGAGGTTCTTACTCAGGCACAAGACTATTTGCAAAGGAATGCTGGAACTGTAACTTGCCCTGTGTGTGAACAACCGATTGTTCCTGTAACTTTAACTGCAAGAATCAGGGAGAGGCTGGCTGCAATGAATGAACAGATCTCAGCCCGACAACGAATGCAGAAGGCAAAGCATAATTATGAAACAAAAGGCACGATAGTAGGCTCCAAGCAGAAGGATTTTCGAAATGCTGTTATATCATTGAAAGCAAAAGTTGAGTCTTCGATGCTTCCTCTAATCACCAGTCTTAGACTTGATTATTCAGTCTTTACAAAATTGGTTGATTCCAAAATTGATATTGATGAACAATCATTAAATCAAGCCAAAACGTTATATTCAGCAATAAGTGCTATTAACAACAAATTGACAGCAGAGAAACAATCGCTTAGCGATATCAAGGGAAAACAAAAAGCTCTTCAAACTCATTTAGACACAATAAATAGCAACACTAAAACGGCAAAAAATTTAGAGTCCCTCGTTATTATCCTTGCTCAAATATTGGAAATAGTAGATCAACAGCGAAAAAAATATGTTGACGAACTTCTTCAAAATATTGCTGGTGAAGTGGAACGTTTGTATACATCAGTTCATCCATCGGAAGGTATTGGTAAGATTCACTGGTATCTGAATCCACAATTTCAAGGATCACTCGAGTTTGACGGACAATTTCAAGGTGTTACAGATGTTCCTCCTCCTGCATATTATAGTGAATCTCATCTAGATACCCTTGGCGTATGTGTATTTCTTGCATTGGCGAAGTGTAAAAAGGATGATAATACTGTCGTGGTCTTGGATGATGTTGTAACATCGGTTGATCAAGTACACATGGAACGGTTCTTCAGAATGTTGAATGATGAAGCCGAGAACTTTAATCAATTAATAATTGGAACGCATTATAGGCCATGGCGCGATAAATACCGCTATTATTCGGGAGCGGGTTCTAAGGTGCAACTTATTGAATTACAGCATTGGTCATTACGCAAAGGTATTCGTCATACAAAAACAAAATTCAGTATCGAAGAACTTCAAGAGGCAATTTTCGCGACTCCATTTGATCGACAAGTCGTTGCATCAAAGGCGGGAATTTTATTAGAAGGAGTATTGGATAGATTGGGGCGGCAGTTTCAGTGTAAGTTACCTTTGAAAAATGACCCTGATTTTACACTTTCAGAGTACACAGGTGGATTCAGCAGTGCCTTGAAGCGACTCTTGCGCGTTGAAAGAAAGAAATCCGACGATTCGATAGAAAGCATTGAAATAGGTAATAAGTTAGAGCTAAGCACAGATCAGACATGGGTTCGTAATCAGGTAGGATGTCACTTTAGCGTAGGAGGGATGACAATCTCCGATCACGATGTTGAGGAATTTGGACGGAGAGTTGTTGATTTTACCTCGATTATTGTATGTGAAACTTGTGGTGAATATCCCAATAGAAATAAATCCGGTAGCTATTGGGAGTGTAAATGTGGCTCGACCAGACTTTATCCGCTTGTAACTCCAAGCTAATATTAGAAAGAAGGAATAAAATGAAAATCGATAATAATTCATCCAAGAAAGAACGGAAAAGCAAAATTGAGAGCGACAAAGTTCTTTTGAAAAAACTTCTTACTGACTTTTGGTTTCGTATTCCTGATTATCAACGATCCTATGTATGGGAGGACGAGCAAGTCAGCGAATTACTGGAAGATGTTTCTTTTGCGGCAGAAAATCATCCCCAGACCGAATATTTTCTTGGTTCTATTGTTCTACAAAAGAAGGAAGTAGATGGAAAAAGTGCAACTGAAGATGGAATTAATTATTTCGAATATGATGTTCTGGATGGTCAGCAACGGCTTACCACCCTGATTCTTCTTTGTGCGGTTTTAAGAGATATAGCTGAAGATCCACAACTCGTTTCCAATTGTGAAAAATACATCCTGCAAAAGGAAGATAAATTTGAAGGAATCCCGAGTCGTTCACGTGTTGTTTTCGATATTCGAGATAACGTTGAAGAGTTTATGAACGCTTTTATTTGCACAAAAGGAGGCACAAAACTTGAAAAGGAACTACAGGATAAGACAAAAGAGAAGAATACATCCATCTCCAACATGGCGAATGCAATCCTTCTAATCCAGGGATATTTTTCAAATTTAGATCAACATGAAATAAATACTCTTGCAAAATTCCTATTTCAAAATGTGTTACTGATTTACGTTTCTTCTGAAGACTTAGAAGATGCATTTCGATTGTTCACTATTCTCAATGATCGGGGGTTACCTCTTTCTAATAGTGATATACTAAAATCCTGGAATCTTGGTGCAATCAATGAAAGTGAGAGAAAAAAACCAGCCAGACTATGGGAACAGTTAGAAGGAGAGTTCGGAAGAGACGAATTTGAACGTTTGCTCTCTCATATTCGCACTATCTACGTCAAGGAAAAAGCGCGTGAAAATATTCTAAAGGAGTTTCAAGAAAAAATATATAAACCCAAAAAATTGACTCTCGGTGTAAAAACCATAGAAGTATTACGAACGTACGCTGATATCTATAATAAACTAATTTGGTTCAATGATTCTGCAGATACACTTTCGATTGAGTTTAAAAACTTGGTTTCTATTATGTGGGACGGACTACCTTCAACAGATTGGATTCCACCTTTGCTTTCGTTTTACAACAAATTTAGCAGTGAATTACTTCTTGAATTTCTCAAGAAACTCGACAATAAATTTTCAGGAGATTGGATAACTCAATTGACACCTACAGATAGAATCGATAATATGAATGAGATTCTAAAGGCAATTGAAAAAGTAAAGAAACCGGAAACGCTTCTTAGTATGAATGATTTGTTTGATTCGGATCGCAAAGCGTTTATTGAAAGAATAGGTGGCGATGTTTATGGTCGTAAGTTTGCCAAATACGTATTATTGAAAATGGAATTCCTGCATAAAGATCACTCATCACAGTTTGCTGAATTTAAGCAGATCAGTGTCGAACATGTGCTTCCACAGAATCCTGGCAATAAGAGTAAATGGTGGGAAGATTTCACAGCGGATGAACATATAGACTGGCTCAATAAAATTGGTAATTTAGTTTTGCTTAGTAGAAGAAAGAACTCTGAACTAAGTAACGCCGAGTTTTCTGTGAAAAAGAAAAAATACTTTAGTGGAAATATCGATGGGTTCCCAAATTCTTTAAGAGTAATGGCAAATGACAAATGGTTGCCAGCTACTCTTGAGGAACGTCAAAAGGAAATGATAAAAGAGTTAAAGAATTATTATAAATAGTGATATTATGAACAACCACAAACCCAAACTCGAACTCACCTGGATTGGCAAGGGCGAACATCCCAAGCTTGAGCCCCGCATTCTTATTGAAGACCCTTCAAAATCGTACGGAGACAAGAACGCTGAGAACATGCTCGTTTACGGGGATAACCTCCTCGCACTCAAAGCTCTTGAGCAAGATTTTGGCGGAAATATCAAGTGCATCTATATCGATCCTCCCTACAATACAGGCAATGCGTTTGATCATTATGACGATAGTCTCGAGCATTCGATCTGGCTCAATTTGATGAAGCCGCGTTTGGAAATACTTCGCACACTCTTATCCAAAGATGGATCTTTATGGATTTCGATTGACGATGATGAATGTCATTATCTTAAAGTTCTGTGTGATGAAATATTTAGCAGAAAGAACTTTGTTGCAAATGTAGTTTGGCAAAAACGTACCTCTCCAGATATGAGGGCTACACTTGGTGCCGGTCATGATCATATTCTAGTATATGCAAAGGACTTATCCATTTTTAAGGATACAATCAAGTCACTCGAAAAAACAGAAAAACAAAAGGCAACATATAAAAATCCTGATAATGACCCTCGGGGATTTTGGGTCTCCTCAGATTTTACTGCTCAGGGATTTAGACCAAATCAGATGTACAAAATCACTACACCAGGTGGTAAAGTGTACTCACCACCAGAAGGAAGATGTTGGAAGAATATAGAGCCAGTATTCAAAAAACTTGTGACAGAAGGTAGAATGTGGTTTGGTTCCGACGGAAAGGGAGTCCCACGAAGGAAGACATACTTGGCAGAATCCGAGGGTCAAACAGCTTGGACATGGTGGACCAATGCAGAGGTGGGCCATAATCAGGAAGCTAAGAAAGAGATTATTGCTTTGTTTGGTACTGCAAATGTTTTTGATACACCCAAACCGGAAAGACTGTTGAATCGCATTATAGAGCTTACGACTGATGAAGGTGATTATGTGCTTGATTCATTTTTAGGATCAGGCACGACAGCAGCTGTAGCACACAAACTCAATCGTAGTTGGATAGGGATTGAAGTTGGCGATCATTGCCACACTCACTGTATCCCGCGCCTACAAAAAGTCTGCAATGGAACTGATCAAGGTGGTATTAGTGAGGCACAGAACTGGAAAGGAGGCGGAGGGTTTAAGTATTACTATCTGGCGCCGTCACTTCTTAAACAAGACAGCCGCGGCAATTGGATCATCAGCAAGGAATACAACGCAGCACAGCTTGCCGCCGCAATGGCAAAGCACGAGGGCTTCCGCTTCATGCCGGATGAAACGTATTACTGGAAACAGGGCAAGTCAACCGAAAAAGATTTCATCTTCACCACCACAAATTTTGCTTCAGTCGAATTCATCGATACCATCCACGGCGAAATGAAGAGCGATGAAAGTTTGCTTATCTGCTGCACATCTTTCAGTAAAGCCGCCGATAAATATCCGAACATCACCATCAAGAAAATTCCAAAAATGCTTCTTGGCAGGTGCGAATTCGGAAAGGAAGATTACAGCTTGAACATCATTAATATGCCGCAAGAGAACGATGAGCCGGACTTTGTTCCAACGGGACCAATTGCCTCCAATAAACCAAAAGAGATAAAGAAGGACAACGCCACCGATGATCTGTTCGCCGGTGCGAAAGGAGGCAAGAAATGAATCGCATTGCTAACCAGATCAAAAACCGTCTTAGCTTGCGTCCCCCGCAATCCGATAGTCTCGATATTCTTTCAATACTTGCCGACAAACTCGAATTGAAAAAAGATGCTGACCTCACAGCGGAACTTGCTAAAGTAAAAGCTCTCTATCCAACCTGCACAGACTTCGAGCGTAACTTCCCCTCAATGTGCTTTGCACTGGCAACCGGTGTCGGAAAGACCCGGCTGATGGGAGCGTTCGTTGCATATCTATATCTCGAAAAAGGTATCAAGAATTTCTTTGTTCTTGCCCCTAACCTTACGATCTATAATAAATTGATTGAAGACTTCGAAAACGCTTCGAGTCCGAAATATGTCTTTCAAGGTATCGGCGAATTTGTTCATTCCCGTCCGCGAATAGTCACTGGAGATAACTACGATCAGATATCTCAGATGGCAATCTTTGAATCGGAAATACATATCAATGTTTTCAACATTTCCAAAATCAACTCCGAAACACGCGGCGGAAAGCTTCCTCGCATCAAGCGGCTCGTGGAGTATCTCGGAGAGTCATATTTCAACTATCTCTCCAATCTCGATGACCTTGTGTTGCTGATGGATGAATCGCACCATTATCGTGCCGAGCGCGGCATGGATGTGATCAATGAACTCAATCCGATTCTCGGATTGGAGCTGACTGCAACTCCAAAGGTTGAGCGTGGTGGTAACCCGATAAATTTCAAGAACGTTGTGTACGAATATTCTTTGGCAAAAGCGATACGTGATGGATTCGTAAAAGAGCCGGCAGTTGCCACACGAAAAGATTTTGACCCGACACAGTATAAAGCAGAGGAGTTAGACAGAATAAAGCTTGAAGATGGAATTCGTATTCACGAAGACACAAAAGTTGCTCTCGACATTTACTCGCGCGATAACAAGATACGTCAAGTGAAACCGTTTGTATTGGTTGTGGCGAAGGACACCGACCACGCCGGAAAGTTAATGGAACTGATCAAGTCTTCTTCCTTCTTCGAGGGATACTATGCAGACAAGGTGATGGAGATTCACTCGAATCAATCCGGAGAAGAAAAGGACGAAAACATTGAACGGCTTGTATCCTTAGAAAATCCCGACAACAAAATCGAAATTGTCATCCACGTCAATATGCTGAAGGAGGGCTGGGATGTAACAAATCTTTACACGATCATTCCCCTTCGTACCGCCGCTTCGACAACGCTGAGGGAACAAACCATCGGCCGCGGACTTCGTTTACCCTATGCAATACGTACCGGAGTCGATAAGGTCGATAAACTTACCATCGTTGCGCACGACAAGTTCCAACAGATTATAGATGAAGCGAATAAACCCGATTCGATCATCAAGAAAGAAAACATCATTGTTATCGATACCGCCGAGTTAGAGCAATCGAAGGTAGTCGTAACAAGTGTTACACAAATAGAACAGAAAGCACAGGAAGAACAGAAGCGGATAGAGACAATTGCAGATCCAAAGCAAAAGCAGAAAGCGCAGACAGATCTGCAGGCAAAGAACCTCATCATTTCCATTCTACCGGAATTGAACGTTGCCGCAAAAAGTGTTTCCGAACTCACCAAGAAAGAGGTTGTAGAAGTTGCATTTAAAAAGATTGAAGACCGAATTACTTCCGATCCACAAGCAAATATGTTTGCAGCTGAAATTATCGCTGAGGTGAAACTGCAATACGAAGCCGCAGTGTCTGAATTCACAACCCATATCATAGAGATACCGCGTATCACGATTCAACAATCAGGAGAAGTGAAATCCGGTTTCAAACAATTCGCCCTTGATGTAAAGAATCTGAATTATCAGCCGGTATCAGAAGAAATTCTCATTAAAAAGCTTCGAGAACAAGAGAATAGTACTGATACGATCATCGGTAAAGGTAGAATTATCCCTGACAAGCTCGACAACATTATTGTCAATGAACTCATCAATCATCCCGAAGTTGATTATGACCGGCAAGCCGACCTGCTCTTCGCACTTGCAGATCAGGCAATAGCGAAATTCAAATCCTACCTCAAAGACGGCGACGAACTCATCAATGTCGTTCAATACCATAAAAAAGAAATCAGCGATTATATCTATGCACAGTTAATGGAGCATTTTTATTTTGATGCACCTTCGTTTGAAGAACCGATCGTAAAGCCCTTCACGCGCATCGAAGAGCATAATTATTCCAAGTACACAAAGGATGCGCTCATTCAATATCGTGAAACCGTTACCCCGACAAATACAATTCCAACTAAAGTCTTCACCGGATTCTTGAAAGCAAGTCACACGATGTATAAATTCGATTCCAAGACTGAGAAGGATTTCGCAATTATTCTTGAGGATAACAAAGAAGTGCTAAAGTGGCTGAGACCGGCAGGCAATCAGTTCCACATTTATTGGCAGCACAACTCACGTCAGTATCACCCCGATTTTGTTGCTGAGACCGCAGATACAATCTATATGGTCGAAACAAAGAAAGAAGGCGATATAGAATCAACAGAGGTTCAGGATAAATCAAGAGCAGCCATGGAGTTTTGTAAACACGCATCCGATTATACAATCAAGAACCACGGCAAACCCTGGAAATATGTCCTGATTCCACACGGAGCAGTGCAGGTCAATATGAGCTTTGGCCATTTAGTTAAGCAGTATGAGTTCAAGTATTCATAAAAGGGCATATGAGCGTTTCGTCATCATTTCAAACATTAATTGAGCGAATTCAACCGCTTGATTCAGAATATCGTCAGCTTGATTCACATTCTGGAACAATTAAATCACGTTTACAAAAGCAATTTGATGTAAAAGCATTTAGCATGATGGGTAGTCATAAGAAAGGAACTGCAATAAGACGGACAAGTGATGTCGATTTTCTTGTCATCTTTTCTCGTGATGATGTCCGATGGGGTGGTCAATATATCGATTCACGAACACTGATTAATAAAGTAAGGATTTGGCTTTCAGGATTATTTCAACAAACGTCTATTCGTCGCGATCAGCAAGCTCTAATTCTCAATTATTCTGGAGGTAATTTTGCAGTGGATGTTGTTCCTGGTTTTTTTGAAAGTATGGAAACTAGTGGTCAAGTCAAATATCCAGTATTTTCTATTCCAGATGGAAAAGGTTCTTGGCTTCAGACGAGTCCAGAAATGCATACACGTTATTTAAATCAAGAAAATGAAAGAAGTACATATCAATTGACAAGGACAATCCAATTAATAAAATATTGGAGATTTACTAGAATACCGCCAATACCTCTTTCATCTTTTCATCTGGAGCTCCTTCTTGCCTCTGAATCTGTTTGCGTAGGTGTAATAAGTTACGCCCAATGTCTGGCTGACACTTTCGATATTCTTGCACAAAGGCAGTGCCGTCCTTTAAGGGATCCAATTGGTATCTCAGGACTTGTTCAATCGACCAATACAGAGTTACAACGTGCGGATTTATTTAAGTCTGTCTGTTTAGCTCGAGACCGTTCTTTCCGTGCTGTCGAAGCAGAGGAAAAAGGAAACGTGATGCAAGCAAAAAGGCTGTGGAGTGTTATCTTTCATAATAAGTATCCAATAAATGGCTAAATGTACAATTATAATAATCAGGGAGATTATTGATGGCAAAAACATTGGAACAAGGTTTTGATACTTTCTTTTCATGGATAGCACCACTTTCTACCGAGCAGGATAAAGCAAAAAGTCATAAAGATTCTGTAAAAAGTTGTTTGGAAAAGAACTTTGCGTGTTATGAATTCCCAGAAATAGGATCGTTTGGGAACGGCACCGGAGTGCGGCATTATAGTGACACCGATTATTTAGCTGTTTGTCCAACTGATAAATTGACCAAGCTCTCCTCAACAACACTCCGAAAAGTTAAGGAAGCATTACAGGAAACGTTTTGGCAAACAAAAGGCATTGAAGTTAATACACCATCAGTACGAATACCGTTTGGTCAATATGCATCTGAAAACATGGAAGTGACACCTTGTGATTTTGTTGGATTGGTCGAAACACCGGTTGGCAAAAAAGCTTCATATGATATTCCCGATTATGATGATGGATGGATGCAGTCAAGTCCAGCAGCCCATAATGCGTATGTAAAACGAGAGGATGAACGTTTGGGAGGCAAATTAAAACCACTTATTCGGCTAATTAAGGCATGGAGATATTATAATAATGTCCCTGTCAACTCCTTCTATTTGGAATTACGAACAACAAAATATTCAGAAAGTGAAAAGAGTATTCTTTACGATATAGACATTAAGAACGTATTAAAGCAATTAAACGATAATCAAATAGCAAGCATTCAAGATCCTATGGGTATCTCTGGTTATGTTCGAGCGTGTTCAACTGAACCAAAGAAGGAAGAGGCATTGTCGAAACTTGCTACAGGTTTATCACGAGCTCAAAAAGCAGTTGATAAAAGAGAATCTGATCTTGACAAAGCTTTTGAATGGTGGAATTTGTTTTTCAATGGCCAGTTTCCAAGCAGATAGATGAAAATGATTGGATCGAAGAAAGGATCGGAATTGAAATTGACAGGTAACAATATTGGTATTATACAAAACACAAAACATGGCATAGATTTACAGGCTGCCAAATCACATCTATATTCTCTTGCGGAAAAGCTACAGTACCTTCAAATGATACTTCCATTCATGAATGCAATACTTTGGCCGCCCTTGTTGTTCTTCTTTCCCGATTTTAAGGTATGGGCAACATTTTGTGGATTCATTATTGTTTTTCTAGATACGTTGGTATTTGAGACATTACAAAAGAAATGGAAGTTGTTAGCTGCGAAAGTACAAGAGAATTTTGACTGTGAAGTTCTACATATAGCATGGAATTCATTTAAAGTAGGAGTCAAACCTACGGAAGAGACTGTTACTGAACATGCAGACAAATACAGACTAAAGGGTGGTGATGAATCGGTATTAAAGGATTGGTATACCTTTGATTTTGATAATCTGCCCATTTCGCTTGCACGGATAATCTGTCAGCGGTCCAATTTCTGGTGGGACTCTAAACTCAGAAGGTCTTATTCAACCCTATTGTTAACCACTGTTATCGTTTTGTCGATATTTAGTTTTGCAATTGGTATAGCAAGCAAAATAACGGTGGACACATTTGTTTTGGCTATTATTGCACCTCTCGCTCCATTTTATCTTTGGTCTATTCGAGAAATGAGGCGTCAGCAGAATACAGCAGAAGAAGGCGAGCGCTTATTACAGGAGTCAGAAAATCAATGGAAATTGGAAATAGACGGGAAACAATACAAACAAGACCCTGAATCTAGAGCAAGAGAATTACAGGACGAAATATTTTTAAGAAGAAAAAATGCTCCAGTTAATCCATCATGGCTTTATCGACGGAAAAGGGACCAGTATCAACACTTGATGATAAAAGGTGCAAATGAACTTATTTCAGAATTTAGACAGCTGCATAGTTTGAGTCGAAAATCTAAGAAACAGAATATTTAGTGAATTGAGATGATTTAGTTCTACATGTATTCCTTATAAATTATGATTGAGAAAAGAGTTTAAGATTGTGAAGAGGCAAAGATGAATAAACTATCTGTTTTTCTGAGCAGTTCAATGACTGGGGAATTGGACAAGGAGAGACTTGCTATCCGAATTCAATTTAGGGCAGATAGTAATCTCAATTGCTTTTTTGATCTTTATGCTATTGAGGAACATGCTTCTCCCGTTCCAATTGATAAAGCTTATGTAGATGAGGTAACTCAATCTAAAATAATTCTTGTGATATTAGGGAAAGAATTACGGGAGGCAGTCGTTAAGGAGTTTGAAACCGCATCGATAAATGGTGTAAAAATATTTTGCTACATCAAGAAAGGAATAGATAAAACTACCGAGCTTGAAAGATTTATAAAGGAACAGGGATACACTGTTCACTGTGGGGATTTTTTCACACCCGAAGAATTGGTTCCAAAAATTAAATCTGATTTGATGGATGATATTATTAAATCCTATGCAAATATTAAATCAGAAGCTTTAGGAAATAATGAAAGTAATATAACAAGAATAACTACTTCTCCAACAAGCGAATATCGTTTCTTCCCTGTGGACTATCTTATAGAAGTTTCAAAAAAAGAGGAATTAGCTACACTTGATAAAAATCAATTAATTTCATTAGCAGTCTCAATGGAAGAACAATATGGAGATTATCGTACTGCATTGATGTTGCTTGAAATTGGATTGCTAAAGGAACCTAATGATTGGATGCTTCATAATAACAGAGGCGTAATTCTCGATAAAATGGGACTTCTTGAACCGAGTCTGTTCAGTTACAAAAAGGTATTAAAAATTAAGCCGGATTCTGATACAGCTCTATATAACGTCGGAAATATATTAATGCACCTTGGAAGGACACAAGAGGCTATTACATACCTTAAAAGGTGTCTAGAATTATTCCCCGGGAAAATTGGAGCGCTAAATAATTTGACAAGTTGCTATTTGCAGTTAAACAGACCAGAAGAGGCGTTGAGTTGTGCAGAAGAAGCAATGAAGATGTCAGAGGATGTTGTTGAGAAAGCAAATTATGCAATAGCACTTTCAGCAAATAGTAAACACGAACAAGCAATAGCAATCTGTGAAGAACTACATCCATATTCCTATTATCAGAGCTATACTCGTGCAAAAATATATTTCAATAAAAAAGAATATGAAAAATCAATTGTAGAAATCGATTCTATTCTTCAGGTCGGAGCGCTTGACTATCCAATAGCGATAGATAAGTTTTATTGCTTGAGTGCACTAGGTCGAATCGGAGAAGCACGAGAATGGATTGGAATAATCGAAGAGAATTATCCTGTTCGTTCTTATGATTACAATAATTTAGGCTTTGAGTTAATGAATAAATACAAATTATATGAGGAGTCTATTCTATTATTTCGTAAATCGCTTGACCTCAATCCTAACGAAATGATTGTTTGGAATAATCTGCAGTCTTGCTATGGCTATCTTAATGAATTTCCTCAAGCGCTATTGGCATCAGAAGAAGCACTTAAAATCAATTCATTTGATCAAAAATCAATTAAGAATAAGATGAGCTCGTTGACAGCTTTAGGTCGTTTCGATGAAGCTCTTTCGTTTGCCGTAAAAAAAGGGATGGAGTTATTTCAGAATGAGCAATTATATGAAACATTCGAAAAGACCTTCAAATTATCTTTAAAAAATCAGGGTACAGATATTAAAGCATTGAATGAACTGATTAAGCAAGCATTTCTACAGAACCTGAAATTAAATGAACATAAGGAATTATAGATTAGAGGGGCGGAAGCAGAGATTATGATTGTGGAGGGAAATGCATAACGAATAAATGGCACTAGTAGCATGAACAATGTTGCTAATTCGGTCGGATCAAACACTATTGATTCAACCGAGGTGGCAGAGTGGTTGAATGCGCTCGACTGAAAATCGAAAAGTGCTATAAGGCACTCAGGGGTTCGAATCCCCTCCTCTCCGCAAAAATCAGGGTGCGTCGTGAGACGCACCCTGTCTCGGAAACAATTAAAAAGGCTTGAATGATAAATATTTCTGTTATGGACGGTCAAAAATGAACTCTTCTAATCCAATGAAACTGCAGCAATGGTGTCGTCCGCGTCGCTTAGCTTTCATAGTTCCTCCTGATGTTTCTCAAGAGGTACTTCAATATATAGTGACGTATAATTTGGAAATATGGGGCGGTAGATTCAATCCAATCGTTGTTTCTACTGAAACGGAGATATCAGATTCATCCTGGAGGTTTTTAGAATATTGTGATCCAGATGTTATCTATTCTCTTGTACCATTAAGTGCTTCGTTATTGGACCGTATTTACAGGAAATTAGGACCATCTAAAATTCACCTGTTAAAATCTTTGAATACGGCTTCGTTCGACAGATATTCTTCTTCAAGTAACCTGCAAAATTGCTTCCTTTCACATTGGCTTCTTCAACAGCAAAGGAGAATCAATAATAATTCTAAAGTTATAGCTATCGAGTGTTTAAATAAAGATGAAATATATAATTTCATACTCTTCAATTTTGGAATCACGTCGAATAGATATTTAGGCTTTGATCGAACTCTACCAACTGAAAATGTAATGGAATTCAAGTTACCATCTCAACCGATGGGGAATTTGCTCAATATTATAGCAAAGAATCCTTATGAAGTAATCTTGCCAATAGATTA
Organism: Bacteroidota bacterium; assembly: GCA_049523215.1. GTDB lineage: Bacteria > Bacteroidota > Ignavibacteria > UBA10030 > UBA10030 > Fen-1298. Next base: position 337,639 of record JBEKNC010000002.1, on the reverse strand, counting down.
TGCTTCGACTGATGCACATCTCTCCAAGCCGGAATTTATGGCTGACGAACGATGGTTTACAGTTGTAATCGGCGATTCTCCTCTTAATGTCATTTATTATTGGAATAGAATATTATTCAGTGATACTGAAAATAGAAGAACACAAAAACAATTATGGGTACCATCTTGTCTTTTGAAGTCCGGCAAATTAGAAACCGAAGTTGTCCAATTAATCAGATCGTTTGCTTGGTGTCAGTTTGAAGATCCGAAACTAATCAGAATTGTTTCGTTTGATACAGATGTTGCAGTATTAAATTGCATCAAAGATGAACTTAATACAGCACAGATAGCTATTAAATCGGTGGAAAAAATAACACCCGAAAGTGTTCCAGTATTAAAAAGACGACACAGTTATCGGGAATTGAATGTCAACGTTCCAGATGCCGAGGATCAAATCATTCCCTCCGTCGATAAGTCAATGAGTCTGCCTTCGTCTGTAGTTGCTACGGTGCGTCCATATTTTCCTATTCCAGAGAAAATACAAGGATGTTGGATGGTAGATAATCGGATAGAACTACATCCAGAAGAGTATACATATACAAATGTTCGTTATTGGTGGAGGCTTCCTTGTCGAGGAAATATTGCTAAAGGCGTTGCAACCCGAGTGAATTCTTTGGGAGAATTGTCAATTCAAGTGGACAATGAATCTCGTTCTATGAAAATAGTTATTCCCAATGATGCTAATATACTATCTAAATTGGTCAAAAATCTGAGGCCCAACGTAAACCAAAAAGATATGCATTCTCCGAGTGATGAATCAAATAAGATAAGTTATATCCAATTATCGGATAAAGGACAATATTTTAGGGGAACGATTCAGCTTTTAGGTGGACTTTGGCAGGCATCGCAATTATTTTCTGAACCTTATTGGATTCGATCGATTGAAGCCATCGCCGGTGTTAAGGATGAGAAAATCAAGGAACAAGAATTAGAAATACAAAGAATTATTACTGATCATGTCAGTAATAACAAATTAGAAAGTACTGATGTAAAGGCAATAGCCAATTCAATACGAAGAAGGTTTCTTCAAAACGCACAGGGTAAAGAGTCTGTAGGCATAGAATTCTTTTATGAACGTACGGCAAAAATGAATGAAGCCAGGCTACCTCTGGAAAAGAGAATAGAACTAGGACTTGATGAGAATAATCGTATCACTGAAGAACAAAGAGAGGAACTGAAAAATGATCTTCAGGATTTAGTAAAGAAAGGTGTCTTCGATGTTGGAATTCGGCCAAAATGTCCGAGATGTGGAAGTTACTTTTGGTATTCCATACAAGACCTAAGAAAAAAGATTATATGTGTCGGTTGTCAATATGAATATATTTGGCCAATCGAATCACCTTATGCTTATAAGTTAAATAGTCTTGTTGGTAATGCCGTTTCGTTACATGGCACTGTTCCCTTAATATTAACATTGGAATCAATATTATTTCATAGCAGGGATTCTTTCTTATTTCTTCCTTCTATCGAGCTTTTAGATGATTCTGAAAACATCTTTGCAGAATTGGACTTTGTGTGTGTAACAGATGGTAGCTTTGTCATCGGTGAGGTCAAATCTTCATTGGAAAGTTTTAGAAAAAAAGAGGTTGGTAAATTGATTCGTTTGGCAAAGGAAATATCTCCGGATAAGTTAGTCATCGCATTTGCATCGAAAGAACTTGATACGCTCCGTATTTCGTATATCGATGAGATTAGGAGAGAATTAGAAAGTACGTATACCAAGGTGGAGCCCATTCTTTTAAATCAATATGGTCCTGAAGAAAATACTTATCCATATATTGGATAATTTTTCATTTGATATGCTATTTACTTTAATGATCATATTTTTAATCATCACATATCAAATAACCATTAATCAGATACCTTTATGAATGAAGAAGATTTAAAAAATAAAATCATTTTACCATATATAAAGAGTCTGGGAATTGGTGCAGACGAAATAAAATTTGAGAAGTCGTTTGATGTGGTTCTTGGTAAAAGTAGTTATAAGAAAAAGAAAAATGAATTAGTTGAAAATGCTGGAGGTCGTTCGGATATCCTTTGTAAAAAAGGGGATATGAATCTATTCATTGTTGAGGTGAAATCTGATGAAGTTGAAATAGATAACAATGATGTAGATCAGGGTATATCTTATGCTAGATTAGTTCATCCAATTGCTCCATTTGTTTTAGTAACAAACGGGAAAGAGACACGTGTGGTCGATACTATAACAAAAGAGGAGCTCAAAGGAACTGCAATTAAGACTAATTTTTGGAATTCTGGTTGTCAACTAGAAACAGAAATTGAGCTTAAAATTCGATATGAAGCATTAAAGAATTTTGTAAGTTATTCACCTCAGAATCTCTCATTATTTTCCCGTTCACAAGTTGATGGACGGATGCAACCCCTGAGAGGAGATATCGACCATCTGAATAAAAAGTATGTTCCAGAGTTGTATTTCGATAAACCCGAATTGAAAGTTCTTTTCAAAGAGTTTCTCAACAGTGGTTCTCAATGCTTTGCAATTGTAGGGGAAGCTGGAGTTGGAAAGACAAACATAATTTGTGCATTAACCGAATCCGTAATCAATGATCATGTAGTGTTATTTTTTAATGTGGCTGATATGGTTGGTAGTATTGTCTCTAACATTGATGCTGATTTTAACTGGATGTTTTCCTCTAAGCTTGAAGAAGTAGAGATTTTTAGAATGTTGGATGCTTTGCTCAATAAAGCAAGCAAACAGAAAATCTGCATTTTTTTCGATGCCATCGATGAACACACCTCAAGCGATTTTAACCTCGAATTGAACGATTTTATCCGTAAAGCAAAAGGGTTTCCAGAGGTAAAAATCTGTATCTCATGTAAATCGACAGAATGGGGAAAATTCCTACAACACAATGGTAATCCCACACAACTAGCCGAATCTATATATAAACCACCGATAGAGTCCTCGGTTAATGAAAAACAACAAAAAGACCAACGTGAATATTCCGTATTTCTTCAAAGATTCAGTGATCCTGAACTTGAAGATTTAGAAAATCTTTACAAGAAGGTGTTCCATTTTACGGGAACATTGAGTGGAAATGTTAGGAATGAATGTCGACTTGGCTTTATGCTGCGTGTGGTCTCTGAAGTATATGGAGGAAAAGAATTGCCGGCTGTAATTGATGGTCTCGAGTTGCTTAATACATTTCTAGAAAAGAAATTCGAAAAAATGGATAAGGAACTATGTAGAAATTGCATTGTAGAAATTGGCAACGCCTTATTCGAATCAGATAAAGAGCGGACAGATAAGTTCGATTTTATGCCAGTTGATCGTATTGAAGAATCGCAATTACGAAAACGATTGAATATGTCAGTGACAGAAAAAATTCCCGATGAATTGTTTGCTTATAATATTCTCACTCGGATTGAATATGAAAAATCAAGTTATATTGGTTTTTATTATGGCAGGATGAGGGATTATGTGATATCTATTCTTTCTTTAAAACTACACATAATGGATGATACGGCATTTAGGAATGTACTACCATCAATGTTTAAAGGAAGCATAAGCCAAAGCGCTTTAAGTTGGCACTGCTCTTTTGCTAGCCGAAATCAGCTAGATATTGTAAACCAATATTATCAAGCGAAAGCCCTCGTATTTCTTGATGAATATAACCGAATCATTGAATCGCAATTCCCAAATCTTAAGGATAGGTTTGAACCGTATTGTCAAGGTAATGTTGGTATTGCGATCACTGAGTTATCTGATGGAAGTATTGGCCAATTTGGATTTAGGGCTTTGCCCTCGTCAAGTGAATCTAAAATCCTTGTTTTGCATGGTGGGTTCGAACATGAGTTTTTCAACCATGGTGTTCATACCGTATACTACATGAGGTCATTTCATATTGATCCCTTTAAAGCGGCAAAGGAAATAGTGGTAGAGCAAGTAACTAAGATTGTTGAAAAAGGAATGCTAAATGAAAACAATAATGTTGACTTGGCGTTAGAAAAGATTACTTCAATAGCACATTGTTTTTCCGATAAACTCGGCCTAAATAAAAGTAAAAAAACTGGTTGGCTTACAGATTTTAAAGATATTTTACCATTGACCTGCGATGATCTAGAGAGACGCATTCAGCTCTTTTATGCAAAAATATATTGTGAACGCGAATATATTCAAGAGAAAATTCGTTCTGGTGAGATAAAAACAGAACGTCATGGAACTGGAGTATTTTTTTCGACTGGCCCTAATAATATAGATTACGCTGAGGTTGAAAGAAGGGCGATAAAAGCAATAGAATCTGGAACAGTATTTCAAGAGCCAGATATATCAGGGAGTTTCCCTCCGTTTGCAGTTCTTTCAGAGGCGCTTAAAACTTATAAGACTCAACACAATAGTATAACTGAACCACTTTTACCATCTCCAGATGTCCCATCTAATGAGGTCAACGATAAAGTAATTAAAAATGGAGGTAATATTAATTGGATCCCAGATATTTTGGTTGCTTACTATGCAGATGCGAGACTTGAAGAATATTTAAAAAAATTCTTTTCATTGTTCCTACGAGAATATTTGATATTGATCGAAACTTGCTTTCCTGTTATGAAAAACAAATTTTTACTCTATTCTCTTAATCCCGTAAATATAGATATTGAGGTGAACACAAAGGGTAATGGTCGTTGGGGACTTCATTATAGAATGACTAAAAGTAATGATGTTACTGATATTACTGTTGCGATCAATCCGACTTTATCTAAGTTTGACAATTGGAAATCATTTGGTTTCGGTTGCTCTCAAGAATTATCGACAATTTTTCATTCCTATGACACTTTACCACTCACTCGAAGGAACATTTGGGGATTAAATAAAGTACAAGAAATGTGTGTATTACGATCATGGGTTTACAAGCGAATTAAGAATGAACTCAAAAATGCCATGAAAAATTTTTGATAGATTATTATTGATTTGTGCCTGTTCGTTCCCGTGCGGTTCAGCGCGTATATATTTGGTATAAGAATCGAACCGCATCCCTCACCGCAACACTCACTCACAAGCACTCCTTTGGTAAAGGGCACAACTCCCGTTGACACGGTCGTAAGTGCCGATGCCCAACACGCGGCACATCCCCGCCCTTAATTGTTTTATTGATAGTTCTTCTTGTAAATAAGGGACGTGGAAGTGCCTTTCCAACTGAATCTTAGTGATCTCGCGAAGGGGCAGAAGCTAAGTTCACCGTTGGAAAGCGCATCCCGCAAATCTTCTTTGCGGGATCTTTATACACCAAAGCAAAATCACCACATCGAAAATCCTTCCAGTCTTTTGAATCATGACCGCTTTATTTGAAATATATTCTCACCTGAATCTTTGACCTCGTCAAGGGCAAGTCGTCCCGCCTGTCCCGCTTCGCGGGGCCTGTAAAGCGTGGCGGGACTCTAAATTGTGAACGCTCGCAATCATCTCGCTTCACTCATTCATAAACTCATTCCGTTCCGCTCTATCATTGCTCGCTAAAATATTTTGGTTCCCCCTCCGAGAATGAAGATTGTTGCACAAACTTCATTCTTCTGGGGCACCATTCGCCTCAAAAAGGTGTGCCACCAAAATAATCGGTGTCACACTTTTTACTGACACGGCGCTTGCCGTGTGCGAAGTCGAACGGTTCCCCCAAAATATTTTCCGCCTATGGCGGAACCACTTCGTGGTTTCACGACCCTTGCCTTCGGTCATAAACTTAAAAAACGATCTCTATCAGCGGTCATGATATTTTTTTCATGAACCAATGGAGGTCGTTATGTCACAAAATTCACTCAATTCACAATTCCAACAATATACCAGTACGCTTTATGCAGCAGCTTCGAGAATGTTGGATAAACGCAATCCTCAATACGAGGATAAAGTTCAAGACCTTGTCATACTTGCGTATGAAGAATTCAAGCGAAAAGCCGATCAAGGTTCAATTATGAGCCTTCCACTTCTTATTCATTTTATGAAGTTGCGAAAGCCGGAAGTTCAGCTTGAAATGAGGGGATATTCCCGCACTCACAAGAAAGATGTATTCAACAAACGGAACTACTACGAGGGAAAATTGGAATTGTATTCTATCGACAACCCAATAAAAAGCGAATCAGAAGAAACGTTCGCTGAATCAATAAAAGATGAAAACAACCTTGAGGAAGAAATATTCTTTCAACTCGAATTTCAGCAAAAACTTGCATCGTTGCACAGCAACGAACAAACCATCTTGCAAATGAAAATGAACGGATATAATGACCACGAGATTGCACAAGCTATGTGCATACAGCCAAGCACGGTAAAAATAGCACTTCAAAACATAGCCCCAAAGATGATGGAACAAAAAACCGTTCAATGTGAACTTCAGTTGTAACCCGCTTCAAAATCTTCTCTCATAAAGACCCGCCCCAAAAAGGCGGGCTTTTCTTTTTGGTATAACACAACTGTAAATCACACGCCCACACATCAAGGCGGAAGAAGTAACACAACATAAAGGAGTTTCATCATGAGTTATCAAAAAGAATTTCTGCAATTGCAGGAAGGTCGAATAGCGGACGTTTTCTTCAAGTTCCCTACCGGATTGCAAAAGGATGGTCAATATGGAGTGTATTTCTTATACACTATCGTTCACGAAGGAAAAGAAAAAATCCTCAAAGTGACTGAGCGATTCGAAAAAGAGTTGCGAAAGTTGAACATCAACACGAAACAAGCCTACAGCTTGTTCAAAGAAACCATTCACCCTCCCAAAAGCGAGCCTTATACGCTTTTCAGAATTGTGGAAAATAATAATCCACAACACGCACCTGAGCCAGTAGCTCATGCGCCTTTAGCGCAGAGTCCAGCACCACAACAATTACCGGCAAGTCAGCCAGTACCTGCAAAGTTGCAGGAAATCAATTTCGCCGGTGACAAACAGGTCATGCACCAGTCCATTCTCGATGCCGTTGACATCACAAAAGCAATCAGTGGAGTTGACTGGAGAAACACGGACATTGAGAAAATCGGTGTTTCGTTGTTTCTTTCTCGTACAGGACAGCTTTCGACAGATAACATTCTCTCGAATGGCAACGGTAAAAAGCCCCGAAAGGTGAAGGAAGCACCAAAAGCAGAAGCATCACATTCACTTGTTCCCGCTGAGGCAGTGCCGTTCAACGGAAATGGCAAAGACGACGATTTGCCGTATTAAATTAAAAATGTCACTGGCTCGCTTGCAAAACAGGCGAGCCATTTTCTTAATAAGAATAATTGGAAAGAATCAAAACTATGAACGACACACTTTATGAAATCACCCGGGAACTTGTTCTTCTCAATAACTATGAAGAACCGGAACTTCCCGAACTTCAAAACGGAGAAGAAAGACTTGAACTTTTCCGCCAAGCTCTCGACAATCTCAATATGAAGTTTCTCGACAAGGTCACGAACATCGTCAAGTTCATCAAAAACCTTGAATACTATCGTGATGCGGTGGCATCTGAGGCAAAACGGTTGAGCGATCGGAAACGTTCATTTGAGAGCCGAATTGACTGGCTCAAGAACTATGTCAAAACAACTATGGAGGTTACACAAAGTGAGAAAATCAAATATTCCTTATTCACGATTTCCGTGGGAAAAAGTCAACCGTCCGTTGAAGTCATTGACATTGAAAAGGTCGATGCTCAATTCATCAAAGTTAAAAAGGAAGTGGACAAGACAAAAATTCTTGAGCAGGTGAAAGCCACCGGAGTCATTCCCGACGGTGTCAACATAAATCATGGAACACATCTTATCATTCGATAGACCGACCCCAAAAGGCATTCCATAAAACGGAATGCTTTTTTTATCCTTTCCCGAATACCACCAGCGTTTTTCAACTATCCACTTTTTGGTATAAGTGCCATTCCGTCCAAAGTTAGTGAACGAAGTGAAACTAACTTTGCTGACGGACTGAGCATCCCGCCGCTCTTTGGCGGGAACTTTCCATTTCTTCCCGCGAGGCCATTGTAAACACCCCGAACAATTTGGTATAAGACTTCTGAAAAGAAACACTACACCACTAAAAGGAGTCGTTACAATGGAAATGAAACGTTCACGGGTTACCGATGAATTGCTCACCGGACAATCTGAAAATATATTCACATCAAAGAATTCCCTTCAAAAGGGATTGCAACAATATTTCACGCCCACAAAGATTGCACAGTTCGCCAGCGAAGTCATTGAGGCAGACAACAACGCTGTCATAGTTGATTTGACCGCAGGAACTGGAAATCTTCTCAAACCTTATGCAGAGCAGAACGATTCCGCACTCTGTTTAGGGATTGAACTTGACAAGTCCAATATTCCAACGCATACGGAGAATCTGAAAGTTGTCAACGCCGATCTTTCAAAGGTATACCCCTATCTGAAAGCCGTTGACTTCAAAGCCGATATTATTGCATTGAACCCGCCGTTCTCTCTCTTTTGGGAACTGCCTGAGCTTACTGGAAGTCCTGACAAGAAAATTGAAAGCCAGAAAGCAACAATCCTCATTGGCTATGAACTTCTTTCCATCTTAGGTGCTGGATATTTTATCGCGTCACGCTCGACCTTTGAGAAGTCATTGAACACCGATACGCGAATCATGCAGAGAGTCTTTGCAACGATTCACATGGAAAATCTTTTCTTGCCTTACTCAAATGTAGAGTCAACACTTTGTTTCTTCTCTAATGATGTTACAGAGAAGCATGTTGAAATATATGCGAGTTCAATCGACTTCAATCAAGGCAACATTGACGAAATACTGGAAAAGGAACGCGACCAACTTCACAGGTTTATTGATTCAAAACGTGTCTATATCATTACCAACAATCAAGATGAAGAGAAGAAAGATAAATATGAACGATTCAAAGCGGCACTTGCTGAGTACAAACGCCAGCAGTCCAAGAAAGCGCAAACTTACAACATCGAAATCAAGAATGGCAGGTTTTCAGTTTCGCTTTCCAATTATCAGTATTTCATCATCAATACAAAGCTTTCTGAGGAGGAACAATCACTCATTAACGAAATGAAGGGCGTAGCTCTTTCCTACTTTGCATTCAATACACAAGCGAGGAAGTTGCTCACAAAGGTTGTTGACCAGGACAAGCTTTTAACCATAAGCCCAAATGCAAAGCAAGCGATTGAGAAAGCAATTCAAAAGGCAGATTTTACCATAACGCCGTTCTATTCTCTAAAGCCGCAACAACGGCTTGCCCATCTGGAAAATATTGATCAGATCAAATGCACAAAAGACCTGAATCTGAAAAAGAAATCATTCAAGAGCGGGAAGCTCTATCCGGTAAAAGTCACCACTACAATTGCAACCGATTACTACGAGAGAATGAAATTCAGTAGAGAACGTGAGCGAGACGAAAAGACAGAGATGGTCAAGGTGTCCAAGAACCTGAGCATCGAAATCGATGAACACAGTTTCACCGAATCAAAAAAGGATATTGAAGCCATCATACAGCATTTTGAGCTACCAGACCCAAAAGACATACGGGCAAAGAAGCCAGAGCTTTACACACGGTTGAAAACCAGACTTGAGGAAAAGGAATTTGAACGATACACATTGAAGCAGTTCCAGATTGAAGATTTAAGCCGACTTGCAATGAAAGAATCTGCCGTACTGAGTTGGGAACAAGGTTTGGGTAAAACAAGAGGAGCACTTGCATGGTCAAGCTTGCGAAATTCCCGCAAGGTGCTCATTGTGGTTCCACAGGACTTGAAAAAGCAATGGATTGCAGAAGCAAAGACTTTGGGAATCACTATAGAAGAGATCAAGTCCTATTCCGATGCAAAAAGAATCTCACATCTTGCACCCCATAGCGGAGAGCCAAAGTATTTCATCATTCATTACGAACTTTTAAAGGGAACACGCCAGCACGATCAGTTGAAACATTCCCATGTCGATTCACAAAAGAAGTATTGCCCAAACTGTAAATCTATCAAAGCATGGAACGGCTTTGTTTGTTCAGATTGTGAATTCAAGAATTGCATGGATGAAACAAATTGCCCGAATTGTGGCAGCACTCGAAACGAGGGATGGAATGGAAGGACATGCATACAATGTTCATTCACTTTATATGACGTTCGAGTCAAGGGAATGTATACGCTATTGAAGAAAGCTTTTGATACGGTTATCGTTGATGAAGGAGTGAAAATCAAATCAAAGGATTCTCTACAGGGAATTGCAGTCCGTTCGCTTCATGCAAAGAATCGGTTGCTCTTAAGTGGAAGCCCTATCAAAGGATGGATCACGGACGCATACTGGCTTTTGCATTGGACGCTTGGAAACGCAAGCGCACGATTTCCCTATAACTACAAAGGAGGAACGGAGAAATTTCTTGACGATTTCGGAGTGTTTGAATATACCGCAGAGGAATTCCGTAAGTCATTAAGCAAAGGCAGAAGAAAGCTTTTGCCGGAAATCTCCAATCTCTCTTTGCTCTGGAAATTGTTTGCACCCTCAATCATTCGGAGGAAGAAAGTCGAAACCGGCGAAATTCTTGTTGACAAGCATATTCACAAAATTAAACTGAATTTCACACAAGACCAGAAACGTGTCTATGATTGGTGGATTGCAAATTTCTCTGATTGGTTCGAATCAACGCACAAATCCAAATTTTGTGGAAGTCAAATCGAATTTATGAAAGCAATCTTAGGACAACTCTGGAAATTACGCTTGAGCGCAACAGTTCCCGCGAGTGAACTTCTTAGGAAAGATGAACAAGGGGAGAAGGGATGCAGTAATTTCACAGAGAAAACTTTGTTCATTGCAAGGAAGGTGAATGAGATAGTCAGAGCAAAAGAACAAATAGTAATATTCACAGCGCTTCAAGATTATGGTGAATTCTTGCAAGAATTGTTTCTTGAGTCTCATATCGGTTCAAGGCTTGTCAATGGTAACGTCAACCCGAGAAAACGTTCCGAAGTCATTGACGCATTCAAAAAAGGAGAATTCCCCATACTCATAGCAGGTACGGAAGCTGTGAACTTAGGACACAACCTTGACAATGCGAACCATATAATCATGTGTGACTATATTTGGGAACATAGCACCACACGCCAAGCCATCGACCGGGTTCACCGCTTGACTAGCAAAAAAGATGTGAATGTGTATTTGCTCTATATTGAAAATTCCATTGATGAAAAGCAGTTGAAGCTCATTGAGAACAAAGGCAAGTCATCCGACCTTGCGCTTGATGGTGAATTGATCGACCAAGATGAAAACGAAATCGACTTCCTCAAAATTGCAAAAGAAATTCTTACAGAGCATGACTTCACAAGAAATCATGCCGTACCGGAACAGTTGATTGAAAAACAAGTACGAAGCATTTTCAATGTATGTCCTGAATCGGAAGTTGAAATATTATTAATGCCAAAGGAAGCCGTATCCCTTCTTGAAATAGAACAATTGAGTCTCTTTGCAGCTTGACAAAAAAGGGTAAGCCCGCCGGTGTTCTGGCGGGCTTACCCGACGGCAGTTTGGCGGGCTCGCCTCATTCCTCCACGTGTCAATCCTTCCGATACATCTTCACACCCATTGCCACATTTCGTCATTCGGCTCGCCAAAAGAAAAAAAATCAATATTGTGCTTCGCGCTCAAAATATATTTGGTATAAGAACAGCACAAACAGGCAGACAAGACTAAGATGATATCAATGGATCCGATTCTGAAAAACAGCAAGCGAGGTGATCGAGTTCTTATCCGGGTTGCTGACGAGCTTCATTTTGGTATCGTTGTCTATGTTTCCCGATACTGTCCCTTCTCAAATAGGATTCTCAGAGATGGCGCAATCGTTGGAGCAGAAGTTCCAGGATTGTCGAGTCATCAGAGATTATATTTCTTCGAGCCGTTTGAACCTTAGCTTTCCTCGATTTTCCTCTTAGATAGCGTTCGTCCATGGGTCTATACAATTTACAGCCCCGTTCTCGCACCGCAAGCCTTTCACCGCCTGACGGCGGTTCAACCACTCGCTTGTGCAGCTCTGCTCCTCACTCACACCGGACAAAAGAGTGCGCCACCGAATGAATCGGTGTCACACCTTTTGCCTTGATCGGTGACTCGTTCCGGTGCTCGCTTCCGCGCTCGGGCTCTGTTCGCTTCGCTCACGACGGGCGGTTGCGTTGCTGTGCCTGCGGGGCTGTATCAGCACTATCGTTTTTTCTGTCTCTCGGGTCAGTCGGCTCGGGGGCATCGGCAGGCTGCTTCGGCTTGGGCTTGTCAGCGTGGGCAGTTGCTCGGCAGTTTTCGCCGTCATAGGTGTTACCATGTTTTCGTCTTTCTCTTCCGTTGGCTTTTGCGGGTCGCGTTCGCTTCCTGCGTCCGCACAGCCGCTTGTTGCTTCCGTTGTCTCGTCTGTTCTCTCTGGGTCTTCTGCCCGCCTTGTCGTTGGCTGTTCTGTGGGGGCTGATGCTCTCGTTCTTTCTTCCGTTCCGCAGTCTTCCTTGTCTCGTGTCTCTGTCTTTGCAGCTTTCGGGTTCAGCGGTCGTGGCGCTTGTTCGCTCTCGGCTGTTCCGGTTGTTGCAGCTGCTGGTCGTGGCGGTGCGTTTATCAACTGGTGGTCAGGTGGTCGTCTCAGCGTTCCGCTTCGTCTTCGCCTTGCCAAGCGGTCGCTTGCGCTTGTTCAGTTTCTTGCCCGTCGTCGCTCTGCGCTTGTCTGTTTTCTTTCTTCTCCGTCGTCTCGTGGCTCGTTGCTTGCGTGTCGTGTCGCAGTTCGTCTTGGCATTCCGGTGTTCGTCTTCTGTGTCGGCTTTTCTCCCTCTCGTTTGCCGCGTCTCGGTCGTGGTTCTTGGTCACTCGTTCAGGTCGCAGGTTCACAGGCTTGTCAGTGGCAGTCCAAGTCACTGAAGAAGCAGTTGAAAGAATTCTATGAATCAATCACATACAGCAAGTACGACTTTCGCCGTCGTAAGCACGTGAGAAGAATTCACGAAGAAATCAAGAATGTATTCACACTTGGCTTATTACTCTTTTCAATCATCGTTGTAGTTATTCTTAGTCACTTCGTTCCAATGAAGTCCAATCAATATCCACAACCCATACCAAAGGCAGAAAGGATATACACAGAATATCAAGAAATGCTGCTTCAGTTTGACGATGAAAATGAATCGGCAAAATGCTTGCATTGGCTCAACAAAACACCAGCTACACGGCTTCGATTAACACTCAAGAAATCCAAAATACATTCAAATCGAATAGACACACTTTTATCAAATCGTCCATATCACACTTGGACTGAAGTGCTCTACCTACCGAAAGTTGGTATAACAACAATAGAAAACATCATTACAGCATGGAGAAAGGTAAAATGATTACAGCAGAATTTACACAAGAGGAAGTTCAATCTCTTATTCAATCTCTTGAAGCAGAGCGAGACCAATACCTCAAGGACTTTGGTTCAAACAGGTTCAGCTTTGTTCGTGAAATAGCAGAACGAGTTGTCGAACAAAATAATTTGCTTATTCAAAAACTCGAATCGCTGATAGAAGGGAGAGTACCTTTCTGATAGTAGGGTTTATCGATCTAATTTGTAACTTTTGCACTAGATACTCTGTTTCTTTCTAACGCTTCAATCCATTTAAACATTTTTGTATGCGAATCCTCTTTTGAGATCTTCGGCTGCAACGGAAAAAATGAAATTACAGAAGCACTTACGCGATATGCGGCATCATAGTAGCAGCAACATTTAAGCATAAGTTTAAGCGCTAACTCGCGGTGACCCGGATCGTTTCGTTTGAGGAGTGTATCAATAATATTAGGGACAATGTCGGAGACCTTAGCGTCTATGGCAAGTGATGCCTGTTGTGCTTCATCGAAATTGCCAGCTTCAAAATAGCAACATGCTATTTCGCGAAATAAACGGGCACGTTGTTCCGGATCAAGTTTTCCGCTAAGTTTTATCTCTTCGAATCTAGGCAATTCTGTTCCTTGTTTCTTCGCTTCCAGTAACTTGAACAGCACTTCTCCGCGTCTGAAAACTGGTGACCATTTCTGTTCATTTTGTCCTTTGCTATATAGAGTGCGGAGTTCGACTGCAAATTTAAGAGCTTCATTTTGAAGCGGAGTATCTGCAATATGTATTGCGTTTGAAAGTAGTTCTTTATAGATTTCTGCGCAATTCTTATAAAAAGAAGTTCCACGATTTTTGGGGGAATAAGCATTGAAGATATCTCGAATTTTATTGATGGTGCTCTGGAAAACCTGCAAATCAATTGTTACAGCTATTCCGATAAAATCGGAGGCATTCTTAAGCAACCGATCAAGCTCTATAACAGTAGGAGATTCAGTTCGAGGCATAAGAGTTTTAAAACAATCTTCCAGCGTTTCGGCGAAATGCTGTTCTTCAAAATTTTCATTGAGCCTTCGAATGTTATCTCTGATTCCGCTTAAGTATAGGTATAAACTTTTATTGTCGGTTACTTCGTGTGTAAAGTGAGCGTATTGGTCGGCTGTAAGTTCCAATGCAACCAAACCTTTAGGATTTCTTTTCCCTTGAATCATGTCAATTGCCTTAATAAATGCATAAGATGGATTAGTGGGAAGAGATCTCAAAACTTGTTTTTCATTTGCTTTATTGAAATATTCCTCTTCATAATCTATCAGATTTTCATTTCCAGCTCTGATAGCTAAAGCGTAAAGTTGTTGATAGTGACCAGTTACCTGCTTCTTCCAGATTGGTCGACCCCATAATATTGCTTCACAAACTAGTTCCAATTGGAATTTTGTAAAACCTTCTTTCATACCTAATGTTCGGCTGCACAATGCGGCAAAGATCCTTTTGGATTCACGGTTTCTCAACTTATTGAAGATTTTTCTGCAATTATTTTCGGTTAAATCGTTCTTGGCTTCTAATAAAAGGATCCTCAGCTCTGTTTTTATCAGTTCGTTTTCAATTATTGGCCTATCAATTAGTTCCTCTACTTTATTAATTTCTCCTATCCCAAGCAAACATTTTACCACGTTTCTCCAGCATTCATTTCTTTCTAATTCATCATGTTCTTGATCAATTCGTTCCAAACCAACCTGGATGGATTCCTTCAAGATTGAAACAGCAATTCTGTTGTGTGGTTTCGATTCTGTAATAATATAAAAGAGCTTTTTATACCAAAGCTTTGTGATTGCGGTTGTTGCTGGTAATTTATTATATGTCTTCATTATCCATGTATATACAGCTCTTAGCTCATTCTCAATGTTTTGGGCGTCATTAATCTGAGCATTCTCGAGTGAAGTGATACAATATTTTAATTCCTGAAGACGTTCAGTAATATCCCTTCTATCCTTGTCCCAATTATATGTATTGAGCTTCTTAGGTTCAAAATGCTGTCGTACCTGTGCTATCCATAAATTGAATTCAGATGGGTGCATTGCAGCTAGTCTGCCATAGAACTCCCTCTCTTGTTCAATAAACGGTCGATAATTTTCCATTTCCTTCTTTTTACGTTTGATATAGAAATTATTAAAATATTCATTATAAACTTCGGAAAAAGATTTATGGTTTATTTTAGCTTCTTTAATAAGTCGTAACATCTCCAATGCTTGAAGGTTTCTTTCATTGTTGTTTAAAAATAAAGGTTCCAACAGTTTGCAGAAATTTTCTTGTGTTTTCCGCGAAATCAATAAATATGAATTGGTTATTTCACTGGCAGAACTAATGAGTCTTTTTATGTTAATGAATTCCATTTCCTCGAAATTATTCAGAATTATATGATCGGATGATTTTCGACCAAACGCAGTTTCCTCTGCTAAACTTATAAGTTCCCACGCGATTCTTTCTTTTTGAGTGGAAGGAATTCTCACATTTTTTAAGAAATCCAAGAACTGCCTATGGATGTTTAGCACAGCCTTATTAAAATCATTAGCAAGCCTATCACAGCTTTTAACGAATCTACATATTTCGATATAATCATTGTTAGAGATGACATTCTCTCGAGATTTCCTTTCCTCATCTTGTAGAGGGCTAAGATACTTGTTAAGGGCTTTACTCGCCGTATCTGGTGTTTTAGCATGTTCGAGCGCTAGCTCAATCGCCGCATAAGCTTTGAGGTACCGTTCTCCAGTGTTTACTGCGGGGGTTTTATCAAACAACCACTTTGCTTTTTTAAACTCGTTCGAAAGTGCTAATTGTTTAATAAGTTCATAAGACAATATTTTCTTTTCCCCTTTTCCTCTTGTTTCAATCATTTTCTCCGCTGAAGAAATGTCTTTAAGATCACAAAGATATCGAATAAGAGCGAGTTGATCATCTTTGTCTGTGATCGAAGCAAAAAGTTTATGTCCGCGGGGTATGCCTATCGAATTAATCCATATCGTTAGAGTAATGAATATCTCCTGTATCGGCTTTATTGCAAAGCCACTCTTGGTTGTCGGCTCATAATAAAAAAATACATCAAGTATTTGATTTGCGGTTTCAAATTCCTTTTCTTGCCATAGCTTTATCACAACAATAAGCCGCCACAATTGTCGAATAGCTGGATTTTCGTAAAGATTAATTGTTCCTAAGATAGCATCCAATCCATTCTCTATTTGCAGTATAGGGGATTGTAACAGCGATTCCATTCTTCTTGCATAAAGAAGAAGGAATTCGCATGTGATCTGCATGTTGTTTGTGCAAAAGGCCGTCTTCAAAGCGGTTCGAACCAGGTCGAGTGCTTTATCGGGTTGTGTTGCATGTTCTCTCCTGTACAGAGAGAAAAAATTATCATCTCGTGCAAGTTGAACAAATTCGTCTGTTTCTGCTTCTCCTCTTTCGGTCAGCAAATCGGGTAAATACCGTATAGCGTACCAATGCTTATGTTCTTTCCATCGCTTGCACCAGTTATATGCTTTCGATCCCTCTTCTTTAGTTCGTTCAAGAAAGTACGATCGATATTCTGGGCGTTTAAATTCCCAACGTTCACAAGTTAAAGCTTTCACTTCACCATCGAAAGGGGTCGTTTTCTTAAGAAAAAGATTTGATTTGCTTAAATATTCTTCAACGTCATTTTTAGTCCATGCATATGCCTCCGATAGCGCCTCAGTGTCAATGGGTTCCTCAAATTGGGCAAGGCTGATATGAATGTCCTCGATAATCCGTTCTAATCTTCCATTGTTCAATGAATCACGCCAAGTATTCCATCGATGTTTTACGGAGTCATATAAGTTAATGGGAGAATCCATTTCCGGAATGCTTCCCTTGCTGGCAATCTCTATAATTAAGGCGTTGAGTACTTCGGCCAATCCTTGTGTATAGTTACTAATGTTATCGATTACAGTGTCATCTTGTAGGCGAGTTTTTATATTTTCAGGTAGGTTTCTGAGTTTCCCTGATATACAATGATTATTAAGTAATTTATGTATTTCTGGTTTTGTGAACATCTTAATCTTGAATCGCTGCCCCTTCATATCCTCTGGAAGCATCGAATCAATGCAAGATACAATCAGGATAACCGGTGTTTGTGCTAATTGTTCAACTACTGGTCGTAATATATTAAGGTGGACATCAAATCCATCTAATAATAGTACGAGTTTACTCTCTCGAGTTACTATACCTTTTTTAATTTCCTCGATAAGATTTGTAATTGTATTTTCAGGAGTTACAGCAAGAGGGTCGTTCTTTATTGCAAAAATACTTTGAAAAACATGTCTTATATATTCACTTTTGACATTAGGATGTTGATGATTGGGGAGATAGTAGGAAATGACTTCATATTTATCATTTGCATTGATAAGCTCTTGCTCTAAGAGCGCCATCGCGGTTGTTTTCCCTACTCCTGGATCACCAATAATAAATGCGGTCCCATTCTTTCTGCAAGATATCCATCTAATAACCTCTTCATTGGTCTCTCTATTAACTGATAAATCGATGCGGATATCCCGACTGATAAAGTCTTCTTGAGTTTCCTTTTGATATTTGAGCAGCAATTGCCGGTTAATACGAAGGTTATTTTGAGCTCGTAGTTTTTCCTTAAGCGCATTCAGGCTTCCAGGTCCAAAGACATCATCAATTCCCTCTTCGAGATTCTTAATTGGAATTACATTGACTGTACGTTTGTGAGCGCAAAGATTGATTCCTTGAATATCATCTTTATTCGCGTCTGGTATAAGAATTTTGTTGATTAGAGGCCGTTCTTTTACGATATCTTCGATTTTTTTAGCAACATGCTCAACACGTGAAATATCTACACCATTCAACTTTCCAGTAGCAGCGCATGATAAATCAATTGGTTCTTGCAAAATCTTGGAGCATAATGTTAATGCAGCCACTAACTCGAACGAATCGCCTTTAAAATCCTGATTGTTAAATGAATTAGCGAATATTCCATGAAGTCTTCCCGATGCAACTGGATAGAGGCTGTCGTCATAGTTGCCTGATAAATTCTTTACAGATGCGCGAGCTGTCTGTAGTCCATTCATAAGCTCTGTGGAGGCTTGGCGGTAACCAGGCAGATCAAAATTGTTTGGAACATCGGCATAATGAAATGTGAGACTATATCCTTTGTCGATTGTAGGATCATAGGCCAGAGTGTTCATGGAGCCGATCTCTGGTGTTACTTCCTGCCAATTTAATTGAGAAGTAAAAAAATACTTGAGTTGTTCTATTTCCTTAAGTCGATTAAGTAATCTCTCTGCTTCTTTTTGGGGAAGGAGGTGGGAAAATAGATAATCTATTGATCCATTTAATAAACATGCTCGATACAACTGTTCCTCGATATCCTTCTCTTCAATTATACCATCCTCAATGAAGGGCAGAAATACTTCACACTCGTAAAACCGAAGAGTTTTCTGAGGTTCCATTTTGAAAAGTAACTTTCCTCGAAAATTAATTCGTTATTTGCAGAGTTAGCATTACATTCTTACGCTGTAAATTCAATATGACAGTAGATGTGCGCCAATCCTTAAGAGCTTCAGTTGGTATAAGATAAATCATTTCCGAAGGGTTTACATTTGGTAAAAGTTTTAACTCGTAAACCATTAATCCAACATGAATCACAACTTTCATGACATTTATTGCTTCTTTCCCTCGGACATATATCAAACCCATCGGCGGGCGAATTTTTATAGAAATAGTGAAATCAGTTTCCTGATCAGTATATAATACGAATTCTTGTCCCTGTTTGGTTAAGTACGCTGGGTCAGGTAATTCCCAAACTGCATCAAAGGCCATTGAAGGAGTAAGGCCGGTAGTGGGATAAAACAGACCAAGTATCTTATTTTTGATCTCATGCGCAACCTCTATAATCTCATTTCCAATTTTACTAATGATTGGTTCATCAGCGGGAATCTCTATCGCCTCATTCTCTTCGAGCAGACTAAGAGAAGCTAGGGTTGGTGTACGTAAGAATTCCGTTTCCTTGATCTCCTGCTCCTGAAATATTCTTACACGTGGATGTGCAGTCTTTATGAATGAGCCTGTGATAATACCGGAAAAATCGGTTGATTCATCAGCAAGGCCGAACGCTAGTTTCCACAATCCTTTGATACCTTTGAGCAGTTCTTCATTTGTTACCCTACCTTCGTATCGTTCAAGATTGCATTCAAGAGCAGGAATGATATTCCAAAACTCAGCCATACATTCGACCTTGAGCGGATTTTCATCGGCAGAAAGGATTAAGTCTAAATGCGAGGCGAAATCCACATCAAATGAGATTGGGGAGACATAAACTGATCGGAGATATTTCTCTTCATATTCGTCACTTTTTGAAAGCACGAGCACGAATCTAGTATCTTCAACCGACTTAATTTGAGTTTGTGTTTCAGAAACTGGTACTTCGTAGTCCCGGTTGGCAAGCCAAATCTCGCCAAATTGTGGTTTTTTTTCAGTTTTAATCATTGCATGCTCATAAACAGTTCATTTATTATTATAGAGTTCTCCCCATGTCTATGAATCCAAATTTTTCTCCCAATTTTTTATGGATTAATAGCAGAATTTGAATAAAATCATTTTCACCAAGGCTTTCGTTTATATAAAGGTTTTGAAGCCGAAATCTAATGCCATTGTTTGGTCCATCTATTCTACTTCGTACCGTGTTTTTACTCAAATCTGTTTTTTCACCGATCCATTTGAAATCTATTGCATTCCGACCTTTTGGATTTCCGCTTGTTTTGATGAATTGTTTAATCTCTGGAGGAAGGATATCTTCGACAAAAGCATCGGATAACTTATCTGTCAGCCACCAGAAAAGAACCTTTGCATTCTCGTCACTTAATTGATATATAAACTTCTTTGCAGCACTCTTGAGGGTTTCTTCGATTTCATCAGGTTGTTTCGTGAATCCATCCTTGAGAGCGCTTTGTGCTTCATTGTACTCAACCCCAATGGATTCTGGATCTACATATTCTGATGCAGTTCCTTCCTTTTCTTCATCACAGTCAATTGTAGTGGATTCGAATTCTATATCTTGCTTAGATGATATTGAGATAATGAATGCATGGATCTGCCAGACCGTAAGTGCTGATTCACTTGCCTCAAATAAATCCGAGATAGCTTCAGTAATTTCTTCCTTATTAATCTCGTAACGGATCTGGTCATTGGGAAGTTCTCGCCGAATGACTTTGATCTGTTTATTCGGAGTCCGTCTATATAAATCCTCTTCATCTTCTTGATAAAGAATGCGCTCCTTTTCCCATTCCGATAATTGGTACACCCGGTCTTGAATTCTCCCAACTTCTTTAAAGCGTTGGTCTATCAATAGCACATCATTTATCTTTTTCCAAATATAATCACTGATAGGGAATCTCATGCGGTGTAGCGATATTATTCCACTACGAAAACAAGTGTATATATACCCTGCCGGATTGGTTTTCGTCTCAGCATTCACAATTATACCCGATTTCTCGAGTACTTGTTCGAATACCTGATGGCAGAGTTCGAGACCATAGCCATCATATACTTCCTTAGGAGAGTGATACTGTTTTTTACTTTCTATCAGATCGATCACAAGTGGGAATAAGTTTTTAATGACCGCATAAGCGATAGATGCGTAGCAATTATTATCAAGTCCCTTGTAACATAACTCGACGAGGTGCCACTTCTCTCCCTGCCTGTAACTTCTAAATGCTTCGCTATATGTATGAGATTTTGTGTTCAAGGTACATCTCTATCGCTATCCTGGGAATCGATAAAGTCTCTTGCACACATTAATATTGCCTCAAAAATATCGTCTGGAAGACTTCCATAATATTTCCGCGTTCGCTGGTGGAACTCATTGATATTCCAAATAGGAAAAATCTTATCAAGTAGAAACCATCCATCTTTTGTAAAAAGTTCTGGAGCCTGACAAGCCGCTAAGTGGAACATATGAATATTAGGTTTTCGAATTTTGGTAGATCTTGGAATAAACTTCGCATAACGACGACTGTGATTTGCACACAGGGTTCTACGAAATTTTGGGGGTGGAGATAGATTTACTACCCACATTTCCCACACAGAGGCTAATGGAATGCCCTGAAGCGATGAGAGGTTGCCAGCCAGTTGATTTTGTATCATAGGTCATTCCATTTGCTGATGCGCTGTTTGAAGGGATAATTAACGCCTATTATTAATTAATTTAGTTTTATTGTTTGAAATAAACAAACTATGTGCATTGAAGAAATAAGCATTGCACGATGTCGTTATTATTATCAATGATAATATAGAGAATATCGACTTATCTTTTTGGAAAATCGGAATTGGATATATCTCTATTATTTCATATGAATATTTTGGGAAAGTATTAAGTCATATTAAAAAAGTAAAATTGATTTGGACATTTGAGCTTACTGTTATCTCTATATATTAATAAGCAGTTCTGAAAGGATTAGCACAATGAAAGCCCTTATCACCATTCTCGTAGTTCTTCTTCTCGCAGCCGGTGTATATATTTATTTCACAAATGATACAGTTCGTAATACAATAACAAAAGCCTTGAAAAGTGAGCCAGAGCAAATTGCTTCGATTCAAACCAAGTATAATGCCGTATTTGTTATCTTTGATCCAAGTGGTAGTACCAATTCCACTTACAGTGTTCCACGAATCAGTGTAGGATTCATCTCTGCCATGATTGATAAATTGCGTTCTCTCGGTTATGGTGAGATATGGCTTACCTACGTGAGAAAAGATGCTTACAAGGCTAATGTGCTGCATTTTCCCATCTCAAAACCACCACAGCCACTAGTCATACCAGTCCGGTTTGGTGGTGAGGCAAAGTACAAATTCAATAAACGCGTGGAGCAATATCGACTAGATTCGTTGGACTATGTGAAAAAAGAAAGTATATACCAAGATTCACTCAACGCTTCGGAACAAAAGTTCCTTAGCGAATGTGAAGCGATCATCAATAATGGTTATGGTAAGAAGAAACCAGGAGAAGACTACTCCGATATTATAGGGGCGCTTAATGCAGGAACGCGCAGTCTGGGAACTGTGCCTCATGATTCACTCCATTACCGTTTTATCTTGCTGATCAGTGATGGATGCCAATCTCTACCAAGGGGTGTATCACCAAAGACTCTGAATCGGATCCCCGATGACGTCAAAATTATAACTGTTAACCACAGTGGCTCGGGAAAAAGTGTTGTCGCTAATCGCTCGACCGAAGTGGACAACCTGGACCGTTCTTTGGAAATGATTTTCAAGAACGACAAATGAAGGCATAACACTATGTTGAAGAACATTTTTCAAAAAATCAGAATAGCCCTTTTAAAGATTAAAGCCAAGAGCCTCGCGAGTGCAACGACACAGTGTTTCAGCAAGATGCTGGAAATTCTCAAGGATGGCGAATATGTCATAGCAGAACAGCGAAAGGGAGTGCGGGATCGTCAAGAGTATATTGATCAAAACCGTGACACGCAGGTAGACAAAAATGTAGCTCGCAATACTGATAATCGGCGGGCAAACATTCTCCTATCGCTTACTTTTGTTTTTGAATCTGTGTTCTCTTTCAAAGGGATACAGTACCTCCTGGACCACTTTACCGGGCTGTCTTCATTGTTTGTCGTGCTTCCAGCTGGCTTGGCTTTCGCATCGTTCGCTATCTACAGTAGTATCACATTGAATTATTTTGCCAAACGATACCGGGAAGAAAATCGTATCATATTTGTTTTTCTTACAACTGTTTCGTATGGATTGGTGTTTATAATTCCTGCATGCAATATGCTTGAAGCGTACGAATCAAATGGCGGACCAGGAGGTAGCCATTATGCAATAATCCTAAATTGGGTGTTGGTGTCTATCACACTAGCATTTCATACTGCACTCGTTACGATGAGTAACATCTTCATCACTGCTAAGAACTCGAAAGTCGCTCTTGCTGAGTTGGCTAAGATCGACAATGCGTTAATCAAAGCAGATGCCAAAGTACATACGCTGAATGCTTCGTTCTTGGACGCAAAGAATATTTTTTCAACCAAGGCAAAGAACTTTGTCGCGAGGTTCAAGGAATTACAGAGTCAAGACAGCGGTGCTGCTCAACAGGTGCTTTATTTGGTTGATAACTTTACAATTTGGATGATCAATAAAGTAATGCAGCACCAATTATTACCATACCACGCTAATGAAAAAGGGCAGCCAGAGGTTGAGTTTAAATATTTTGATCCCATAAATAACAGCTATGTGCTTGCTTTCGATGAGTTGTCATTAGTTACACGGTACAATGCAAATGGCAGTCAACAACCAAAGGAAAACGATACTCAACAACCCTCGAATACTTTGGCAAGCGAAGCAGCCCCACAAAACAATGAATTGCTGCCACCGGAATACGATCAAACAATAGATAGTCAATCCAACAACAATGATAAAATTCTTTAAGAAGGGTTACTGCAATGAGTCGAATAACTGAACGCACAAATGTCAGTGAAATTGAGGAAGTACATGCTTCTTTGGTTTCGTTGGGTGATTTGAGCTCATATCGTTCTTCGAAGGATACATTGCTGGATGTATCGTCATATTGCCCTGAAAATATTATGAGCGCAATTAATGCTGCTTGTAACAACACTGAATCAGTGCAGTCGAATACAGTATGCAGTCCAAATATGTTGCGTGCGATATTTGCAAAATCTTTTTCCCCCGCAATAGAAAGAATCAATACAAGTGGATTGTCACCGCTAGACATAAAAAAGGTAGCCCTGATTTCTACGATCAATATGATGGATTTCAAGGTTACTGATAAAGGCATATTAAATGAAGGTATCAAAGCAGTTGTAAATGCCGGAGATGCAAAAGTATTAAATTCCGAAATGAAATCCTTTATGGGTAATCTTGAAGTAATGCATACAAAGGTGTTCTCATCTAATCTTGCTCAGGCATGTGCGAAGGCAAGCGTCACAGTTGGATTTAAACAGGTGGAAGTGAAGCGAGTCGATGGAAATCTGAATGTTATTGCAACGAACGAAATTGGTCAACACATAAATACCGAGATATCCATTGATGGCGCAAATAACATCGTCAATGCACGTACCGAAATTATTGGCATGCGCAATGGTACGTGCGACCCGATCATCAAACAATTTAATCAACAGCTAAAAAGAATGGGGATTAAGCTGGGCAGCGAAAAAACAACTTCTACTGATGGCAATTGTCAGCTTCCTTATTCAAAGGTTATTGATCAGGAAGATAATGATCGTAGAAAAAGGCAGGAACGAACTCGGAAATTGAATACACTAAAACAACAGAGGATTGGAGGCCGATAATGCCTAGCGCTATAGAGCTTATATTACAGCCGTACACGGAAGGTAAGAGCTGTGTTATTGTTCAAGGCCGAAGCTTATATGACTTGGAATTAAATGATAAAGGCCAGATCCAACCGTTGATTGAACTACTCCGTAATCAAGCGCTTATAAAACATCATCTTGTGTTGGTTCAATATTCACGGAGCACAGGTGTTGTGTGTGACATTACGGACTTGAATCATCAAGAACGATCCATTGTTAATAAAGCTTTATCAGATTTTGGAATTCAAAACAACAACCGTCAAAGAGCAATAGGTGACGATAGCGAATTTATCACAATTCTTCGTGCATTGCTTCGATTGGGACAGCAATCATCACCGCTAATGCTTGGTGAGAATATCCCTCTTCGGTTTCTAATTCTTATTGAATTTCCTGAGCATTTGCTTCCGCACCTCAACAATGGTACACACACACCCGAACAAATTATTGCCATTGAATTGGCAATGCGTCTTAGTAATTCATTGGCTTTTCGAAAGAGTCAGAATTATACCGTCCTTGCTGAAGTACGATCTGGTCTCATGGAATCACTGATCTATCAAAACATTGATTCTGTTTCTATTCCTCAGCCAAATGTAGCTGCTAAGGTAATATTCATTGAATCCCTAAAGAATCGTTACCCGCAAGCAAAAGAAGAACAGGCGTTAAACACTGTTTCCATAGCAAATCTCAGCAGTGGAACTCCCAATAGATCATTGGAATCAATTTACCTTTCCTCAGAAAAGACAGGCCATGCTATTAATGCACATGATGTCTTTAGTCGAAAGCAGTCAGATATCGTTTCTCTTAGTGAAGGCACACTAGAACTTATTGATCATAACCGAGTTAAAAATACAAAAGTCGTTGGGCGAACAATTCAAAAACCGTTGCAATTACTGACGGGCATTGCCAACCGATTGAAACGAAATGATCCAAACACTCCGCGCAATATTCTTCTCTGTGGCAGTCCGTCAGGTGGAAAAACGATTCTGACACTAATTGCTGCAGCTCAAGCGTCTGTGCCTACTTTTAGTATCGTCAATCCCAAAAGTCAATGGGTTGGCGAATCTGAAAGGAAAGCAAAATTAATGCTGAGCTTATTACGAGAGCTTGGTGGAATTGGTCTAATAGATGAATTGGAAATGCAGCTTCCAATGAATCGAAACCAATCAACCTATGATTCCGGTGTAACGCAAAATCTTATCGGCCAGCTTCAATCGTTCCTCGCAGATACCTCGACAGCCGGTAAAGTGTGTCTCATCGGTACGTCGAATAAGCCTGAAGCAATTTCAGAAGCAATGCGCCAGCGTTGGATTGTCGTACCGGTATTGATGCCATTGCAGCAGGATTTTCCAGAGATAGTTTTGAGTATTGCATCAGAATTGAATCCACAGCTCGATGTAAAGAAAGATAGTTCTTCATTGAATTCAGCATCAGAACGGTTCTATAGAGCCGGTGCAGCACCGCGTGAAATCAGAGAAGCGCTTATCGCCGCTCAAGCTGTGATCGCCGGTGATTTGTGCGAAAAGCAGATTGAATTTGCGTCACACGATATTATTCCCAATTCGGATCAGACTGCTTCTCATTACGCTGATTACGTTGCTTTAAGTTATTGCCGCAATAATAGTTTTCTGCCGTGGTGGGATGAAAAAGAAAATCATCCTGATCCACTATTTCCATTTCCTGACTATATCAAAGAAGTCTTAAGAGATGATTTTTTGCTTGATCCTTTGAAATTACGAAAGCGAATTTCTGAATTGGGACCATATGCCAATGTATGAAAATCATCAAATAGGGAAAATGGTTACACATATAGGTAAGTATCTTAAAAAGTACTATATGCATCATTCTATTCAGACGCAGCACCTTTCAGGAGCCGGGGAAATATATCTTCTCGAAAAAAAATTATCTTCTTTCTATCAAAAGAAGCATGCCATCTGCTTTAGTAATGCAACAACGGCATTACACGCGCTATGTCTTGCATTAGATTTGAAAGGATGTGACATTATCACTTCTCCGATCACTTGGGGAGGCTCGATTTCACCGTTTTTACTTCACGGTAATAAATTAAAATTTACGGCCGTCAATTCCGATTCTCTAAATCTTTCGGCAATTGATATACCGAATGCTCTAACTTCGAAAACAAAAGCGGTTTTGTCGGTCGATTTCGGAGGAACTCCTGCAGATTCAAAAACAATCAAAGAATTTTGTGTGTTGCATAATCTTTTATATATAAGTGACTCTGCTCAGAGCTTTGGTGTGGTAAGAGATAATCGCCAAGCAGGTTTTTATTCTGATGTTGTCGTGTTAAGTTTTTCTCCCCAAAAACCGATCACTACCGTTGAAGGGGGATGTGTCTTGACCGATAGTGATATGATATACGAAAAACTCTTATGGTACTCACAACATCCATCTCGACAAAAAGCAGCTTTAGGTGTCAGTAAGTACAACGAATATGCTCCACTAAACGGAAGAATGCATCCACTTTCGGCAATACTTTTACACGATATGCTGGATACGATGATCGCGAACCTGCGTGACTATCAGGAAAGATGCTTTTGCTCGATTCAGAAACTTGCTAGAGCAAATCTTATAGAACTTCCCACACATATCAAAAGTGCTTCCGATTCAACGTACTTTAATATGAATTTGAAACTAAAAGAATCAATAAGCATTCAACAAGTAAACACATTCCTTAGAGAAAACAATACAATATTTTACGCTTTGGACTCAGATGTGCGATTCATTCCTTCGGATCCATTTTTTAAATCTCAATTTAGGAACAAATATTCTCTTACCTCTGCATTGAGATTACAAATGAAAACATTTACAGATGAAAAAAGAATAAGACTATGCTGTCACTTCGAATAGGAACATAATCATGTTTACCGGCATTTTGATAATAATGTTGGTCTTTATCGCGATCCGTTTCCTAAGAGCAGTAATAAGAACCGTATGGTACGGAATGGTTAGCATGATGTGGTTCGCCATCGCGTGTGTGATCGCAATATTCTTGTTATTTGGTCATTAAAAAGGATTCCGATGTCTTCAAGATGAATGTAAAACCAAGCAGCGGTTATTCAAAGGTCACTAAAGCAATATTCAATGTCATATGAAAATCAAAACCAGATATCCATTAAACGACGAAAGTCTTAAGGATATTTTGACAGTATCGAAATGTCATTCCTTACAGCATCCTCGTAATCGAGCAGCTGTTTTATCGAGAAACGGTAACTGCTATTTCGGATATTTGCTAAACTGTATTGTGTCGCCCAAGTTATTTAGTGGTACGCCTGAGAAGTATTCAGCTGATTTGCATACTCGCGAAATAGATTTTCTCAATTGTCTTATCAAACAAAATAACGAAAAATTGACATTTGATATAAGGCTCATATCAAAACCCAACCCAGAAAACTATGCAAGAGGAAAGATAACTGTCGGGTTGCTATGTAAATCGGAAAACTCCACGGAATTTCAGGCTGAGGAGTATGCAAGTCACTTGCACATTTTGCTAAAATCTTACTTCTCTGAGTACGAATTCGAACGGATATCCACAAGGCAAGTCAAAGTAATGTTAAGTCCTTTTAAGTTTCAGTACATCAGCGAAATAATTCGTAGACAAGATTTTATATGTCTCGACACAATAAAAGTAAATTCAAGTAAAAAAGAATTCGGATTTACACAAAAGGCAGTCAATTCCTTCCCGAATCCACAACTCAACAAATCGATTCCCTATATTTATCCTTTTCAATATTCTGGAAAGAGCTTCGAATATTTACTCAACACCTTGTTGCGCGAAAGTCATCCTATCATGCTAAGTTGCACATTGCAACCAGCGATCTTAGAAGGAGGGATGAAAAGCTTTCTTGAGGACCAGATTGATTTGTGTGAGAAATTCGCACAAGTTGGTGTCGCCTCCACGGCTCTGGACGTTGAACGGCTGCAACCAACACTACTTGAACATTCCCGGACCGTTCAGCGAGAACTAATAAAGAAATTGTCTTGCTTGAAAGATACCTCAGCATATATGCAGATTCGCATAGCGGCACCCACGAATCTCTCACCCGTCATTTCGAACCTACTTGGAACGTTAATAACTGAATCACCGGGGGGAACTCACGATTCAGATAATGGAACTTCTCAATTTCTTAAAGGAGGATTTGAGACACATGTTATTAGTAGAAGTTTATTAAGACAAGCCGGAAATGATCTCGTTAAGATCAAAATAAATCTAAACCTCGACTGCAACCAATCTGAATCTATTCAACATTTGAAATATCTTTTCGATCCGTCGGAAGCGTCATGTGCTTTCCGATTTCCTCATTCTTATATTGAAGCTCTCCTTGGTTTAGAGGAGCGCCAATGGCGGGTCAAATCACCGCAAGGAGAGATGCCAGTTGAGGGTGTTTCGTTGGGCGTTTTTGAAAACGATACCGTTAAGCAGGTTATACGTGTGTCGAGGGATGATCGGAGACGGCATATGTATGCTGTCGGCCAAACTGGTACGGGTAAAACCACAATGCTCAAATCTATGATACTCTCCGACATTAACAATGGTGAGGGGGTTTGCGTTATTGATCCACACGGCGATTTATTCAAGGAAATTCTTGGAAAGATTCCTAAACACCGTGCAAATGATGTGGTTCTCATAGATCCCATGGACAGTGATTATCCCGTTGGTCTGAATATGCTTGAATGTCAATTTGAAATTCAACGACATTTTATCATACAGGAAATGATAGCAATAATTACAAAACTCATCGAGGATGAATACGGCGTCAACTCTATTGCACATTTCGCTGGCCCGATATTCTTCCAACATTTGCGCATGAACATGCTCTTAGCAATGTCCGATCCTGGCAATCCGGGTACACTTCTGGAGTTCCATACGATTTATCAGGAAAAGAATTATTGGAAGCGCTGGTTACCCTTAAAGACGAATGAACCCATTTTGAAGCGTTGGGTTGAAGAGGTATTACCCCAGATCGACTATACGAAAACTGGTAGTGATGGTCCTTCTATTGGTGGATATATTGGAAGTAAGTTTGAGTCTTTTCTATTCGACCCATTGCTTAGAAACATATTTTCACAAAAACGATCTACAATTGATCTTCGGCACTTAATGGATGAGAGGAAAATTCTTCTTGTAAATTTGGCAAAAGGTGAGCTCACAGAAACAAATTCCCGATTTTTCGGGATGGTATTCATGTCGAAGTTGCTGGCAGCAACAATGGAAAGAGTGAAACAGCCAGCTGCCAACAGGTCTGATTTCAATATTTATATAGATGAGTTTCAAAACCTTGCGACTCAAAATTTCATGACTCTTCTTTCGGAAGGAAGAAAATTTGGAGTGTCCTTAATTCTTGCCAATCAGTTTCTCACACAAGTTTCCGATAGGATCATGGACTCAATTTTTGGAAACGTCGGCACAATCATTACTTTCCGACTCGGCCAAAAGGATGCTGAAATAATGGGAAAAAGGTTTAGTCCGACTATTAGTGAGAATGACTTGATCGGTTTGCCAAATTGGTCGGCTTATGTCTCGACAATTCGTAATGGTCAGCCGATACCGCCTTTTAATATCAAAACGGTTCTTGATAATATTACCTACAAAGAAGCTACCTCAGTGATGATTAGGGAAAAATCTCGTTCTCACTTTGGTAGACCCCGGAAAGCGGTTGAACAAGAAATCAGCCAGAGTTTGACGAATAAATCAGAAATTCCGAAGGTTGTTACTGAGGAAAAGAAAACAACTATTTCTAAACCTAATAAATTAATAGGAAATCAATGGTGAACCTTCATTACAATTTCTTTTTATTCGGCACCGAAAGAGCGTGTTCTTCAATCTCAAAAGCGGCTTACATATTCTTCATATGAAAGCATGTTCTTTTCATGCATACCATATCCTGCATCACTGGCTACATAAAATCGCAAATCATAATGCTCTGTGTTAATTGCATTATTGAATTCAGAATCAGTCAATATATTTTTCAGTTGCTCGCTTCTTGGATTGTGATTGGCTATTAAAAAGATAAATTCTGGTTTATTATTTTCGCTCAATTGAACTTTTGTATTATTCGTACAATGATTGTAATTCATTAATCCAAGTTCATCAAGCTGATTAAACTGCGTAGTCATTGTTTTAAGAATGTCTGAATAATTCTTCTTTTCGGTCAGAAATTTATTTATATCCATGATATGATCTATTAAGCCTGATTTTCCACTAAGTGCACCATCTCCATATTTCATCTCTATAAATGAAGCCGTACAGTTCTTACCATCTTTTCTTTTTGATGCAGGCCACTTGACAGCCAGAATATCAAACCGCGCACCGATACTTGAATCTGCGAATTCGATATCTGTAATAAAATATTCAGTGTCTCCAGAAATTGGTGATCTATTGTTTTCTCTTTCGACAAGTTGCTGAAATTCTCTCTCCATTTTAGGATTCTTATTAAGCCAAAAATCCATAAGTTCTTTAAGTGAGGCTATTGATGAAACCCATTTATCTAATTGTGAATGATCTGTTATTATCTCTGGTAAGGTCAGCGCCATATAAGCCTTATGTCCTTCAGATAAATCATACTTTTTGTCAAAAAAGAGGTCAAAAGAATTCTGTTTTTCAGTTATCCGAAGCAGATTGCCACCTCGATAATAAATGTTGAAGTATCCATCTCGAATGCCCAACATCAATGTATCGTCTTTTTTTACTCGATCAAGGACGGGTTGTAATAACCCACTCATTAAGGAAATTATGAATTTGTCTGATAGACCCCTCATTCTAAACCTCCCAGTATTCGCCGTCGGCGTGCAAATGTACATTGTCAAATAGTTCTTTGTATTTTTCTGGCATATAAGTATGAATCGGAACAATTCTAGTAGGCTTCAATGCATCAGCGAATCGTTTCAAATCTTTAACACTTGCATGACCCGATGTATGTATGCTCACTTTGGGGATATTATATTTTGCCAGCCATTCTCGAAGAAAAGAAAAGGAATCCTGTTCCCAATAACCTTCCCATTGTGAATACACGTATACTGCATCTCTTTGTAAACCAGCTTTTTCAAGATCATGAATATGCAATGGACGAAAGAGTATGACATATTGTTCTTTTATTTCCTGTAACTTTTCTAAATAGATTCTTTTTTTTGAATGTTTTTTTAAAAGAGCAAACCGTTTATTGCTTTTTATCTGAATTCGCTGTGATTGAGGAATATATAAAGCGATTTGTGGCCAATCTGATTGCGGAATATTCTCATTTCCGGTAGCCTCAAGGATCACAGCAGTATAAAGGTCTATAACTAAAGTTTTGCCAGATTTTTTACACGCCCTAAAAATAGAAACAATACGGTCAATATTTTGTGAAGATGTATGCACAAGAGTAATGCCTTTTGCGTTTGTAAAAATATCGACAAGCTTCTTCTCAATGTCGGTTTCACTTGGAAATGATTCATGGCTTTTTAATCTGCCAAGCGAAGATCCCTCTAATAACAGAACATCGATGTTTTTTGGAGGATTGGCGATGAGCTTTTCTGTTAGTTTCGCCTTTCGACCATGCATCCTGAAATCACCACTATAAAACAAGCGTTTTCCATCTGCTTCAATCATAAGGGAATAAGCATCGTAACCGGAATGATCCATCAAGTATGGGGTAACTTTGAATGGTCCAAGTTCGATAGATGTTTCGGATTTCAAGTTCAATCCATTCGTAGGAATTGGCCAATTCCCTGGTAAGAAGGGTGCAGCCTGTGTTAATATCCTGCGAGCATCTTCACCCATTATAACGGGTATCTTGTTGCTGATATGGGCAAGCAATCCAAAATGATCTAAATGGGGATGTGAGATAAGGATCGCCAAAAGGGTATTATCATTGCCATCTAACCCAGAAATATTAGGTAGATACTTCTTATCATTTGTGTCGGCATCAAGAGGTAAACCAAGGTCAATGACAATTCTTTTCCCTTTAGAAATAACTTCGACGCAGCTGCCTCCAATTTCTTTAGCACCACGATGAATGCATGTCTGCATTAGTAATCCTTTTTTTTATGAACAATGGATGTATCCTAAAGCGAAACGTCAGACTTAATATTGTCATACTTGTTCAACATTATTATACGTGGTAGCTGCATTTGGCAACCCTAGTCGTTGAACAAAGTGTCAAGATGCACTATTCTATTAGGTAATGCCTGTTCTCCAAGCTCAAGCCAGAGATATTCTGTCGTGACAAATGTGTAATTCACTCCTTCAGTATCTAGATGAGTAAAAAACTCCAAATCGAACAATGTATTCCGTTCAGGAGTACGACCATCAGACATCTTTTTCTGAAAAGCCAAGTACATCGAAATATAGCTGTCAACCAAGCCGTTGTACCGAGCCACAGCTTTTTGGATGAGTTCTTCCATCCCATTATTCTGTAGTGCATCGGTTAGCTGCTGGACAGTAAAAAGACCTGCACGAACAGATAGGCCGGCAATCGCATTATTTCTTGAATGTAATTGTTCATTGCTGAGGGCAGTGAGATTTTTGGAGATTTTCTTTAGGCCTCGTTCCTTTGCGTCTGGATGCAATTCCTTTAAGCGGTCAAGAAAGACTGATTGCATTTTTTTATTGCCAGAAACCACTGCTTGAGTGAAATAGGAAGAGAGATCGTTTTTCCACTCCTTAATCTTTGCAGGATGGAGTTTTATAATAACATTGTTCTTAAAATCTTTAACTCCAGTAGTGGCTTCATCATACGAATTTGCCAGAGTGAGTGCTCGAATCATCTTCTCGATTGGGATAGCCTCAGTGATTGCCGGTAGACCAAAGGCCTGACGGATTATACTTTCAGGATTCTCGCTTAGTATTGTTGTTCCTATTGTTGTAAGTGTATCAATGGCTCTTTTCCGTTTACAGAAATCATTTGCATCATCACTAATCTTGATGATTTCTAATGGAGCGATGATGCTTGTTGATGGCGGTGGTGTAAAAGCCTTCAGTTTCTTTTGCCGGTCATTGTTAGTGCTGACTGCATAAAAGCAGTTTGTGTCAAATATATAGTCGGACATAAGAACCCTTTTTTGGGTTGCCAATCGCGTCAACGATTCGCATAAAAATGATGTTGAGGAGTGCTCAATGATAAATCAATTTCTGCACAAGAAGCAATGTATCCAAGTTCGAAATACTAGATTTCAGTATGATTAATTTTAGATCCATTTATATATGTGTTATGTCCAGTGTCCACTCTACGCTGTCTGATATTCCTGAGATAATTTCAGGCTGTCATTTCCATGAAATTTAAAAAGAAGGCTTCTATAACCATCATAGTTGAAAGCGTCACCAATTCTGTATTCGTCATCTCGGAGTTTCTCCCAATGCCGTTCTTCGGCCATTATCGTCCAGAGATGATCGAATCGATTAGGGACAAGAACATTCTTCTTAAAGAAGTCAAACAATGTCTCATGATCTTGAATTTCTTGTGGGATAGGTGAGGTTCCAAGGTCAACTATGGCCATACTAAGCATAGCATAGCAAGACATCGAAAGTAGAAACTTTGCGGTGACATAAAGTTGATTGCTTATAGGAGGAATTTCAGAAAAGACGCCCGTCTCCATATATCCAGAATCAGCAAGAGCCTGATATTGTCCATGAACGATCTCGCTGTACATTTTATACAGGTGTTCCATCGACCTTAGTCCATGTTTCTTTAGTTCTTTGCGGATTTTCCCATCAACGAACCGCATCTCGTTAGGTTTGCGGAGCCATTGATCAAATAGGGATGGATTCAACGAACACAACAGAAGGAGATTCAAACGCGAGTGGAGGGATCTGCACAAAGTAAAAGCGTCAGAGTAGCACTTTGCCCTAGTCAAGCGATCTATTGACAAAATACTTTGTTCATTAGCCTTTGCTTGAAATAGAAAAGCTACGTCAAAGGCAAGCCTCCAATCATTTTTTGGTTTGAGGATGGAAACGAGATGAGATAATGAAAAAAAAGTGTTGGCAATCAGGAAAAATTCATCTCGATTATTGAATTCTGAAGTAATCCAATAATCCGTAAGCGGAATGCCCCCTGTTTTTTCAAAGTACATAGATCCTGCAGAGAGTATGGTTAATCCAACTCTAGGAACACCATATTGAGTGAGACGAATCATTCTATCTTTAACCGGATCATTCATACGATTATTATATCATCTTAGCGTAGCATTGCAATGTGTCTAAGTGCGAAATGTCAGATTTAAATATGATTAAACAGCAATTCGTCTTTATGTGTATTATGTGCAGTTGCACTTTACTGATTGCGTATCCTCTTTTTGCTTAGATCGCGAGCGGCGGAAATGCTCTTAGATGTCAACAAAGTATCCAGCATACACCGGACTCTCCCATTACGAAATAATTTTCCGGTGCGGACTACCCTAGATGGAACAATCGGTTGTCCCAAGTGATAAAGGATGTGAGAATCCCATTTTTGGTTTGGAATATCTTTTACAACCTTGTGAGGGTTTGTGAAAATCTCGTACGACTTAATATGATGAATTGATTGAAGTTGCCCTCGATATCGGAATGCAATATAATTGGGTGGTTCTGATGGCCAACCATTTCGTCCGAAAGGATGGAAGTAAAGGTGCTTCTTGTTTACAATGTCTCGGAAGTTGATGCGCCATCCTTTGGGATAGTGCTTACTACTGGCAAGAGCAACGACATAAACCCAGTTCGATTCAGTGTTTTGCATGCTCATAAGTGTATCCAAATAATTAGAGAGTTCAGTTAAGAGTCGCTTTTCTGCGTGCGAAGATGTGCGCTTTGCCTTCTTGCTACAGGCATAGACTTGCCTTCAGGACAACGGTATAATGGGCACTCCATTGTTTTTTGGTATGCGAAGATATTCTTTGGCATATTCGGAAGAGCACTCGCTCAACACAACAATAGCTTTCCGGTTGGTTTTGCTTGAGGAGAAACTTCGTCTTCGAAGATACTTTTGCAATTGAAGTGGTGATGGCAGATTCCAACCTCTTTTGGCCTCAACAATGAGAAAGAATTTTCCCGCCACTTCGATCTCGATGTCAGTAATACCTTTGTCTAATTCATAAGTCTGCAAGCGAACAACTGTTGATTGTGGATGGATCTGTTCCTTCCAAGAGATTGAAGATCTCAGGAAAGCCTTTAAGAATGATTGACTTCGGGACAATGCCCACCCGACGCTGAATGTAATGTCATTTTCCTTCTGACCCAACAGGTGAAAAACGCTATCGACGGGTTTCTTATGTAGGAGAAGTTCAGCCATAATTCAGCAGGGGTAATTGCATATAATGTTTATTAAGGACACACAGTATGCCGCTATCGAATTCAGATGAAACATTTTTAGCGAAGGAAATTCAGTAGCAAGTTCTTTTCATTGAGTCAGTTTACCTATTTCAAACTCTAAATTCAAGTAAAGCAGTATGATCAATCAATTCTTGAATCTTAATTGTATTTCTCTCTGCTCTTCGCTATATTTCCCTTGTTATTATAGACCCAGAGTCCTCGTGACCTTTTCGAGTCCGGAGAGACCTCAATCGTAGACGGCGATATCAAACTGCCGACGGTTGAGGTCTTTTCTATTTACACTCGATGGAAAGGAACTCAATGGACTCACTCAAAGGTTATGAACGAATCACGCTCCTCTTTGGCAAACCTCTACCGATTCTCAAAACAACACAGCAAGTTTTGCTCAACAACAATGGAAGCATCCGGGCTGTTAACGAATCGGGATTAATCATCATCCAAACAAAGAAGCTCAAGGGTAACATGCGAGAAGTTGCTCGTATTAATACTCGGGTTCTACCACCGACCATCGAATTTGCACTCGAAGAAATTCCAGAAATATAAGACATTTATTCCAGCGCCTTTTTCATCCAGGTTAATCTATCATTCACTATCACAGGGAGAAACACGTGGCAAAAAATGGTAATAGCGACAATTCTCATTTCACCACT
The DNA here is from genome assembly GCA_049523215.1 of Bacteroidota bacterium. Taxonomy (GTDB): domain Bacteria; phylum Bacteroidota; class Ignavibacteria; order UBA10030; family UBA10030; genus Fen-1298. Next base: position 301,010 of record JBEKNC010000002.1, on the reverse strand, counting down.
CGAAATAAATTCGATGAATTCTATCGTCTGAATTTCCTTCAATCAGAAAAAGGAGTTTGGTTGGCTCAATTTGACAAGCCTATGCCGATTAATATTCCTATCGAACAGCAAGAAGAACATTTGATGAAGCATGCATATCTTTCCGATTGCAATATTATGTTCGTGAAAATGTACGGTTATGAGGATCCTAAAGAAATGATCGGTGTGCGTTTTCCGCAATTGTTTGATAATGCAGAATCGGCTAACTTTGAAAACCTCCGTTTATTTTTAAGATCGAATTATTCGATTAATCAGATCGAATCTTGTGAGATCGGCAAAAACAGTATGCGGAAGTATTTTCTCAATGATGTCATAGGTGTAGTCGAAGAGGGTTATCTAATTCGTGTGTGGGGAATGCAACAAGAAATCACTGTTGAGAGATATCGAAGAAACGTATTAAGTCGATTGACTTCGCAGCAATGCGAAATCCTCAAATTAACAGCCGACGGCAGAACGGTGAAAGGAATCGCCCTAAAGCTAGGTATAAGTCCAAAAACAGTCGAATCACTTCGTAAAGGCATTAAAGATACTTTTGAATTAGAAAGCATTCCGCAATTAGTCGCCTTTGCTATAAAGAACGGTCTGCACACCAGACAAAATTAATCCGTCTTATCACTTAGGGATTTCCCTGTACTCCGTAGGGAAGTCCCTATCCTTCAAGGGAAAACCCTATTTGTCATAGGGATTTTTTTCCTTGACAAGTTTTTCTCTTGGCTGTATCTTGTAGGCACGCCCTCCTCAAATCCATTGTTTAACCAAAAAGATTTTTCAGTCGTAATCCCGTGTTATGGAGTCGTTTCTCTAAAACCATCGGGAGTATCTATGCGTAATTCGTGCTTCATTTCATCTTGTCAAGGACGGTTATGTCGCTTACTGCTGCCTAATGTCAGACTACCTAATAGGGGGGAGTCCTGTAATCAAGCGCATCAAAGCTTCCCTCACAAAGCTATCGGCGGATACGTCTCCGCTTGTCATAACCGGTGAACCGGGAGTCGGCAAATCTCTTTTGTCTTCCCGCATTCACGCCAATTCCTTATTGAAAGACCGTCCTCTCGAATCCATCAACTTCCAGACTTATAGTGAACGCGACCAGCGAATAAGACTACTCGGAGGCAGCCCTCCAGAACTTCCAACATCCCGCCGCAGCGTTCTCGAAATGCCAACCACCGTCGTCTTGAAGCACATTGATTTTGCAACAAAATATCTTCAGGAACGATTAGCTGAAGCGATTCCGAAAAAAGAAATCATTCGACTTGGTACGAAGGATAAGCGGTCAATTCGATGCAGACTAATCTTTGTTTTGAACGACTCTCCGTATGAGCTATACCGTAGAGGATCTCTCATTTCAGGACTTTCGAAAATTCTCTCGAAATATCAGTTTATCGAATTACCACCCTTAAAGAAAAGGAAAGAAGACATCCCGGAACTTGCACAACACTTCTTTACTCAATTTCAGATACAACGGCGAAAACAAATTGATCACAACTTCATCAAGTTGCTCCAGCGCAACAGATGGAATGAAAACATTCTCGAGCTCAAATCATTCATAAAAACTTACGATATGCCTTCAGATGAAATCGCAATTCAGCAAAAGGATAGGATCGAACTTGCTAAAATGAACCTGATGATCGATGAGGGGACAGAATTTTCGTTGAAAGATTCTGTTTCAAGAATCGAAAAAACCATGGTTCGACAAGCGTTGAAGAAGTATGCTGATTGCCAAGCGAAAGCTGCCCAATCGATAGGTCTGACAGACCGAGCTATCCGGTTTATATCAAAAACATAGACACCGATATTCTACCTTCTCATCTCTCTATTTGTATTAAATATATTGTGAATAAATATCTCTTTTTGTTCCTTTTCTTAAGCTTAAGTGCTTAGAGTGGCTTTTTGTTGTTTTTTCCCTAAATTGCATACTGTCCGAGGTTTATTTACATTTGAAATGGTTTTACAATAATCATGTATACCTATGAAAATTTTTAATGTAAAAAATGGAGGAATACGATGACTATAAGCAAAACATTCATTGCAAGCACTCTTGCCATATTTCTTTGGTCGTGTTCAACAGTCAAGCCACCGGAGGTGCGAGTTGTTCCCGAGAAGACACCACAAGTAAGCAAGACGACAGCGGAGAAACAGGAACGTTTTCTTAAACGTAAAGTGGCTATAGCACGTTTCTCCAATGAAACAAAATATGGTCAAGGATTTTTCTACGATCAAAACGATGACAGACTGGGAAAACAAGCAATGGATATTTTCTCGGCGAAACTTTCTGCTACCGATAAATTCATTTTACTGGAGCGAGTCGATCTTTCGCATCTGAACAAAGAAAAAGAAATGGCGAAGTTGGAAGATCTTCATATTCCTGCTGATTATTTGATTCTTGGGTCCATCACAGAATTTGGTAGAAAAACAACCAGCGACGTCGGAGTGTTCAGCAGAGCGAAGAAACAAACGGCATATGCAAAAGTAAGCGTGCGCCTGGTAGACGTTCGCACAAGTCAGATCGTTTATTCTGAAGAAGGATCGGGTGAGGCATTCTCGGAAGCGGAAACCGTGCTTGGTGTTGGCACAACTGCAGAATACGATGCAACGCTGAATGATAAAGTAATTTCGGCAGCAATCGGAAAGCTCGTTAACAATATTTCGGAGAACCTTCTCGAAAAGCCTTGGAGGTCATATATTCTTTCCTACGAGGAGAATAATTTTCTCATTGCGGGTGGAAAACTTCAGGGAATAAAAGAAGGCGATGTGTTCACCGTTTATAAACGCGGTCAAAAAATCAATAATCCCCAAACCGGGATTCCGATTGAGCTGCCGGGCAAGGAGGTCGGGAAACTGAAAGTGCAATCACTTATTCAGGGCGATGTAACGACCGAACTTTCCGTATGCACAAAAGAATCCGGTGATGTTCCCACAATAACTTTTACAGACTACTATATTCAAGAAAAATAATAGATGGGAGAATTATATGAGACGAATATGTATTATAGCTTTGTTCTCAATGCTCTTCGCAGCGTGCGGGGGATATAATGAAGGAATTGTGCAGAAGTCGGAGAAAGGGTTCATAAAATTCACTGGCAACACTGCACAAATTATACTCAAGATCGATAACAGCACACCATTTCAATACGACAAAGAGAATCCTGTCTATCAAGTAAAACCTGGAAAACATACCGTACAAGTGATCCGTAATGATGAAGTCATTGTGAACCGGACAGTACTTATAGATAATCAGACAACGATGGAGATAGAAGTGCCATGAATAAAACACTACTTATTCTAGGCTTTGCATTTCTCGGATTTGTGGGATGCCAGCCGCCATCCACGCTCTTCTACTGGGGAAACTATTCTTCAACTCTATATGATTACAAAAAAAATCCCAGCGATACGACTCTATCGGTTCATAAGACAACGCTTCTAGATATTATGAAGAAAGCGCCGGAAAAAAAGATGCTGGTACCACCGGGCGTTTATGCAGAGTATGGATACATTATGTTGAAAGAAGGAAAAGAAAACGAAGGCATGGAATATTTAACGAAGGAAGAACAGTCGTTTCCGGAATCAAAAGTGTTTATTCAACGGATCAAAGACGAATATTCGCGGGGGAAAAAATGAAAACGATTGCGTTTATACTGTTAGCACTTTCCTTGGTCGGATGCGGAACATATGTCACCAAGGAGGAGTTTGCACCGAATATGTATAAAGATCACCCTCAAACCATTGTTGTTCTTCCACCGATGAACAAATCGACTTCCGCCGAAGCAAAGGAATATTACACGACTACGATTGCCGAACCGCTTACGCAGAGCGGGTATTATGTATACCCAATGGAAGTGGTGAATGATGTCCTGAAGCAAGAAGGATTATATGATACGGAGACGATGCTTGCAGTGCCACCCCAGAAATTTCGTGAGTTTTTTGGTGCTGATGCAGTGTTATATTTGACGATCCTCGAATGGAATACATCGTATATGATTACTTCTGGAAGTGTCACTGTGAAGGTTGCGTACGAATTGAAATCGACGCACACTGGTGATGTGATCTGGTTCTATGACGATGCGGTGACTATAAATACTTCTGGCAACTCAGGCAACATGGGCGGTTGGGCAGGATTGCTTGCGCAAGCTATTACGACTGCCGTTAAAACCGCTGCAACAGATTATATTCCTGTCGCAAGGCAGGCAAATGAAAAAATATTACTGGCGATTCCTTTTGGAAAGTATCATAAACAGTATAACGCCGACATGAAAGTGAAGGTGGAGAAGAAGAAAGCGTTGAAACCGGTTGAAGAAAAACCCCAAAAAGGACCTTCGTGATACTAACGATGTATATTTTCAGATACGGGAGCTAAAGGATTAAAACGGAGACCCTGACAACTTTCAAATTTATTCAGCACCTATGCTCGCCATGAATTTTGCAGTGCGCTCATTCCGTCAGCTTTAGCACCTGGTTAGGCACCACGAATTACGTCGATTATCTCTTTTGCGATTTCGGCAATTGTATGTGTGGTAGTGCTACGAGCCACTTTGTCTGCCAATGACGGACTATAGTTGATCAATTCCTGTTTTGTAATCTCATGCCAAATTGGAAGAAGGATCTGTTCGCCAGAAATCGTCCGTGTGACAAGACCATCGAGTTCATAATTTGTCCAACCTTTACCGAAAAACGCGCGCGACAAAACCACAACACCGAAACGACTATTGGCAAGACCATTATCAATTTTCCGTCGAAGGCTATCACCAATGCGCAATTCAAATTCGTCGTACCACACCTTTAATCCGCCATCGCTAAGAGCGTGTGCCAGTGGTCGGACAACTGCATCTTTGTCCTCACTTGCGTGAGAAATAAATACATCATATTCCCGAGAAACAACGTCCGCATCCATATTGGGAGGGACATCTCGTTGGATTAGGGAAGGAACTCTCGTCAAAGGAATCTCGCGAAGCTCTGGTAGCGGACCAGGAAGGACGCGGGCGGAAGACCGTACTGTACCTTGCAAGCCTTGCATGTCAACAGTCACGTACCAATGTCCAGAACTAGGAATCTGAAGATGCACTGGCGACTGTTTTGCGAGACCGCCGTGGTAACGGTGTTGACTACCATTCTTGTACGAGCTAAAATTTGAACTATCCATTAGGCGCACGTTTGCCGCACTACCAGAAAGAATAATCTCCACCACCTCTCCACTCTGCCTATATCCTAAATCATGTACGATGTATTGCATATGATGTCTTTTAGTTCGTAGTGCCTAACGGATGGCGGCTAAGCTGCCGCACTGATAACTTTCAAATTGTACTAAACGAACAGAGTTTCAAGTAGATTACTTCGTCATTTTCACCAGACCGTTGCAAGCCATGCTTAACGTGCCAACGCTCATTTGGTCAGCCGCGGGTTAGTCGGCATTATACTTGTTTTTTATCTTCAAGTTCCTGCATTCTCTCTACAGCCCAAGATCGCTTGATGGAAGGTATATCATCTATTTGTTCACCGGACCTAAACGCGCGTTCTGCTTCTAATATTTCTTTTGAAGCCGAAATTGACAAAGCTATCACATCATTTGCATCTGTAACAGAAAGAAGATTGGTATCACGATGGTTCTGGACAACAGAACATGCTCGCTGCCACCATTTGCATAAGTGAAGAAGTTCTTTGCGTAGTGTCGGATTGTCTGGAAGTCGACCATCTACTGCTCCTGTATGAAGCACATTAATCGCATCATTTCGAAGTTCAGATTCCAACTTGTATTCTTTGTAATGTGTTTCACAACGACCACCCATGAATGGTTCATCGAGGCAATCTTTGATTATGCAAGTTCTCGCTCGTTTTTTCATTTTTATAAAAGAATGCTGCCAAACCTATGCTTAAGTAGATATCGTGAATTTATGATTACTTGCTTTTCTTAAAGGCATCTAAAAGCGCAAATCCGGAGGTTTCACAAACCTTATCGCAACAACCACATACATTATCCGGTTGCAACATTATAATGTCTAAATGTAATAAAGTCATATTTTGAAGTTGAATCAAGCATCCTTAGAATACCTTCTTTTCTTAAAGTCAAGCAGGAGTTAACTCCTGCTTGTTTCACCCTCTGTATTCCTTTTATTGTATCCCCATCATTAGTGAATAACATCACTTATTAAGCGGTCGTAAAACTTGTGCTGAGCGCGTCGAAGCAGAGCAAAACCGCCTGAGAATAAACGAATAACACTCATTTTTTGAAAACGCTGTTATTCTATAACACTGATTTTTAAAAGTGCTGTTATTGACATTTATGCACACGAAAATCGCCTTATAGAAGAATTTTTTCTGAGAGGATATCCCGTTGAATCAAAGCCAGCCATCCGAATCAAAGTTCATCTCGTTGAGTGCATTCGTTCAATCCTTGAAGAAGCAAAAGGTTGCAGAGAACTCCATTGAGTCCTATATCAGCGATCTGAAAGGATTCCTTCAGAGTCAGGATATTTCGGTCGATTCAATCGAACCAGCCGCAATCACCCAGATTCAACAGCAGCACATCGAATCGTATCTCCAGCATCTTATCGGCAAGAACGTCAAGTATTCGACCATTCGCCGGATACTCGCATCAATCAGAAGGTTTTTCTACTTCCTGGAAGATGAGGGTGTCATTAAAACCAATCCCTCACAGGCCATTCTTCTCCGGTCAACACGGAGAAATGCTTTCACGCCCGAGGAAGTTCTTCAAATCTTCCGGTATCTCAGCAAGCGTCAACGATCCCAAAGCACAATTGAAGTTCTTCGTTTCTTCCGGGATGAACTGATACTTCTGCTTATGGTATTCCACGGATTGCGTCAATACCAAATCCCCAAGCTTAAGCTTTCATCAGTCCAGCAATCGAATGGAACTATCATCCTGAATGTGCGAAAAGGTTTTGGTATTAAACTCGAAGGGATGATTCTGAATAAGCTGAGAATGTATTTGGTGATGAGGAATTCAAACTCAGAGTCTGTTTTCCTCGAACCGTTTGAATCAAAGCCCATCACAGTTTCCGGTTTGATGGCAATGCTCATTGAGCTTCGATACGCTCTTACTCTGGATTGCACTCCAAAGAAGCTGTTCAACACGTACCTCTATTTCCAGGACAATCCGGAAGAGAAGAAACGGATCCTCGATATCCTCACATTCGAATCTCCACGAAATACCTCAGGAGTAATTCCCAATGCATAGAAAAGGAAATTTCTCCCTTCCGTACACTTCGTCATTCCCGCGAAAGCGGGAATCCAGAACTTGGCTTTCTTTTTTGGGAACAATAATTTCCTCCCCTCGTAGGGGAGGATTAAGGTGGGGTTATATTTTCATTGTAGCGATATCGCTTTGTTTCGCTTCTTGCAAACTCCCGACAGCAGCAGACGATCCCAATATTGTCAGCAATCTCCGTTTTACTCCAAGTGCTTTTGATTCATTCACAAAAAACACAGAAGTCCAATACACCTTGAAAAATCCGGTCACGGTCAGCATCTCGATTGTCAAAAAGGATTCATCAGGACAAGAATTTCTTGTCAGAACCATTGCCGAAGATATCCGAGAAACCAAGGGAACACACCGGCACACGTGGCTTGGTGATACCGAGAAAAGCTTGTTTGCCCCGATCGGTACATATATCGGCATAGTCCAAACTGAATCCCAGCGTTTTGAAGCAACTGTCCTTGTCTTCCACTTTTAGGGATAAAACATGATAAAAAGAAATCATAATGGGGGTTTCATCAATCATTCACAATTCAAAGAGGTATCTATGATTACCAAAAGAAGTATCATCGCAACTGTTTTCGTTGCGCTTGTTGTCGTTGTTATTCTGATCTCTTGCGAGCAGAGTAAACAGGCCACCGAAAGCACAACTTCCACCGACATCCCTCAATACCAATTTGAGGCAACCGGAGAAGACTATCTCATTTCCGCACTAGAAGAACTTGATGCTATCGCAGATTGGACAAGCATCAATGAGAACGCCAAGCAAACTTCAATCTTGCCTCCAAAGAGTCAAAAAACCGTTCTCGCAAAGACGAGTATAGATACTGTGCTCATCTACGGTGCACTTACCGAGGATGGTTACGGAGCGACCATCACTGAGCGTTACACGCATCCCAAAGGATTGTTATTGATTACGGTCCGCAAATCGTACGGCAAAGAAAACGGCCATGTCGTAACCGACACGAAAAGGTATATCTCGCACGCCGATTATCTTAACGACAATCCGCAGCTTAGCAACATCACAGAAGTATTCGGACTGAGCAGCGACACGATTGTTACCCACGTTCTCCGCAATGGAACGCTGGAAACCTACACGTTCCGCTTGCCGGTTGTAACCCGAACGATCAATCCTCAAGATGGATCTATTAAAGTGTCATCTCGATTCGCCCTGGACAGTATGGTTGTTACAGAAGTCCGGGATGGCAATGGGATTCTTTCACAACGTCGAAAGACTTACGGCCGTTCAGATGGCAGCCTTGTCAGCCGCACCGAATATACCGACTCCAGCTGGAGACAAACGCGCACCCTCGGTAGATCAGATGGTTCGATTCTCCGCGAAATAACATCGAGGTAGAAAAATCCAAAATGAATCAGAACATCCACAAAATAGGTTTCATCGTTCCGAGCGTGTTTTTGTTGTCTTCGCTCTTGTGGAATGCTCTGTATGGGCAACCCGTTCCTGTCTTTCCCCCCGAGGCGGGGACGGTTCCCATTTATCGAATCATTGATAGCCTCGAATTACACCAGATCGAAATCGACATCCGAAAGGCAGAAGATCAAGTTTCACAAACCAGCTTCTTCCGAAGACTATTGCCTGAAATTCATATCTCTGCAAGCTATGGAATTGGCAATCTCTTATTCATTGATCCGTCTTCCTCGGCAGCTTACATCATACCGAAAGATGCGTACCGGCTTTCCCTGAGTCTTTCAGTAAGTGACCTATTCTTTTCTTCAAAACATTCAGACGCAATCCTGCAACTGGAAAGAATCCAAGAGGAGTATCAACTCAAAAAACTTCTGCACCTTTGCAGCTTTCAAACATATCGTTTAGAGTTGGAATCCATCGAAGAAAAACTCCGATCACTCGAATCCAAAACCTCAATAATTCAGGACTTGATTCATTTCAATGAATTGCGTTTCGAACAAGGCAAGATTGAATATGATGCATTAATACGAACCAAGCTTGAATTGCTATCCTTGCAATCAGACATCAATACACTCAAACACCAGCGAGCTCAATTATTACTCAAACTTCAAAAGGACTCCAATAATGAATAGATTGATTGGTTTCATTCTTGCACTACTATTATTTTCTCCTCAGATCCATTCACAATCAAAAGATACAACAACTCAGAGGCATACCTCTTCCGTTATTCAATTCTCAACCCAGCAAGGCGATACCGCCGTTGTTACGGTTTACAGTTTGCTTGGAAAGTATTTGACGAAGAAGTCATTCCATCGATCAGGTTCGTTTCGATTAAGCCTCAACGCCTTCCATCTTCCGGCAGGAATCTATCTTGTTCAGATAAAGACTGCACACAAGAGCATCGTTAAGAAAGCATTCGTTCTGCCATAACGCAGGGAAGGAACGATGATCAATGGCGCTACGGAAATCATTGCCGGTGTCCCGGGGAAGCATCTTGACCCGCTTCTGCTTGCGCAATCCCAAACCACCGATTCGATTAATTTCATGGTAATCGCATATGATATACCATCACATCTTGCAAAAGAAAGATTCTTCGATCTTCTCTTTCTGAGAGGTTCAAGAATATTCGATTGTGCACGAATGAATCAAGACCTCCGTTTTCGCCTACAAGTCGAAAAGGTTATATCAACATTCAAGCAACGCTCCAGTGACGATGGAACACGTATCCATCTCTACAAGTCATCGCAGGATTCAATGGAACAGTTTCGCTCGACATTCTATTATGAACCGTGCCTAAAGATTCAGCTTGAATCACTAACCAAGAAAAGCGTTCAAAAGCTTCTTGCCAAAACTGTCTGTCGACACGGTATCCTTGAGTGCAACGATTTTTCTCAAACCATTCCCAAGATCGTTTTACAGGAAATCCGTTCTTCTCAGGAGTTGATCAGTTACGTCCCATCTTCGATGAAAGGACGGCTTCTACTCTATGATATAGATAAGAACAACGAGCTTATTCAAGAGCGGTATGATGCGAGCGCGAATGAATTTCCACTTCAAGTATCAAGCACATCAAAACGACAAGAAACACTTATCCTCAAAAAGGACACAAATGGTGATGCACCAAATCATCAATCGGAAATGCTTAATGAAGCGAATCAGATCACAGATCTTATCAAGCAGATATTAAACACTCCCGAACAAAAACAAGAAACAACCAGTACGCTTGAATTAGAATTTCCTGAGATGGTCATCAAAACCTCGGATCAAAATCGAATTGATGTTGAGGCAAACACAAAAAATCAAGAACAGCTTCCGTTTAAACGTCATTCACGTAGGACCATAAAGAAACAGACGGAAGAACCAAAGGAGAAAAAGACTGAAGAGAAGAGGGAGCCACAATCTGAAATCATTACTCTATTCGAACGCATCTTCCGTTCATTCCGAAGGGTTGTCTATGAATGCTTGGGTGAGAAGGGTGAGACTATCATTGCACAAGCCGAGAGTCAAGCCCGCTTACTACATCCTGATTTCAGTCTCTCAGCATTGACAGAACAAAACGCCATTGTTATTCTCGATGTCATCGAAAGTGTCATCAAGAACGTTCCTTTGTTCAAGCGTTCGCGCGTACGCAATGCAGTAGTCATTCTGGTTGCAGATGCATACAACAAGCAATACGATTTGCTTGAACACGCAAAAGTACTCGACCGGTTCGAGCAGTTCTATTATGAGTTGAAGAGGTAATGAATGAAATGGTTTCATCACGAATGTGCAGCACGGTATGATTCCAAGCTTCAGATCCTTGGCTCCAAGCATGGCGCCGAAGGGATTGGCATCTATTGGGGACTCCTGGAAGAAATCGGCCAGCATTCGGATACTTTTCATCTGAAAGTAATCGGAGTTGATGAGGGAATCGATCAGAAATATTCAGAATTGCTGCAAAGTTCCAAGAAGTCTCAGGAAGTTTCGTCTGAGCTTCCACCTGACCTAACTCGCATCCCTGTTCTACCTGTGAAAATTCTTTCAAGAAATCTTTTCACATCTCCTAAACGAGTGATGCAAACTATCAAGACAGCCGCAGAAATCGGACTCTTCGATCTTCAAAAATGGTTGGAATTCAATGTTTTATACAGCCAGTCCTTCGAACAGCGTGCGGATGATTACACCCGACGACTTCAAAGAAGAACGGACAAAGTTCGGATAGACTCCGAACAATCTCCGAATGATGTTCGGACACCGTTCGAAGAGACACCGAACACTCTCCAAAGTAAATCCCAAAATGTTCATACAGAAACAGAAGCAAAAGCAGAAACAGAAACAAAGAAAGAATTAGATACAGACATGCATGCAAGGGATAAATCTGAATCAAAGAAAAACGAAATCGACTATGAATTTCTCAAGAACGAACCGTATCTCATCGAGTTAGACGAAACAGGTTTTCAGGAGTATTGCCGGACGTTCCGCTCAAAAATCGTGAAATGGAATGCGGAACATCGGAGCAAATTCAATTGGAATCCCGCAGACGATGAACTTCGAAAAATCTTTCTTGGTGGAACACAAGAGCGCAAAATCTCTATGTGCTATGATGCCTACAAGATTCTACACGAAAAGATTCATTACCCGGAACTTGTTATACGCGCCTTGCAGCTGATGCTGAAGGCAAGCGAGAAAACCCGTATAGCCAATCCTTTCGGTTGGTTGTGGACATGCCTGCACGGAAATGGAGATGGTACAACTCCTTGGGTTCAACTTTTGACGGCAGCTGAAGAATCGAATGTCGGATCGATATTGCGAAAACGTACTACTACCAGTCATCCACCGTGATTTATTAACTAAGAACTACGAACTAAATCACTAATTAACGAAAGGAAACACTATGTTCCCGGACTCATTTGCGCGAAACATCGCCGAAACATTCGTCAATGACATCAAAGACACCTGCGAGCAGATCGAAATAGTCGGTTCACTCCGAAGACAAAAATATGCAGTAAACGACATCGATATCATTGCTATACCTAAATTCATTCAGGAGGAAGATGAGACCCTCTTTGGAGAACCGGTTCAAACCAATCTTCTTGAAAGGCGATTATCTCAATATTGCTTTAAAGGAACGCTTTCAATTGAGACAAACGGTCCAAAGTCAAAACGATTCATTAAATCTATTCCTAGCCGCCATCTTTGTGGTGAGGATGGAGATGATGTACCAATTGACATTTTCATCGCGAGTCCGCAAACGTGGTGGACACTCATGATTATAAAAACCGGAAGCAAAAACCACAACATCATGCTTGCTCGCAGGGCAATTGAATTGCATATGCAGCTCAAAGCGGATGGAACTGGATTGCTTTCTCCAGGAGGATCGATTATTCCTATCGAAAGCGAAGAACATGTTTTCCGGCTACTGAATCTACCATATCGCATACCGGAGGACAGAGAGTGATTGCATCAACTCATATTACATTCGCAGAATTCATTTATCTGCTTTTGTTAACGACAACCGGTGTCGTTCTTAGTGCTACCAATGCAATTATCATTGCATTCGCAGCAGTCCTGCCGGATATCGACACAGCCGCAAGTATTATAGGCAGGACATTCCCATTTATCTCCAAACCCTTAGAGCGCAGATTCGGTCACCGCACATTAACACATTCTATGATGATGATTGTCATAATTGCTTTAGCAGGAATTCCAATATTCATTTTGAAGCAAGATATCTACATTTGTTCAGTCATTGGCTATGCTTCACATCCGCTTCTCGATACAGCCACCATAAACGGTGTGAAACTATTCTATCCATTTTCTAAAGTTAAATGTGTCTTTCCGATGGAGATGAATCACCCGCATTCATACCGAATGCAGACAGGTGGTAAGATGGATCTGATGCTTTCAGTCCTCTTCTTTATCGGTTGTATTCCGACGCTCTTCATTGCTTCTCAGGGCTATGAACGCTTTATCCGTTCGACCCAGCAAAACATTGAAGCAGCTGTTCGTGATTACAATGAATATTCCAAGGACTATCTTGTCTTTGCTGATGTTCAGGCCTACGATATGTTCACAAAGCGGCCATTGACCGGCACATTTGAGATCGTGGGAGCACTTAACCCTCAAACTCTCATCTTCAAAGGACAAGACGCTCGTTTACATACACTTGGCAAGAACTTCCAAGCAGACTATGTTGCTGAAAAGATTCTGTGCCAAAAAGGAAATCTTGCTTTTGCCTCGATCCGCAACATCGATGTGAGCAATCAAATCCTTGTTCAAATGTTTTCAACAATCGATACGACAGCTGAGAACTATTTCTTTGGCGATCTATTGGCAATGGATAAGGTTGCGTTGCCAGAGAATATTAAACTCTTTTCTCCGGTGACTGGCAGTAACAATACGATCAAGTTCAATTATGCGACCGTTGAGGATATACTTACATACAACCTCGAATCCATTTTCATCTCTAAAGGTATTCTTACAATCAAAACCATCACAAAACGCGATACCGTTGCAACGGAATCGTCCTCAATTCCTCTCTATCCAAAGATGGAAAACTATGCACAGCTTTCCATCTCATTGGATCCAAAAGAAACAATCACCTTTCTGAAACAGAAGGGAGACACGTTGAAGGAGAAGGAAATCATTGCACAAAAGAACTCCGCGCAGTTCTTTTTAGATCAGGTAAATCTCAACGAGGAGAAGATTCTCTCAATACAGCAACAGTTCGATGCCTCAATCAATACGATAGACCAAAAGATTGTGAATGCAGAAGAATCTTTCAGAATAGACTCAATGAGCTATCGACAGAACTCACAACTGTCATCAAGTGGATATGTTTCTTCAAACAATCTCGAAGTCGCAAAGTTGAAGTTGCAGAAAGATAAACTTCTGCTATCCCAGCTTGTTTCTTCACGGTTGACCGAATCTTCAAAATCTCGATTCGAAATACACAGACTCCGCTTATCGAATGTTCAATTGAAGGCACGAGCGAAAGTAGCAGAACTTCAATCAGAAGTCCGTTCCAGCACGCACGGAATCTTGATCGAAATTCGGCAAATACTCCGTAATAACAAGACACAGGTTACTTTCATTGTTAAACGATTGAACTGATGCCCTACGAATGTAAACATTGCCATCATGTGCATAGCACATTTCATCTTTCGTGTCCAGATTGCGGCAGATGGAATTCCCTCTCAAGCCAATCCCAGCGATTAACTGAAACAGATTCACGACCGATTTCTTTACCAAAGATTCGTTCGTCATCAGTGAAAAGACTAAAAACAAGGGTGAAGGAAGTTGATAAAGTGCTGGGAGGAGGATTTGTTCCCGGGAGTTCTGTTCTATTGGTAGGTCCGCCAGGTGTCGGTAAATCAACATTTGTGATTCAAATTCTCGAAAAGATGGATGTTCCATCTCTCTATGTAACAGGTGAAGAATCAGTAGACCAAGTGAAGCTAAGAGCAAATCGTTTAAAGATTCATTCAAAGGACATCTATTTACTTTTCGAAACGAATGTCAATAAAATGGTTTCTCACATCGAGGATATTGAGACGCATGCATTGGTAGTAGACTCTATCCAAACCACATACACAGATGCATCAGATACTTTGCCGGGGAGTTCTACTCAAATTCGTAAATGCGCATACATTTTACGTCGTGCAGCTCAGAAGAAGAACTTCATTCTCGTGCTCATTGGACAAGTGACGAAAGATAAAACAGCTGCAGGCCCTAAACTTCTTGAGCACGCAGTTGATGTAGTTCTCTATCTCGAAGTACCGGACGAAAAAAGCAATAATCGTCTCTTGTTTGCTAAGAAGAACAGATTCGGTTCCACAGTTCCAAAATGTGTTTTCTCAATGGGCAAGATGGGGCTTGAGTTCAAGAATGGTTGAACAACCGACCAATATCGATCTTCGTCAGGACATGAGCTTCTTTGGAAGAACAGAAGAGCTTTATCAACTCGTTAAGAATCTCCAAAGAGGACGACACACACTCATAGTTGGAGACAAGGGCATCGGAAAGAGCCGGTTGATGTTAGAAGCGAAATGGATTCTTTCCGGAAGAACCAAGAGGATCGATTTCTCTGCGAACTTTATGACGCAGATACGTGGACAGCTTGGAGTTCGCATCAATCCTAACCAATACAAGATTCTTTTTATTGAGCATTCCAATCCACTCGGTGATTGTATCAAAGAAATGGCAGAGAAGCTCTTTTATAATGGTGATCTTCATGTTGAGATGGATTCAGAGCGCAGCGACTGGACTATGGTGAAGAAGAAACTGACAGGACTTGGTAGTGTTCGCTTGCAAGCCACAATTTTCGAGGGAATTTCGAAATCACAAGAGACTTATCTGATCTTCTTTGATAACCTCGACCGGATATCTCCGAGTCAACAGGCATTCATTGAAACCTTGCTCAATATCGCTGTCATTTGCGCGGCAGTTGTTGAGATGAAGGAGAATTTTGTTTTCAAACGCATTTGGGCATCGTTCGTGAAGATAGACCTCGATCCATTGCCGGATGCTATCTGTATGGAGATGATCAATTACTTTCTTGACAACTACAATCTTCGAATCATCGACCGTGAGCTTTATAGAAGAGAAATTCTCAAATCCTCCAATGGCAATCCGTTCCATATCAAGAATATGCTCTGGCACGGTTCCCGCGAGAAGTATATCGATACCGAAGAGATCCGCAAACTCCGACAGGTCGATGAAGGGCATTATTTCAACATGGGACCGATCTACATTTTCGGAGTGGCGATGTTCACGTTATTTAAAATATTCTCTATCGGAACTGACAACCGTGAATTCTATATCTATTTTTCTGCACTCGGATTCATTGCATATCTCGTGTTCCGTGTGTTTAGGACATTCTTTTTATTCCGGCCACAGAAATACAGATAAAAATGTTTGACTGTGTGAACATACCGGTTGCATTGTTGAAGGATGCACGGCTTTCGCTGAGTGATGTGCAGGTGTACGCAGCGCTTGTGCTCTTATCTGGAGAAAGTAGAAAATGCTCTTCTACCAGGGATGAGATTCAAAAAGCTTCTGGTGTTCAAAGGGTTTCGAGACACACACAAAACCTTTTCGTATGTGGACATATACGCATTGAGAAAGCCGGAGATGGAAACAGAAATACTTATGCAGTACTTACCGGAGATGAAATGAATAAACCTAAACATATTACGCTGGAAGAATTCAAGAAAGAGTTTCTTGAATATTCTTCTGGTGTGCATTCAAGAAAAACAATCCGGACTCATAAAACGGCTTTCAGAGAATTTATTCGAGTAGAGGGAAATAGACCATTGCAAACTATCGGAATTCGGGAGATAGAACATTTCCTCAGCAAGAAGAAGCAGGAAGCTTCTGAATGGACTGCACGGAAATATTACGGATCGCTTGCCGCTGCATTCGAAAAAGCCGTCCATTGGGAGCTTATCAGAGAGAATCCGTTCCGGAAGGTGAAGAAACCGAAACCTCCGGAAGTTATGCCTTTGTTCTTTTCAGAAGATGAATTCAATACCTTGCTTTCAAGTGTGCAGAGTAAGGACTTTAGGGAATTGTGTATCACAGCGCTTCTTTCTGGTCTCAGGCTTGCTGAGTTGCTTAACCTTCGATGGAATGATCTTGATTTCACTTCAAAGATCATTCAGGTGAAGAATAGTGAAACCTTTACAACCAAGTCACGAAAAAACCGGATCGTTCCGATGAGTAAAGAACTGTTCCGTTTGCTGAAGGATAGGCAGGAGAATATGAGAAATGAAAGTGCCTTTGTGTTCCATAATAAAAGAGGAAAACCACTAAAGGAACAAACCATATCGCAGAAATTCAAAAAGCACGTCATTAGTGCTGGAATCAATGACAAGTTACATTTTCATTCTCTCCGACATTCTTTCGCTACCCACTTGGTAAAGAAAGGCGTTCCGTTATTTGCAATTCAAAAGCTACTTGGACATTCAACGAGTAAAACAACGGAAATATATTCACATTTGCTTCCCCAGCAATTGCATAGGGAGGTGAATATATTAGCCGGAATGTTTAATCTGAAGAATAGCATCACGAATTGAAGGGAGAATATAGAAAAATTATGGCAGTTCTTTTCCATTTGAAAAATTATTGCATCGCTTCACCTTATTTTGTATCTTACTACAGCAATTGATTCATTTAAAATCTTCCGATATTAAATATCAAAGATTGATACAATTGCCCTTATGTGAATTGCACGGCATCGGAAGTGCCGAAATGACACGAAGGGCATTTGTATTTATAGGTGAACGATAGAACGGACTTGGTACCAAACTTGGCACTCAACTTGGCACTATACATGCCAAACTTGGCACAATAGAGTAAGAGTTGAGAGTTGCAAGTGTCGAAAACAGAATAAAAACTAAATGGCGCCGTACCCAAGTGGTAAGGGAGAGGTCTGCAAAACCTTTATGCAGCGGTTCGAATCCGCTCGGCGCCTCAATAAATTGCGAAATGCGGATTGTCAATTGCGGATTTTTTTGATAATCCGCAATTCGAAATCAGAAATCCGCATTTACCCTGCCGGGGTGGCGGAATTGGTAGACGCACAGGACTTAAAATCCTGTGTCCTGCAAAGGGCGTGCGGGTTCGAGTCCCGCCCTCGGCACAAGGTGTTTTTATGCCTCAGACTATTTATTGATATGATCAAACCGGATCATTCCTTTTCTCCCAACTTCTTTCGTGACATCCATCTAAGGAATTACCTATGAAAGTAGCGATTCTCTCGATGCTTACATTCATTCTGCTAACCGTTTCACTGATTCTCGCACAACCTATTGATTCCACCAAATCAACATCTGAACAACACCAGAAGTTTGATCCCGCACGCGATGCACAGAAAGATATTCAAGATGCCATTGTGCTGGCGAAGAAATCTAACAAGCGCATTCTTCTTGATATCGGCGGTGAGTGGTGTATCTGGTGTCATCGTCTCGATAGTCTTTTCATTCAGAATAAAGACCTTGAAAACTATCTCAACATGCATTACGTTGTTGTCAAGATCAATGTAAGCCAGGAGAATAAGAACAAAGTAGTTCTCTCGAAGTATCCGAAAATTGCAGGGTATCCGCATATCTTTATTCTCAATAAAAACGGCCAGCTGATACACTCACAGGATACAGGAGAATTGGAATTTCCAAAAGACCATCCTTACAAAGGACACGATAAAACAAAAGTCTTTGCGTTTCTGAAGAAGTGGGCAAAATGATTTCCATCCATCGGAGGAATAACCATGACATCGGTTGAGCAACGCAAGATGGTTCAGCGGTTGAAGCACGTGATGACGAAAATGAATTCGGATGAACGACAATCGTTTGAGATGATGGTCAAGAGAGATCATGATGACGAAGAACTTGATTCTCTCACCATGGCGAAGTTGAAGCAGCTCCATGCAAAGTTTTTCCCAAAGAATTCCAAACAAGCCCTTGAAGATAAGTGGAAGAAGCTGACGGGTGAAGAATAATGAGAAAGGAGAAACGTCTTGGAATACAGAAAACTTGGTAAAACCGGACTTAAGATTTCAGAAATTGGTTACGGGGCTTGGGGCATCGGCGGGACATTATGGCATGGGGCAAAGGATGATGAATCAATTCGTGCCTTGCATCGTGCCGTCGATCTTGGACTGAACTTTATCGATACGGCTTTGGTCTATGGCAATGGGCACTCGGAGAATTTAGTTGGACAGGTAATGAGGGAGCGGAAGGAACAATTGTATGTTGCATCGAAGATTCCTCCCAAAAACGGAAAGTGGCCGGCACGATCGGGAACAATGCTGCGCGAAGCATTTCCCTACGATCATATTATCAAATCCACTGAAACCAGTTTGAAAAACCTTCATGTTGATTCCATTGATGTTCAGCAATTCCATGTATGGGATGACGATTGGACGCCGGATGCTGAATGGCAGGATGCTATCGCCAAGTTAAAGGAACAAGGGAAAATACGATTCTTCGGGATTTCTATTAATGATCACCAGCCGGACAATGCGCTGAAGGTCGGTGCGACGGGATTAGTGGATTCGTTTCAAGTCATATATAACATTTTTGATCAAACCCCGGAGAATAATCTTTTCCCACTTTGCCGGGAAAAGAATATCGGTATTATCGTCCGTGTGCCGTTGGACGAAGGCGGACTGACAGGGAAGATTACATCGGATACAAAATTCCCCGCAGGAGATTTCCGCAATCATTACTTCCGCGATGACCGGAAACAACAAGTTGTAGAACGAACAAATGCGCTCACGCAGCTTCTTGGCAAGGAAGCGGCAGTATTACCCGAGTTAGCATTACGTTTTTGCTTATATCATCCTGCTGTATCGACAGTCATCCCTGGCATGCGTAGTGTCGCAAATGTTGAGGCGAATTGCCGATTTTCCGATGGAAGAAAGTTAAGCAATAGCATGATTGCAGAAATTCGCAAGCATAAGTGGGAGCGAAATTTTTACTGATAAGGAATCAAGTGAGAGGCATAGTGAGAAGAGAAGGCGCTGTATCATTCAATGTTTTTTGTTCTTGGGAAAAACAACTAAAGATTCATTTCCGAATACAATAAAAAGAGGCAATACATGAGAATTATTGCATCGTTACTCTTAGTGCTGTTGATTTCCTGTGTCTCAGGAAAAAAGAAATCATCGGGTGATATATCTGAAGATGTTGCACTCATCGAACGTGAAATTGCTGATTTCCATCAAGCGCTGAAGCAAGCTTATAATGGCATTCCGATGAACACTGATAGCTTGATGGATAATTTCTTTGATAAGGATGTCTATTATGTGACCTATTGGGGGATGACGGAGCCAATCGATTCTACAAAATCGCGATTGCGCCATGCATTGCCTGGAATCAAAGAGTACGAAAACCGTTTGGAAAGCATGTATGTTAAGGTTTATAGTGGTGGTGCCTACGCGTTCTTTATTCTGCGGCAGACATATTCACTCAATGGAATTATGATGGATGAATATCTGCCCACGACCTTCATTCTTGAGCGCCGGGATAATCGATGGATGGTAGTGCACTCTCAGCGTTCAGCAGATTTTCAGACCATTCACCATCTCATGGAAGTAGCACGGCAGCGAGAGGAATCGGTTGGCCAGGATATTAAGTAAGAAAACGGATTGCGCTAAAAAACCCGAAAAGCCCCTTCAACTAAATGCTGAAGAGGCTTTTTGTTTACTTTCATATAGCTACAATTCTTCTGATGCCGCACGTTGAGACCGGCGAATTGCTTTCGCCTGCTTCATACGTTTCTTGACCGAAGGTTTAGTGAAGAATGCACGCTTCTTTACTTCTTTCAGAATGCCTGATCGTTCATATTTCTTCTTAAAACGTCGTATAGCACGGTCGATTGGTTCATTTTCACCTATAATAATGCCGACCAAGAAATCACCTCCTTCGCTCAGGGTAACAACTAAACAACTTTGTTTCTAAATATAATTTCTGATTATGCCTGGATGTTTTCCAGAAGCTTTCGCTCACCAGTTTTTTCGAATGTAACGACAATCGAATGAATTCCATTCGACATTTTGTCTTTTCGGACAACCTTTCCGACATCATCCCATTCTGAGTGATAAATGTTTTCACCAACCGAGAATATCTTTTCCTTGGCGTATGGAGTGCATAGTTCACGGTTAATGGCAACAGCACGCTTCTTCTTCATCTGGCTCGCAGGAGAGAGTGTTAGTAACGCACTGTGTTTGCACTTACCACAGCGATACCAAACCTTTATAATCTCAGCGTTGATATCCTCAGATGGCTGACCACCTATGAATTCCATCTTTGTTTCCCGCCGACAGTATGCACATTGGTGCATGATGTATTTTGTCTTTGCCATTTTGATTCCTTATTAACCCTTCTTTGGGTTGCATGAGGTTGGCTGATACAATATGGAGAGAACAAAAGTTAGCCAACTAATTACTTAAATATACGCAAAATCGACAGGGAAGTCAAGCAATGCATAATTTTGACTTTCAGCTTTTTTTGTTATACTTTACATTCAAATAAGTCACATAAGTCACAATTGAGGTGAAGAGTAGCGTTTGGCAGCAGATCGTCAGCACCATAAATCAAAAAAAAACCGATACACGATTGTACTGGTGCCGGATGAAGATGCCAGCAAAGCTAAAAACTTCCAAATAGCTTTCTGGCAATTAGCAACAGGATTCGTGCTCTTCGCGGTATTGGCGGTAACGATCGTGGTGCTCACTCTGACCTATACTCCATTAGGTCAGGTATTCCCATTATCGAATAAAGGACTTGAAAATAGGTATAGCAAAGAGTTGGTCTCTTTAAACCAACGAATGATGAGTTTGATGGAGCAGCTTGTCGAGTTACGAAGTTATAACATCAAACTCCGACGGGCATTTGGTGAGAATATTACGTTGTCTGATTCCGGAGTTGTCAAAGTAACTTCACGAGCTTCTCAGGCAGAAAAGAGTGATTTGATACAGGAAGGACAGATAGCTGCGAGGTCGACCCAATTGATGAATCCAGCACAGCGGATGATTCCAGCCCAGACTGCGAAGTCTGAAACAGACGGGCGAAGTGCAATCTCATTTCCTGCAGTACTTCCGACCGAAGGATATATGACACGTGGGTTCGAGCCGGAGGATAACCATTATGGACTGGATATTGCCGGAAAGATAGGCACACTCATCATTGCAGCCGCAGATGGAAACGTCGTTTTTTCCGGTTGGACATATAACGATGGATATGTAGTCATTATATCGCATGCGAGCGGTTTTATGAGTTTCTACAAGCACAATCAAACGTTGTTGAAATCTGCCGGTTCGTTCGTTCGGCGAGGTGAACCGATTGCAACCTTGGGAAATTCTGGAACCACGAGTTCTGGTCCACATCTGCATTTTGAAATTTGGAAAGATGGAATTCCAGTGGATCCATCCATTTATATGATTAATTATTATCTCTAGAGGTGATCTGTGGCTGCGAAACTTGACCCTATCAAAGAAATGAACATAATTGGCGCCGGGACAGTTGTGGAAGGCAAAATTCGAAGCCAAGGCAGCGTGCGTGTGGATGGGAAATTGGTCGGTGAAGTGACAGCAAGTGAATCGCTTGCAGTAGGCGTTACCGGCGAGATCGATGGGAATATTGCTGCAAAAAATGTCACCATTGGTGGAAAAGTACGTGGTACGATCAATGTTGCAGAAAAAATTGTATTCGAAGGAAAATCAATCGTCCGTGCCGATATCCATGCCACTCGCCTTGTCATTGACGAGGGGTCGATTTTCGACGGTAAGATTTCTATGACCGATAGAACCCCGACGTATGAAGTGAAACACTGATAGAAATAAAATCGGAGACCAAGCATACGAGATGAACTCTGAATCTCCGAATAGCGGAACGCAAGACAAAAAGAAAAAAGTTGAAATCCAAGGAACGTATCGTGAGTATGGACCGTACCTGACACTAGGATTTCAATTGGCAGCAGCGATCGTTGTCTTCTTTTTCCTTGGTGATTGGGTTGATAAAAGATACGGAATTGCACCGATCGGAAAATTAGTAGGAACGTCAATAGGAATGGTTGGAGGATTTGTAAAATTTTTCAAATCGGTTGCTTCAATGATTGCGGATGAAGAACGGAACCGAACGAGTGATAAGCGTGAAAATTGATTGGTCATTTCTGCGATTAGTATTGTTCTGTTTCATGTGTACGGCAGCGCTCACCTATTATCCGATTTCGGAATTTGCAACGAGAGAAGTAATGCACAGTATTATTGCGGGCAGCATCATGAGTCTTGCGAATTTATTGTTGGGATATTTGGCAATTGAAGCGTCGTTCGAGCGATCGCATACAACATTTCTGAAATATGTGTTAGGTGGAATGGTCGGACGATTGATGCTGATGTGGGGAGCATTTTTGATGCTCATCCGGGTATTTGCCTTCCATCCTGCATCGTTAATGCTGACATTGCTGTTTTTCTATGTGATGAATTTGGGATTAGAAATTTATTATCTTCAGAAAAGAGTTTCTACAAAAAAATAGATTGAGAAAGTATTGATTTTCGAGAATCCCATAACGCCTGATACGCTTCAGCATGTTGCCGCAGCTGTTGCTGATAGTGCCCAAAAAATGATAAGTCATGAAGCATCCGGACATGGTGAGAAATTCAATTTTCAGCACCTTCTCGATCATGTGAAGGACTCGCGTACGATTGAGCTTCCGGGTTTTCATATTGAATTACCCCAATTACCGCCGGTTCATTTAGGCAGCTTCGTGCTTGATCTTTCACCGACGAAGCATGTTCTTTTTCTACTGCTTTGTGCCCTTCTTCTCATTCTTGGAGCCATCTCTGCATCCCGTGCATATCGAAAAACTTTCGTGCCGCATGGGTTCGTAAACCTCATTGAGATGCTGGTAGTATTTATTCGTGATGAAGTAGTTCTTCCGAATATGGGACCGGGAGGTATCAAATATATGCCCTATCTCCTCACCACTTTTTTCTATATTCTTTTCATGAATCTGATTGGATTAGTACCGTATGGTGCAACTCCAACCGGAAATATTATGGTCACAGCAGGATTAGCAACGGTTGCTTTTTTTATGATTCAAATTTCGGCTATCCGCTCACAGGGATTAAAAAACTACCTTATGCATCTCACAGGAGGTGTCCACTGGGGTTTGTGGATTATTATGATTCCAATCGAGATATTGGGACTTTTTACAAAACCATTTGCACTTTGTATCCGTCTTTTTGCAAATATGAGTGCAGGACATATTGTTATTCTATCTCTTATCGGGCTCATTTTTATGTTTCAATCGATTGCGGTAGCCCCGGTGTCGGTTTTGTTTGCATTATTCATCAATATGTTGGAGTTGTTTGTAGCTGTTTTGCAGGCATACATATTTACTATGCTGACTGCAGTGTTTATGGGATTTGGAGTACAGGCAGCACATGAAAGTCATGAAGGAAATCATTAATTATCATTATTAGGTCATGCAAATAACACATTCATTTCAAATTACAGGAGAATTCTATAATGGGAATAAACGCTATTGCACATCTAGCTGCCGGATTAGGCGCAGGACTTATTATTCTCGGTGCCTCGTATGGTATCGGTAAGCTTGCTGCTGCCACAATGGAAGCAAGCGGTCGTCAGCCTGAGGTTGCCCCGCAAGTTCGAACTGCTATGATTATTTCTGCAGCACTTATCGAAGGCGTAACGTTTTTTGCACTCGTCATTTGTATGGTGCTCGCAATTAAATCATAATTTGAGGTTGAATATATGATAGAGATTAATCCAGGTCTGATTGTTTGGACCATCGTCACATTCATCTGTCTGTCCGTCGTTCTGGCAAAATTTGCTTGGAAACCCATGCTGAAGGTGCTCAGTGACCGTGAGGGAAAAATTCACGCTGCACTTGAAGAAGCAGATCGTGCACGAACGGAAGCAGCGGAAATGCTAAAGCAGAACGAAAAGAACCTTGCCCGTGCGGAAGAAGAATACCGGAAAATGATCCGCGAAGGTAAGGCGCTTGCCGAAAAGTTAAAGGAAGAAATTGTAACGAAGGCAAAACAACAAGCTCAACAAGAATTGAAACTGGCGACGGAAGAAATCCAACGCAATGTGGATGCAGCGAAACTACAGCTTCGTGCAGAAGTCGCTGATCTTGCAATCAAAGCGACAGAAAAAATTCTCGAAGAAACGCTCGACGAGAAAAAGCAGAAGCAACTCATAGATTCTGTGATGAATCAACTTCCGAAGAATTAATAGATTATGAATAATCTGCGAACAGCAAATCGTTATGCCGAAGCGTTGATGGCCGCCGCTGAAGAATTGCATATACTTAAGGATGTGAGTGATGATCTCGCCGTTATCCGTCGGAATATCAAAGAGTCGCACGAGTTCCAACTATTCTTGAAGAGTCCTGTCCTAAAGAAGGAGAAGAAACAGCAGGTGTTTGAAGCGACGTTTGGCAAGGCGATTCAACCGCTCACGCTAAAATTCTTATCTCTCCTTGCTGAAAAGGGACGAGAGGATATTCTTTTGAACGTCATCGAGGTCTTCTTTCGTCTGCAGGATGAGACATTGGGAATCGTCAATGTGCACGTGAAGGCAGCAGCAGAATTATCGGCACAGCAAACAGCACAACTTGAGCAGCGATTTGAAGCGTACTCGAAGAAGAAAGTTCGCGTCGATGTAAGCTTGGATTCAAAATTAATTGGCGGCTTCATAGCTCGTATCGGAGATACGATGTTTGATGGCAGCGTGAAGCGCCAGCTTGAACTTCTTCGCAAGAGGTTTGCGGAAGAGATTACTGTGGCATAGTCTCCGGACAGTATCCTATTAAATAATATTTGTCCCATATCATCCAGCTGGATTTATGCTGGAGATGCATAGAGGAAGAAAATGTCAGAAGTACGACCAGATGAAGTATCGGCAATATTGCGAAAACAGCTTTCCGGTTTTGAAAAGGAAGTAGATGTATATGATGTCGGAACCGTCCTGCAAGTCGGTGATGGCATCGCACGTGTTTATGGTCTCTCGAAAGTTATGGCGAGCGAGTTAGTGGAATTCCCCGGCAATGTATTTGGTATGACGTTGAATCTCGAGGAAGACAATGTCGGATGCGTGATCTTTGGCGATTCAACGCATATCAAGGAAGGCGACACCGTGAAGCGAACGAGTCGTGTTGCATCCATGCCCGTGGGTGAACAGATGCTCGGGCGCGTAATGACACCACTTGGCCAGCCGCTTGATGGAAAAGGGCCGATCAAGACTAATACATTTCTTCCGTTGGAACGCAAGGCGCTCGGTGTTATTGCTCGAAGTCCGGTGAAAGAACCTTTGCAGACCGGTATCAAACCGGTGGATGGCATGATCCCGATTGGGCGCGGACAGCGAGAACTGATTATTGGTGACCGCCAAACAGGGAAAACTGCAATTGCGATTGATACTATTATCAATCAAAAATATACACACACAGACAAGGCAAAGAAAGAAGGCATCAAGCCAGTTTATTGCATTTATGTCGCCATCGGTCAAAAGGGATCGACGGTTGCGCAAGTGGTAGCAACACTTGAAGAATATGGCGCAATGGATTACACGACAGTGATTCATGCATCTGCGAGCGATTCTGCACCGTTACAGTTTATCGCTCCCTACGCAGGTGCGACGTTGGGAGAATATTTTCGCGATTCCAGTCGTCATGCACTTGTGATCTACGATGACTTATCAAAGCATGCACAAGCATATCGCCAGATGTCGTTACTTCTGCGCAGACCTCCGGGACGTGAAGCGTATCCTGGTGATGTCTTCTATCTACACTCACGTTTATTAGAACGAGCATCAAAGCTTAATGATGAACTCGGCGGTGGAAGTCTCACTGCATTACCGATTATCGAAACGCAAGCAGGCGACGTTTCTGCATACATACCAACCAATGTCATTTCCATTACTGATGGTCAGATTTATCTTGAACCCAGTTTGTTCAATGCCGGTGTTCGTCCTGCA
Organism: Bacteroidota bacterium; assembly: GCA_049523215.1. Taxonomy (GTDB): domain Bacteria; phylum Bacteroidota; class Ignavibacteria; order UBA10030; family UBA10030; genus Fen-1298. Next base: position 274,351 of record JBEKNC010000002.1, on the reverse strand, counting down.
ATCAATGTTGGTATCTCGGTATCACGTGTCGGTGGAAACGCACAAATCAAGGCAATGAAGCGAGTAGCGGGACGTCTGCGCATGGATCTTGCCCAGTATCGTGAGTTGGAAGCGTTTTCGAAATTCGGTTCTGATCTTGATAAATCGACTCAGCAAGCATTACGCCGTGGTTCTCATCTTGTTGAGTTGCTCAAACAAGGTCAATATATCCCGATGCCGGTTGAGAAACAGGTGGCGAGTATGTTCACAGGTACGAATGGATATTTGGATGAGCTGCCGTTAGAAGAAGTACAGCGATTTGAGCAGGAATTTCTTGAGATGATGGACATGAAATATGCAGATGTTCTTGGAACAATCGCCGAGACGAAAGAACTTTCTCAAGAAACAGAAACAAGGCTTCATGCTATTGCGAAAGAATTCGTTCAGAAATTTAAAGGAATGGTGAAGTAATCTGTGGCAACACTTCGAGAAATACGGCGCCGGGTCACAAGCGTTAAAAGCACACAGAAAATTACCAAAGCGATGAAAATGGTCGCAGCGGCAAAACTTCGCCGCGCTCAAGACGCACTCGTTTCAACACGTCCGTATGCACGCAAAATGAACGAGCTCCTTCGTCGTTTGGTAACCAAAATTGATCTCTCGATTCATCCCTTGCTGAAAGAACGTGAAGTCAAACGTGTGCTGCTCGTGGTTGTATCGGGAGATAGGGGCATGTGCGGTGCCTTCAATGGCAACGTTATCAAAGCTGCTACCGACCATATGAACTCACAGTATCGACATTTACTGAAGGAACCCGGTGGTGTTCGGATCGTGACGGTAGGGAAAAAATCAACGGATTTCTTCTCGAAGCGAAATTATACTCTCTATGCGAAACATGTCGGTATTTTTGGGGGTCTCCACTTCGGTCACGCACGAACCATCATTCAGCAGTTAGTGGATCAGTACCTCATGGGTGAGTACGACAAAGTGGAAGTTGTCTACAACGAGTTCAAGTCGGTTATCCAACAGCGGATTGTTGTTGAGCAAGTTTTGCCGATCCCCCCGGAGCAAATTCAAGAGACCAAGGATCTTCACGCACTTGCTCAGGTTGACTATATTTATGAGCCGTCCATTAGCGATATTATCGATGTACTGTTGCCAAAACACCTCAATTTCCAAATGTGGCGCATTTTGCTGGAGTCCAGTACGGCAGAGGAAGGCGCCCGAATGACAGCGATGAGTAACGCAACGGAAAATGCGAAAGAGCTTATCCGTGATTTAACGCTATCGTACAACAAGGAACGGCAAGCAAGCATTACGAAAGAACTGCTCGACATCGTTAGCGGGGCAGAAGCGTTGAAGAAAGCAAGTTAAGAACGCAGGAACAATCTTCATTCAAAAAACCACCGTGAGAAATTGAGAAACGGTCTATTGAAGGAGGATTGAAAAAGATTCAATGTGTAAGGTACCATTGAGCCGTCACTTTGTCGGAGAAAAACAATGGCAGTCACACCACAACAACCCATACCGCCGCGTCAGACACCTGGACAACCGGGGCAAGTTACACAGCGGATTGCTCTCGAACAGCTTGATGTAAAATCCCTCTCGAAAGACAAAATTCGAGAGTTATTTCGCATAGGCAAGCTGCCCACAGCGGACCAAATCGTCGAGGAAGTCTTATTCCGAGCTATTCAAAGCGGTGCAACGGACATCCATTTCGAGCCGATTGAGGGAGAACTGCAAATCCGTTTGGGGCATGAAGGAACACTCAGGAGATTAGTTTCTCTTTCTCCCGATATGAACGATCCTGTTCTCAGCGTGCTGAAAACACGTGCGACGCTGAATCAATTTGAGAGAAAGAAACCACAAGAAGGTCGTTATTCTGCCGTATATGGAAATGAACAGTTCGATTTCCGCGTCAATGTGATTCCTGTAATTTCAGGTGAACGATGTTTGGTGCGATTGTGGAGGAAGACAGCGACCATCTCCCGGCTTGATGAACTTGGATACGGAAAAGAAAATCTTGAAAGGTTGAAAATGTTGCTCCGTAATCCACGGGGATTGTTTTTGGTCACGGGACCATCTGCAAGCGGCAAATCAACTACAGTGTATGCGTCCGTGAATCATGTTCAGACTCCGGAAAAAAATGTTATTACTGTTGAAGACCCAGTTGAGTTCCGTTTGCCATACGCCAGCCAGGTGAACTTACCAACTGATAAATCGTTCAATTTTATTGATGCACTCAGGGCGATTCTCCGACAAAATCCAAACGTTATTATGATCGGTGAAATACGTGACGCAGAAACCGGCATTGTTGCTGCTGAAGCCGCACAGACAGGGAATCTGGTGCTCAGTACCATGCTTGCCGATGATGCAATCGGCGCTATTCATCGCCTTTTAAATCTTGGTATTCCCCCATACTGGCTCGCATCATCGCTGGCTGGAATTGTTTATCAACTTTTAATCCGAAAAATCTGTCTCAATTGTAAGGAAGAATATCAGCTTTCACCCGATGAACTTCAAATGGTCGGTGCGCCAATGGAGTCATCTGATCTCAAACTCTTCCACGGCCGCGGTTGTCAGAATTGCTTTGGTACAGGCTACAAAGGACGTACAGCCATAGCTGAAATTGTTACGATTAGCCCAATGTTACGCGACATGATTATCAATAAGGAATCCATTCTGAAGATGCGCGAAGAGGCTGTCAATTGCGGATTCCAGGCAATTCGGCAGGATGCAGTCCGTAAGGCGCTCACCGGCGTGACAACACTGCAAGAAGTAGTACGCGTGCTCGGTTGAGCGTTTGGCTATTAGAAAATTTTACGCAAAAGCCGGTCGCATCTTTATCTTGTTGGAGATGAAAATCCCAAATAACTTCTTGATTGCCTCCCCTTTTTTCGCTATTTTTTAGTTAGTAAACTCGTATGAACTTCTGGCGCTCTCGGTTTTACTAACGCTGAGGCAAAAGAAGTTTTGTTGTACTATTGACGATGGAAAGCAAATGTTTGAGAGCCTTACCCAGAAGTTAGAAGCGGCATTTAAAAAGCTTCGGGGACAGGGAAAGATTACGCCTCAGAATATTGAGGAATCTTTGCGTGAAGTCCGCCGTGCTTTGCTTGATGCAGATGTGAACTATAAGGTTGTTAAGCAGTTCATCGAAGATGTTCAAAAGCGTGCCGTGGGGCAGGAAGTCCTTATGAGCTTTACTCCGGGGCAACTTATCATCAAGATTATTTATGATGAGATGGTGAATCTGCTCGGTGAGTCGAAGGCAGATGTTGCAACAGCGCAAGCGCCGCCGACGGTTATTTTGGTGGCAGGATTGCAAGGATCCGGAAAGACAACGTTCTCTGCGAAGTTGGCGAATCATCTGAAAAGCAAAGGGCGATTTCCATTACTCGTCGGAGCAGATGTTCACCGGCCTGCTGCTATCGATCAGCTGGAGATGTTGGGAAGGCAGATAGAGATTCCGGTATATGCGGAACGCGGGGTTGGAGCAGTGAAAATTGCACAGAACTCTATTGATTTCGCACGCAAGAATGTTCGAGATACAGTCATCATCGATACGGCAGGCCGTTTACATGTCGATGAAGAGATGATGAAGGAAGTGGAAGCAGTTCGTGATATTGCACAGCCGCATGAAATTTTGTTCGTGGTCGATGCGATGACCGGACAGGATGCTGTTCATACGGCGAAAGCGTTTCACGAACGTTTAAATTTCGACGGCATTGTTCTTACAAAACTTGATGGTGATAGTCGCGGTGGCGCTGCACTTTCAATACGAGCAGTGGTTCAAAAGCCGATTAAATTCATCGGTGTCGGCGAAAAGTTAGATGCACTGGAACCGTTTTATCCGGACCGCATTGCGTCTCGCATTCTCGGTATGGGTGATATTGTAACCCTTGTCGAGAAAGCGCAAGAACATTTTGACGAAGCAAAAGCGATCAAGCTGGAAGAAAAGCTCCGGAAGTCGCAATTCACTTTTGAAGATTTTCTGGATCAGCTTCGGGAAGTCAAGAAGATGGGATCTCTCAGTCAAGTGATGGGGATGATTCCGGGAATGAACCGGCTCCCGGCAAATGCCGAGATTGACGAGAAGAGCCTTGTACGTGTTGAAGCTATTATTCAATCGATGACTGCGGAAGAACGGTTGCGTCCATCAATTATCAATGGAAATCGGAGACGCCGTATTGCACTGGGAAGTGGTACGACGGTGCAGGATGTCAACCGATTGCTGAAACAGTTCGATGAGATGCAAAAGATGATGAAACGGTTTAAAAAAGGGAATATGCGTCGTGCGATGCACGGCATGCAATTTCCGATGAATTAGCAATCGATTATGAAAATAACTATTTTGATAACTGAGTCAAGTAAAACACAGGAGTAATAACATTGGTTAAAATTCGAATGCGGAGAGAGGGAAAGAAGAAGCATCCAATTTATAAGTTGGTGGCGACAGATTCCCGTTCTCCTCGCAATGGTGGATATCTCGAAGCTCTCGGGCAATACGATCCGCACACAAATCCTATCACATTGTCATTAAAAGAGCCGCGCATTGAATTTTGGTTGCGCAAAGGTGCACAACCAACAGATACGGTGCGTTCATTACTGAGACGTACAGGTTTTTGGCTGCACTGGACACTCACGCGCCAGGGCAAAGATGAGGCGACGGTGAAGAGTGTGATGGAACGCTGGCAGATGCTTCAGGTTGAAAAACCAAAGCGCGAAGCCGATCGGAAATCACGACGAGCAGAGCGGAAGAAAAAATCCGCTCCCCCGGCAGAAACTCCAGCTCCAGCACCGGCTGCTGCGTAATACAGTCAGCGAATCTGACTATACACTTGATGTTTTTTCCATCGAACGGATTTTGACAACTGATTTTTCCATAGCAGTTCATTAATCCACGGTTAGGGCAGAAGCAAAGCACTAACGCAGTTTCCACAATTGAAATGGTTGTACACTGGGATCGTCGAGGCAAAGGTAACCTGCAAACGCCTGGAGAACAACTGATACCGAGGTGGAACGATGAAGGAATTTCTGGAATTCGTTGTAAAACATCTAGTGGATCATCCGGAAAGCGTCACTATTGAGATAGAAGAAAAAGAAAACAAGCACATCTTCAAACTCAAGGTAGCTGAAGGAGAGATCGGAAAAGTCATCGGCAGGCGTGGTCAAACAGCAACTTCATTGCGCGTGCTCCTAAAAGCGGTCGCCGCAAAAGAAGGTAAGCGAGCGGTTTTAGATATCATTGGGTAGGCAGTTCGATGGACTCGGTGCCATGAATCCGGGATGGATGGCAAGATATTCTGTATGGATTTGATTGCGATTGGAAGAATTTCCAAACCGATAGGTACTCAGGGCGAGGTGAAAGTTCTGCCGTTGACAGACGATAAACAGCGATTTGCAGGTTTACAATCAGTGTGGGTGGGACACGATGCAACGAGAGTGGAACAGCGGGATATTCACGCAGTGCGGATTGATGCCAAACAGGTTGTTGTGAGTCTGGATGGTATTGAGACACCGCATGAAGCAAAAGAGTTTCGGAATAAATATCTATTCGTTCCGAAAGAGCAGACTATAAAACTCCGTACAGGGAGCTACTTCATGGACGAGGTGATCGGATGTGAAGTAGTAACTGAAGAGCAGATGAATGTCGGAATAGTGATCGATCTGCTTTCGCTTCCAGCAAATGATGTATGGGTTATCCGGAATGGCAAAAAGGAATTTTTGATTCCGGCAGTCAAAGCGATCATCCGGAAGGTAGATGTAAAGATGAAACGCATTACTATCCATGCTTTAGAAGGATTGCTTGAGTGATGCGCATCGATATTATAACAGGATTGCCGAAGCTGTTGGAAAGCCCATTGCAGGAAAGTATCCTGAAACGGGCACAGAATAAAGAGATTGTTGAGATTGTCGTGCACGATCTCCGTGCATATACGCACGATAAACACAACACCATTGACGATGCACCCTATGGCGGTGGCGCAGGGATGGTGCTGAAACCGGAACCGTTCTTTGAATGTGTTGAAGCCCTGAAGGCACAACGCCAGTATGATGAAATAATATTTCTTGCGGCTGATGGCGAAGTGTTTACGCAGAAGATTGCAACGCAGTTATCGCTGAAAAAGAATCTCATACTGCTGTGTGGTCATTATAAAGGTGTAGATCAACGAGTACGCGAAGTGTTGGCAACGCGCGAGATTTCCATTGGTGATTATGTTTTGACAGGCGGTGAGTTGGCGGCAGTGGTTGTTGTCGATGCAGTTGTACGGCTTATCCCCGGTGTCTTGAATGATGGTGAGTCAGCATTGACCGATTCGTTTCAGGATGGAATGCTTGGCTGTCCTCAGTACACAAGGCCGCCAGAATATCGCGGGATGACCATTCCGGATGTGTTGCTTTCCGGAAATCATCACGAAATAGACCGATGGCGCACGGAACAGCGTGAGCAAAGAACAAGACGGTTACGGGGTGATAGTTCTGCATCGTAAATACAGAAGAATAGAGAATACAAATACACGATATATTGATTTAGTGGAGTGAAACACCAATGGATAAGTTGAAGCTTGTTGAGGCGACTCAACTAAAAACAGATGTCCCAAAATTCAAATCAGGCGACATCGTGAACGTGCACGTGAAGGTGAAGGAGGGTGATAAAGAACGCATCCAGGAATTCCAGGGCATTGTCATGGGACAACGTGGATCGGGCATCAATGCGACATTTACCGTCCGAAAGATTTCTGACGGAGTCGGTGTCGAAAGAATCTTTCCCCTGCATTCTCCTCGTATTGCAAAAATCGAGAAGGTAAAGGAAGGCAAAGCCCGCCGTTCGAAGATTTACTATGTGCGCGAACTCGCTACGAAAGCAGTTGCGCAAAAAACGAATGCCTGATGAAGTCGCGGCTTGCAGTGTCCGATGCACTCTACCTGAAGCCGCTCTTGTTTGGCTTCGATCAAACAGAATCTCCGTTTGATCCGATCATAGACATACCCGCACAAAATGCGTTGAAACTCAGCCAGCGTTCCGAAGGAATTCGGAACGCTTTTTTATCTCCTATCGACTATGCTCGGCACGGAGGAGAATATTGTATTGTGCCGAATATCTGTGTTGCCTCATCCACTTCGACTAACACCATTCAACTCGTTCTCAAATCGGAACTGCACAACATCGATCGCATTGCAGTTGATGTGCGCTTTACTTCAGAAATCATTCTCGCGAAGATCATTCTGGAAGAAAAGTATCGCAATAACTCATCTCGTCAAAATCTCCAATTTGTTCCGATGATGCCGAATATCGATGCAATGCTTGCAAAGGCTGATGCTGCGTTGTTGGTGAATGAAATTCCAAATTTATACAAGAAATCAGGTGTCTTCACACTCGATCTTGTCGAAGAGTGGAATGATCTGACCGATTTGCCGTATGTTCATGGTTTCTGGGTAGGACGTGAAGAAGAAATGACTGAACAAGAAGCGAAAGCCTTACTCACGGCAAAGAACAATGGTGTACTTCTGCAATCACAGATTGCTCAAGAAGTCGCACAGCAGCAGAATCTTCCTCTTGGAGAGATAACACAGTATTTCTCTTCGTTTTCCTACGACTTGGGTGAACGTGAGGAAGAGAGCTTGGCAGAATTTATTCACTATGCATACTACCATACTGTTATTGGTGATGTGCCGGAGATTCGCTTTTTTGATGTAAGTCCGAATCTCTCATCTCAGAACTAATCTCTTGTTCTTAGCCTAATATTATTAGCATTATTTGTCTTTGAAGAAAAGAGCGGTATAATAAAGAATTGAGTGAATTTGTTGACGGATTAATTAAAGAGACAGATAATCTTACTTGTCGTATATCTATCATTGAAAATAACACTATGAAAATTTATAATTAATGTTTATCATTTCATATGTAAGAACTTTTTGCTTTGATTCTTCTTACAAAAGAAAAAAATAATCAACAATTATTGATTGGGATAACAATGAAAACTGGAACTTTGGTGTTAGGACGATTCTCTATTGGCATTGGCGATCGATTCGGATTGGAAGGACGAGCGCAGCTTCGTGCTTTAAAGAAAGCACAAGATAAAGGTGTTGAGGTGACACCGGTGTGGAATAAATCCAACCGCGAACATACATTGATTGGCACTGAACCATCGACGACACGTGTTGCAGCGGCAAACGCCGTAAAAGCTGAAGGATGGAACCGTCCGTTTTTTGTCGATGCGGATCACATTGGCTTGAAGACTGTTGATCGTTTTATCGAAGCATGCGATTTTTTCACTCTGGATGTCGCAGATTTTATCGGTAAGGCAGCCCCTGATAACAAGATTGATCAATTCGTAAAAGCTATTACACCGCATACCGGAACACTGCGTCATCCGTTGTTGGATGGAGAGTTGAAAGTGTCGGTGGACGAACTTCGTACCTTTGCCAAGAAATATCTCTATGCATTACAGGAAGCCGGCAAGACGTATGTCCATATTAAAAAGAACAAAGGCGAAGGAAATTTTATCACAGAAGTTTCAGTTGATGAAGCATACGATCCGCAAACACCATCGGAGTTGTATCTTTTCTTGGCAGGTTTGGCGCATTTAGGAATTGCCGCACAGACCGTTGCGCCGAAATTTTCCGGTAAATTCTTAAAGGGAATTGATTATGTAGGTAATGTGGCAGCATTCGCAAAAGAATTCAAAGAAGACATTGCAGTGATTTCCATTGCCACGGAAAAATTTGCACTTCCAAAAGAATTAAAACTCAGCGTTCACTCAGGAAGCGACAAGTTCTCACTGTATCCGCACATTCATTCAATACTAAAGCAAACTGGCGGCGGAGTGCATTTGAAAACCGCTGGAACAACATGGTTGGAAGAAGTGATTGGACTTGCAGCAGACAAAAATACACTTCCTATTGCGAAGAAAATTTATGCGTTGGCGTTTGATCGTTTTGATGAGCTTCGCAAACCGTACGAAACGGTGGTAGAGATTGAACAAGGCAAACTGCCCAAGCCATCAGTGGTTGCTCAATGGTCGTCTGACCAGTTTGTCGGAGCGTTGAAACATGATCAAGGCAGTAAAACGCTCGATCGTAATTTCCGTCAATTAGTGCATATTGCCTTTCGTGTGGCATCAGAGATGGGTGATGAATATCGAAATGCTCTTATCAGTGCCCGTGCAAGCATTGAGCAGAATGTGACATACAATCTGTATACCCGGCATATCGAACCGCTGTTTGTTGGAAAATAATCCGGCGGCGAGTTCTTTTATCCCTTAATCAGTTTTAAAGAATCTCCTGATAGATTTGCTCTATGAGGAGATTTTTTATTGAGATCTCTGCCTTAAAGTAATATCTATATGTACTAGACAACGTGCCATTTTGGTCTGGTATAAAACCTTACGGAAAGAATTTCATCTCATTGAAATTCCGTCTTTTTTGCTTACATTTGAGCAAAAGCAAATGCTCAAATCTCTTTCTATCCGCAACTATGCTCTCATCGAATCTGTGGATATCGAATTCGAGAGCGGTCTCAATATCCTCACCGGTGAGACTGGTGCAGGAAAGTCCATCATCATAGATGCATTGAGTCTCATCCTCGGTGATCGAGCAAGTTCTGACGTCGTCCGTAAAGGAAGCGACAAGGCTATTGTAGAAGGAGTTTTAGGAATAACCGGAAATCAGAGAGTAAAAATATTGCTCGAGCAGAATGAGATCGAATTGCAAGATGACCTCATTCTCCGCAGAGAAGTTTCTATGAAAGGTCAATCACGATGTTTTGTGAATGACTCGCCGGTTCCGCTGAACGTCTTAAAAGAAATTGGTGATCATCTTGTCGATCTTCATGGCCAGCATGAACATCAATCGTTGCTTCGATCGGAGACACATATTGAGCTCTTAGATGAATTCGGAAGTCTTGATGGTCTGGCAGATGAATATCGCATGTCATACAATCGTTTGACGATGCTCTTCACAGAATTCCGAGCACTTACTCGAAAAGAAAATGAACTCAAGGGAAAACGAGATTTGTACGAATTCCAGATCAAAGAAATAGATGCCGTTGATCCGCGGAGAGGTGAAGAGGGGGATTTGGAAAACGAATTGCGAATTCTAGAGAATGCGGAAAAACTTTATGAAGCAACATCGCAGCTCTACCAATCTTTGTATGAAGGAGAGCCCAGCCACCAAGGTGTAGAGAACATCGGCGGGCAGTCGGTGTACGACCTTCTCATTAAGGCTCGGAACCAATTGGAAGACCTTGCCGGAATTGATAAAGCATTTGAGGATTCGAAAAATGAATGTGCTTCTGCAGCAGCAATCATTGGAGAGTTGACAAAGTTTATTCAAAGCTATAATTCGAAAATAGAATTCAATCCGGAACGGCTTGAGCAAATCCGGGAGAGGTTAGGTCAGATCACTCTTCTCAAAAAGAAATATGGCGGTTCTTTGGATACAGTGATCGAGCAGCGTGAAAAGATCGGCAAAGAATTCTTGATGGCGGAAAACTTCGAAAGTGAAATTCAGAAGTTAAAGGAGCAAATCGAATCTGACCGGAAAATATGTTCTGCTGCAGCACAACGTCTCTCGACAAAACGACGGGAATTAGTGAGCAAGATCGGTGAGTCGGTATGTACGGAATTGGCGAAACTAGGTATTGCTCATGCTCAATTCGATGTAAAAATTGAGAATCGCATAATGGGCAAATCGGATGGAGAAGCTACCAGTGCATATATTAAGCTTGGACGTGATTATTACGAAGCGGCACCAAATGGTATCGACTTCGTAGAATTCTATCTTTCAACCAATGCCGGCGAAGATGTAAAACCATTAGTGAAAGTCGCATCTGGCGGTGAAATTTCGCGCATAATGCTTGCATTGAAGACAATCCTTGCGAAAGCAGATCGACTTCCATTGCTTGTCTTTGACGAAATAGACGTCGGCATCAGTGGAAGGATTGCTCAGGCTGTTGGAAAGAGTCTCAAGAGTCTGTCGCAATTTCATCAGGTCATTTCTATCACACATTTACCACAGATTGCAGGATTTGCTGATTGTCATTTTACGGTGGAGAAAAGAGAATCAAAGAATCGTACATCATCGTCCATCCGCAAGTTGAATGAAGAAGAACGGATTAGAGAGGTTGCACGACTTCTAAGCGGAGAAGAGGTAACAGAGGCAAGCCTGAACGGCGCAAAAGAATTGATTGGGATGAAATGAAAGAAAAAGTGAAGAGTAAATAGCAAACAGTGAGAAGTAAAAATGGAAAAGTACTAAATGAAAAATGATAAAATGAAAAATGATAAAATGAAAAACGCTTTAAACCTAACACCTAAAACTTAATCAGCTATGGCCCTTTTTATCTATAATACCCTCAGTCGACAAAAAGAAGAATTCAAGCCAATTCACGAAGGATTCGTAGGTATGTATGTCTGCGGACCCACAGTGTACAGTGATTCGCATATTGGGCATGGAAAGAGCTATGTCTCTTTTGATGTGATTGTCAGATATCTGCGTTATCTTGGCAACAAAGTATTATATATTCAGAATATCACTGATGTAGGACATTTATTAGATGACGGCGAAGATCGGATGCTGAAGCAATCAAAAATCGAAAAAATACATCCGATGGAAATTGCGGAAGCTTACACGCGCAGCTATTTCGAGGATATGGATAAGCTTGGAATTGAACGTCCGAATATTTCTCCCCGTGCATCGGGGCATGTCATTGAACAAATCGAAATGGTGAAGCAGCTTCTTGCCAAAGGTTTCGCATATGAAGTGAATGGTTCGGTCTATTATGATGTGCAAAAGTTTAAGAATTACGGTAAGCTTTCCGGAAGAGTGCTTGATGAAGCAGTGGAAGGTACACGTGTGGAATCACGATCCGAGAAACGGAATCCGGCTGATTTTGCATTATGGAAAAAAGCTGAAAGCGGACATATTATGCATTGGCCAAGCCCTTGGGGCGAAGGTTTCCCCGGTTGGCACATCGAGTGTTCAGCAATGTCCATGAAGTATCTTGGCGAAACATTCGATATCCACGGCGGCGGAATGGATAACCAGTTTCCGCATCATGAATGCGAGATTGCTCAAAGCGAAGCTGCTACCGGAAAACCGTTTGTGAAATACTGGATTCACAACAATCTTGTTACGGTAAGCGGAAAAAAAATGTCGAAGTCACTCGGCAATTTTGTGACACTGAAAGATGCTTTTATAAAATACGATCCGCTTGTCGTTCGTTTTTTCATTCTGCAAAGTCATTATCGCAGTACATTAGATTTCAGCGACGAAGCGTTGCAAGGTGCGAAGACTGGCTATGAAAAGTTGTTGACCACTATTCGCAATCTTCGAGAGGAATTACAGAAAGCCGAATCTGAGAAACGGAATGAAGGAATCAGCTTTGATCTGTCGTTGTACAAGAAACGCTTTATGGAAGCGATGGATGACGACTTCAATGCACCGCTGGCAATGGGGGTAATCTTTGAGTTGTCTCGCGAAACAAATCAAGCATTAAATTCTGAACAGAAACTTTCTCTCGATTTTCTCAGACAAATCGATATGTGCTTCAGAGACCTTGGTGGTCGGATTCTTGGAATTATTCCGGAACAAGTATCGACAAAAAAGGATGGAGAAAATATTGAATCACAATTGATTGGCATTCATATTAAGGTTAGACAGCAGGCAAAACAAGAAAAAGCTTGGTGGGCAGCGGATTTAATTCGTAAGGAGCTAGAAGCACTGGGAATCCGTCTGGAAGATAAAAAAGACGGAACGAATTGGCATAGAGCAAACTAGTCAGTATGAACGAATCGACGAAAATAATTGAAAACGGGTTCGTCTTCACCGGCGATAAACAACATCATGCGGGAAGATTGACTTTGCTCATCCAGGAAGGACGTATCGTCGATATTGGAAAACCCCTTCAAGTCCTGAAAGCATTGCACCCGACTGCGGAAGTTATCAATGCGGCTGACAAAGTTCTTCTTCCTGGATTTGTAGATGCGCATCATGCCGGTGAGTCGTTCATTTTGCGATATATCACTTCCGGACAACCGATGTCGCGGTGGAATAAGAATTCGGCTATCAACCTTGCTATCGATTATTTACGGAAGGAAGCCACGTACGAAGAATTTTTGAATCTATACAGGTTGTCGTACTGTGCAGCTCTCAAATCCGGTGTAACCACAATAGCAGAATATGGCTTCGATACTCCAGAACATTCCTTTTCAGCAGCACTTGAAGCGATGCGTCAAGCGAACGTGAGGGGTATCATTGGTTTGCACAACGGTGATCAGATTGAGGCTGCACGAATGCTGCAAGGGACCTCATCTCGATTTGCATGTGCTATCTCCGACGAAGAAAATCTCACGACGTATAATTTTCAATCCACGATCAGAACTGCCCATGAACTTCAATGGCCTGTTATGTTACATTTGGGACAAACTCAGCATGGGTTTGATGTGGTGAAAAAGAACTTCAATAAATCTATAGCGCAACTGTATGCCGATTATCATGTTTTTGACTTTCCTGTACATCTGACGCATCTTGCATGCTTTGATGATGGCGATGTAGAAATTATTGCGAAGTCCGGCACACCGTTAGTCTTGTCTCCACTGTCGATTCTTCGGAAAGGGACAGATATACCTCCTTTTGAAAAATTATTCCGACACAATGTGATATTGGCGCTTGGCAGTGATTGGGGGGCAGCACAGCCTTTAGAAAATATTCAATCCTATACTTCTCTTCTCAAGATGCTCGGTTTGCCGGTGGATAAGGCATATGACTTGCTCGCGCTTCACACAAAAAATGGAGCACGTACGCTTGGGTTGGATACTGAAATTGGAACAATTGAGATAGGAAAGAAAGCTGATATTGTTTTTCTCGATCTATCGGAGTTCCGTATGAATACTGTACTTGCCGATGAGAATAACGAAAGGATGCTTGATGTTGTGTTGCAGGAAGCAACATCGCACCATGTAAGTGAAGTGATGATTAACGGTGAGTTCTATGTCCGCGAAGGGCATCTTCTTACATATTCAGAAGATGATTTGACAAATGAGGGTCAGGCGGTTTTAAGGAAAATATTACAGGTGATCGGACAAAAAAAATCATTCGTGCCGACATCAGCCCCTGTCCTCCAACTTTCAACACAACGCAAGGACGAAAACGAAAATTCGGCAAACGAGTTGCCACACGAAGAAGGTTTTAAAGTCGTGCGAAAAGAGACGGCTCCTACCGATTTTGAAAGCAAAGTTGATGCATCGATGAATACAACGAGTAAGCTGCCCAATAATGTTCAGAAAATATTTGGTGATGATGAAGTATGATGAACATTTGAAAAGGAGAATTAAGTGAAAATATTTAACAAGATACTGATACTCAGTTTATTCGTTGTGGTAAATTATAATTTTGTCAGCGCACAAAGCTATGCAGGCAGCACAGCAACTATTGAACCGACAATGCTTGTCGATAAACCAACGGCTGGATTGTTGAAGCGTGGGTCGTACTTGGTCTCATCGAATTTCTTTCAGAGAGGTGGGATGCTTATCGGTATCACGGTTGGTATTTTTGAACCATTCACATTTGGAATATCATATGGCGGCACAGGTATTATTGGGAAAGACAGTATTAATATGAATCCGATACCTGGAGTAAATGCTAAACTGCGTTTGGTGGGCGAAGGCATCATGATGCCCGCTTTAGCAATCGGATTCGATTCCCAAGGCAAAGAACCGTACCTTAGTGCTGATTCTTTGAAACGTTATACAATCAAGTCACCAGGTGTGTATGTCGTAGCAAGTAAGAATTATGCAATCCTTGGCAATCTCAGTATCCATGGCGGATTAAACAAGTCTTTAGAGACAGGAGACGGTGATGGAGATCTCGATATGTTCGTTGGTGTGGAAAAATCATTAAACAGCGATATCTCGATAATGGTGGAGTATGATTTTGGAATGAATGATAACCATGGGAATGCGCTTGGCAAGGGAAATGGCTACCTCAACTTTGGCTTTCGTTGGTCGTGGGGGAAAGGACTTGTTGTCGGCTTCAATCTTAAAAATATTACAAAGAACCAAGACAATGTGAATGTTGGAAACCGAACGATTCAGATTGATTATATTGGTGAATTTTAATCCACTCTCATCTCTTTTCATAAACGTTTTCGGTAGATAAATCCGCCAAACATTGCAGCATACACAAGTGTGCAAATCTGTGGACGGTGGCGATTAGTTCTGTGGACAAATATAGATTTGGATGATACTTGGAGACCTTGAAAGTGGCGAAAACAAGCAAATATCGTGGCTCAATTTTTTTAATTACTGGCAAGAAACTTGAGTCCTTTATAAGAGTCTAATAGATGAGGTCATTTATGAAAACAATCAAATTATTACTCACGCTTCCGCTATTCTTAGGAATGATGGCGTTTCTTTTTCAAGGTTGCTATACGCAATTTGCAACAGCGAAGGAAGATGAATCCTCCTACGAACAAGAAGGGCAAAACTCCGGTCAATCCGACAGCACTGCCTATGATAATGCGAATTATGACAATGATGATAATTGGCAATCGCATAATTATTTTGGTTTTTCATACTATTATCCCGGTTGGCGTTCTTATTGGGCGTGGGATTATGGATGTGTCTATCCAACTTACTGGGATCCGCTGTGGTGGGGCCCCGCTTTCTATGCAGGCTATGAATATTATCCGCATCATTGGGGTTATTGGGATTCCTATTCAAGATATGGCTATGGTCATTCAAACTATTATCGTTCGTTTGTGACACGTAACTCCGGTTACCAAAGAGGAGGAAACAATCTGCGAAACTATGGTGTTGGGAGATCCTCATCGTATGGAACCGCAGGAACAGGAACGATATATAACGGCCGAGTTGGATCGACTGGTGGAAGCATCAATCTTCCTCGGGCATCAAGCACGAGAACACAACTAAAAGGTACTGGCACATTGAAATCACATCGTGGAAGCACTGTTTCTTCAAGCTCAAGAGGAAGTGCTAGAAGTCGGGGTGCAGCTTTGCGTCGAGGTGGAAATTCTCAGGGTCGCAGTCAATCAAGAATAAGACAATCGCATTCGAGCGCACCGGCGCCAAGGAATTCACAAAGCACGCCTTCACAAAGAAATGATGGCGGCGGACAGCGCAGCAGCGGTTCTGGCAGATCACGACGATAAAATGACACTGGAAAGAATGGAGTAAAGTAGAATGATAAAAAGATCTCAAATATGTTGCTTAGCGATCCTCGTTATGATGGGAATTCAAATGACACAAGCACAGTTGGCAGAAGATGCACTTCGATATTCACAATTGGGATTGGGTGTTGGAGCCCGTGAGCTGGGTATGGGTAATGCTACCGTCGGTGGCGTGAATGACTACTCCGCGCTTTATTGGAATCCTGCAGGTCTGGCACTTGAACGCGATTTTGAATTCTCTTTTGGGTTGTCGAGACTCGGTTACTCAAACGATGTGTCTTATCTCGGAACGAAAACGTCCTCAAACAACAGCGCAGTAAATCTCAACAACCTCGGCTTGGTCTATCCGATTCCAACTGTTCAGGGAAGCCTGACATTTGCATTCGGCTTTAACCGGGCAGCAAATTACACCACGACGGCTTCGATGAACGCGTTTAATCCTTTCAGTTCCTTTTCGCAGGCGACATTCCTATATAACAATCGATCATTGGACAACAACATCCCATATCAGCTTTTCCTGGCCAATGCGGATTCTCTCGGGCGAGCTATACCAATCCTGAATGGAAATGTCCAGCAAGCAATCAACGTCATCGAGGGAGGCGGATTGAATCATTGGACAGTTGGTGGTGCAATGGATGTTGGTCCAAACCTTTCTGTAGGTATTTCACTCAACTTTGCTTCCGGCTCATATTCTTATAACCAGACAGTAGCTGAAAGTGATACAAGGAATATCTATCCAGTCCCTCCGAACGATTTTCAACAATTCAACTATGAAAGTACGTACAATGACGATATCAACGGATTTAACGCACTCTTTGGACTCATGTTTAGAAAACCGGGAAAATACTCTATAGGATTTGCTATTCGCACGGTAAACACGTATGACATTTCTGAAACATTTACTGAGGCTGCGACGAGTCAATTCAAAACACCTGATACCTCAGGCAACAAAGCGTACGAATATCCCCTTACCACTAATTCGATTAAATATAGAATAACAACACCCTATGTACTGAGCGGAGGAATATCTGTCCAGCCCTTTGATTGGCTCCTCCTGGCCGGTGATGTCGAGTATATTGATTGGACGCAGATGGAAATCAAAGCGGACAGAATCGACTTTAGTGAACAAAATTTTCGTATAAAGAATGAAATGCGAGCTACCACCAACCTTCGCGGAGGAGGCGAGATTGCTCTCTGGAATATCGGTTTGAAATTGCGCGGTGGAATTATTTATAATCCCTCTCCCTGGAAAGGAGACCCAAGTAGTCGAGACCAGTTGTACTACACTGCAGGAATCGGATTCACGCTTGATGAGAGGACTACTTTAAATGTCGCGTATGCCTATGGTTCATGGAAAAGTCTTCGAAATAATTATTCCTATAGTGCCGCTGGCATGCTGTATGATGTCGGGACAGATGAGACCATCACTACAAGTAACATTAATCTGACACTGTCCTTCCGCTTTTAGCCAAGTTGCACTGCTTTTTAAGTTTGCTTACCTTATTCCGTCATGTTTCATAACGTGACGGAATTTTTATTGTACACACAAGGATCATTCATGCGAATCACACAAAAAGGAATTATCGGAACTGTTGCAACAATCATCATTGTCTTAATAGCCAGTGCGCTTATCGGTTACTATTTAGTTATACGGTCGTTTCCGAAGGTTTCAGGTACCATAAGTGTGCAAGGACTTACGCACGAGGTAAAAGTTTATCGCGATGAATATGGCGTTCCTCATATTAGTGCTCAATCTGAATATGATGCTTTCTTTGCGGTCGGGTACACGCATGCGCAAGATCGGTTATGGCAGATGGATTTAATGCGACGGGCTGGTTCCGGCCGTTTGTCTGAAGTGCTGGGTGAACCAGCGTTGAAAATAGATAAAATGTTTCGAACGCTTGGTCTTTGGAGACACGCGCAGAAACTTTCTCGGTTCATTGATGAAGACACACGAAAAGCATTGCAGGCATATGCTGATGGTGTGAATCAATTTATTTCCATACACACCGGCAAATACCCGATTGAGTTCGACATGTTGAATATCGAACCGGAGCCATGGACGGTCGAACATTCGCTCCTCGTCAGTCGGTTAATGGCATGGGAACTCAACTATTCGCGGTGGGTGGATTTACTCCTTGCTGAACTAGTACAGCGATTTGGAGAAGAAAAGGCGAAAGAAATATTTCCATACTGGCCGGAAGATGCGCCTTTTATTATCCCCAAAGAATTGAAAGGGAAATCTATTGCCAATGATCTCCGTCCATTGTTTGATGCAGAAGGGAAATATCGTTCACTTCTGGGTTTCCATGCCCTTGAATCCGGCAGCAATGCGTGGGCAGTGGCTGGAAAAAAATCTGTGACTGGAAAGCCAATTCTTGCAAACGATCCACACCTTATACTGATGTCGCCGGGACGATGGTATGAAATCCATATCGCAGCACCGACATTCGATGTCGCCGGCATGTCGATTCCCGGTGTTCCATTTGTTGTCGTTGGAAGGAATCAACGCATTGCATGGGGTGTCACGAACGCGATGATGGACGATGAGGACTTCTATATCGAAGAGGTCGATTCTCTTCAACATCCTACTCGCTACAGATTCGGCAATGAGTGGCGGCCGATTGTGGAAGTTGTCGATACGATTGTGGTGAAGGGATCACTGCCGATTGCACTTTCCATCTATAGCACGCATCGTGGACCAATTGTGAATAAAATGGAACCAACTGCACAATCTCTTACATCGCTTATTTCGATGCATTGGGTAGGGCACGAAATCTCGAATGAAGCGGGTGCCTTCTATCGCATCAGCAAAGCATCCAACTGGCAGGGATTTCAGGAAGCATTGAAATTGTTTGCCGCACCCGCACAGAATTTTGTTTATGCGGATGTCGATGGCAACATCGGATATCGCACAGGCGGCAGACTACCTATCAGAAAAACGAAAGGGCCGACACTGCCTTTCCCCGGATGGACTGATGAATACGACTGGAAAGGATTTGTTCCTTTCGATCAAATGCCGCATGTTTTCAATCCTCCGGAAGGATTTGTTGCTACGGCGAACAATAAAATTATCGACGATTCCTATCTGTACCACATTTCCAACCACTGGGAATCGCCGTGGCGGTCGATCCGTATTAGTGAAGTGCTTCGTGAGCAGGAGAAATTTACGATGGAAGATATTCAACGACTTCAATTCGATCTTCTGTCGACACAAGCACGTGAACTCGTGCCGTACATTTTCCATGCGTACGATAGTGTTGCAGTGACAGATCCAGTCGTGAAGACGATGCTGGAATATTTCCATAACTGGACATATGAAATGCGGAAGGAAGATGTGAGCACGACACTCTTCCAGGCTACTGTAACCCAATTGGTTTACAATACTTTCCATAACAAAATGGGCGACCGACTGTACCGCTTGTATGATACACTTGCAAGCACACCGCTCTCAGCGCTATCGCATTTGCTGAAGAATCCGGATTCGGAGTGGTTTGACGATTGGAAAACGCCTGAACGCGAAACGAGGGATGATTGTATACGGAAAAGTGTCTCAGATGCATTAAGCGATCTAAAAACGCGTTTGGGCGGTGAACTCAAAGAATGGCAGTGGGGAAGACTGCACACGGTGACCTTTGGGCATGTGTTTGGCGTGAACAAATTGCTTGCCGGCTTCTTTAATGTCGGTCCGTTTCCTGTCGGGGGATCGCATGCAACAGTCAATGTCGGACAGTATTTTCTTGCCCATCCATATGAAAGTGCGGTGGGACCTTCTATGCGGCAAATAATCAATCTTGCCGATATCAATGATACGCGCACGGTTCTTCCTCCTGGTCAATCCGGTCAAGTCTTTACACGGCACTATAAGGATCAAGTTACGCTCTGGCTGAATGGTGGATATAAAATAAGACCGATGCAAATGTCTGTCGTAGAATCAACATGCCGTGACGTATTGATATTGAACTCAATTCCATGACAATTTCCATGAAACTTCGATCTCTGCTTCAACGAGTGGAATCGATATGCGTCTTAACCGGCGCTGGGATTTCTGCGGAAAGCGGTGTAGCAACATTCCGCGGAGTAGATGGTTTGTGGTCAAAGTTGAAGCCGGAAGAGCTTGCCAATTTCGATGCATTTATGCGCAATCCGGAATTGGTTTGGGAATGGTATAACTACCGAAGACAAATTGTTCATGATGTAAAACCGAACCCTGCTCACTACGCACTTGCACGATTAGAAGAACTTGTGAAGGAGTTCACGCTCGTAACACAGAATGTTGATAATCTGCATTATCGTGCTGGGAACAAGCGAGTGCTCGAACTCCATGGAAATATAGAACGCAGTTATTGCATTGACTGCGGAAAATTTATAGAGAATGTCGAAATCACAACGGAGAAGAAAGTGCCGAGATGTTCGTCCTGCAATGGACTTATTCGTCCTGATGTGGTGTGGTTTGGAGAGATGCTGCCGGAAGGTGTTTTCGAAGCAGCAACAAAAGCAGCACGTCAGTGCGAATTATTTCTTGTTATCGGCACTTCAGCGGTGGTTTATCCGGCTGCTGGTCTTCCGATGACTGCAAGGAATCAAGGCGCCTATGTTGTAGAAGTGAACACCGAGCCGACAGAAGTATCACATACAGTCAATGAAACTCTTTTAGGCAAAGCAGGAGAAGTCCTGCCGCAGCTCATAACCATATTGGAAGAAACGAGAAAATAAAAATGAGAGATAAAAAGACATTTGCTAAAACAAAAATCATTTGCACGATCGGACCTGCATCGCAAAGTGTTGATCGGATGGTGGAATTGATTAATGCCGGAATGGATGTTGCGAGATTGAATTTCTCACATGGAACGCATGATGATCATTTGACGGCAATTCAAAATGCACGAGAAGCAAGCAAGCGAACCAGCGAACATGTCGCAATTTTACAGGATCTCTGTGGTCCTAAGATTCGTACAGGCAAATTAATGAATAAGCAGGTTGAATTAAAAGAAGGCGAAAAAATTTCCTTCACGATTGACGATATTGCGGGAGATGAAAAGCGAGTGGCAACGACGTACCGGGAACTGCCGCAGGACGTCAAGGAAGGCGATGCTATTTTATTGGATGACGGTAATCTTTCAGTCAGGGTCATATCAAAGACAAAAACAGATGTAGAATGTGTTGTCGTCACAGGCGGTATTCTCAAAGAAAATAAAGGCATGAACCTTCCCGGTGTGAAGCTGAGCACACCATCGTTGACCGAAAAAGATATAGAGGACTTGAAGTTCGGTTTGATGCACGACGTTGATTATGTGGCACTTTCATTTGTGCGATCTGCTGATGATCTACGACATCTTCGATCTGTTATTCTGCAGCAGACAAGCTTGCAGATACCGATTATAGCGAAGATTGAAATGAAAGAAGCGATCGATTCCATTGATGCAATTATTGGAGAAAGCGATGCCGTCATGGTGGCTCGCGGTGATCTCGGAGTGGAAATGATGCCGGAAGACGTGCCGATTCTTCAAAAAATGATCGTGCGGAAATGTAATGAAGCTGGTGTCCCCGTTATTATCGCTACACAGATGCTCGAATCGATGATTGAAAATCCACGGCCAACACGAGCAGAAGCAAGTGATGTTGCCAATGCAGTACTCGATGGCGCAGATGCAGTAATGCTTAGCGCCGAAACATCTGTTGGAAAATTTCCGGTTGAGACTGTCCGAACGATGGACAATATTATTCGTCGTTCAGAAATGCGGATGCGCGATCACCTCAGTATCAAACAAGTGCCGGCAGAAATAAAGGAGAATGTTTTTGATGCAGTGGCACGGGCAGCATGCGTATTGGCTCGGCAGGTTCATGCAACTGCGATTGTGCCAATTACGCATTCCGGCGCAACGGCAATACGGATCAGTAAATATCGGCCTGAAGCGAGGATCATCACTGTTACAGGTCAGGAAAGAATTCTTCGTCAGCTGAACCTCGTTTGGGGTGTGCATGGAATTGAAAGCCAGGATTTTATCCACAACCAAGATACTGCATTCAAAAAAATTATTGAGCGGCTTAAATTGGAAGGATATGTCGAAAAGGGAGACTTTGTTGTCTTCACTGCCGGTTTGCCGTTATTGGCAAAGGGAACGACCGATACAATTAATGTTGAGCAGGTGGAGTAGGAAGAATAAGAAAAAGCTTGTTCTATTTTGAAGTCACTGGCGTCCAACCATTCTGAAAACGCAGCAATTCGCTAATCATATGAATATCATGTTTGCGCTGGAGATAGGAAAGAAATTTCACCAGTACTAACGCAGTTGCGTACGCGTCTCCTGAAGCGCGATGCCGTTCGGGGATCTTGATGTTCAAGGCAGAAGTGACGGGACCAAGTGCTTTGCTGGTCAAATGCGGCAGAATCCTTCTGCTTAGCTTGACCGTACATAACTGCCGATTAGAAAGCTCAATACCTCGTTCGCGCATCGCTGTCTCAGAGACAAATCCCCAATCGAACGGTGCATTGTGAGCAACAAACACTGCATCTCCCAGAAAGTCTGCAATGGTTGGCGCCACTTCCCGCGCAGTCGGTGCATCTGCTACCATCAGATTGTCAATGCCTGTCAGGTTTGTGATTGAAGCAGGGATGATCACAAGTGGATTGATCAACGTCGAAAACTCGTCCTGTAGAACGCCGTTTTTCACCTTCATCATAGCGATTTCCGTGATACGGTCTTCCATTGGACTGAGACCAGTAGTCTCCACATCAACAACGACAAATGTTCCTTCTGTAATATGGAGGTCTTCCATTATTCTATTCTTCGATGAAAGAATTCTTGTTGCCGTTTGGAGCGACACAAACGCTGATCATAATTAATTACTTAGTTACTTGTTTTTAGTCTCTTGATCTTTGTATTGAAGCTCATACAGTTTGCGATAGATGCCATTAAGAGCCAGGAGTTCCTGATGATTACCCATTTCCCGGATTTCACCTTTATGGAGAACGATGATTTTGTCGGCACTTTGAATGGTTGAAAGCCGGTGTGCGATGACAATAGATGTGCGTCCAACCAGCATTTTCTTAATTGCCTGCTGAATCAATAATTCGGTTTCCGTGTCTACACTGGACGTTGCTTCATCGAGGACAAGGATGCGAGGATTGAATGCGAGTGCGCGTGCAAAGGAAAGTAATTGTTTTTGTCCGACCGATAATGTTGCCCCGCGTTCCTTGACCTCAGCGTTGTATGCATTCGGCAGTGCTTCAATAAATCTGTTCGCTCCGACCATACGAGCGGCGGCTTTTACTCGATCTTGAGAAATCGTTTCATCACCAAGATGGATATTGTTCTGAATATCACCGGAAAAGAGAAATACATCCTGCAGAACTACGGCTATGTGTTTGCGAAGATCGTGTGGATTGACATGCTGGATATTTATGCCGTCGATGAAAATCTCGCCCTGTTGGATGTCGTAGAATCGACTGAGGAGGTTGATGATGGTTGTTTTTCCTGCACCGGTATGTCCGACGATGGCAACTGTCTGTCCCTGTTTGATGGAGAAAGAGATGTTCTTTAAAATCCATTCAGGTGATTGTGCCCCATCGAAAGGTGGATTGTAGGCAAACCAGACATTGCGGAATTCAATGTCGCCTCTGACGTGCTCCAACGGCTGAGGTGCTGGATGAATACTCAAAATTGTCTTGTCATCCAATAATTGGAAAAGACGTTCTGATGATGCCATCGCCGTTTGCAGAATATTATATTTCTCTGAGAGATCGCGGATCGGCCGCCAGAACATTTCATTAAACTGAACAAATGCCATGACGGTTCCGACTGTCACGACGCCTTCGAGTGCATTATGTCCAGCATACCAAATGATAAGGCCTACAGCAACCGCGCCGATCAAGTCTACGGCCGGGTAAAAAACCGCATAATAGAAAACGGATCGGATATTTGCATCGCGATGTGCGGCATTGATGTTGGTGAACTTTGCGTACGATTTCTTCTCACGATTAAATATTTGGTCCACCAGCATACCGGTGATGTGTTCCTGCATAAAGGTATTGATTCGTGCGATCTGAATGCGGACATCACGATATGTTTCCCGCGCTTTTTTGCGGAAGAGAAATGTGCCATAGAAAAGGAATGGCAGAACGCTCAGTGTAACGAGTGCTAATTTCCAATTCATCGTGAACATGAAGTAGAGTATGCCAATAATGGTAAAGACATCGCTGAAGACCATGACGATACCTGAGGAAAACATTTCATTGAGCACTTCCACATCGTTGGTGAGGCGAGTGATAAGTCTACCGATAGGATTCTGGTCGTAGAATTTCAATGAAAGCCATTGGAGGTGCTGGAAGACTTCCATACGGAGGTCGAAGATAGTGCGTTGGCCGATCCATTGTGTCAGGTAGGCGTTGGCATATTGGATGAATCCCCGCACGACCATGACTGACAAGAATAATGCAGTCGTTATGAGCAAGCCCTGTTTGTCGTTCTGGGCAATGTTAGTGTCCACAGCGATCTTGGTGAAGTACGGACGCACTGCTTCCATTGCGCTGACAAGCAGGCTGAGAACGATCCCGAAAGCGACGTGCCAGCGGTACGGCTTCAGATACTTAATAAGTCTCCGCATCAGCCGAGCATCATATGCTTTTCCTAAGATTTCCTCTTCGTGCATATTCGTCTACATTTCTTCCAATTGCTGTTCCAAAAGCTGTTTCTGATGTAGATCGGCATAAATGCCGTTGATTGCCACCAATTCGTCGTGGGTTCCGCGTTCAACAATTTCACCGTTCAGGAGGACGACGATCAAATCAGCATCTTTCACAGTCGATATACGATGACTGATAATAATGCTTGTGCGGCCTTTCATAAATTCACGTAAGCGATGGAGAATCCTTTCCTCAGTATATGTGTCAACAGCTGATAAGGCATCATCAAGAATCAGGATCTTCGGATTGCGCATAATAGCACGCGCAATGCTGGAACGTTGTTTCTGTCCACCGGAAAGAGTGATTCCTCGCTCGCCGATCATAGTTTCATATTGCTTTGGAAATTCTATCACCTCTTTGGCAATCTGGGATATCTCTGCAGACGTGTTCAAATCTTCTTCATTGCGGTTATCAACACCGTAACGAATATTTTCTGCAATCGTCTCTGAGAAGAGAAATGTTTCTTGAGGGACGAAGCCGATATTGGAACGCAGGACTTCCAGCGGAATCTTCCGGATGTCAATTCCGTCGATCAACAATTCTCCTCCTGTAATATCATAGAGCCGTGGAACGAGATTCATGAGAGTGGATTTCCCTGTTCCCGTATAACCGACGACTGCAACCGTCATTCCGGATTCAATCTTAAGATTGATGTTCTTCAATGTCGGTTGGGCAGCATTCTTGTGTGTAAACGAAACGTTGCGGAATTCGATAGTACCATGAATATTCTCAATGGAATGATCTGTCGTTTCAGTGTCTTTAATCTCAGGCTCAGAATCCATAATGGCCACCAAACGGCCCATCGAGGCAGCGCCTTGCTGCAGTAAATTGGCAACCCAACCGAAGGCAATCATAGGCCAGATGAGCATACCGAGATAGGCTGTGAATGCGGTAAGCGTGCCTATCGTCATTTGCCTGTCGATCACTTTGAGTCCGCCAAAGTAGACCGTGATGACAAGTGAAAAGCCGACGAGCACAAACATTAAGGGCCACATGATTGATTGTACTTTTGCGAGAACAAGGTTCTTTTTAAGATATTCATAACTGAGCTTGCGGAATCGCTCTTCCTCGTACGTTTCCCGGACATATGCTCTCACAACACGAACGCCGGAAAGAGTCTCTTGAGCGCGAGTGGTGAGAAGCGAAAATTGTTCTTGGCGTGCTGTAAATATCTTATTCACAAATTTACTGAGCTTGTATACGGCAAATGACACAAGCGGCATGGGAATAAGCGCTAACAATGTGAGCTGCCAATTACTCATAAACATCATGAACAGAACGAATGTCAGCGTGATGATTGTGTCGGACGGATACATG
This sequence comes from Bacteroidota bacterium, assembly GCA_049523215.1. Lineage (GTDB taxonomy): Bacteria > Bacteroidota > Ignavibacteria > UBA10030 > UBA10030 > Fen-1298. The sequence goes on along the minus strand of JBEKNC010000002.1, from coordinate 248,177 downwards.
ATACCTGGGCCAACAACATTTCGCACGGCGCTGATGTCATTGGTAGCATGCGCCATTAAATCGCCGGTTGGCTTGTTCTGAAAATATGAATACGATAACTTCTGGAGATGAGAGAGAAAATCATTGCGTAAATCGTATTCGATATGCCGCGATACGACAATAATTGTCTGACGCGTTAGGAATGTGAACATACCGGCGATCAGTGCAAAACCAACGATGAGTCCAGCCCACATGAGTAAATCACTGGAGACGAAAGTATGCATTTCGATGCCGCGCTTCAACTCATCCACTGCCTTGCCAAGGAACATCGGCTGGACAATAGTAAAGACGTTGCTGCCTATGACTGTGAGCAATCCGAGAAGAAGCGTCTTTTTATAACGAAGGAGATACGGTTTAAGGCGGAGAAGCGGCCTCATGAATAGTATTTATCCGATTACTTCAAATTTCGTGTATGGATGCAAAATCTTTGGAATAATGATCTTTCCCTCCGGTGTCTGATAATGCTCGATGAGTGCTGCAACAACACGCGGCAGTGCTAAACCCGATCCATTCAAAGTATGAACAATCTCCGGTTTGCCGCCGTTCCTTGGGCGAAATTTGATATTCATCCGCCGCGCTTGAAACGACTCAAAGTTACTGCAAGACGATACTTCCAGCCATTTTTGCTGACCCGGTGCCCAGACTTCAAGATCGTATTTCTTGGTTTGTGTGAATCCCATATCACCTGTGCACATGAGGAGTGTATGGTAGGGAAGACCAAGAAGCTGGAGAAGATGTTCGGCGTCTTGCCGCAGGGATTCTAATTCGTCATATGATTTTGAAGGATGAACAAATTTCACCAACTCAACCTTATCAAACTGATGGAGTCGATTCAAGCCGCGCACATCTTTGCCGTACGAACCCGCTTCCCGCCGGAAACAGGGAGTGTAAGCGGCATATCGAATTGGGAGATCCTGCTCGGCAATCTGTTCGTCACGATGGAAGTTGGTGACCGGCACTTCAGCAGTCGGAATCATGTAGAGTTGATCACGTTCTACGATGTACATCAAGTCCTCTTTATCCGGAATTTGTCCGGTGCCGCGAGCGCTCTCCTCGTTGACCACAACAGGCGGCATAATTTCTTTATAACCGCGTTGAGCCGCTTGATCGAGAAAAAAGTTGATGAGTGCGCGTTCTAATATGGCACCTTTGCCGACATAAAATGGAAATCCTGCGCCGGAAACTTTCGAGCCACGACTAAAATCGACTATGCCGAACTTATCGGTAAACTCCCAATGCGGTTTCATGGGGAAGTCTATCTTAGGCATCTCGCCCCAGCGGAAGACCTCTTTGTTGTCTGCCGGGGTTTTTCCGAGCGGGACGGAAGGATGGGGAATGTTCGGCACAGTAAGTAAGAGTGTGTTCAGATTCTTTTCAACTTCGCGCATCTCGCTGTCGATTTCCTGAATTCGGGTCTTGACCGATTCCATTTCCGCAATGACTCTGCTTGCATCGCCGCCTTCTTTTTTTATTTTTCCAACTTGAGCAGACACCTGATTGCGCTTTGCTTTTAAGACATCGCCTTCTTGAATAAGTGCTTTGCGCTTGTCGTCGACAGCACATAACGTATCAAGGTTGATAGTGATGCCTTTTGCTTCTGCACCGGCGCGAACGAGATCGCGATTCTCACGGATAAATTTTAAGTCCAACATAATCGTTACCCTTCTTTTTCAATTCTTACCGATATGCTGAAGTTCATGTTTCAGCAAGGTCAATCCTTCCGCTGCGTTCAGGAAGCGCATACCAAGCTGCGTTTCGGCTTTTAATGTAATGAAGCCCGAGATCATTGGGCGAGGTGATGCTTGGTTCAGATTACTCGTTTTGATTCGCTTGATCAAAGACGCATCCAGACCGAAAACCTTTGCGGCCTGGATGGCAAAATCGTATCTACTCAGTTGCTCGCCGCCGCCAATGTGAAAAATGCCTTCGCGATTCAACTCGAATGACTTGATCATCGCGAGCGCTAAATCACCTACATACGTTGGATTACCGATTTGGTCATCGACTACATTTATTTGCTTTTCGGATTTAAGATTGTCAATCACCCATAAGGCAAAATTTGCCTTTACACCGATACCGCTTCCATACAGAACAATCGTGCGAAGAATGACATTGGGAATACCGGCAGTTCGAATAGCATTCTCACTGGCAAGTTTTGTTTTGCCATAATACCCGATAGGATGAGGTTGTACCTCTTCATTATACGGGCCATTTTTTCCATCGAAAACATAATCGGTGGAGACGTGAATAAGCTTTGCACCAACCTTTCGTGCTGCATCGGTAAGGTTTTCAACTGCAGTCACATTGACCTTCCATGTCTCTTCGCGGTTTGATTCACACCAGTCGACATTGGTTGCGCCAGCAGCATTGAAGATCACGTTCGGCTGAAAACTTGATGCGAGACTTTTTACATCACTCCGATTTGTGATATCCAGCTGGTTGTAATCGAACAACATATTATCAAAAACAAATGAACGCTCGATGGAAGTATTCAATACTTCATAATCGGTTTGCGTGCTGAGCATGAGGGAAAGACGTTGACCGAGAAGCCCATTAGCTCCGCAGATGAGAATCCGCTTCATCGAAGACTTTCTTCCAGCACCGTAGCAGCGTCTGTATTGTTGTCGCGGTACTTAATAATGATAGGAGCATACAGTGAAACACGATGCTCCTGTGCAAAGGGAGTAGGAACAGCTCTGGTTCCGGAAACAACAACAGCGCCTTCAGGAATAATGAGCGGTGTATCTTTTGTTTTTCGATAGATTTTTGCGTTTACCAGATCATACACAGGAGTTGAACCGGTCATGATAACGCCTGCTGCAATAACCGCTCTTTGTTTCACAATCGTTCCTTCAAAGATTCCGCAATTGCCGCCGACAAACACATCATCTTCGATAATCACAGGCATGGCACCGATGGGTTCTAAGACACCGCCAATCTGTGCCGCGGCACTGAGATGAACGTGTTCCCCGATTTGTGCACATGAACCGACCAGTGTATGTGAATCAATCATGGTGCCGCTGCCAATATACGCGCCTACATTGATATAGGCCGGAGGCATGACCATAACTCCAGAAGCGACATAGGACCCGTCACGAATGGATGATCCGCCGGGTACGATTCGTATCTGGTTTTCCAGCGTAATTTTTTTTAAGGGATATGTATTCTTGTCGAAATATTTGAAATGTTCGTCTATGGAAACATCCGCAAGCTCGCCAAGTCGAAAGCCGAGCAAAATGCCTTTCTTCACCCAATCATTGACAATCCAACCGCCGTGATTTCCTTCGGCTGACGATGGTGCAGCTGCCCGGACATCACCGACATTCAAAAAGAACTTCAATTCGTTGAATGTCTGTATCGCAGATTGACGATCTATCTTATCAATATCTTGTGTGAAAAATAATTCAATTCGTTCTTTTAGGATCATGTAAAAAAATCTCCTCGACTATGAAGAGCCGTTCGTTGATTTCCCGTTGGTTGCCGGCTTGGAAATGACTACTCCAAGTTGCTCAAGCTTTGTACGAAGTCCATCAAGCTCTTGAGCATTTTTGAAGGTTGCATTAAGCGCCGCTGCCTTGTTTGCAAACTCAGCTGCGATGAAGCTGTCCTTGGATTTGAGATATTGATACAAAAATGCCGCGCCGAAGACATCGCCGCATCCGGTCGCATCGATTGCAGTACCGAACGAAACGCCTGCGAAATCCTTGCGCGTAAGTTTTTTGTGAATATCCTGCACAATGACGGTTGCTCCACGCTCGCAGCGCGTAATCATCAGTGTCTCGACCATCAATGTCATTAAATGGTTGGCAAGTGTCGTTTCATCGTACCGTTCTGCTGAAAGTCCGAAAGCTTCTTCTTCACTCATTTGGATAGAGTTGAGCATGAAGCACCAACGCCGCCAATCAGTAAGGGGACGATGGAAACGTTTAAACTCCTGATCGATCCCAAGTGTGAGTGAATGGAAATCGAAGTGGATGGGAATCCTCCGTTCGCGAATTTCCATACGAATATAATCCAGCGTTTCCAATGTGATATCCGATCCTGAAATCATATTGATAAGCACCGCGTCGCCGTCAAGATATGGTTTAATGCGGTTGAAGGGAATCGGTGCAGAGATGTATTTGGAACACTCGGTTCTCGTCTGCGCACCCTTTTGGTAGAAGAGCTGCACTTGATTTGTTTGACCTTTGATTCTAAAAATTCCGCTTGTATCAATATTCTTATATTGCTTAATTTGTTCCATCAACAGTTCGTAATCCGTCTGCCCGACCCCAAAGACCGGTTGGATGCGGTCTTTCTCACTCATCAAATTGGCGAGCGTGAGCACGGTGAACAAAATTCCGCCAAAAGATTCTTGTTGAGTTTCTTTTTCATCCGGCAGGTTGATAACATCTTTACAGAGATGTCCGATAACTGTGATAACCATTTAGATTCTTCGTGTTGGTCCGAGATCAGTAAGTGCCAATTCGTTTAAACGCCAGAGTGTCTGGCATGGAAAGTGATTTTCGTATAACGGTTTTCCGACGACGACCGAATCGACACCGTACTTTTCGAGTTCCTGCAGTCGCATAAGGTCTTTATAATTCGAAACGCCGCCGCGAGCTGTAATGCGGACACCTGTCTTGATTGCTAGTTCCTTGAGGGTATCGTAGGGTAATGCTTTATCATGTAATCCATCTTCGCGTTCACCATAGAGAATCCGTGATACGCCGAGGCGAGTCATTTGCAAAGCAAGATCGAGCGGCGTAATTTCTGTCGCCTTTGCGCCTCCCTTAATTGATACTTTGCCACCTTCTGAAATGATTGCAATATCGATTTTCCGTGTGCCGAATTCCTTTACTAATCGCTCCACAAGTCCCGGCTGTTCGACGGCGGCAGTGGCAATCGAAACCCGATAAACACCGAGATCAAGAACCTTCTTTATCTCATCGTATGTTCGCAGTCCACCGCCCATTTGGATGGGTATATCAACTGCTTTGACCATTCTTCGAATAACATCTTCGTTGACGATGCGTCCCTCAGCAATTCCGTCCAAATCAACGACGTGGAGAGTCTTAGCGTTTTCACCACGCCACATGATCGCTAATTGAACAGGATCAACCGAATACAGGTGTTCTGATCCGGGAATACCGTACACAATTTCGACACAGCAATTATGTCTAATTTCTATTGCCGGATAAATAAGTATCATTCTATCATTTTCGTGAAACAAAAAGTACGTTATGAACCATATGTAGATGAACTATGCTGAGCTAAAATGCAGAAAAAATCGTCGAGATTCAAGAAACAACGAGGAATCTCTGTCTGAAATGTAAATGGATTTACTGGGAGGTATATCTCTTGCGTCGGTTTCTGATGTAGTCGACGAAAATAAAATCGCCGCGGTTATCAAGAGATGTGTAGTACGCTCGCTCTCGATGCACCTTTCTGTGTTTCATGGTTTTACAAGAATTAAAACGGGTTTTTCCTGTTGCGATAATTGCACCTGCATAAAATTCCACGTACTTTGCCTATCATATGCTTACACCCAATAAAACACTCGTAATCCGATTTAGTTCCATCGGAGATGTCGTTCTCGCTTCTCCGCTTATACGAGTTTTACGCACACGATTTCCGTCTTCGCAAATTGATTTCGTGGTTCGGAAGGAATATACCGAACTCATTCGTTATAATCCAAATCTCAACTTTACCTTTGAATTTGATGCTCAAGGCGGATTTCGGGAACTCCATCGGCTGGCAAGCACAATACGACGCGAGAAGTACGATCTGATTATCGATATTCACAATAGTCTGCGAAGTCGATACATTCGTTCTTTCAGCGGAGCAAAAGAAGTTGTTGTGATCAACAAACGAATATTTGCACGGACGATGTTGGTGAGATTGAAGAAAAACTATTATCGGGATATTGTATCTGTCGCCGACCGATATATTGAACCGGTGGGAATCTATGGAATAGAAAACGATGCTCGAGGGTTGGAGATCTTTATTACCGATGAAACAATGTATAAAGTTTCAGGAAAAATGTCGTCCCTCAAGCTTCACATGTATGAAAAAGTTGTTGGATTCTGCCCATCGGCAAAACATGCGACAAAACGCTGGCCGGAAGAACGTTTCATCGAAGCTGGCGTTCGATTAGTGCGTGAACTAAAAGCGAAAATAATTTTGTTCGGAGGAAAGAGTGATACCGTTTTGTGTACAACAATTGCAAATGGAATAAATAAAAAATCCGAAGGAGAATATGCAATTGAATATAGTGGTCAATTCTCTCTGTTAGAAACAGCCGCCGCAATGCAGTTTTGTGATGTTATAGTGACGAATGACTCAGGATTGATGCATATTGCCGCTGCGATGAAAAAGAAGGTAGTAGCGATCTTTGGTTCAACGGTGCGTGAGTTCGGTTTCTTTCCGGTTGGCACAGAAAATATTGTCATAGAGCGAAAAGGATTGTATTGCAGACCGTGTTCCCATATTGGTCGCAGCAATTGCCCTGAAGGACATTTTCGCTGTATGAATGAGATTCAAATCAACGATGTTGTTGATTCAATAAAGGCAATCGATGTTGGAATGAAAATGTGATAAAAAGTATTCAACGCATATTACTAATGTCTGATGTTAACAGAGGGAAATGTGATGAAGAATATTATCGAGGGTAATGAACTGCTGAACTCCAGCAATATTCAGGAGTACGCCGAAAAACAGGTTATTGCTAGCGAAGGGGATTTAGAAGTTGGGTGGTACGTTTTGTTGAAAGGGAGGGTTGGTGTTTTTAAGCATGATAAAAAAGTGGCGGAGTTTAGCCAATATGGAGTTGTCTTTGGTGAACTGAGCGGTATTCTCAACACTCCCCGAACCGCTACGTTGATTGCACTTGAACCAACGAAAGTTATCCATTTCAAGACGTCTCTTGATAATATCATCGAGCATTATCCGAAAATGACAAAGCAAATTATAATCAATCTTGCCGAACGTTTAGCAAAAACTACGGATAATTTGATAACTGTTATTGAAAAAGATATCGAGACTAAACCGGAATCTTAATTCTACCGTTTACCACCACTACGACTTGAGCGCTTCTCAAACGTAGATCTGTTGGGATGTGCTCTCGGAGAACTCTCTCGGTGGCGTTCTATTCTTTTTTGTGGTGCTACATGTGTCGTGGGCGGCGAAGGATTCTGTTTACGCTCATATCGTTTAATAAGCTCATGTCGCATTTCTTTTCTGTCTTGTTGCGGTTTCTGTTCTTGCACTCGCGGGGTGTACTCACGCGGTCGCTCTTCGCGCTGCGCCTTACGTTCACGTCTCTGTTCTTGTTGTTGGGCTTCGCGTTGAATGCTGCGCTCAGGTTGTTGTTCTTCTGTCCTTACCGGATCACGGCGGAGACGTTCATTGGAAGGTGCACGAGAGTCAACACTTGGCTGTTCAATCTTTTTCATATCGATTGAAAGAGCACGTTCGCCGCGTCGTGCTTCGACGCGTTCTATGCCGAGCTGCATTTCATCTCTCGTGGGACGATAAATTTCAATACGTTCCGTACGGCGATTGTCAGTGGATCGTATTATCCGCTCTCCAGATTGTTCATGCACATCCCGTACTTCTGCTCTTGAAATTCGTAGATTGCCGCGCCGCTCGATGATCGCTCGGTCAACGCCACGATTGATGATGCGATCATGATTTACTTCATACTGCGAACCGGTTCGTGTTGTGCGGATGAGACGTCTTGTATGTTCCACCGATGCAATGTCTCTATAACGAATGACAGCTCCAAAGCGATGATACCGAACGAAGTTCCAGTAATGCACGGGAGCTGCCCAATGTGTTGTAAATCGCATTCCGAATGAAACATTGAATGTTGCATACGGCGGCAAAGGTGCCCAGCCAATATAGTCGTCATCATATCGCCATTCGACCCAAGCAGGTCCCCAAACATAATCCGGCATCCACACCCAGCCATAGTAGTCATCATTATACCAACGACCATAGTGATATGTGATCCAACCAAACGGTTCATTCGACATCCAGTACCATCCGTAATCCGTCCAAACCCATTGGCCCATAAGATACGGCCGCCAATAACGCTGAATGTGTATTGGTCGCCAAACGTGAAATCCTGGTTCTACTTCAATCCACTCGCCATGAGGAGAGAGGGAAGAAAAGAAAAATCCAAACTGCATTCCAAAATCAGGAGGATTCGGATCTGGCACTGCCCAAGATTTTTGATTTAGTATGCTGCCGACACTAAGAACAAAGAGAAGAATAAGTATTCGTTTCATGATGCACCTTGTATCAATTGATACATGATTGAAACAATCGCAAGCATTGTGCCATCAAATGCGTATAAATATGAGTAAAAAACGAGGAATGTTAAAAAAAATGTCTACAACTCTGTCCATACTGTTTGCTTATGCATACAGGCAGAGAAACCTATGATATTACAAACTTAATCGGAAATTAGAAGCTGGCCGCTGTTGTTCAATAGACCCGCTGTGGTCACTTTTCCAAGAACCTGAATAACAACTCTGGAATTAATTGTTAGATTTGATCCTGAGTTGATAGTAAGATCTTCCTTGATCACAAAACTCGATGATGCTGTTTTAATTTCGGTATTGCTCAATGTAAGATCGTAATAGGTAGTTATCAGAATAGACTGTACGCCTGTTCCGGCATAGATGACAGTATTTGCTGAAGAATGACCTTGTTGTGGCACAAGAGCATTATCAAAATAGCTTTACATTGAATAAGAATGATGGCGGCGTGTATCTTAACTTCGGACTTGCACGGTATTTGTCGGGCTCCATAGAAGATGCGGCAGAAGCGTTCCGCGTTGCAGTGACAAAGTTTGATTCGGTGGACGCCGCGACGCAGACCCGACACAAATTGCAAGCGTGAAAGAGTTTTTGTATTGGAAGGAATGAAATATTCTTAAAATATATTGATTGTTACTCAGCCCAATCAGTAAGCAGCTGATTGGGCTTTTCTTTTGTATATGAAGTTCCTTTTGGTTAGATTTTCTTGTGATGAAAAATAGGCGGTCAGGATTTCGTCCTGACAAAGTGTAGGATGTGCATCAGGAAGTAACTCTTTGAAATAATCCTTTTGAATCGAAGCAACGATTTATCTGAACTCAATTAAATTGGAGGTCGTATGAAACAATTAATTATGGCAGCCGTCTTGATGGTGCTTGTCTGCGTGTCTTTTTTTGCTGTGCCTGCTAATGCACAGCTTGTTACAAAGAAAGTGCTGACTCTCGATGCGGCAAAGAAACTTGCCTCTGCGGCGGAAGCTGAAGCGTCGAAAAATAAATGGACGATGGTCATAACCGTTGTAGATGATGGCGGCAATTTGATGTATCTAGAAAAAATTGATAATACCCAAATTGGCAGCATCGAAGTTGCAATTCAAAAAGCGAAGACGGCAATTTTGTTCAAACGGCCAACAAAAGTTTTTGAGGACAAGATTATAAAGGAAGGGAGAACTGCCATTCTAAGTTTACCGAATGCAATAGCGATCGAAGGAGGATTACCAATCGTGGTTGATGGACAGTATGTTGGGGCGATTGGAATCAGTGGCGGCTCTTCCGATCAAGACGGAGTCGTGGCAAAAGCAGCCGTTGACAAATTCTCTGGTCAATGATTATCGGTTATTGCATGTGTTCATAATGTTGTTTGAATTCTAAAGATTGGATATCTCCATGGATCGTATTAGTGTATATAATAGATTTTCTAAAATAATATTGATCGCGATCTCGTTTATTTTCTGCGTCTGGTCTTTGCTTCCGGCTTTGCCTGCATCTAAGAAGCAAGAGCCAGGACTTCTATTCTATCTTTCCGGGAGCCAAGGATTTAATGCCGACTTTGCCGCAAATGGAATGCCGGAACCAAATTATTTGGCAAACGTGAAACTTATTCCTGATGGTGCAAAAGGACAGGGATTTGAATGTGGTGATGAACAGTTGATGTCCTACTGGGCGCCGGGTAATATTTATGCAGAGCGAGGCACGCTGAGTTTTTTTTGGCGATCACGTGAACCGGTTGGCAAAACAGAATTCCCGATTTTTCGTGTGGGTTTTGCCGATCATTCTAGCTGGGATATGGTGTGGCTTCGCATCGATTACAATGGAAAGGGTTTTGATGCATTCGTTACAGATGCGAATCTTGCGCGAGTGAGGGTCTCTTATACATTGTCTCCGTTTCCGAAACCGAATCAATGGATACACCTTGCATTGTCATGGGATGAAACAAGTGGAATCCGTTTTTACGTCAACGGAAAATTAGCCGCGAAGAAAGACAGCGTTGTAATTCTCTATACGGGCCTTGATCAGTTTGGGCCGCATTCGCGCATTATCAGCCCGATGCAAGTGCAGAGCGCGTATAACTTTCAGCGCGGCGGTGATATTGATGAGATTCGAATTTATGACCGAATGCTTTCCAATGGAAACATTGCTTGTTTGGCAAAAGGGGAACCGGCAGGCAAAGTTCCAAAACTTATACGCACACTCCATAATTCTAAGTGGCAAGCAGAATGGCGGTTGCGTTATGGATGGAACCGAGAAGGTGATGTTCCAGTTTATCCGGAACAGCCAGCAACATGGGTAAGAAAAGTGGAAATCGGAGATGTGTATGATCTGAAGCGTTGGTGGTGGAAGGGCACGGATGGAATTAGGGAAACAACATGGCCTGGGGTGTACAACCGATCTCGGTTGCCGGGACGCAATGATTATTTTCAGTTGCCTGATTGGGATTGCTATTCTCTATCCGGGAAGTCCGCGACGTTTTTCATGCCGGATGAAACTTGGAATCATCTGGAAATTTCCGGTGCGGCGTGGGGAAAAATGTCTCTGGTGACAACAGATAAAAGCGGAAACGTGTTGCATGAAAAAGAACTGTTCCAACGCCCCAAAGGACAAGAAAAAACTTTTCATAATGTAGAACCAATACGCGGACAGGAAATCCGGTTTGATAATGTTGAACAGGAGATGCCAATAGGCGAATTGTCCGCCTATAATGTTGAAGCCGGTAAAGAACCGCCAGGTATTTGCACACTGAGCTATTCTCTCACAAGCCATGCAGATACTGGAGATGTGCAATTCCAGCCTTTACTAAAATTTATTAACGGACGTTACATGCCGGATGAGAGATCGGTAATGATCGCGATGCCGAATAGTATTTCTCAATCAACGAAGGGAAATGGATTCATCACGTCGTTACCGTTAGTACATGTACTTATTCCGTACGATGCTCGGAATGGATTTGGTGCTGCGAGCGATCTTGATTCTACATACACATGGGATAAAATCAACGGCGGGTTAGACGGTATTGCAATTGATCTGCCGGCCATAAAATTGAAACCGGCGAATGGAAACTTAATCCCCCTCAACATACAATTCAAAGATCCAATCTGGCCAATGCGCAATATGCTGGATTTCTCGTTCTCGGTGAAACCGAACGAACCACGCACACTTTGGTTGGATACTCGAGATCGTATTTTACCAAGCGGTAAAAGTTTGTACCTGTCCATCGCAAGTGCGGAAAAAGATTTTAATGTGAAGACTTTGGAAGGTGTACGTATTCGTCTTATTTTCAAACCGTGGAAAGAGGCATATCGCGAGCATGTGCAGGATCGTTTTATACAAGTTCGCGATAATTTTGCGCATATAATTGAAGAACACCCGAATGACATAAGGCTGAATCTCTATAACCGTTTGGTGGCAGACATTACAGATCTATTGCGAATCGATCCAAAGCACTATCCCGGACAGAATTATTCTTACGAGCTTGGCATTGATTCTACAAAACCGCCATTTGTCCAACCGGTGTGTCCGGAGGGTGTTCCACTCTGGGCATTTCGACAAATTGAAGACTTGCGTTACTTTAAGCGTTTTGTGTTGTGGTGGATAGATAATTGCCAAATTTCAAATGGAGAGTTAGGCGGCGGGCTTTCGGACGATGACGATCTTACAAACTGTTGGCCTGGTGCAGCCCTGATGGGATGTGAACCCAAAAAGATTGGCAGTGCAATTCTCCGCATGCTGGATGCTATTTATGAGCAGGGCATGTTCACGAATGGACTTTCAACTATTCAGACTGACGGCTTGCATGCTCATGAAGATGGCATTGAAGCTCAGACGCAAGCAATGTTAGTGGATTATGGAAGTCCCAAGCAGCTCGAGCGCATCATGGAGACAGTTCGTGCTTTGGATGAAAGAATAATGCTGAAGAACAAAGCAGGGCACCGCCATTTCCGTTCCAGTTATTTTAGCGGGACAAAAATTGCAGACGAGAGCGTATGGGAATGGGTACTTCAACCGCAAGAATTTTTACTCCTACAACCGGTACTAACACTGGCAACATACAATGGCAATCCTCGTGCACGCCAATTGGCAATAGACATGGCTGATGGAGTACTGGCACATGCGCGGAAAGATGAAAAAGGGAAAATTGTTTTTGATACGGAAATTAATTTCTCAAGCGATTCCGCGCGCCCATCACCGCTTGGATCAAAAGCAATGCTTGCCGCAAGCATGGGGAACGGCGCTATGATCAGCACGTCTTCTGCCGGATTGCAATTACTATGGGCTGTCTATCGATTGACGGGTGATCAGAAATATCTTCAGCCATTATTGGATATCGGAGAAGAAATTCTTGGAACAATCAGCAATAATGCTCTCGATATTCTTAATATGCGTAATACATGGGGCAAAAAGATTCTGGCAAAAACCACACCGACAAATGGAAATGATTTATTCAGACATATCGCTTGGCAGATGACGGGTGATAAAACGTATTTAGAAAATTATTATGCCGATCAAATTGAATCATCGGTTCTGCGAGAATATATAAACACAGAAGGATCGCTTTGGACCGATCGTGTTTTTGCTGCAAACCGTGAACTCCAGCGTTCGCGATTGGGCGGTATTGCATTAGTGCGTGGTATGATATATCCTGGTCAAGTGGTAAGCTGGAAATTCAATGCTCCGGCGACTGAAGAAAGCGCGGCAATTCTTATTCCTGAAGCAACACCATCTGCAATCAAGATTATAGCATATGCAATAGACAATAAACCGGTGGAGACGACTATGACGGCTTGGGATGTTGAACCGGGAAAATGGGAAGTGACCCAGGGCCTTGACATAAACGGTGACGAAAAAGTCGACACAATTTTTTCGACTCAAGTTGTCGATCTAGAACGGAGCAAAAATATACAATTAACATTTGCACCGCATAAAACAACGGTTATCATGTTAAAACTTCAATCAAAATCAGTCCCGTACTGGCAACGTCCGGATTTAGGTATCGGAAAAGAAGACATCACCGTTCAAGGAAACACAATCAAAGTGAAAGTGCATAATCTTGGCTCGGTTGATGCTCCGGCAGTAATGTTGACAGTAATGCAAAACGATAAACCCATTTCAACCGTTCAAATACCTGCAATTCAAGCACCGGCAGATCTTTTGCCGAAGTATGCTGAAGTGCTTCTCACGGTACCGCCAACAACCGATCTGCAAAAATACAGCATCCAGATTGACCCGGAAAAAAAATTGAACGAAATAACACTGATGAATAATCGAATAAATCTAAACGAAAGCGTGCTTGTGGTAAATTCAACAGATCAGAAATCAAAAGACCAAATTGTTAGATTGAAACCGAAACCGCGCCCGGAACATATTGGTTTTAATGTGACAGATCCGGCAGCCATTGCTAAATGGTACTGTGATCATTTGGGAATGAAAATCGTTCGCAAGAGTCTGCCGCCGGCAAATACGCATTTCATAGGTGATACCGCAGGCAATATGACGTTTGAATTATACAGCAATCCAAGCGTTCCAATTCCAGAGTATACAAAACTAAGCCATCTTGCATTGCATGTAGCATTCATGGTGGATGATGTAAAATCCATGCGCGATTCACTTCTTGCCGCAGGTGCGACTTTAGTGGAAAATGTTGTTACAACACCAGCAGGCGACCAAGTATTCATGATGCGCGATCCGTGGGGACTTTCTATTCAATTTGTAAAACGTATTTCCCCGATGCTTACTCCCGCCGGCATACGCCCGGAACACTTTGCCCTAAATGTTGCAGATCCGCAAAGTATGACGAACTGGTATTTCGAAAATCTGGGAATGAAGGTGATATGCAAAGGCACTCCGACAACATATACAAACTTTTTTGCAGACGCCGGCAGCAATATGATGATGGAAGTTTTCAACAACAGTGAATATCCTGTGCTCGACATGTGGAAGATGAACCATCTTTCCTTACACATCGCCTTTGTGGTGGATGATGTTCGAACAATTCGCAATGGACTCATTGCGGCGGGCGCAACATTAGTGGAAGATGTCAAAGTTAGCAGTAGTGGCGATCAGATTCTCATGCTGCGGGATCCATGGGGCGTGCCGATCCAATTTATCAAACGTGGTGAACCAATATTAAAGTAACATGGTAAGCTGTCGAAAAAATAAACGCCAGATATTGCAAAATCTGGTGTTCTCGTTCTAGCAAAACAATTAGAGAAATTTATTTGACTTCTTCTATCACTTCGAAGTATGATTTCGGATGTTCGCATGCAGGACATTTGGCAGGATGTGTTTTCCGTTCATGAATATACCCGCAGTTCCGACACTTCTAGCGAACAACCTTTTCTTTCTTAAATACAGTTCCTTCTTCAACCTGTTTGTACAATTTGCGGTACCGTGCTTCGTGGTGTTTTTCCACAAGTGCGATAGTGCGGAAAGCTATAGCTATTTCGGCAAAACCTTCCTGTTTGGCAACCTCAGGCAAAATGCGGATATAAAACTTTGTGTGCTCTTCCTGTTCGTCATCTGCCGCTGCTTTCAAATTATCTTTTGTTGTGCCACTAACGCCCGCCGGAAATGATGCAGTGATTTCAACTTCTCCGCCTTCAAGAAACTTGATAAAACGCTTGGCATGTTCTTTCTCACGCCAGAAAGCGACGAGATCGCAATGACAAGGAAAAAATGAAGAAGAGATAAAGAATGTGGAGGGAAAATCTCTGTTGGGGCGATTCATGAATCGCCCCAACAAACGCAAAAAAATTACACCATATTATGAAAGACCGACTGCACATCGTCGTCTTCTTCGATTTTATCCAGTAGTTCCTTCACTTCCTTCGCTTGGTCTTCGGATAATTCTTTAGTTGTTGAGGGAAGATATTGAAGCTCAGAGCTGATAACCTCAATTCCTTTTTCATCAAAATATTTCAACATTTTGCCGTAATCTTGGAAAGAAGTATAGATCAGTAATTCCTGTTCATGTTGAACAAGATCGTCTAATCCATGATCAATCAATTCAAGTTCGAACTCATCAAGATCTGATATTTTTGAAGCACCAATCCGAATAAGTCCTTTGCGCTCGAACATAAACATAATAGAACCAGATGAAGCAAGCGATCCGCTGCCTTTCGAAAAGTAATGCCTGATGTTCGCTACGGTGCGTGTCGGGTTGTCGGTTGCACACTCAACAACGACAGCAATTCCATGCGGTGCATAACCTTCATATATAATTTCCTCGTAACCCGTAGTATCTTTTTGCGAGGCGCGTTTGATAGCGGCTTCAACGCGATCTTTCGGCATGTTAACACTTTTTGCATTCTGCATTGCGATGCGAAGGCGTGAATTTGCTTTTGGATCGGGTCCGCCTAATTTCACGGCAACGCTAATATCGCGTCCGATTCTGTTAAATGCTTTTGACATCCGCGCAAAGCGCGCAAACATCACGTACTTTCGTGTTTCAAATATCCTGCCCATACTTTTATCTCAGATTAAATAAATAGAGAGAATGACTAAACTTAGCTGTGTCTGATGGAAATAATATCGCCATCCTTTACAATATATTCCTTTCCTTCAAGTCTCCATTGTCCGGACTCTTTCGTTTTGGCGAATGATCCACCCGCTGTGATGAAGTGGTCATAATGAACTACTTCTGCGCGGATAAACTTGGCAAAAAAATCAGAATGGATCACGCCAGCTGCTTCTTGTGCCGTCATCCCGTTCTTGATCGTCCATGCTCTGCATTCGTCCTCACCAACGGTGAAGAAGGAATGAAGTCCGAGTAGGGCGTACGCCTCACGAATCAGTGTATTGAGTGCCGACTCCTTGATACCGTATTCTTCCATAAAGACTTTTGCTTCGTCATCGGGCAGCTCGGACACTTCCATTTCGATTTTGCCGAAAAAGGAAACGATCTTCGTATTTTTTCCTTCTTTCTTTTCAGATATGAGTTTTACATACTTTTCTGTCTCACTTCGCTGTGATTCATCGAAGTTTAATGCGATGAGCATCGGTTTTATTGAAAGAAACTGGTAGGTCTTTAAGAGATGTATCTCGTCTTTTGAGAATTCCGTTTCTCGTAACGGTTTTTCGCCGTCGAGAATCTGTTTGCATCTCTCTAACACCGGCAATTCCCGCTTTGCAAGTTCATCCTGCATTTTCATAAGTTGTTTCTTAATGCGTTCGATGCGCGTTTCGACAAGGGAGAGATCAGAAAGAATGAATTCCGTTTCGAACGAATCGATATCTCGCAGTGCATTGATAGAACCGTCTGGATGGGGAACAGTCTCGTTGGTGAATAATCGGACAACCTGCACCAGTGCATCGTTTGATTTTACATTGGATAAAAAATTTGTGGTAAACTGCGTTGATCCAGACTCGCCCTTTTTCAATCCAACGACATCGACGAATTCGATAGTAGCATGGACAGTGTTCTTAGGAACGAAGATTTCGACACATTTGTCAAGACGAGCATCCGGGATTTTCACAATGGCATGATGCGTTTCTACCTTTGTAAGTGCCGAAGGGTCAAGGTGTGTTTTGGTAATCGTTTGGAACAATGTAGATTTTCCGGAAAATGGGAGACCGACAATACCTATTTGCATTTTTTACCCTCAGGATATGAAAAAGAACGTATGTAATATACGAAAAAATACTTTAGCACGAAGATGAAGAATCGGAATGCTAGAGTAGATGATAAAAATGTGATGTATATCGCTTGGTGTTCCATTGCATATAGTATATTGAAACAACTTCTGATTACGAATATTTCTTGTGAAGGATTTTATTTTCGTAAATCATTTTGTCTGATGGTGTCGTTCACTGTATCAAAATAAAATCAAAGTAGTGATGTCGTTGAATAAATAATCGGAGAATTTCATGAAGAGTATATTCCATTTTTCTGTTTTCATGGTGATCTTTTTGCTATTGCCACAGATTGCTGGAGCGCAAGCTATCATAGCTAACCACAATACAGTCGATCTCACGTTGATTCCAGGTGCAGCTCTCCTTCCCGCGGCCAACATGCGAGTCATGTTGCGTCGCGCCTCCGTGGGCGGAAACATCAGCGGGGGCCTCGATGCGCTCCGAACTGAGAATGCCAAATATGACCGAAGTCATTGGGTCTTCTTTGATCGCGGGAACCCAGGCTGGCAGGCCAAGATCGCTGACTTTGTTTCATCCACGATTGCGAACGAATCAAGCTATGACATTTTTAGCATGAAGTTTTGCTTCATTGACCCGGATGCCGATTTTAATTGTTATCGAGATAGTCTTCTTTGGTTGGAAAGCCATTACCTTAACAAAATTATTGTTTGGTGGACGATACCGATTGAAACATCGGGGAATACCAATAGGCAGGTATTTAATGATAATGTACGAACTTATGCGAGTGCCAATGGAAAAGTCCTTTTTGATATGGCGGATATTGAATCGCACAATGCAGCAGGGGAGAAGCTCATCGATGGTTCCGGGCGTGAGCTTCAGCAGGGCGATTGGTCATCTGACGGCGGTCACTTGAACGATGCTGGATCCCGACGTGTTGCAAGCGCATGGTGGTGGCTTATGGCTCGAGTGGCAGGCTGGAACGGTACAACTGAAGTGGAGAAACAAGGAGAAGCTCCACAAGTGTTTAATGTTTTGCAGAACTATCCGAATCCGTTTAATCCAACAACGACAATTGAATTTACGCTTATCAAGAACAGCAAAGTTCTCTTAAAGGTCTATAATGTTCTTGGTCAAGAAATTGCTACACTAATAGATGGAGAAAGAAGAGCTGGTATTTTACATCGCGTTCCGTTTGATGCTTCACGGCTCTCTTCGGGAGTATATTTCTATAAATTAGAAGCAGAAAATAATGTACAGATGAAAAAATTGGTTTTAACGAAATAATGCAGCAGCAGGTCGAGAAAATATATTCTCGATGAATACGGATAGCACTTAATAAAACGCCCAATCGTAATAGATCGGGCGTCGTTTTTTTATGTAATAACTGGAGTCCACTTTTAATGTAGACTCCAACTCGTTATGCTTTAGTTCTTCTTAAACTCCGCAACTAATTGCTGTAAAACATTCTTTGCGTCACCAAATAACATCTTGGTATTTTCTTCATAGAAGAGCGGATTTTCAATGCCTGCAAAACCAGTTGCCATCGAACGTTTCATCACTATGACGGTTTTTGCCTTGTCCACATCAATGATCGGCATGCCATAAATAGGGCTTCCTTTATCAGTGCGAGCTGCCGGATTAACAACATCGTTTGCACCGATGACAATACACACATCCACTGTGTCCATTGTGGGATTGATTATTTCCATCTCAAGGAGTTGATCGTACGATACATTTGCTTCGGCAAGCAGAACGTTCATATGTCCAGGCATACGACCGGCAACAGGATGGATGGCAAACTCAACTTTAATACCGCGTTTTTCCAATTCGTCACTCAACTCACGCACTGCATATTGTGCTTGTGCAACGGCCATTCCATAGCCTGGTACAATAACTACACGTTCCGCTTGTTCAAGAGCGAATTTGGCGTCTTCCACGTTAAACCGTGTAATCGGTCTGTCCTCATGAAGGTTAGACGTATCGACTTGAGGAGTACCCACCGCACCAAAAAGTATATTTGCGAACGAACGGTTCATCGCTTTGCTCATAATGATGGATAGAATAAATCCAGATGAACCATCGAGTGAACCGGCGATGATCAAAACCTTATTGTTGATTGCAAATCCTGTTGCTGCGGCGGCAAGTCCGGCGTATGAGTTCATCAGAGATAAAACCACCGGCATGTCTGCTCCGCCGATCGGCAATACAATAAAAATACCGATGAGAAACGAGAGTGCAATCATAGTACCGAAGATAAATGTGTTTTGCGGGAAGAAGACAAGATAAATGAACATTCCGACCGTAATAAAGAAGAGCAAAATGTTAACAAAGTTTTGACCTTTGTATGTCATCGGGGCGCTTTTGACAATCCCTTGCAGTTTGCCAAACGCCATGAGACTTCCGGTGACCGTGAGCGAGCCGAAGAGCACTTCAAATCCCAGCGCTCCCATGAGTCCGCTAGTAATTTCATGTCCCTTGACAATAAATTCGTTGATACCGACCAGCACTGCGGCAAGCGCGCCAAATGCGTGGGAGAGTGCGATTCGCTGTGGCATTGCAGTCATCGGCATAAAGATAGACATTGCCGTACCAATAGCTGAACCCACCACAAGTCCGATGAGTATCCATTCCCATGTAACAATACCTTTGCCGAGCAGTGTGCCGATCACTGCCAAGAGCATACCAATTTCAGCAAGATGCATGCCTCGGCGCGCTGATTCTGGATGGCTGAGTCCTTTCAATCCAAGAATAAAGAGAACCGATGCAATAATATATGTAAGTTCGAGCAGATAGTTCGTCATTGCTGTTTCCGCTCCTTTCGCTTGAACATTTTCAACATGCGTTCGGTAATCAAAAATCCACCGACGACGTTGATAGTAGCGGCAGTGACTGCCACGAGTCCAAGCATTTGGCTGACGAACTGATCGCTTCCGGCTGCGACTAACGAACCGACAAGTGATATCCCGGAAATTGCATTGGTGGCGGACATAAGCGGTGTATGCAATGTCGGTGTCACGCGTTTGATAACTTCAAACCCGACGAATCCGGCGAGGAGGAGTATGTAAAATGATTCAATAAGGGAGAACATAATGTATTATCCTTTGTGAGATTTCTTTTCTTTTTTGAGTGATGCAAAAGTTGGATGGACGACAGCGCCGCCATGTGTAATAAGACAGCTTTTGATAATGTCATCCTCAAGTTTCAGCTCGAAGTGTTTCTTCTCTTGGTTCCAAAACTCGTCAATCAAATTAGTGAGATTGTTGGAATACATCTGGCTTGCGTGAAGCGCTACACGCGCCGGCATGTTCGCCATTCCGATAATCTTCACACCATTTTTCTCGATGGTTTTGCCGAGGACTGTGCCTTCAACATTGCCGCCTGTTTCAACAGCAAGGTCAACAACAACGGAACCGGGTTTCATTGCCGTGATCATATCTTTTGTGACGATAACCGGAGCTTTGCGACCGAAGACTTGCGCTGTTGTGATAACAATATCCGCTTGTGCGCAATATTGCTTCATAACGTCGCGTTGTTTCTTCAACTGTTCCTCTGTTAATGCTTTTGCGTATCCTTGTGCTGTTTGTCCGGTTTCACCGAGATCGATTTCAACAAATTTTGCACCGAGCGAAAGGACATCATTTTTAGCAACAGGACGTGTATCGAATGCATCAACCTTTGCTCCGAGTCGGCGTGCAGTAGCAATTGCCTGTAATCCCGCAACTCCTGCACCGATGATAAAAACTTTAGACGGCTGAAGTGTGCCCGCCGGGGTCATCATCATTGGAAAGATTTTATATAAATTACCTGCGGCAAGAACGACTGCAGCGTACCCAGCCAGACTTGCCTGCGAGCTTAACGCGTCCATTTTTTGTGCGCGAGTTGAACGTGGAATCATCTCCATGGATATTGCCGAAACACGTTGTTTGGCAAGCGTTTCAAGAAGTTTGGAATTATTGAACGGATCGAGGTAACTTACATGAATCGATCCTTTCTTCAGCGAAGTAACTTCTTTTAAATCGGGTTTGCGTAACCGTAGTACAATATCTCCCGATGCCAGGAGCTTTTTTTTGTTCTTCTCGATCGAAGCGCCGGCTTTCATGTAATCACTATCCGAAATACCGAGTGTTCTACCAAGACCTGATTCGACAGTAATCTTCGCACCTTTCTTGACGAGTTTTTCGATGTTCTGTGGCAGCATCGAAACACGCGACTCAGATGCTATTTCTTTTGGAATTATTATATTCATAGTCCATTCATAATTAATGATGAGATATAATACATTCGGAAAAAATTGCCTAAAAATCTACATTCCTTTTTATATACAAAATAATAAAAATTAATGTAGTTCTCTATAAGTTAATATACAGGAGGTAGGTGTGATTTCTTTCCCCCAATGAAAATCTAATTATTGAAAATTGCTTTAAGAAATCTCCGCATTTCTTTCCAAGATCTCTTATCCCCGCTTTCATTATATGCAATTGGCATATTAAATTTTTTGCCGAGTTCTGTTGCTGCAGGATTTGTGAATGCATGCAAGGCTCCTTTGTACGAAAGGAATTTGAAATCGGCACCTGCCGCTTTCATCTCTTGCTTGAAATTCTTGATATCGTTCTCTGAAATGAACTTATCAGCACCGCCATTACATACAAGAATCTTAGCTTTCACATTCCATTTTTCGGCTGGTGTAGTGGTTGCCAGACTGCCGTGGAAACTCACAACCCCTTTAAGATCGACTCCGGCACGCGCCATATTGAGTACAACGCCACCGCCATAACAATAACCGATTGCCGCAATACGTGTCGAATCGACATGTTCATTCTTTTTAAGAAGCTCTATTGCTGCCACGAACTTTGCTTTCAACAGGGACAAGTCTTTCATAGATTCGCCTGCAAACTTTTGAGCATCGCCGGGATTATCTGCAACCTTTCCAGAGCCATACATATCTACCGCAAAAGCTACATAACCTAAAGAAGCAAGCATTTCTGCTCGTTTCTTTGGATAGTCTGTAACGCCCCACCATTCATGCACGACGATGACGGCAGGCCGCTTTTCCTTTAGAGCATTATCATAAACGATGTATCCTTTTAATGCCACATTGTTAGCGGTATATTCAACCACTTTGCCGATGATCTCGGCATGCGTAACAGAACTCACAAGAATGAGCATGAGAATGGCGAGTTTCATATTTTCTTCTCCTTTATAAATTTAGAAATCAAGTTTTGAATGAATCATTCATCGTAGACACCACGATCTATTTCAACTACCTTATAAAACAGTGGTACAGTGGAGAGAGTTCCAAACAAAATGAGTATAGGAGGGTGGATAATGAACTGTTTCAGTATTCCGAAACAGTGCTATAGAATGGGCCTTTTGGGTTTTGATTTATATGTAGGATGCAGACGTTCTTTTCCACTAGGGTAATAAAGTTATTTCATTATTGCTTTTATTTTTGGATTTCGCAAGTACAAAATCATTCCAATGGATGGAATAATCCAAAGGAAGAAACCTAGGATGATTGTAATGATTCCTAAAGGATCGATGTATCCTAAACTCATTCCCATAGTTCCCATGACAGACGATAGAGCTGCCTGCATATTTTTCCAGAATATGTAGCTCAGCAAAGTATCTATACATGCATTCACCATCCCAACCCAACAGGCAATCTCGAGAATCGTTCGACCGATCTCATGGAAGCGGACAAATCGAATCGCACCGGCGAGAACAACTGAGAAGTAGAAAATTGTATAGATCGACCAAATGCGATTAAATTGAAACAGCTCTGTCACGGATTCCATACCATTTTGAGCCTGCGGAAACGTGCTGAAGAGTACATTGAGTTGTTCCATGGGATTCGATAATAGACTGAAGAATTCCGTAAGAATTATGATGGTCGAAAAAAGTATTGTAGACCAACCGATAACAGAAATGGAACGGGGCATAATTAATCCTCCAAGATTCAAGATGCATTCTTACGTATAAAGAAATGTATATAGTATGGTATCAGAGTCCGAAATAATTTGTAAAGTTGCAAGAGTAACATTCGAGAATTGTAGTTTGTTTTTATCTATCAAAAATGTCTGAAGAATCTTGTATATTGCAATATGAATACAGAAAATAAACAACAACAGCATGGAATCAAGATATGAATCAGGTCGTTCCTAATCGAAAAGAACACGATCCGCGAATGCACTCGGCGGAACACATCCTGAACCAGACAATGGTGCGGATGTTTAATTGTGGACGCGCTTTTAGCGCACACATAGAAAAGAAGAAATCGAAATGCGATTACCATTTTGAACGGAATCTAACCGCTGAAGAAATTACTCAGATAGAAGGTAAGGTGAATGAGGTAATCAAATCTGATCTTCCGATCAGCGAACAAATTCTCTCGCGTGAAGAAGCGGGGAACGTTGTCTCTCTTTTAAAACTTCCTCAAGATGCCGGAGATAAAGTGAGAATTATTTTTATCGGTGAATACGATGCCTGCCCATGTAGCGGGGCGCATGCTTCCTCAACGAAGGAGATCGGAGAATTTAGGATCATTTCCAGCGATTGGGCAAATGGTATCTTACGGATTCGATTTAAGATTCAGCAGTTATAAAAACTCGAAAGGCATATGCCGCAGGGTGGTTATGGGCGCGTCTTGCTGGTTGGTCAGGAATATGAACAAGCGTCGAATCGCTTGTGGGATAAATCCACGCCGCTTGCGGTGTACAAAATCGCTCCGAACTACCAGCTTTGTCAAGCGGAACAATGCGTGTAGTTCAGGGTAAATGGGACATGAACACTTTCATCGGGGAGTTTTCATTTTCCAAATTCTTTTAATTTTATCATTACAACGCATTTTCTGATCTTCTAAAAAAAACACTCCATCGCCTATCGCTTTTTGATTTCGAGCTTACTTCTTTTTCGGAGTTCCTGTCCTGAATAAACTATGTTGAAGGCAGGAATATCGTTTCACCGCGACAAGTTAAGAATAAACGAAAAAGCGCCTTTCTATTACAGTTAGTGAAACCGATCTCTATAAGAATATTTTATTGATCCAACACCTCCGGAAGCCCTGCAAAACCGAGTTCAAAAATGAAAACTCTACAAATTACTTAAGGAACAGTATGTGAAATTCTATTAATAGCCAATAAAAAGGGCAAAATAGTTAATTCCTATAGAGACTCTTTCTTGGGACTTTGTTGGCATCATAATTGTCCCCTTTAGAACATAGATATTGGAGTTCAAAATAAGATATTGGAGGCCGTTATGGAACAGACAGAAAATATGAGCACAGAAACTCTGAGTATTGCGGCTGAAGCGCAATGCCAAGTCAGTGAACCAGAAGCATCTGAAACCAAACGAACACAGGCCGAAGATACATATCAAGTAGAACGTGCCCAAATGCGGACAGCTATGCACGAACTCCCTGATTTTGACGTACAGATGGCAAGACAGCACCCCTTAAGAATATTACTTGCAGAAGATAGTCTCGTCAACATAAAAATCGTGCTCTGGTTTTTGAGAAAACTGGGGTATCATGCCGATGTTGCTTTTAATGGAATTGAAGTCATTGACGCGGTCAAACGCCGATCATACGATGTGATTTTAATGGACGCTGAAATGCCTGAAATGGACGGTCGGCAGGCGACGATGTTAATTCGCAAAGATTTCCCGTCTGATCAACAACCGAATATCATAGCGATGACAGCTAATGCACAACATAGTGATCGTGAAGAGTATCTGTCGCTCGGGATGAATGATTATATTACAAAACCGATAAAGATGGAAGATATGATTCGAGCGCTGCTGGTGAGCAAACCGACACCTGAGATTATCGAGATAGAATCGGAACAGACTCAGACAATCCGCATGGTTGCTTAATAAGATAAATACGTTTTGCACGAAGTTCAATAATTCTGCATAAAATGAGCATTGATTTTGTCAACTCACTTGCGAATTTATATCATTCCCTGAAAACTATTTGATATTGGGTGTGCCATCATAGGGGGGGATGGCATGACAGATATTGCTACTTGTTCGCCTTCCACTTCAGACTTTTCATTTAGTTTCATCTATCTTTTAGCTGTCTCGGCATTTATTCTAGGATTTCCTATCATATTATCGTCACTGGAAGTCAGAGAACTTTCTTATTGCGTCTCCCTTCAATTTTTAATAGGATTCGTTAGAAAATCATTGTTGTTTGGACTTGGTTTTTTGTGTCATTCTCAACTGCCAGCCGTGTTAATATTTGTTTTATAGAGGTACGATATATCATGCCAAAATCATGGTAGAGCGAATTCCTTTCGCCCAACTCTCTCATTCCCAACTTTTTCTTTTATCGCCCACTATGTTTTGAACCGCTTGTGTGAATAATAGATTCAGAACTCGTCGTTTGAATATATCGAACTGGACGGGAATTATTTTGATCAGAAGAAGTTGCTCGTCGCACTCTGGATTCTCGGATCCCTTGGAATCGGATGCGGCATTGATGTTACTGGCCAAGGCATAGGATCATCGATAATGATAATTTTCGGCGCGTCAACTATTGCATCAGGTTCGTCCGGGGCTCATTGCAAGCTGTGTGTAACAACCACTTGAAGTTGAGGAGACGAACAGAGGCAACAATGAGAACAGGTGCGGGAATTATGTTGCAGAAAGTAATTTCAGCCCGTCTACAGATTCCACAGGTACTGAGCGCGATTCTGCTATTTGTTTCATAATTGTCATGCGTATGTCATCGCGCAGAGTAGAAACATCTTGTATGGTCATCGAAGAAGTGTCGACAGGAGGCAGGACTTTCAAAAAAATGTGCGAGGGCTTGCCAAATTTCCAGCTGTTCTTCGGAATACAATCGCGCGAACCTTCGATGACGAGCGGCAGGATCGATACCTTAGCTTTGATGGCAAGGAGAAATGCCCCATCGGTGAATTGCCGCACACGCCCATCCAATGTGCGTGTGCCTTCAGGGAAAATCATCACAGAGCATTTTTGTTCAAGCACGCGTTGCGCTTTAATGAGCGCCAGCGCACCGCTGCGGGGATTTTTTCGATCAACAGAAATATCACCCGAAAGCCGCATCATCCATCCAACCACCGGAATTTTAAATAATTCTTCTTTTGCCATCCATTTCATTTCCCATGGTAAGTTGCTGATCAACGGAATATCTGCCATTGATTGATGGTTGCAGACAACAACATACGGCTGTCTTGGATTTGAAATGGTTTCTCCTGAGATGTGGAGCTTCCATGCTGGATTGACCATTGTGATCATATTTCCAATCTTTCTAAACAGATAACCGGTTCTATATAATACCGGATCGTAGTCAAAAATACGGCTCAGAAGAATCAGGATGAACCATAAAAAAACCAGAATGCTAAAAGAAAACCAAATATAGAGAGAACGTATCATAGTTTTAAGGTTTCATCCGAAGAATAAACTTATCCGCCAATGAGAATTCCTGCGATGGTTGCTGTCATCAACGTTGCCAACGTTCCGCCAAGCACGGCGCGAAGTCCGAGCGAAGCGATGTCTTTTTTTCTTTCTGGAGCCATCGGGCCGATACCGCCAATTTGAATGGCGATAGATGAAAAGTTGGCAAATCCGCAGAGCGCATACGTTGCCATCAAAATACCTTTTTCAGACATGAGGTTTGCTTTGAGCATTGCGGCAAGGTCGAGGTAGGCAACAAATTCATTCAGGACAACTTTCGTTCCGATAAGACTGCCGAACCGAAGCGCATCTGCCGAGGGAACACCAATAGCCATGCCGATGAATTGGAGCACTAAGCCGAAGACTAATTGCATCGAAAGCGGCTGTCCGAATTGTGCTGTCAGATACACGTTCACACCCATAACATTTCCAAGAGCGAGTAGGAGGTAATTCAGCATAGCAATTAGAGCGATGAAGGCGAGGAGCATGCCCGCAACATTCAGTGCGAGCTGAAGTCCATCTGCCGCACCGGTAGCCGCCGCTTCGATGACATTGGAAGCGTTCTTTTCCACTTTCAATCGAACTGTTCCCCTGGTTTCTGGGATACTGGTTTCAGGAAAAAGAATTTTGGAAATGGCGAGAGACGCCGGAGCTGCCATCACGCTGGCAGCGAGCAATTGTACAGCAAACTTCAATTGGGCTTCGTAGAGCGGCAGATGATGGGCATCTGCGAATGCATGGCCAAGCATCTGAATGTAACTTGCCATCACACCTCCGGCAATGGTTGCCATTCCTCCAATCATGATCGTCAGCAATTCGGAATTGGTCATCGTGGCGATGTAAGGGCGAATGAGCAGCGGAGCTTCGGTTTGACCTACAAAAATATTTGCTGTATTGGAAAGAGATTCTGCACCGCTGGTGCCCATGATCTTCGCCATCACCCACGCCATTCCTTTTACGACAAGCTGCAGGATGCCGAGGTAGTATAAAAGCGACGTGAGTGTGGAGACGAAAATGATCGTAGGCAGCACCTGGAATGCAAAGAAGGATCCGAGACTGTCAGGACCGGAATTGATTGCGAGTTTTCCGAAGACAAACTCAGAACCTTTAGATGTGAATCCCAGGAGACTTACAATGACAGAGCCAAGCCAATCGATGGCGTCCTTCGGCCAACCAAGTGGGAAAAACCACGAGCGGAGAAGTTCGTGGTGGATGATGAAAACAGCAAATACGAGTTGAATGCCAAGTCCGCTCGCGACAAGCCGCCAGTCAATTCTTCGCTTATTGTTGGAAAAAAGAAACGCGATTCCGACGAGAACAACAACGCCCAGCATGCCGCGAAGGATTGATTCAGAGTTCATAGAGCTTGTTCTTTCGCATCAGCAGTTCTTAATAAAAAGATAGATGAGAAAATATAAGAAACTTTTTGTTTCATTCCATCGAAATATCCGGGAATGAACTTAGCGGTGTTGCTCTATCGATAGTTGATGAGTATATTTGAATGTTTTGATATGGGAAAAATGTGATGAAATTTATTACTCGTACGATAGTTCTTCTTTCGCTTGTGAGTCTTTTTACCGACATTGCCAGTGAAATGCTCTATCCTGTCATGCCGATGTACCTCACCAGCATCGGTTTTTCTGTCGTGCTCATAGGCCTTTTGGAAGGTATTGCGGAAGCGACCGCCGGATTGAGTAAAGGATATTTTGGTCATCTTTCGGATATAATAGGAAAACGAAAAAGATTTATTCAATTTGGCTACTCCCTCAGTGCAATTTCCAAGCCGATGCTGGCAGTCATGTCATTTCCACTCTGGATATTTGGTGTACGCACACTCGATCGGTTGGGGAAAGGAATTCGCACCGGTGCTCGCGATGCGATGCTATCAGCGGAAACCGCACCGGAGTTTAAAGGACGAGTGTTTGGATTTCATCGAGCCTTCGATACACTCGGCGCAGCACTTGGTCCGCTTGCAGCGTTGGTGTTTCTGATATTTTATCCGGGGCAGTATAAGACGCTGTTTCTGTTGGCTTTTATTCCAGGAGTGCTTGCAATTGCATTAACATTTCGTGTGCAGGAAAAACACGAACAATCAGTACCGGTGGAGATGCCCAGATTCTTTGCATTCCTGAAGTACTGGAAAACAGCTCCGCTTCAATTCCGATTACTTGTTGTCGGACTTCTCTTTTTTGCATTAATGAATAGTTCCGATATCCTGCTTCTCTTGATGATGCGGCATCAGGGAGCAACTGATCTACAAGTGATTGGTGTGTACATTTTTTATAATCTTATCTATGCGGTGATGTCGTATCCGATGGGCGCGCTGGGAGATAAGATCGGATTGAAGACGACACTCATTCTCGGATTAGCGTTGTTTGCATTTGTCTATGGTGGAATAATATTTGCAGCATCAACGACTGCTTTGCTTGTGCTGTTCTTCTTCTATGGAATGTATGCCGCCGGTACTGAGGGAATATCCAAGGCGTGGATATCCAATATTGTTCCGAAGAGCGATGTAGCAACTGCCATCGGATTCTATACTGGCATGCAAAGTATCTGCACATTGATTGCCAGTAGTGTGGCGGGATGGCTGTGGTATGCATTTTCGCCGGCGATGACATTTGGCGTATCGGCTGTTGGGGCAATTCTCACGATCTTCTATCTCATGATAGTATTTTGGGAACGACATTAATGCTCTATTCTGAGTTTTCATTATTCTTACGCCGGGATACATGATCAGGAAAATTCTTCTTGCCGTTGTTCGCAAACTCCTCTATCTTGAATCAAAATACATTGCCGTTCAGTTGATAGCACGGAATATATTTTATATTTCGATTATCATTCAAAAGGAAGAGACATGCTTCTTCATCACCACTTCGTACGCATCGCCAAAAAATTTGAAAACAAAACGGCAATTATTGACCGCACGACTGGTAAGAATGTCAGCTACGGAAAAGCGCTCATTGCTGCGCTCATCTTGGCGGATAAGTTCCGGAAATTCGAAGAGGGTTTTATCGGTATTATGATACCAACTTCTGCCGGGTGTGCGCTTTCTATTCTTGGAGCGCTTATGAGCGGTCGAACACCAGTGATGATCAACTATTCCACCGGGGCTGCACAAAACTGCGAGTATACCCAGAAGAAATGCGCATTGAGAACTATCATCACATCGAAAGCGCTCCTTGAAAAGATTAATTGTCCACGAGTTCCTGGTATGATCTTTATTGAGGACATTTTGGCGAAAGTATCTATTCTCGATAAAATCAAAGCGGCGCTCCGTGCAAAGCTTCCCATGGAACGGCTTCTGAAAAAAATCCATGGCGGCGAGGAAGATGATAATGTCGTTGTTCTTTTCACGAGCGGAAGTGAAAAAGATCCTAAAGCGGTTCTCTTAACACATCGGAATATTTCTGCTAATCTTGTCGGTATTTCCGAGGTGTTTGATCTTAACGCTGAAGACATATTTCTTGCCAACCTTCCATTCTTCCATGTGTTTGGATTGACGGCAAACTTGTGGCTTCCGTTGTATTATGGGATGACGATTGTGACGTATGCTAATCCATTGGATTTCAAAAATATTTGCGATATCATCCGCGAGGAAAAAATTACATTTGTCGTGGGCACGCCGATATTCATGTGGGGATATTTGAGAAAATCTGCGCCGGGAGATTTTGCCACATGCCGTATCATGCTGACCGGTGCGGACAAAACACCCGACTCACTTCGGGAGGAATTTCTTCATAAACACAATATTACTCTACTGGAAGGATACGGTTGTACAGAGACAAGTCCTGTGATTAGTGTGAATTCTCCTGCGGCCAATCGGGCTGGAAGTGTGGGACAGCCATTACCTAATGTAAAGGTGCGCGTTGAGGACTACGAGACTGGTGAGGAATGTGGTGTTGGTGAAATTGGAAAGATACTCGTGAAGGGCGAAAATATCATGAAAGGATATTTCGATGATTTTGAAGCGACAACTCTCAGTATCCGCCACGGGTGGTATGATACAGGTGATATGGGGTATCATGATGCAGATGGATACCTTTGGCATGTAGGTCGGTTAAAACGATTTATGAAAATCGGCGGCGAGATGGTGTCACTGATCCGAGTGGAAAATGTGCTGGAGCATCTTCTGCCGGAAGAAATTTCATGCTGCGTTGTGGAAGTGCCGGATTCTGTGCGTGGAGCAAAGATTGTCGCAGCCATTACACAGAAAATTGACGAAAAGATGACTCTGAAAAAAATGTCTGAAGAATTACCGAATATCGCATTGCCGAAGCACTTCGTGGTGATTGAAGATCTTCCAAAGATGGGAAACGGCAAGATCGACTTCCGCCGCATTACTGAAATGGTACGGGATATGCTACAAAGTGGATAGAGATTACGGACTGTGCAACCCAACATGCAAGATTCGGTAGCCGATTGGGGCAAGTACGATATTTAGATCAGTTCACTGGAGTGAACTGGAAGAGATACATGGTGGAATTCTCTTTATTTCGATCGAAAGTTTCAGATTCTGTGAATGGACAATTGATTCATATTGATGGTGGCTCAGCAGGCTGTGTTTGATGGAAAATGGAGTAGATTGGGTTCAGTTATTTTGCGTGAATTTCCTCATTTTGAAAAACTGCTGTTTTAGCAATTTCCAGTAGTTGCAGGAGAATTGTTAAACCGTGGGTTCTTGACACAGAGACCGAAAAAGTGTATTATCGTAGTATGAAAACGGAGATAATTCTATTCAAATCATTTACTCACCAATAAAACATAAAATCGTATGCCTGAATATCGTATCGATGGTGTGACGCTTTCGGGGAAGACAGTTTCCGGGTCAATCACTGCTGACACTAAAAGCATTGCTAAAACGAAAGCAGCAGAACTCTCTCGCGACAAGAAATTCAAAGTGACGGGAATTCACGAACGACATGCGTTCATCTATCGCGTTCAAAAGGGAAGCGATAAAGCGATTGATGGTGAACAGAAAGCCTTCACTTCTGATGAAGTCCGAGTTGCTTTAGAGAAGATGGGGTTTCGCGTTCTTTACGTGCGAAAAAAATTATTTGGTACCAAACAACGTAAAGCTCCCACAGTTGATGTCATCACTTTTGTACGGGTGAGTACAGATTTAATGAGGCAAAAGCTTCCATTCAATGAAGTGATGCAATTGCTTATCAACGACATCCCCAATGCAACTCTTCGCGAATCCATTAAGGAAATTAATGCGGAATTGAAGCAAGGAAAAGACAGCGAAAAAGTTTTCATGAAACAGGCGACAGTACTCGGCAAGTTCACCGCACAAATGCTTGGCTTAGCATCAAAGAGCGGTAATATGGTGGAGATCTATGAGAGCGCTGCAAAATTTATGGAACGAAATGCAGAATTCAGAAGGAACCTCAAGAGCGCACTCATTACGCCATTGATTACGTTGTTCGTATTGTTCCTCGCCTGTTTGTTCTATGTCGCATACATATTTCCCAAAACAGCGGAAATGTTTGTGAGATTTCATATTAAACTTCCTCCTATGACTGCGGCAACATTAAAAATGAGCGATTGGCTGATGGCCAACGCTCTTGTTCTAACCATTCTCTGTACTGTTCCATTAATTGCTTTATTCTATTATGCCAGAACAGAACGAGGAAGATTCTTGATGGATCAATACCTTATCAAAATTCCAGTGATTGGTTCTATGCTGCACAAAACCGCCATCGAAATATTCTGCCGTGTGTTTTACGCGCTCTACAGCGGATCGGGTGAAAACATCGAAATTATCCGAATGGCAGCAGAGGCATGCGGTAACAGATATATGGAACATCAGATCAAAACGATAGCGATACCGATGATGCTCGAACGCGGCAAAGGTTTGACGGAGGCGTTTGAGGCAACAGGTGTGTTCACCAGAACTGCTATTTCTAGATTTAGCTCCGGCGCCGAGACAGGCACAGTGAAAGCGACTGCTCTTCAGTTGGCAGAGTACTACGAAAAAGAAACATCCTATCGTATGAAAAACGCCATCGAAGTTATTCAATTGTCAGTGTCGATGATCATGATGATTGTGCTTACAGCGTTGACTCTCGTTTCTTCGGAAACAGCATTAGTAAAACCAGAAAACCCGGGAGTGCACATGCTCTTGCCATTGCACTTTTTACTTCCGTAAATGTAAGGAAGGCGTTTTCAAGGATAGAGGAATGGAACCATGGCCGAAATAGATATAACTGATAAAATCGGTTACACGCTCCTCAAAAAGGGAATTATCGACTTTGAGACGCTCGAGAAGTCCCTCAAGATGAAGGATTCCGAGGAAAACAGGAAAAACCGAAAAAATCTTGGGCAGATCCTTGTAACAGAATTTGGAGCAGATCACGATGCGGTATTCCGCGAAGTGGCAAATCTTTATGCTTTCCGCGAAGTCTTTATAGGGGATGAAAAAGTTGATGATACGCGGATCGCTTTTATAAAGAAATATGTCGACCAGCTTTCGGACCAGCAGCGCGAGATGATGATCCAATCAAAGATGCTGCCGTTCAAATTTGATGAACGCCAGCCGGATAAACTCATCATTATCGCAGCGGATCCTACCGATCGCAATCTACCTGTCGTGGCTCGCAGTTTCAATGTGAAGAAGTACGAAATTTGTTATGTGCGCTTAAAAGAACTCCAGTCGTTAATGGATAAAGTGGCACCTGCTCAGAACGAGTTTCTAAAACTTCTTGATGATAATAAAATCACTGTTGATGATGGCGCTGGAGGAGATGATCAGCTTGATGAACAGGCTCTCGAAGCAGAAATCAGCAAGAGCGCTTTGGTCAATCTGTTCGAGGGGTGTTTGGTTGAGGCAGTGCGACGGGGTGCAAGTGACATTCACGTCGTCGCATCGGAAGGTAACCGAACCAACTTTTTGTTTCGCATGGACGGCGAACTACAAGTCTGGCACATTCAAGAAAACACAGTTCCCGAGGCGGTGCTCGCGGTGATCAAGGATCGTACGAAGAATGTAGATCGGTTCGAGCGTGAGATGACTCAAGACGGATTCATCCAACGCGTCGTTGACGGTCATCAACTCCGGTTCCGTGTTTCAATCATGCCAATCGTAACTACGGAATTCAAACACAAGTTTGAGAGCGTTGTTATCCGCGTACTGGATGATCGCAAAGTTATCACCGATTTAGAAAAATTAGGGTTACAGGGTCCTGCACGTCAATTCTTTTATAAAGCCATTAATAAACCTCAGGGAATTATCATTCTTACAGGTCCGACTGGATCCGGTAAATCAACTACATTGATTGCGGCGTTATATCAGGTTATTGATCCGACTGTGAACGTGTTAACGATCGAAGACCCTGTAGAATATATCGTCAAAGGGGCGCGCCAGTTGAAAATTGGTCCTAAGATGGGATTCGACGAGGCGATCCGTGGAATCCTGCGTCACGATCCTGACATCGTGCTCGTTGGTGAAATGCGAGATAAGATAACCGCAGAAACGGCCATCAAGATGGCAAATACAGGCCATTTGGTTTTTTCAACATTGCATACAAATGATGCCCCCAGTGCAATTGCACGTTTGTTTAAAATGGGTATTGAACCATTCCTGCTTGCATATGCTATCAATGTCATTGTCGCCCAGCGGCTTATTCGAACGCTTTGCAAAGAATGCAAGAAGCCGATGGATAACAGCGAAAAGAAAGATCTCTTGAAATTTGGTCTTACTGAAGAAGATGTTGCTAGCCATACTTTTTATACAGCAGTCGGATGCGAAAAATGTAGCGGTGGGTATAAAGGACGCGCTGCAATTCATGAGGCTCTATACTTTACTAAGCCAATTAAGGATATTATTTTGAATGCAGGCGATAAAGTTGACGAGAATGCTATCCGTGATCAGGCAATGAAGGACGGGATGTGGACATTGCGACGATCGGGAATGGAGAGAATGAAAGAGGGAAGTACCACACTCGAAGAAGTCGTCTCGAACACAACCGAAGAGGATTAACCGTTCTGATGAACGAAGAAAAACAGGGCAAAACAGGTAATAATCAAGGTGATAGAGAAAATTCTCGATCGCCTTTCTATTTATACCCTTCGTTCCAGGAAGAAGAATCGTAGGTGACGTGGGACAGGTAAATGGAGTCAGTATAGGAGGAGGGGGTTAGCGCTTAAAGAATCCTGTAGAAGCTCAATGGGAATGACAGGTATATTGGTTCAGTAGAAATGACAGGGTGAAGTATCGCTCGGAGGAAAGACGGAACGAGCGTAGCGAGTGGAGTCTTTCCTTCGATTACCTATTTCTTTCTGAACCCGCTGCTGTCATAGAATACACCGCTTTTCGTTTTAATGCAAGAGTTTTTTCTTTATGCCGCATAGCAATACTCCCGCCGACAAACTTTTTACGCCACAGATGGTTTGTTACAGGAGAAACGAAGGGTTGACTCTTTGGATGTGGGCGAGAAGCACATACTTGGAAGTCCAATTCATGTTCATTCCAGAATATATGCAAAGAGAGCCATCGAGCCACTGCCGCAGGAGCAGCGTAGGGCGCGATAAAGATGGTAGATTATGGGTAACTACACAAAGAGAATTGAGCCTATTTAAACCTGAGATAGGAACGATTACTAGCTCGCTTTAGTCATGGGATTTGCCCTGATTGTATGAAGAAACTGTACCCGGATTTTTTACAAAAAGAAAATGAGTAAACGATATTGCCTTAGAAGAAAAATTGAAATATCGTTGTTATGTATCTTGATCCCGAAGAGCTTCGCTCGCGTGATGGAGACCTGAAAAAGGCAAACAAATTGTTGAGTGAACGACAGGGACAAATTGAGAAGAATGCCGAAGAACTTCGTGTCCAGTATCGTCAATGAGGTTCTGAGCAATTCTGTGAAAGGAAGATTATGAAATCTTTTCGGATCATAAAAGGTTTTATCATTTTCATTACTCTTATCATCGCTTGGAATAATACTCTAGCGCAAAACAGAAATATGGTATTTAGAGAATTTTCTAAAAGCCAAGGACTTTCAAATGTCTTTATCAATGCAATTTTACAGGATAAGCAAGGATTTTTATGGATAGGAACCTGGAATGGATTAAACCGATACGATGGGAATAAATTTAAAATATATAAGTCTGTTGAAAATGATTCCTCTACACTTTTTTCAGATGGAATAATGAGACTTGCTGAAGATAATCATGGCAGGATTTGGATTATTTGTCATAACGGGCTATGTATGTATGATAAAACTAAAGACAGGTTCGTACGTATTTCACCTAATGACACATCAACAGGTACTAATTTTACAAGATTATTTGTGGATTCAAAAGGAATCTTATGGATAGGAACTAATAACGAGGGCATTTGGACTTTACCCGTCAATGATTCAACCGATTTCAGTAAGATAAAACCACATTTTAAGCAATTTAAACATGATAATAAAAATCCGAATAGCATCAGCACAAATTCTATTAGTTACATTTATGAAGATAAAAAATCCAATATCTGGATAAATGCCGATAATAAAATTATTGACCGGTATAATCCACAAACCGGCAACTTTGACCATTATCCGATAAATATTCCAGGTATAGAAAAACAGACCAATATTTTAACATTGCAATTAGAAGACTCCGCCGGTCTATATTGGTTCGGTTCCTCAGGTGCAGGTTTAATTTCATGGGATAAAGAACACAATGTTTTCAAACAATACTTAAATCAACTAGGTAAAAATTCATTATCTGCTAATATTGTAACACATGTCCGCCAGGCAAAAGACGGAATTTTATGGATTAGTACCGATGGAGGTGGAATTTCATTTTACGATAAAAAAACCGGTTTATTTGATTATTGTAAAAACGAAACAACAAATCCGAATTCGCTCAGCAGCAATGCAATCAATTTTACTTTTGAAGATAGATCGGGTATTATCTGGATCTGTACTTTTAATATGGGCCTGAACAAGTTTGAAGCGACTAATACAAACTTCAGGCTCTACAAGCCTAATCCTTTTGATAAAAATAGTCTGAGTTATAAATCGGTGACATCTATACTAGAAGATAAAGATGGAAATTTTTGGATTGGGACTGATGGCGGCGGGTTAAACTTTTGGGATAATAAGACTAAAAATTTCAGGCATTTCCTTCACGATCCTTCTAACCCAAACTCTATTAGCGGCAATGTAGTTGTAAGCCTGACCGAAGATTTTG
Organism: Bacteroidota bacterium; assembly: GCA_049523215.1. Lineage (GTDB taxonomy): Bacteria > Bacteroidota > Ignavibacteria > UBA10030 > UBA10030 > Fen-1298. Next base: position 211,648 of record JBEKNC010000002.1, on the reverse strand, counting down.
AAGGAAATATCTGGATTGGGACATATACAAAGGGGCTCAATTATTATAATAGAAAAGAAAATAAATTTATACATTATACTCATATTCCAGGCGATAATTACTCTCTTAGTCACAATAATGTATGGGCTTTATTGGAAGACAGCAAACATAATCTCTGGATTGGAACACTAGAAGGGACACTGAATTTGTACGATCAGAAAACAAACCGTTTCTATCATTACAAAAATGTTGCAAATGATCCCAATAGTTTTGTTGAGAGGTATACGACCGATTTATTTGAAGATAGCCGCCATTATCTGTGGATTGCCACTCCCGCTGGGCTGGAAATGGTAAAATTAGACGATTATGATTTCAAAAAGCCTGCCCCAAAACTTAATTTCAATCATTATAGGCGTAAAAATATCATTAACAGCATCAGCACAAATAATATATCCTGTGTATATGAAGATCATGAAGGTAATATGTGGTTTGGCGCTAATAGCGGAGGGCTGAATAAGCTAAATATGAAAACAAATGAGTTTACTGTTTTTACTGAAAAAAACGGATTGCCAGACAATAGTATTAAAGGAATATTAGAAGATAATGATAATAATATTTGGACAAGCACAGAAAAAGGAATTTCGAAATTTAACCCAAAAACAAAAACCTTTCATAACTATGACGTTACCAATGGTTTAGAAGATTATTCTTTCTCAATGGCTCATTGTAAGTCGAAAGATGGAAGATTGTTTTTTGGGGGATCGAATGGTTTTATTGCTTTCAGTCCAAAAAGTTTAATAACCAATAATACTCCCCCTCAAGTAGTATTAACAGATTTTAAGATTTATAACAGTTCAGTAGCTGTTGGGCAAAAAATAAATGAAAATATTGTTCTGACCCAATCGATCACAGAATCAAAAGTATTGACACTTTCCTACAAAGAAAACTATTTTTCATTCGAATTCGCTTCGTTGGATTTTACAAGTCCTGAAAAAAACAGATATGCTTATACGATGGAAGGATTCGATAATCAATGGCATACATCCGATGCTGAAAACAGAATAGCTACTTATACCAACTTAGACGCCGGCAGATACACATTCCGGGTTAAAGCGAGCAATAACGATGGTATCTGGAACGAAGAAGGCATCGCCCTTCAAATTACTATTTTACCTCCCTGGTGGCAGACCTCATGGTTCAGATTGATACTGCTTGCTGTTATGGCAGGCATTGTCTTCTGGGTCTACAAGTGGCGTGTGCAAGCCAGAGATTTAGCAGCACAAAGACGGATGGATACAGCCCTTACAAAGGAACGCAATCTTCTCCGAACATTAATCGATAATATTCCAGATGCAATTTATGTAAAAGACACCGCCTCCCGCAAGACCATCGCCAACTTAGCCGATGTGCATAATATGGGCCTCCGATCTGAAACAGAAGTTTTAGGTAAAGACGACTTTGAATTATTTCCGAAAGAATTAGCGGAAGGCTTTGTTGCTGACGACCGAACAGTGATACAAACCGGACAGCCGGTGATCAACAGAGAAGAATATGTAATTGATGAACAGGGCCAGAAACGTTGGCTGGTCACTTCAAAGATTCCATTACGAGATGAAGAAGGTCAAACCATTGGTCTGGTTGGTGTTGGCCGCGACATCACTGAACGTAAAAAAGCTGAAGCCGAACGTGAGAAGCTCATCACGCAGCTTCAAGATGCTCTTGCCGATGTGAAGTTGTTAAGTGGACTGGTACCGATCTGTGCGAGTTGCAAGAAGATCCGTGATGATCAAGGATATTGGACGCAAATCGAATCATATATCCAAGACCATTCAGATGCCAAGTTCAGTCATAGCATTTGTCCGGACTGTGCGGCAAAACTCTATTCAAACTATAATATAAAAAAATAGTATATCAGACATGCTAGTCTTTCTCTTCTGCGTGATGCTTCACAACGAGTGCCTGTGTATGGAAAATGACTTCTTCGGCAATGTTCGTCGCTAAATCGGCAACACGTTCCATGTTCCTGCTCACAAGGCTTAATTCCAACCCGCATTCGGCAGTCTGTTTGTTGCTCTTCAGCAATTCAATGACTTTTCGTATGACTATTCGGTTGAGATCATCGATCTGATCATCTGTTTTTAAAACAATACGCGCTTTCACAGGATCAAGAAGGATGAAGCTGTCGATCGCTTCTTTTAACATTGTCCTTGTGATTTCTGCCATTTTGGGAATTTCGTCCAGTAACTCTACGTTGGGGAGCGAACAGAGTACTTGAGCAGCCTGAGCGATGTTCACTGCATGGTCGCCAATACGTTCCAAATCGTTGTTGATTTTTAATGCCGCTAGTATAAATCGCAAGTCGCTTGCCACTGGTTGCTGCAAGGCAAGTAAATCAACAATGGCGTTATCGATTTCGATTTCAAGTGCATCGACCCGTGTATCCGTCTCGATCACTTTAAGCGCGAGCTCTTGATTCTTCTCCATCACCGAACGAATTGCCATTTCGATATTTTCTTCCACCACACTTCCCATTTTGATGAGCGAAGTCTTAAGGCTCTCTAATTCTTTTTGAAAATGACGTTCCATTGTGGTATCTCCTTTTATCCAAATCTTCCTGTAATATAATCTTCCGTTTGTTTTTCTTTCGGGGCAGAAAAGATGCGTTTTGTTTCGCCAAACTCTATCAATTTGCCAATATAGAGAAATGCGGTGTAATCACTGGCGCGGGCGGCTTGCTGCATGTTGTGCGTGACAATAACGATTGTATAATTCTTTTTTAATTCCTGCATCAGTTCTTCAATCCTCAATGTTGCAATGGGATCGAGCGCCGAACATGGTTCATCCATAAGAATGATTTGCGGCTTCATTGCTAAAACACGCGCAATACATAAACGCTGCTGTTGTTCCAGAGAAAGGCGCAGAGCGGATCTATCAAGACGATCTTTCAAATCATCCCAAAGGAGTACATCTTTTAATGATTGTTCAATGATATCAGTGTGGTTCTTTTTTGAGTGCTCACGATGAATCTCAAGACCGAATGTAAGATTATCTCGTACAGATAACGGAAACGGATTCGGCCGTTGAAACACCATCCCGACTTTTCTCCGTAACGCAATCAGATCTGTTTCCGGAGAAAAAATGTTGTGACCCTGAACCAATACCTCTCCGGTGACCCGAACTCCTTCGATCAAATCATTCATGCGGTTGAACACGCGCACCAGTGTCGATTTTCCACAGCCGGATGGTCCGATCAAAGCGGTGATGTGCTGTTGTTCGATTGCGAGGTCAATATCGATAAGCGCCTGGAATTTCCCGTAGAATAAATTGAGATGACGCGCTTCAATGATTGGGTTATCTATACTCATCCGAATTTCCCAGTAAGATAATCATCCGTGCGTTTGTCCTGCGCCATCGTGAAAAGGCGCTTTGTTTCATTCAATTCAATCAGTTCTCCCATTAAAAGAAATGCTGTTCTATCACCTACACGAGCTGCTTGAGCCACGTTGTTCGTCACAAGAATAATCGTGTAGCGTTCTTTCAGTATTCGTAAGGTTTCTTCGACACGTGCTGTAGAAATCGGATCGAGACCCGACGTTGGCTCGTCGAACATAATAATTTCCGGTTCAACTGCTAATATCCGTGCAATACATAACCGCTGCTGCTGACCGCCGGAAAGGTTCATCGCAGGCGAGTCGAGCCGATCTTTTACCTCATCCCAAAGATATGCTTCACGCAATCCCTTTTCAACGATCTCGATAAGCTTCGATTTGTTTTTAATGCCATGCATACGCGGTCCATAGGCAATGTTATCAAAGATAGATAATGGCAGCGGAAATGGCAGCGCAAATACGATACTGACTCTTTTACGAAGTGATTCTACATCGATGGTGTCTATGTTCTGGTTATCAATAAGGATCGTGCCGCTCTTCTTGTATGCCGAATTGAGATCGTTCAGACGATTCAATGATTGCAGTAACGATGATTTCCCTGAGTTTGCCGGACCGATGATCGTAAATATTTCGTTTTGATAAATATCAAGATTTAACCCTTTGAGTGCTGTGACATCTCCAAAGTGAATAGAAAAATCGCGGATAGAAATTTTTATTATCCGGGTCTCTACCATTTTTTGCGTTTCCTGAATTGATATCGCAGAATGATGGCAGCGAGATTTAAAAGCAATACAAGCAAAAGGAGAACAAGAGCAGTTCCGTAACGAATGTTTTCAGGAATACCAGGTACCTGTGTGGAAATAACATACAGATGATACGGCAGCGCCATCGTCTGGTCGAATAACGATGTCGGCAGTTTTGGAAGATAGAACGCTGCAACGGTAAACAGAATGGGAGCTGTCTCACCTGCAGCTCGGCCAAGACCGAGAATAGTTCCGGTTAAAATGCCGGGGAGTGCATGCGGCAATACAGAATGACGAATCGTTTGCCATTTACTCGCACCAAGTGATAAACTGACAATGCGAAATGATTTTGGAACGCTCTCCAGAGCTTCACGCGATGCAGTAATGATCACCGGTAAAATCATAATTCCTAAAGTCAGGGAGCCGGAAAGAATAGATGCGCCAAACCCTAAGAACAAAACAAAGATGCCTAATCCAAAGAGACCATAGACCACCGATGGAACTCCGGCAAGATTGACAATCGCGAGTTTCACAATACGGCTTAATATATTTTCTCGCGAATACTCGACAAGATAAATTGCGGAGAGAACTCCCAACGGCACAGCAAAGAGAATTGCTCCAAGCACAAGATAGAGCGTGCCGAGAATCGCAGGGAAGATACCGCCGGCGGTCATTCCGTTCGTCGGCATTTCAGTAAGAAACGATATATCTATGGCACTGGCTCCTTTGGCGAAAATTATCACCAGGATCACCAGCACCGGTATGATGACCAGCAACGTGCAGAAGAAGAGAATACTGAAAGCTATCTTTTGTTTTACTTGGACATTCATGAGTTCATCTGGGCTCGCTACTTCTTCGTTTTGTTGAGATAAATATCTGCTGCGCCGTTAATTAAAAAAGTAATGATGAACAAGACGATACCGATTGCGAAGAGTGCAGCGTAATGTTCGCCGCCTTGAACTGTCTCACCCATTTCAGCCGCAACGGTTGCAGTCAACGTGCGAACAGGTTGAAGAAAACTGTGGGGAATGAGTGCGGCATTCCCGGTTACCATCATAACTGCCATTGTTTCACCGATAACCCTGCCGATGCCGAGCATGACCGCGGCAAGCATTCCCGGACGGGCGGCGTATGCAACAATGCGCCAAGTGGTTTGCCACTTCGTAGCTCCCATGGCAATTGCTGCTTCGCGGTATTGACGGGGTACCGCTGTAATCGCATCCTCCGCAATGGAAACAATCGTCGGCATTGCCATAAATGCGAGTGTGATCGAGCCTGATAATGCTGTGAGACCGGTAGAAAGATTGAACATTGTTTTGATCAATGGGCCGAGCGTTATCATTCCGATGAACCCTATGACGACAGAAGGAATTGCCGCCAAGAGCTCGATGCCGGCTTTCATCACTTCTTTCGTTTTACGCGGGGCGATTTCTGCGATGAAGAGCGCGCTGGCGATTCCAATGGGAATTGAAATGATTCCTGCGCCTGCTGTGACGAGAATTGAACCGAGGATCAGCGGCAAAATTCCGAATTGCGGGGGTTCGGAAATAGGATACCAATTTCGTGCGAATAAAAAATCGGAAAGAGGAACTCTCCAAAAAATGGAAAGCCCCTCTTTCAAGAGAAATGCAAAAATCAATGCTACGATGATGATGGACAGAATCGCACTGAGGAAAATCATCCGTTCAATGATGAATTCCTTTATTTTCCGAATTCTGGTACGGATGTCCATTCTCTTGGGCATTGTGAAAGTGAGATGATGCTTACTTCTGCACCGGAACGAAATCCAATTTCTTCACAACTTCTTGTCCGGCAGGAGAGAGAACATAATCAATGAAAGACTTCACCAATCCTTTCGGCTCACCTTTGGAATACATCAACAGCGGACGCGAAATGGGATATGCACCACTGATAATATTGTCCATCGTTGGCGAAATGGCAGGCGCATTTTTCTCCTTTGCAATTTTGAGTGCTTTTTCTTTTGCTGTGATGTACCCCATGCCATAATACCCGATCGCATCGAGATTCTGTGACACTTCATCAGCAATGGCCTGTGAACTTGAAAGCAAAAGCGCTTCTGGAGTAAATTCTTCTTTGTTGTCCGGTTTTCCATGACGAAGAACATGTTCTTTAAAATATACATGCGTGCCGGAATTAACTTCGCGGGAGAGTAAAACGATCTTTGCATTGCGTCCGCCGAGTTCTTTCCAGTTCTTGATCTTGCCCGTAAAAACATCGGCAAGCTGGTCGATGGTGAGCTCTGATATTTTGTTTGCCGGATTCACGACAACGGCAAGACCATCCAGCGCGACAATAATTTTTATCGGAGTAAATCCTTTTAATTCAACAAGTTTGATTTCACTCTCTTTCATTTCACGCGATACTTCTGCGATATCGCATGTATTGTTCACCATTGCTGATATCCCTGTTCCGGAGCCGCCGCCGGTTACTGCTATCGATGTGCCAGGATTTTGTTTCATGTAGGCTTCCGCCCAAGCCTGCCCCAGGTTCACCATGGTATCGGACCCTTTAATTTGCAAAGAGTTTGATTGATCGCTTCTTTTTCCGCAGCCACTGAGGAGGAGTAACGTCAGTGTTGTGCCAATGATGAAATGTGATGATTTAATCATACTTGGGTTCCTTTAAGAAATGGGCATTCTATGCGTCATTTGAATACTTTAAATATACATAAACAATTTGTAAAGATGATGTTATGAAATTGTTAAGAATAAAGAAAGGAAGCGATGAAATTCCATGTCCTTTCCGCAGGAAGAGTTATAAGAAAAGTCATGGAAATCCTTATGTGATTGATTTCACGTTCCTGGTACGTTTGATCAGTGTTCTGGCTAATTGCGGAAAGATTTTCAGCAACCGCCCGCCAATATTTCCTCCGAACGAATTCATTGCTACCTGTTGAAAGTGCAATGCAGCAGAAAGTCTTTTGCTAAAGAGACGTTTCCATCCAGCCGCGTAGAATTCTTCAATCGTATGTTTGTTGAATTTATGTTTCTTTGCCTCTTCCAATATGGTTGCGATTAATTTCCCGCTTTCCATTGCCATCCCGATCCCGTCTCCTGCAAGCGGAGCGATGACCGCCGCAGCGTCGCCGATCATAAAGATTCCGTTTTCGACAGCGGCGCGCCGTCCGAAATAAATATTACCAGTACCAAAGACCGGAAGTTTACGTAATTCAGTCAATGGATCGTACGCAAACAACGATCTGAATTTCCTATTCCTTTGTAATAAGGCATTGAGTGCATTTTTGGGATCTTGCTGATTCACATTTCTATCGGAGAGAAAACAGAGCGTTGTTTCATTTTCGCTCACGCGATTCATACCGCAATATATTCCGTTCGCCGTGAATAGTTGTATTTCATTCCCGGCAGTTTCGTTCAATAAAACGTTGTTGATGTGATATTTTACTCCGTTATATCCTGAACGATATGAAGCAAAGACTCTGTTCAACGATTTGTCTAGTATGTTTTGCTTGCCGTACGCTGCGATCACAGTATGTGCAAAGAAGAATAAATCGTCGCCCGGTGTTTTACATCGGATTTCATAGAGATCCTGATTCGGCTGCATTGAAATCACTTCGGCGGGTTGAAACACAACGGTGCCAGATTCTTTGGCCGCATTCAATAATAACTGATCCAGACGCGAGCGCTTCAATGCGTATGCTTCAAAACCGAGCGCATGGGAAGTTCCAACACCGTTTTCGGGAATAAACCTGAACTGCGTTACCTTGTTTGGATGAAGCGAGAGAAATTCATCGTATAATCCGAATTCTTTTATTGCAGAAACGACTTCACCTGATAAGAACTCGCCGCAGAGCACTTCACGCGGAAACGTTTTCTTCTCAATAATTGCAGCCTTCATCCCAGCGCGGGCAAGCGCTATTCCTGCACTCGATCCCGCCGGGCCGCCGCCGATGATGACGATATCATAATGAGTATGGATAAGAAATTCTCTGTTTAAAGATCAATCACTACCAACCAGCGAAATGCCCAGGTGCGTTTCATAACAAAGTGCTTGAATCCGCAATCGCTCAGAACGCTTCGCAGCTCACTTTTTGAAAATCCGCGAAGCACCGAAAGCGGAGCATCGTTTTTTACCATGGAACTCTTTGAAAAAATCATTGTAAGAATTTTTATCCCAGCCAGTGCCAGGATGGACCGGCGCAGATCGTTGATGATGATTCCGAGTTTTGAGACTTCTGCGAATGAACGGAGCAGATTTGTCAATTCCTTTTCAGAAAAATGATGAAGAAAGAGCGAAGCGTGAACAACATCGAATGATTTCGGTTCGAATGAAAGCCGCTGTGCATCGCCGCAGACGACCATAAAAGGAGAATGTTGTTCTATGTAGGTGCACGTTCGCGGATTCCGGTCAAGTGCAATGATTGAAAGGTTTTCTGTATTGCGGCCAAAGACATCCGCTCCTCCCGAACCGACATCGAGCACCTTCAACGTACGAAATACGTTGGCACGTTTGCGGAGAATTCGGAATCCTTCAGCCGTTGTCGCTTTTCCCCCAAGAAATGCGTTCACCAGTTTCAATTCGCGAAGAGCAAGATCTATCCGCTCATCTTGAATTGAAAAATCATCCATGATCTCTGCTGTATACCGTCGTTTCAACATCGTCAGCAGACCTTGAGCAGGGCTACTTCCATTGTCAGCCCTGGACCGAATGCAACTGCGCATACCAACTCATCTTTTTTCAGCACTGTGCTCTTGAACAATTCTTTCAGCACAAAGAGAATCGATGCGGACGAAAGATTTCCGTACGTATTCAGGACGGCACGAGAAGGAGCCATTTGTTCATCGTTCAACTGTAAACCGTTTTGAAGCGAATCTAAAATCGCTCGTCCGCCGGGGTGAAGCGCCCAATGGGTGATACGGTTAACGGGGATATTTTGCTTTGTCAAAATACTTATTAATTGCGGTGCCGCTTCGTTGAGAATGATCTTCGGCAGTTCGGACGATAAAATCATTTCGAATCCGTAATTACCGATCTTCCATCCCATATATTCCGTTGTATGTTGAAATAGGTGCGATGCCGTTGAAAGGAGCTGCAATCCCTTCTTTCCGTTTGAAGCTTGTGCGGTGTCGAACAGCGCCGCTGCACATCCATCGGCGAAGATCATATTTGCGAGAATGTTATCGCGTGTCGGTTCGGTGTGAAGATGAAGACTGCATAATTCAACGCTCACAAGCAGGATTTTGCTCTGTGTGTCTCGAAGCAGCGACATCGATTCAAGTACGGAATTGAATCCGATAAGCGACGCTGCGCAGCCCATAAATCCTATGTTCGTTCGCTTCACATCGGCTGGAATGTTGAAACGGTCGATAAGATAATAGTCCAATCCCGGCGCAAAGAATCCCGTGCAGGAAACGGTGATCAACCGTCCGATCTCCTGTCCATGGGCGGCATTATTTGTAAGGACGTCCACGACCGCTTTACCGCCCAGTTCTTTTGACCAGCGCTCGTATTCCGTCATTCGTGTTTTCGTATCCGGCAAAACATACCCGTTTTTATCCGAAAAGAATTTCTTCTCTGCTCGTTCGTCACCGTCCGGAATGACAAAGAATCGCTGCGCAATACCGGAATGATGTGCCGCCATATCGATCATGCGTCCGACGGCGGGAGGACCCGACATTCGTTTTTTCAATTCCTGCGCCGCAACAGATTGGACTACTTTGAACGGCGGCGACGCTGTGGCAATATCAATGAGCATCTATCTTCTTTTCGGTCATATAGTTATCAACGACAAACGGTGTAAGAAAGTTACCGCCAATGTAAAATAAATCGTTCTGGAAATCAATTGTTGAGAAGAGGGAAACCAAGGGAACGGGGTGAGGATGAAGTCTCCTAACTTTTTATTCTCATCACATTTTAAAAAGTCCATTGATCGCTTGGAAAACAGTGTAATCCCTTTTTCTGCTCATATGAGACAGACTCATATGAATAAGGAGGACTCCGTTGTGGATAGTACTACTGTCTATCGCAAAGACCTTGTTGACGACCCTGTCTGTTTCTTGACATTGCACTGAAGATGAACCATATTGATCCTAGCCAAAGACGTATTTATGCGTTGTACCGTTTTCCTTACTGAGTGGAAATTCGATCCGTCTGTTAAATGTGAAGTGGAGGTAAGAGAACCGATGTCAATTACCTATACAATCGATCAAGATCGAAAGATTTTGTACACAACGATTGTCGGGCACATAACCCTGCAGGATGTTCAGGAATATTTCAGGATACTCAAAGAAGATCAAAACGTCCCACCTCATTTAGATGGTTTTCTTGACCTCAGAGAGACAAAAACAATTCCAACCACACAGCAGATTGAGGAAATCACGAAAGAGATTCGTCAACTGCAATCTAAAACCACCTGGGGATTTTGCGCGATCGCTGTAAGCGAGCCCGCGCTCTATGGCATGATCAGGGTTCTCGAAGTGATTGCACAGGCAATGTTCTCGGACATTCAGGTTTTTTACACGTACGATGAGGCAAAAATCTGGTTGGATTCTAAAGTCAATTCGATTGCATAGTTTCTTCTGCTCAACGAAGCACAGATTCATATGATTAAGGGGGACACCATTGTGGAAATTACTCCTGCCTATCGCAAAGACCCTGTTGATGACCATGATATTGATTGATAACTTAAAGATGAACTGCTATATTGGCGCAAGCGCTGCACCGTCGAGATAGTAAAAAGAAAAACAAATGGGAAGATGTGAGGAATGGAATGCTGAATTTACAAAGGTGTACCAAAGAATCCTTGAAAGTAAGTGGTAGTTGTAGTGTATATAATAGTAGACAAATCCATGATAATATATATTACATAGACTGATCCATGTAATATATGTTACGCGGACTAATCCAAATAACATAAACTGTTCGGACTTGTCCGTCTAATCATAGTTATACAGCGCAGGTGGCACAAAAAGTATATTTCTTATTTAATAAATATTTCTATTCATATTGCATAACCTGGTTCTTATATTGTCAACAAGTATTGTGATAAAAAAATAGGTCACAGTCCATATCCCAATAACTAAATAAGGAGGTACCTTATGCAAAAACAGATAAATGTAAAGAATCTTGTTGCATCGATATCTATTAGTTTACTGTTGGTCGGATGCAGCACTAAGGATTTTTTTCAGACAGTTAATGATTATAATCATAGCCAACGAACAATTGATCAGATCGAATTGTTGATGGAAGGCATTACGCCATCGAAGCCTTATCAAACTGTTGGTGTAGTCTCAACATATTATTCAAATTCAACTATCCCAAAGGAGAGTTTACAATTAATGCGCGAGTTGGCTGTCGAAAAGGGATTAGATGGTGTTTACGATATACATTATGCACCTATGGGAACTCAAAGTGCCGGTGGATGCAATGGTAAAGGTTTTGTGTATACGAAATAAATCTATAGCTGATTCTTATAACATTTTGAATATACAGCGCGCGGTATAACCAGGCGCTCAAGCTGACGGAATGAGCGTGAGTGCGTTAAGCATGGCGCGTGGTGGGTTTTCGTTTTCATTATTCAGTTTTTAGTACCTATAACTTTGATACTTATCAATTTGGTTATCAGCATGAACTTGTTTCGTTTTCAGCACCTTGAAAATTATCAGCGCCGCAGCTTAGCGCCGGTCCGTTAGGCGCCACGAAGGAAGATTGGTAAATGCTAAAAATAATTACAGCAATAATTTTATTTTTCTATGCCATTTGTAATGCACAGGATTCGATTTCTATACAGACAGAATCTACCTTACCGTTCAAGTTTATTCCGAATGATTCTACTTCTTTTGGTGTAAATATTGATTCCTGCAAGATTTCATATGATACTATTTCAGGCATTGTCAAAGTCAGTGGTGTTTTACTTGAACGGGTTACCAAAGAAAGATTACGTGAATTCCATGTTGCTATAGGTTTAGATAAGTCTTCAGGTAAAAAATATGTGTTCAAAGTGATTGATTCAACGAAGACAGATTATGATGGGCATTTTTGTCTTTCCTTAAAACCACAGGAAGCAGAACATATGATTTTCAGATATGGATCCCCAGGATCTATTCTCACAAGCTATAGTCGCTTAAATAAAATTATCTCTGAATTAAAAGATAATAGCGTGGCGCCTAACCAGGCGCTCAAGCTGATGGAATGAGCTCACTGCAAAATTCATGGCGAGCAGAGGTATATTACAAATATGAAAGTAGGTATAATGAACTATAGAAGAGGAAACACGCTACGCGTGTTACAGTTATGGGGCTCCGCCTGTTATCAACATATTGAAAATTTGCAGGGCGGCAGTCCCCAACAAAAACATTTGGGGATAAACTTACTTGTCCGCCGTCTTGTTGGGCGGAGCGCCCGTCCGTTAGGCCTACCACGATTATAAGTGGAGAAAGAGAAAAAATCATGAGAAGACAATTTATTGGTTTACTTCTAGTTCTCGCATTCTTTGATCTCAGCTTAGGAAAGACCATTAATCCTCCCAAGTTGTCAGCGAAAGAAGCAATCCAACTTGCAGAGCAATATGTCGTTGAGAAAAAAATTGATACCTCTCGGCATTACTTAGCATACGTTGAGTATATAAACCTATACAATGAATACGAAAAGCAATATTGGCGCATTGAGTGGAGGCTACTTGCTGGTAGATCTCTTGGAGGGGAGATTGTGGTGTTTGTTTACAATGATCGTAGCATTAAGCATTTTAAAGGGAGGTAGGCCTAACCAGGCGCTCAAGCTCGGCTTGTCCAGATAACTGAATCGCGCAAAGCGCGATACTAAATTTGAATGAGCTCACTGCAAAATTCATGGCGAGCAACGGTTTAGTACAGAATTGAAAATTATCAGTGCCGCATCCCGATTTATCGGGAGCTCGTCCGTTAGGGCGCTTGCGTTTATATAAATGTTATGCGCAATTACACTTGACGTAATTATATCAAGGAGGTGTAAAATGAAATCTAATGGCTTTCGACGCATTGGTCAACTCATTACTCTCTTATCTTTCATGTTGATCATTGATCACTCCACTCTGCTTTCGCAATGGCAAAGCATTTTCTCGGACAACTTTAATAGATCAGACGGCCCATTGCTTTCGCCATGGATTCGAGTCGACGATACACTCTATATTCGTTCACAGCAATTATGTGCACGCAGCGGCTTTCGCGGTTTCACGATGTATCACTCTCAAGAAGATTCGGCAGAAACAGTCCAGCTTCACGCTGACATCAACTTCGGGAGTGATTCAAACGGTTGGTTTGAACTGGCTTTTTTTGGATCACCCACGGACAGCACAGCAGATGGTTACACGGCATGGATAAAGCAAGACAGCCTCACACTCTACGACGCTACTGAAGCCAATCTTCTATTGAAACGTTCTACAAACCTTTTAGCAAACACAGCATATAGGGCAATTCTTCGAGCTGATAAATCAAGCAAGACTACTTCAATTATCATCGAGGACCTTCGGGGTTTTACCACCGACTCTGTCGGCATAAAGTGGACGGATTGGCCAAACGGATATTTTAATTGGATAGGCATTGGCATTGCCGACTATACCGGATCGTCGATGTATATCGATGACGTGATCTTTGAGAGGTCCACAACAGTTGGTGTAAGAGAACTTATGTCATCCACTCCAGCGACGTTCTGTCTATACCAAAACTATCCCAACCCTTTTAATCCGTCAACAAAGATTGAATTCACTCTGTTGTCAAGATCATTAGTATTTTTGAAAGTGTTTGATGTCCTGGGAAAAGAAGTCGTAACCCTTATCTCAGAAGTTCTGCCAGCTGGAACATACGATCGTCAATGGGACGCGGTCGGTATGCCAAGCGGAGTCTATTTTTATAGATTGCAAACGTCTACCTCAACGGCTGTGAAGAAACTTGTTCTACTCAAATGATGTGTGCAACTGCGCATAATCTAAAAAAATACGCAAGCGGTATAACCAGCAACTCAAGCTGACGGAATGAGCGCACTGCAAAAGTCATGGCGAGCATAGGTGTAATACAGATTCGAAAGTTATCAGAATGAACTATAGAAATAGGAACACGCTACGCGTGTTACAGTTATGGGGCTCCGCCTGTTTTGTGTATATTGAAAATTATCAGCGCCGCAGTCCGATCCCGCATAAGCGGGATCGCGATCGCGTTCCATTGTGTAACAATGGAACGGACTTAGCGCCGATCCATTAGCCAGCTAACAACACAAACATATAAAGGGAAATAATATGAAAAGATTCACAATATATTTCTTCATAGCAAATATTATGCTAAGTGGTTTACTTCTTTGTCAGAACACAAAAAATGTGGAGCCACCCACCGGAAATACTTCAACAAAAATGATCTCAATAGGCAATCATAAACAATTGATTCTATGGACAAGTGGGGATCGAGAAGTTGCTCTCAAAATGGTGCTTATGTACTCTTATTACTGCAAGAAGAATTCATGGATGGACACTGTCAGATTACTTGTTTGGGGTCCATCGTCAAAGTTGTTAGCCGAAGATACAGTGTTACAAGGTAAAATAAAAGATCTTAAACAAGTAGGAGTCGAACTTTATGCCTGTAAGGCTTGTGCAGATCTTTATGGTGTCTCTGATAAACTTACCCAGCTTGGTATTACTGTCATTTATGCCGGTGAGATGCTTGCCGAACTTCAGAAAAATGGTTGGTATGTTCTATCACTTTAAAAGTTGCTTGTTAGCTGGCTAACCAGGCGCTCAAGCTCGGCTTGCCCAGAAGAATGAATCACGCGAAGCGTGATACTAATTATAAATGAGCGCCCGCCCAAAGATAAAACATGGCGGGTAAATGGGTACGTTAAGCATGGCTTGTGTAGGGTTTTCGTCTTTATTATTACGTTCTTTGTACTTCATAACTTTAATATATATTAATTTTGTTTTCAGCATGAACTTGTTTCGTTCGGTACAATTTGATAATTTTCAGCGTGGCAGCTTAGTTGCCATCCGTTAGCCGCCATAAATGAGGTTTATTATGTACGTTAGCCAAGAGTCACAGGAACAGACCTACAAACGTCTCGTGCGTGTATTGGCAGAGTCCCAATTTGTTGTCTACACTACGCCGTATGCGTTTGTTGAGTCAGAGGTCTCAAAATTCCCAACGGAGCTTTTGACAACGGCACTTGCATTTGTTCGAGATGAAGATGTGTGGAGTGCTCTTATTCCAAGCGAGAATCCTGATCATGAACAGTTTCTAGTGTTCGGCTTTCATTTCGTGCCTGGCATGGATAACTCTGGTTTCGTCGGCTGGCTTGCCACACACCTCAAATCGAAAATTGGGACTGGAGTCATGGTTATTTGCGGCCAAAACTCATCCCGAGGTGGCATCTTCGATTACTGGGGTGCACCACTTTCTGTGGCAAATGAGGTAGTCAAAGAGATTCATCATTTGCGCGAACAAGTGACTGGCGGCTAACCAGGCGCTCCCCTCTAGAAAACAGAGGGGCAGGCAAGCTCGGCTTGTCCAGAAGAATGAATCACGCGAAGCGTGATACTAACGGGTTTGAATTAATTCTTTTTCTTCTGCGTGATGCTTCACAACTCGTGCTTGGGTGTGAAATATTACATCCTCGGCGATGTTCGTGGCAATGTCTGCA
Source organism: Bacteroidota bacterium (assembly GCA_049523215.1). GTDB lineage: Bacteria > Bacteroidota > Ignavibacteria > UBA10030 > UBA10030 > Fen-1298. Next base: position 195,903 of record JBEKNC010000002.1, on the reverse strand, counting down.
ACGCGTTCTAAATTGCGGCTGATGCGAATAAGTTCCAATCCGCATTCTATTGATCGCTTATCTGACCTGAGCATTTCAATAACTTCTGTTGTCATAAACCTGTTGAGGTTGTCAATCTGGTCGTCGGTTTCAAGTACTGTCTGTGCCATTTTTGGATCCAGCAAGATAAAGCTGTCAAGCGCACTGCGCAGCATAAGTTTTGTCGTCACCACCATCTTTGGAAGTTCTAACAAAGTATCTAAAGGTTTCATCTTGAGAAGGTTTAAATCGGATTCTGCAATATTGACTGCGTGGTCACCGATACGTTCGAGATCATTATTAATTTTTTGTGCCGCGATAATAAACCGCAAGTCGCTTGCTACCGGTTGCTGGAGCGCGAGTAAATCGATGATAGCATTATCAATCTCTAATTCAAGGGTGTTGATACGCACCTCGTTTTCGAAAACTTTTTGCGCAAGGGATTCATTCCGATCCAACAATGCCTGAAGAGCATTGGTAATGTTTTCCTCGACAATGCTTCCCATTTTGATGAGTATTGTTTTTAAACTTTCGAGCTCATGTTGAAAATGCCTATCCATCTTTATTTTCTCCTCGATTTTATCCGAATCTTCCTGTAACATAATCCTCTGTTTGTTTCATCGATGGTGCTGTGAATATCTTTTTTGTGATATCGTATTCGATCAGTTCCCCCATATAAAAGAAAGCGGTATAATCGCTCACACGTGCTGCTTGCTGCATATTGTGGGTTACAATAACAATGGTATAGCGTTTCTTTAATTCAAAAAGGAGTTCTTCAATTTTCGCAGTCGCGATCGGATCAAGAGCGCTTGCCGGTTCATCCATCAGGAGTACTTCTGGATTGACCGCCAATGCTCGCGCGATGCACAATCTTTGCTGCTGACCGCCCGATAAACCGACCCCGCTCTTGGAAAGTGAATCTTTCACTTCGTTCCACAGTGCTGCCTGCTGAAGACTTCGCTCAACAATCTCTGCGATATTCTTCCGGTCATGTGCGCCTCCCATGCGTAAACCTGCGGCGACATTATCGAAGATAGACATCGTTGGAAACGGGTTGGGCTTTTGAAATACCATACCAATCTTTTTCCGAATGAGCACCGGATCCATACTATACACATCTTCTCCATCAAGAAGGATCTTTCCTGTGATCCTTGTTCCATGAATTAATTCATGCATTCGATTGATCGAACGGAGAAAGGTCGATTTGCCGCAGCCCGAAGGCCCGATGATGGCCACAATGGAATTTTCAGGGATTCCTATTTGAATATCCCGAATAGCCTGTACCTTGCCAAAATACGCCGATACTTTTTCCGCAACTATTTTATTATGGTCCACTGGAATCCCTTTGCCATTTTCAGGTATCGTATCCATCTCTAGTAAAGTTTGTCTTGTTCCGGGATAATCCCTCATAATATGTTCCCGGCAAATTTATTGCGCGTAGCAAATCGGACCGTCAGACTCAGAAGTAAAATTAATGTCATCAACACGAAAGTTCCTGCCCAGGCTTGTGCAATCCAATCGTCAAAAGGCGATACCGCGTAATTGTAGATGAAGACAGTAAGCGAAGCCATCGGTTGATTCATGGAAGTGTTCCAAAAACGATTGTTCAGCGCTGTAAATAACAGAGGCGCAGTTTCTCCTGCCGCTCTTGCGACAGCCAACAGTATGCCTGTGACAACACCGCTCATCGCGGTACGCAAAACAATTTGAAGCGATGTTTTCCAACGGGGTATTCCAAGAGCCAGAGCGGCTTCCCGAAGTGAATGCGGAACGGTCCTCAGTATCTCTTCAGTCGTTCGGGTGATCGTCGGAATCATGAGAATGCCTAACGCTACGCCGCCGGCATATGCCGAGAAATGTTTCATAGGAAGGACGACCACTGTATATGCGACAACACCTGTCACAATAGAAGGAACGCCGTTCAGAACATCTGTCAAAAAACGGACGGATTGTCCGAACCAATTATTTCCATACTCTGCTAAATAAATTCCTGCCATGACACCGACCGGCAAACTCATGCAGGATCCTAATCCGACAAGAATCATTGTGCCGACAATCGCATTTGCCAAACCGCCTCCGGATTCACCGACAGGTTTAGGCATCTGCGTGAAAAAATCCCAGTTGATAGCAGAAAATCCAAATGCGACAGTCCGATAAAAAATGAGAATGAGCGGAACAAGGGCTAGAAGCACGCTTAATCCGCACAACGTGAACATGAGCAGGCTTGTAAGTTTTCGAAAATGAAATCGGTAGTTGTCCATGCTCTTACGCCTTTTGGGCTCTTTCATTGTGCGTGACGCCCCATATGAGCAATCGTGCGAACGAATTGATGATGATAGTAATGATAAACAATGTCAACGCGATTTCAACGAGTGCACTAATGTACATTTCCGAGGTCGCTTCGGTAAATTCATTCGCCAACACACTCGCCATCGTGTAGCCCGGCTCGAAGAGAGATGCTGAAATTGTCGGGCGATTGCCGATGACCATCGTCACTGCCATGGTTTCACCGATCGCTCTGCCAAGCCCGAGGATGACGGCGCCAAAAATGCCGGAGCGCGAATATGCCAATGCAATGCGTGTCGCCTGCCAGCGTGTCGAACCGAGCGCGAGTGCTGCTTCAGTTTGTGAGCGAGGCACGGCTTTCAAGACGTCCCGCGAGATGGATGCAATAATCGGTAAAATCATGATCGAAAGAATGAAGCCGGCCGCAAGCATCCCGACACCGTACGGTGCGCCGCGGAAAAGCGGAATGAATCCCAAATGTTTTGAGATAAACGGTTCAACGGTACTGCGAAGCCACGGCACCATCACAAAAAATCCCCATACACCGTACACGATACTGGGAATTCCCGCCAGCATTTCCACAAAAAACGATACCGGGCGTTCAAGCCACCGTGGAGCTACTTCAGTCAGGAAAACAGCGATCCCTAAACTCAACGGAACTGCAATAACAATAGAAAGCAGAGACGACACTAAGGTTCCGTAGATAAATGGAAGCGCTCCGTATTCATCTTGAACAGGATCCCAGACACTGCGGATAAAAAAATTAAATCCAAATTTATTCCATGATAATGCCGATGTACGAATCATTTCGTACGCCATCAGAACTACCAGTACAAGAATGAGAGCCGCAAAAAACCGCGTGAGATTTTTGAAAATAAGATCGCCCGGGTTTATCAACCTGCCTTTTGAAGCTTTGAATGTGTGCTGTGCTGTAATTATTGATTCCATGATTTGTAAAAAATAGAGTGGCCGGACAAGAAGATATCCGACCACCGATTATTTCCATGTATAATTTAGCATCACTTCGTTTGAATGCTTTCAATCTTCTTTTGACACAATTTGACTACTTCTTTGGGTAGAGGAGCGTAATACAAATCCTTTGCGTATGATTGTCCTTCGTCCATTGCCCACTTCAAGAACTTCACGATTTCCTGTGCCTTGGATTTGTCTTTCATGTTTTTATAAACCAAGAGCCATGTGAATCCTGAGATCGGATAGGATTCTTTTCCGTCGGCGTTTGTTATGGAAACGCGCAAATCTTCGGGCATGTTATCGAGAGCGCCTGCGGCTGCCGCGGAAACAGATTCAAAACTTGCATCCACAAATTTGCCGGCTTTGTTCTGGAGAACTGCATAAGGAAGGTTGTTCTTTACGGCATACGCAAGCTCGACGTACCCGATGGAGCCGTCCGATTGTTTCACAAGACCGGCTACGCCTTCATTTCCTTTTCCGCCGAGGCCGACCGGCCAGTTCACAGAAGTTCCTTTTCCAATATTCACAGACCAGGTCTTGCTGACTTTTGTCAGATAATCTGTAAAGATGTTTGTCGTGCCGCTTCCGTCCGATCGATGAACAACGATAATCGATTTATCGGGCAGATTTTTTCCGGAATTAATTTTCGCGATTTGTTCGTCATTCCATTTTGTAATTTGGCCGAGATAGATTTGCGCAAGTACATCCGGTGTGAGATGCAGATCTTTTCCGGCTTCCTGAAGATTATAGGTTACGACAACAGCACCCATGACAGTCGGGATGTGCAAAACGTCGGATCCTTGTTTTTCTTTTGCTTCTTTGAGTTGATCGTTCGACATCGGGCCGTCGGTTGCACCGAAATCGACTGTTCCTTCAATCGTTTGTTTAATTCCTCCGCCGCTTCCGATTGACTGGTAATTAAACTGAACACCGTTTTCCTTGCTGTACACATCGAACCACTTTGAGTAAATGACATACGGGAATGTAGCCCCTGCGCCGTTAAGCTTTAATTGTGCTTGTACTACGCTTCCCAGTGAAACTACAACGAGTAGACTCAGGAATATTTTCGCTAATTTCATCTTCATCTCCTTATTTATAAAATAGAATCCCGAAATCATCAGACTTCGGGATTCCCGTTCAGTTATTGATTATAGAAATACATAATACAGTGTGAGACGAGCGGTCGTAGAAGGATCCGGTTCACCTTTGCCAACGGGTGCTTCATATGTTTCATATAGGAGGTTGGGCATGATGGATACGTTTTTATCAACTTTCCAGGAAAGACCGGCAATAACATAATTGCGGATATCGCCTTTTGCATTCGTCGCACTGTTGGTGTTCGGATCCCAATTATCATAACGGGCAACAACAGCAAGTTCAGGAATAATGTTGAACGAGCCGAACACAGATAAACCAAGACCATTCTTTGAGCCTAACGAACCACCTGTAGGAGTAAATGAATTTGATTGAGATGTCATAAATCCTTCAACGCCGATGTTATACTTAAACGGTTCAGCATATCCAATGAAAAGGGCGGTTGTTGTTGTACTGGTATTCTTGCCAGCTGCACTATTTGCCGCATCTTTGTAATCAAGATATAAAGTTGCTTGAAGATTTGTTGTGGGTTTTAACTGAATATGAGCATAGTAGCGTTTATATTTATCGGTCTCTACATTGTTGCCGCTTCCATCTGCCAACATTGCCCAATAGTTAACCATTCCGTCGCCCGTGATTTTTCCTTTTAAAGAAATTCCGAGATCGCGCGAAGAAACAATCCCGCGCAAATCCATAATTGTCTTTTCAAGTGAACGATATCCCCAAGCCGCTTCGGAGACATCATACGCGGGAGTCGGTTGAACACCGAAGATCAAATTGCTGCCGGTAAAAATATTTTTCCACATCAAGTAAGCGTCTTTGACAAACACACCGACTTTGCCGCTGGGGAGAACATCACCTGATGCGGTCGGTGCACTTGTGGCAGCCGCTTGATCGGCTTCTAATCGAAACCGGGTGGTAAATTGTTCGGAGATGTCATTGTCATACGTAAGATAGATACGGCGGAGCTGGAACGCTTGAAATGCTTTCGGTCCTGCTGCTGAGCTGGAAGAGGCGGCATTGGACGGTGGAGTGTGATTAAAAGAACTATCCCGTCCGACGTTATAATAGTAATCCCCGAACATGTAGCCGCTGAATTTTCCTTGGCCGAAAATTGCTGTTGAACTCAGCAATATCAGGGATGCAATGATTGGTAGGGTTTTCTTCATTGTTTGTTGTTCCTTTTTTTTGTGAATAGTTGTGGATTGATTTTTTTTACATCTTCATACGTCAAAGTGAAGGGAATGTATGAACATCTATTTCCATGAACTTTTTATAACCTGATAATGACAAATGAAAGAGGTACATCAAGTTCAGAGAAAATGTACAATAACGGCAAATAACACTAAAGCAATGCCCACCATACTGAGAGTTATATAAAACTCTTCATTGCTGGGGGGAAAGGTATCTTCCGGCATGAAATCATCGGAAGAGAGGATGTGTGCTGATAACCATTGTTTCATTTGAACCTCCTTGTAAATTGTTGTTGATTATTGATGCCATAAAATAGCAAATCCGCTTTTCCAAACGATGAACAAATCATTACCAATTTGTTAAGTTCTTTTACAAATTCCCTTCGAACTTTTCTTTCTTCTATCACCCGTTTAGGATGTTGTTACTTTTAACCTTGCCCTCCCATCGATAAACATGTATATTATACCAGCAAAAATCTCAAATCTCTGATTATTACCATTGGGGGATCGCCAATGACAGTTCTTGAGAAATTAAATACAATATTAAACACAAAGTCTATATATCATGCTTATAAGCGCAAAAGATAGACTGAGTCTATCTAATCAGTAGTTAGGGCGCACGGCAAATAAAATGAAAAGCATATTATTTATACTTCTTGTTTTATCTTTTATGTTATATGGATGTTCTAATATAGAACGTCATAATGAATGGAATCCTGAAGGAAATAATTCCGGCAAATCACAAGACTTTATTCAATGCTCAAAAGATAACTTAAATATCCGTCTTTCCATGTCGTCTGATGCATTCTTTGCGATTGGTCCGCCGTTAGTACCATTATTTCCATTTGGTCTTATCGCGCCGCATGATTTGGGGCCAGTAGAAGTTGATCTTATACTCTCGACATACATGGATACTATGAAAATGGACTTGAAAAAAGTATCCCTTTGTAATTCTTGTATAAACTCCCCCACCATAATAAATGCTCGCGAAATATATACAAATACAAGCGGTAAGCAATCAAGGGCTTGCTCAATTAGTGATACAGTATTTATAACGCCCAATGAAAAACACATTGTGTTGCTATACGATGTTAGCTATAAAATGAAGGACAGCATTGTGTTTTCGATTAAAGATATTCACGCTAACAATCGAATATTAAATTCGCCAAATATAAAAATGTATTGGCATCACAATTTTAAGTATAGTCCATTGTCATTTAATTACTTGCATTAATAACGTGCGCCCTAACCAGCGGCTCAAGCTGACCGAATGAGCGTACGACGTTAAGCATGGCTTGCATAGGTTTTAGTTTTTAATAATAAACTTTTCAGCATGAACTTTTTTCGTTTTGTGTATTTTGATAATATTCAGTGCGGCAGCTTAGCCGCCATCCGTTAGGCAACCACCTGTCTGGAGAATATATATGAAAAAAATTATTATAATCGTTCTGGCTTTTGGGTTCACCTTCTGTATCCTACCGGCAAATGCCGCACAGGAAAAGAAGTCCACACCTGCATCGTCAGATACCACAGGTGCTCAGAGAAATAAATCGAAGATACAAGCACCTAAGCAGAAACTCAAAAAACATAAACCAGCTAAAGAAGAAATGGGTCAGAGAAAACTCGATTCTCTGAACCGTGAGTTATATACACCTCTCCTGCGGCTGAAGGATAGCACTCAAAATAATTCTCATTGAGTAACTTTTAATGTTGTGTAGAGATTGTTGCGGTAGTGGTTGCCTAACCAGGCGCTCCCCGCTAGAAAACAGCGGGGCAGGCAAGCTCGGCTTGTCCAGATAATTGAATCGCGCAAAGCGCGATACTAAATTTGAATGAGCGTGGTGCGTTAAGTATGGCTAATAGAGGTTTAGATGTTTAATAATAAACTTATCAGTATGAACTTGGTTCGTTTTCAGAAAATTGCGGCTTCTCGTTGCCGCAGCTTAGTTGCCATCCGTTAGGTGGCAACTCAAGAGGTTAAGAATATGCCGACATTCCAATTCTCAACAGAGCAGTCAGAACAAATAAAGCGCCGCTTTGCCACCAAGGTGTTTGCCTTAATCGGATCCGTAGTAACCGTATTAATGGTCACAAGCTATCTTCAGGATCCCTTTCCAATTATCGTCTTTCCATTCATCATTGTTCCTTGCGCTATTGCCATTGCGGTGGCAGGCTTCGTCAAGATTATGCCGATGGCGCGAGCTGAAGCTTCACTCCAGGTTACTCTCGAACAGGACAGTATCAGCAGCAAAAAAGTTGGCACGTTTCAAACTGTCATACATCGTTCCGATGTGTCCCGCATTGTTGATATTTCCAATCGCGCATTACGAATAGAATCAAATAACAAATTTCAATGGATTCTTGTGCCCAAGGAACTTATGGGGTACGATCAAATACGGTCTGCCCTAAGCGTGTGGGCACCAATTGAAACAGAACCTGATCGCAGATTCATTGCCTATTCTGTAATTCTTATTCTCTTGTTGCTTAGTTTTATCTTTCTGGACATGAAAACCGTACCTCGGATATTTGGAATTAATTTCGTGTCACTGATTGCTGTGTCATTGCCCATCGTGCTAATGATCCTTCGCCGTAGACAATCGGGGATGAAGTGATTGACGATATATACAGTAAGTTGCTGCCTAACCAGGCGCTCAAGTTCGGCTTGTCCAGATAACTGAATCACGCGAAGCGTGATACTTAATCTCAATGAGCGCGCTGCAAAATTCATGGCGAGCAGAGGTCGCGTGCAAATGATAAATCTTTTGACATGGAACTTGTTTCGTTTTGTGCATTTTGAAAATTATCAGCGCCGCAGCTTAGCGCCGATCCGTTAGGTGCCATTTGAAATTGAAGATTGTATGTGCTCAAAGATGAACATGAAATTTAAAATAGTGATACTACTTTTATGTTCCGTAATCATTTTAAGTTGCAAAAAAGATATCGTTGCTCCGCAAGAACAAATAGTAACTGGACGAAGAGATTATACATGGAAAGTCGACACAATTCATATAGACCCATTCCAACATTTAGATAGAATTTGGGGAAATTCACCAAGTGATGTTTGGGCTGTTGGAACTACAGGAATTTGGCACTTCAATGGTTCCAATTGGACAACAACTGGTCAACTTGCTGGAGCGAATTTAAGTTCTGTATTTGGTTTTTCAAGTAGTGATGTCTGGATTGGTACTTCGCCTGGCGGACCAATTTATCACTATGAAGGAGCCAATTGGAGCTTGTTTGGTGATTTTCATTTGTCAGGTTATTCACTTACTTATATTTCTGATATTTGGGGCGACTCTCCTCAAAATGTTTTTGCGGTTGGAGGTGTAGGCAATCCAAATACTTCGGGAAAGGCAGTCATACTTAAATATGATGGAACGAAATGGTCTTTTCTTGACATTCCAAATATCACAGCAAGTTTTTTCAAGATTGTAAAGAGCTCAAATGAAACTGGAAAATATTATCTTTCTGGTGAAACAGTTCTTTATGACACGACAACTAATCCCGTGACCATTACTGGATTCATTGAAAAACTTTATGAATTTGATGGAACAAATAATGTCCGTGAAATCTTCTCAAGCAAAAGTGAACAGCGCACTGCTTACGAAGTTGATGGTAGGGTATATTTTACTGCAGGAGTCAAAAATACAATTTGGAAATATTCAGGAACAGATTTTAGTGTTTGGTACTCTAATCCCGATTATACTATTGGTGCGCTATTCGGAAGAAATGAAAAAGATATATTTGCATGGGTTGCTTACCATGGGAATTATCAGAAGTGTATATTGGGACATTACAACGGTTCGGATATTCAATCACTCTACGAAGCTGATACATTTTATGATTGCGCTGTGTTCCAAAGTGATGTTTTCCTTATCATCGATGGTAAAACAAGAGGTGTTGCACATGGTACTCTTGCGAAAACTAAATAAAGCAAATGGCACCTAACCAGGCGCTCAAGCTGACCAGATGAGCTTACTACGAATTAACATGGCGCTTAGAGTATTTGTGCTTAATAATTTAATTGACAGCATGAACTCATTTCGTTTGTTGCATTACGAAAATTATCAACGTGGCAGCTTAGCGCCCGTCCGTTAGGCCGCAAGTTAATAGTGTTTTTGTATATTGAAGAATACTAAACTTATGAAATCATATTTATTACTATTGGCTATTGTCTCCATCGTAATTTGTACTCCATTTGTTTCCTATGGTCAAAGGTCAACAAATCTTGAATTACAAACAGGACTGATTGTTTATATTGGGCCACCAAGAAGTGATTTTGCTGCTTATGTACCTAATTGGACAGTAGGCTTGGGTTTAACTACAACAAATACTCCTAGTTTAGAATTAATCGGCTTGTTCCGTTATGATCATTTGATTTTTGTTCATGAATATAATGAAGGATTTCCACCGGATTATTTAGTATATCCGAGAATTCCGTCGGGGGCTTCACATCGATTTGATCTTTCGGGTGGATTGCGAATCATAGCTCCACTATCCTTTCCTATTCGTCCGTATCTACTTTTGCGTCCGGGATATTGGTATCAATATTTTCCAAGTGAAGAATATCGATCGATTGACCATGGTAATACAATAATCAGATACAAATCATCGCGTACTGATAAGGGTTTCTATATTGCTTTCGGTATTGGTTTTGCAATTGATGTTGTCGAACCAGTCAGTCTACGATCCGAATTATTTCTCTCATCAGGGAAAGTTGGGTTTGGTGGATTGATGGTTGGTGTTCAGTACTCGCTATAAAATTTATTATTATCACCACTTGCGGCCTAACCAGGCGCTTCCCGCTAGAAAACAGCGGGATTTCGCAGAAAGCGCTCAACAAGCTAGCTGACGGTTGCCAGTTGGGTGCGTTAAGCATGGCGTGCATAGGTCAGTACAAAATTGAAAGTACTAGCATGAACTCATTTCGTTTTGTACAAATTGAAAGTTGGTCACGCCGCAGCTTAGCGCCGATCCGTTAGGCCGCTTACGCTTTTAAAATAGAAATTTGTTTCGATGGAAAATATGAGATATTGATATCAAAGGACGAGAAAACAATGAAAAGATTTAATAAATATATAAGTTTTAGTATTTTTGTTCTTAGCTTAATTTATTTGATCGGATGCAAGAAAGAAGAACCCCTGACTGTTAGTCCCGATAAGGAAGAAGTAAATATCCTGACTGTTAGTCCCGATACAATAAATTTTCAAAAAGAAGGTGGCAGCGACACCATCATAATTAATACTGGCGCCGGTTCATGGAACATCAGCAAACCTGCTTCTGATTGGTTGGTTTTATCAAGTACAGGCGGAACGGAAAAAACGGACACAGTGACATTGAGTGTAAATTCCAAAACCATTGTACCACGCAGCATCATACTCACAATCACTGCCGGTAATGCCAAAGCGGTGCAAGTGGTTGTATCGCAGCCTTCATCTGATTATCTCTATTCTCTTTCAACAGACACCACATACATCAACCTTACAAAAGCAAGCAGTGCTTCTACCATAAGTATCAGCACCGATGCACCACAATGGAATATTAGCTCTACCGTCGACTGGCTGCAATATAGTCAGAGTACGGGTGCTAAAGGCAACACTTCAATTACTGTAACATCATCAGAAAATACCGGCAGTAATTTACGGTCAGCAATTATCACGGTGAGTGCACAATATACTCCCCCGGTACAAATTTCCGTAACGCAGACAGCGGATATCTATCCAAACTATAATACTGCACCAATAGCTCCTGATGCAGCGGGGATGAGCAGCACTGCTGTTGAACTCGCTGCTAAAATTACTCTAGGCTTGAACATTGGTAACACCTTGGAAGCTATTGGAGGAGAAACGGCTTGGGGCAATCCACGCATCACAAAATCCTTTATTGGATTTGTGAAACAAAGCGGCTTCACTGCCGTTCGTCTACCTTGTTCCTGGAACCAATACATGGCAAATAGTTCAACTGCACAATTAAAAACAGATTGGCTCGATAGGGTCAAGGACGTAATACAATATTGTGTTGATAATGACTTGTATGTTCTTCTTAATATTCACTGGGATGGAGGATGGCTGGAAAACAATTGCACAGTAGCTAAACAGGCAGAGAACAATGCGAAGCAGCGAGCATTCTGGGAACAAATAGCCACTCAAATGCGCGGTTTCGATGAGCATTTACTGTTTGCAGGTGCTAATGAACCGAATGTATCAGATGCAACACAAATGGCGGTATTAATGTCGTACCACCAGACATTTATCAATGCGGTTCGGTCGACGGGTGGAAAAAATAGTTACCGGGTCCTAGTCGTTCAAGGCCCATCAACTGATATTGATAAGACTAACCAATTGATGCAGACTCTGCCCACCGATAAAATTTCGAACCGCATGATGGTTGAAATACATTATTACACACCATGGAATTTTTGCGGGCTGGATGCAGATGCCAGCTGGGGCAAAATGTTCTATTACTGGGGTAAAGATTATCATTCCACAACAGATCCAACACGTAATGCCACCTGGGGCGAAGAATCAAGTGTCGATAGCTATTTCCAATCAATGAAAACCAAATTTGTTGACAAAGGTATTCCTGTCGTATTGGGCGAGTTTTCTGCAATACGCCGTTCCTCTTTAACTGGCGATGCATTAACCTTGCATTTAGCATCAAGGGCATATTACTTTAAATATGTAACAAAGCAGGCAAAAGCCAATGGACTTTTACCGTACTACTGGGACACTGGTAGCCTTTTAAATAGAAATAATAACACTGTATTGGATCAGCAAGCGTTGGATGCATTGATTCAAGGAGCGACAAACTGAGATAGTAGTGTCGTTGTGTTATTTCAAAAAGATATTTTATAAAATCATTTCTGTTCATTCTTTAAGCATAAAAATGAAATACATATTTCTTTTCTTTGGCATTCTTGGAAGTCTCTGTATGATCGGTGTATGGGCTCAAAATAATAACTCCGTCTCTGTTATACAAGAGATGACAGCGCCAGTATCGTCAACAGTGGTGATATAGCAATTATCAGAGTGCAAATCGATACCTGAGTAATACATGGGAACCTCCTTAGATTGTGAATATTGTTGAACTAGAGACTCATTAATGTACATAATCGGGAGGTTCCTTTTTGGTAATAACCAGGCGCTCAAGCTGACGGTTGCCAGCTGGGTACGTTAAACATGGCTCACAACGGTTTAGTACATTTTGAAAGCTATCAATGTGAACTCATTTCGTTTAGTGCAAATTGAAAGTTGGTCACGCCGCAGCTTAGCGCCAGTCCGTTAGGCGGCAACAATTATAAACAATTAAAGAGAAATTCTATGGAAAGAAAAGAATTTATTCAAAAATGCTCAGCCTGTGGTGTGCTTTCCCTTTTATCCTTGTCGCTTCCGGATAAACAACTCCACGCCCAGGTAAGCAAAACAAACAACAACAAATCTGTCAGAGATGCACACCGTGAGCAAATTACAAAACTTTTAAGTTTTGTCGACGGTGACATGGATGAGTCAATAAAACAAAAAGTATTCGGCAAACTCGGTTACGAATGTTTCTATTGCACAAATGCTGTGAAATGGATTAAAAGTATGACCCTGACCGGTTTAATAGAATTTGTAAACAATGGAAATTCCAGCCGTTGGGAAAAAATTCAGTATGATTCTGAAAAGTCGGTACTAAAAGTGATTGGGCGAAAATTGCCATGTGATTGTGCTTATGCACAGGGGCAACAGCCCCAAAAATCATTATGCAACTATTGTTGTAAAAGTTTTATGCAAGAATTCTTTGGAACCTTATTTAAGGAAAAAGTCAAGGTTATAATAGATGAAACAATCATACTCGGTGGAGAAAGATGCAGCGAAACGATTAAAATTTGTTAAATCAATTTACATGATATTCGATTATGTCGCTGCCTAACCAGGCGCTCCCCGTCCGACTTCGTCGAGATCGCGTTTCGATATGAATATCGAAACGGACAAAAATACAGCGGGGCAGACAAGCTCGGCTTGTCCGCCGGTTGTTTGGCGGAGTGGCCATCGTTAGGTGCTAACCCGCCGTGGAGAATCAGATGATTGAACCCGTTCCACTAAACTGTCCCTACTGCGGCGAGGACGTAGAGCTGGACGTCGATGAGAGCGGGGGAAGTCGCCAGTCCTTCGTGCAGGACTGCCCGGTATGTTGTCGACCGTGGCAGGTCGATGTTAGGCTCGATCCGGAAGACGGATGGAAGGCGACACTGCGGAAGGAGAATGATTAATTGCCCACTTGTCCGCTTACCACCACAAATATGTCCAGATCGCGTTCCGCGATTTTCCCGAAGGAACAAGTGGTAAGAAAGATATGTTTCCATAGTAATTGATTCTCTATGAGAAAAATGTCCATATTACAAACCATACAAATCATCATGAATGAAAGGATTGGTCAATTATGCGCGCACTCGTTTCTCCTTCTTACGGCCCTCTCGAATCACTGAGGATCGTAGATCTGCCGCTGCCCGAACCGGGTCCCGGTCAGGTTCGTATACGTGTCCACGCATCGGCGCTCAATCCTGCCGACTTCAAATCTGTTACAGGCGAGACGAAAATCCTCCACGCCCGCGTCTTCCCCATGGTCGTGGGCTTCGATTTCTCGGGCGTCATCGATGCGCTGGGGAGAAATGTTTCCGGTCTTGAGCGGGGCGATGAGGTTTTCGGACATCTCCCGTACGGCCGTGCAACCCGGCTCGGTGCTTTCGCTGAATTCACACTCGCAAATGCGACTGCGCTCGCCAAAAAACCCGAAGGGATAGCGCATACGATTGCTGCCGCAAGCGCCACCGCCGGTCTCACCGCTCTTCAATCTCTGCGCGACATCGGCAAGCTAACTTCGAGTGGACGCGTACTCGTCATCGGCGCTTCGGGCGGTGTAGGTTCAGTTGCCGTCGGGGTTGCGCTCAAGCTGGGAGCCCGTGTGACCGCAATCTGTGCCACACACGCTGTGGATTTCGTCAAGGAGCTCGGAGCCGAAGAGGTTATCGATCGCCTGAAGGTCTCTCCTCTCCAAACCGCAAGCGGACCCTTCAACTTGGTCTTCGACACTGCCGCCGCATCTTCATGGCAAGCAAGCCGGCACCTCATCGAGAGGGGCGGCGCTTATGTGACCACTCTGCCTACTCCCGCATTCTTCCGGGATAAGCTTGCCAGTATTGTAACACCTACTCGCGCGCACTTCGTCATCGTCAAACCACGCGCGCAGGACCTCGATCTGCTCGGGAGCTGGCTCAGGCATGGACTTAAAGTCCCGGTTTTTCAAACCGTGAAAATTAAGGACGTCGCCGCCGGTCTCAAACGCCTTCAGTCAGGCGCTGTGCACGGCCGCATCGCTGTCGATGTTGTAAGTGGCTGGGATTGAATTATTGTAGGGACGTATAGCTATACGTCCCTACAAAAGCAAAGATCATTTCACCTGCTGGCATGACAATATAAAAAAGGAAAAAGAGAGAAAGATTGTGGAGAGGAATCAATATGCTATAAAGTTCTTACTGGAGTATCATGGAAGGGTTAAGGTATTATAAACTGAATAAACGAAATGAAATAATATTATAACGGATGAGGATCTTTTTACAGTCCCGTTGTTATGGAAGATGACATCGATAACCGATACCATGAATAGTTCCGATGAGGTGCGCGTAGCGGCCCAATTTCTTACGAATTCTTCCAATATGAACATCTATCGTGCGGTTTGTCACTTGAATGCTTGATCCCCAGACCGCACGAGAAATTGCTTCGCGGGTTACGACTTTTCCGCGATGCCGGAAAAGATGGATGAGGATCTCAAATTCCTTTCGAGGGAAGGGGAGCGTGGTCTCTCCATACGATATTGTGTAATCAGGAATGCGAATTTCAAGGCCTTCGAATGAAACCACTTCTTCATCCGTAAAAATTGATTCTATCTTATCCCGTTGTCGAAATATTGCCCGTATGCGTGCCAGGAGCCTTTGGATTTGAACCGGCTTAACAAAAAAATCATCAGACCCGACTTCCAGACAAATGATTTCATCGGCTTCGGTTTCTTTCGATGTCAGAACAAAAATCGGAATTGCCGACGTCGTTGTTGTGCGTTTCAATTCTCTGATGATATCCAATCCGTTCATATCCGGAAGCACAATATCTAGAATAATGAGGTCTGGTATTTGTTTTACGAGTTCTAATGCAGAAGCGCCATTTCCCGCTGTGATGACTCGATACCCCTCATCCGCCAAATGTGAAGAGAGAAAGTCAAGATGTTCCTTTGCATTGTCTATGAGAAGAATACATTTCTGCATTGTACTCTACATAACCTTTTTGTGTTTACAATACTATAACAAGAGGATAATCAATTCATTCTTGCACTTCTCCGGAGCAATAAATATGTTTTGTGCATTCAACATACGATCATTTATCGATCGGAGAACGTATGCAGACAACATCACCCCTCATTCCGATCTTCCAAAGAATTGAAGAACGGCTTCAGAACCATGAACTTGAAAAAGCCCAGCAAGAAGTTGCTTCCGTATTGAGATATGATTCGAAGAATTATTTTGCGCAAGCATTAAAACGACGTCTCTCCTGTATTATGCATATGTGCAGAAATCCGCAACAGTCGCTTCATGCCCGCAATTTCCCTTTCGAACGAACAATGACGTCTCTTCAACATTTATGTCAGATGGCAAGAAAAATTATAATCCAGCAGCAAACAAGTGAACTTGAAGAGGTCGACGAATAAATGAATTTGTGAGCAGGCTCCCGAAGTGAACTATTTTTCATCCTATTATCTCGATGTTTCAATCCGTGTGATTATTATTAATGAATACCCGCATTTGCTGCTGGGCATCTTCCTGCTGATTTTGTTCCCGCAAATTTCTTGGAGGCATTTTCAAGATGTGCTGCAATGCAGAACGATCCCCGGCTGTATCTTCCATTGCCTTCTCTGTCCAGTACAGTTCATAATAGGCAAACGAATTCGTCGTATCGTAGCGCAATGCCTTTTGCAAATACTGTTCTGATGCATGAAGAGAACCTGAAAGGTCTTCGCCAAATACAATCCGAACAATCCCTTTCTCGAACCAGCTGAGCTGGCTTCCTTCGCGTTCAAAGATCGCTTTGAGAACATATGCATACGAGAATATAGAATCCCGCTGAAGCGCTGCTTGAAGGTGTTGTTTCACTTCTTTCCCGATGGCAATTTTCTCACGTACACCGACAAACGGAATGAGACTCCCCTTTGCCAAAGCAAACCAAAAGTGCGCAGCCGCGCTGTCCGGATAATACCGTTGGAGTGAATCAGCGTAAATAGCCGCTAAGCGATAGTGCTTCTCTGATTCAGATCCTGTTCGCAATTGGATTCTTCCTATATCGTTATGGATGCGGACTATCCGCAGCAAAGTATTGTAATCGGATGGAAAATCGTTATATGCAAGTTGATATTCTTTTAAAGCCTGTTCATTATCGCAGGATTGATAAAACGTATCCCCCTTCATCAGATGATCGTCTTTTGAGGGATGAGAAAGGAAAATGACTAGGACGAACAAACTCGATACTACGATCTGCATAAATTGAGTTGTTCCAAGAGACATAGGATATTCTATCTATAAATTGAATCTTTAGAAGATGGCGAATTAGGTTTACAGAACAATGAACGATTCATTACCAATTTGTTAAGTTCTCCGATGTTGCTTGTCTCGATGAAATAGTGGTTGTATATTCATAGGAACAATATTCAGGATAATGATGAACGTTTCTTCTTTTGTATTTGAACAAGTGTTGAAACAGTTGAAAATTCCTGCACAGGCGATCCATCAATTGCAGATTGCGGGACAATTGAGCGATGTGGATGGGAGTGGTTTCCCCGCAGAGCTCTTTCAATTGAGCGCTCCCATGATTACACGCGGATTGCTGAATTATGCGATTCTGCAGATGAAGCGCGATTGGATCTATCCACATTGGGTACATCAACAACTCGATCCTAAAAATGAAAGTTTCATTGCACGATCACAAAACCCTCTTCTCCTGAATGTCACGCATAGAAATTGGACACTCTTAGGAAGTCCGACAGGAAAGCACGAGGCAATTATTGATCCGCGCGGCTTGGCGACACCGCTTCCCAGGGAATGGTCTATCGATGTCTGGTTGAAAACAGAGAAGGATCTCTTTCTCCCGTCGTTTCATTTTCCATCGAGCCAGGAATATGACACGCAAGCGCCGCGAGTTATTACTCGATTTGAGGTTGATGGTTTTATTCTTGACATAGAAGCGTTCGTTGATTCGACAAATCATGGGAGAGATGTTCTTTTTCAGAGAATTACCGTTATCAATCGCGGAAAGTTGGCTATCAATCTGGCTGTGTGTGTTACAGTCCGTCCATTTAATCCGGAAGGTGTGTCGCCCATTCATCGTATTGAATATCGTCCATCGAGGCAGATTGTTATCGACCAATGTCTTGGTGTCGTGTTCGCAGAAGAACCACGAGCTGTGTTCTGCTCAAATTCCGAACAGGGAGATGTCGTAAATCTTCTCCGGCAGCAAGACCTTCAGAGATGGTACGAGGAAGATGAAAGTATCCCGGAGAAACAGTCTATTTCCTGTACTATCGGACTTGCTCATGCCACTGCGGTTTTTCCGTTGAAGCTTTTACCGGGGGAGCATCATTCGATTCATTACAGCACGGCTCTTGGAACAAAGGAGGAACTTCATCTTCTTCGGCCCAAAGCACCATGGCGCGTTTCTTTTGAAAACCGGCTTGAGCGGCATCAGACACACTGGACCAAAGAACGGTCGCTTGGCGCGCAGATTATTCTTGCAGATGAATCATTGCAAAAAGTGTTTGACGCGAATGTGCTGGCATTGCTGCAGCTTCATGACGGGAAATTTATTTCTCCCGGACCGTATCTGTATCATCATTTCTGGTTCCGCGATGCAGCGCCAATGCTGCACGCACTTGACCGGCTGGGGTTTCATAGGCGAGTGCGGCAAGTGATCGACGCGTTTCCAGAACGACAAGCGAGCGATGGTTTTTTCCGCGGGCCGGACGGTGAATGGGATTCCAACGGTGAAGCACTTTGGATCGTGGAACAGCATATGAAGCTGACACATTCATATTCATGGCTGAAACATTATTTTCCCTCGTTCCAGCGAGCAGCAGAATGGATTCTCCAAAAGAAGCGAACAAGCAAGGACACTGCAACGACACATCGCGGTCTTTTGCCGCCGAGCCTAAGCGCTGAACATTTTGGAACGGTTGATCAATACTATTGGGATTCATTCTGGGGATTGGCGGGAATTCGATCCGCCATTGGTTTGGCGCACATGGTACATAAGGAAGAATTGGCGGTGCGCTGGAAGCGTGAGGCGGAGAGGTTTGCCGGAGATATTCATCGTTCATTGGAGAAAGTTGTTGTTCGGCTTGGCAGGGAAGTTATTCCCGCGTCGCCATCGCGTTCGTTCGATGAAAGTGCTATAGGATTTGTATGCGGCATGTATCCGCTGGCGCTGGAGGATGTATATCCGTCCGCGTTCAAAACGACGCTGGATGAATTCACCGATCGTTATGTTGATGAGAAAGGTTTTTATCATCCTATCATTCATTCCGGATACAATGCATACTTAACGCTCCAACTAGCGCACGCGTATTTGCTCCAAAACGATCCGCAGCGTGCATGGCACATTGCAAATACAATCTTT
The DNA here is from genome assembly GCA_049523215.1 of Bacteroidota bacterium. Lineage (GTDB taxonomy): Bacteria > Bacteroidota > Ignavibacteria > UBA10030 > UBA10030 > Fen-1298. The sequence goes on along the minus strand of JBEKNC010000002.1, from coordinate 176,648 downwards.
CGCCAATGTGTCTCTCCTTATTCGCTTCCGGAAGCGATCCACCCAAAAACGGGCGGTGGTGCAATGGGAGACGGGCACCATGGATGGGCTGCCGCAGAAATTGTATTGTTTCTGCTCGATTGTCTTGTCCGGGAAAACAAAGATGCTCTGTTGCTTTTCCATGATGTATGTCCGGGAATGTTAAAATGGGGAACGAACACATCAGCCGATGGGATAGCAACGTCATTTGGAAAATTTCATTGTTCGCTGCAATATGAGACGGAGAAAAAAGCTCTTTGTTCTTTTACGCTGGAGCAATCCTCCGATAAAAAGCCGTCTGTCGTGGATATCCGTCTCCCATTTGCGCTCACAAGAGTATTAGCGGTTACGCCAGGAGTTGAGCTTCAGGTTGTGACAGAGGAGACCAAGACGCGAATCAAATGTTCTTCAGGCAACGCAGTATTGCTGTTGGAGAAATGAGATGGGATTGGTGATAACGCGTTGAATACGGATCGAAGTTGGTAATTGTTTTTTTGCTTTCATATAGAGATTATGACTTTCCCCGACTAAAATAGCTAATCCATCGGGATCACACATTTGCAGCATTGGTAGATCAGATTCGCTGTCCGTTGCTACAACCATCGGTATCACATCGCCGCTCATCCTACGGTACTGTGCGACCTTTCCTTCACCGAAAGGGATGGGGTGCTGAATTTGTCCAACAATCTTTCCATCTGAAATGCTTGGTTTTATTCCGGCTATATTGTTTGCGGGGATATCGAATATCATGGAACCTGCAATTTTTGCCGATATGTCATTGCTTGCTGAAATCACAAAAATTGTATATTGCCATTGACGTAAAAGACGCACAAGTTCGTACATTAAATGATTCGCTTTTGGAATAAGAACCTCTGATCCTTCACACAGAATTATATCGTCCTTGGACTGCAATATTTGTTTCGTTGTTCTGACGAGATATTCAAGAGTAATACCATCAAGCGCTTTCACGGCTTCTATGTATGCTTTATTCGGATCTTCTTTGATCATGTGTTGATACTCCAGCCAGGATAAAGAAAGCGGAAAGCCGTCTGAAAGCAGTTGAGCATATACTGCATCGCCGATATCACCAATAAGTAATGTATTGTCTAGATCGAAGAGCGCGATACGGCTTTTTCCTCCAAGGTGCGATTCACCGAATCGAAGTTCGATATTCAGAAGACTCTCTAATAAATCCGACTGCAAGATGATGTCTGCCGAATTCAAAGGCATGTCCAGGTATGTCGCAAGCTCGATCATTGTGTTAAGGAATCAAGAGGCTTCATGGCAAACTCTGGTATGGAGAGAGGTATATGTCTCCGATGGAGCGCCATTGTCAATGTGGATACCTGATACGGGATTGGCAGTTGCCGGATTTTTATTGTACAGTAACCATCGTTCTGCTGAAGAAGATTATATTTCAGAAATCGGACCGGATCATCGCATACAGCGCCTGCACCATTGGCAAAGAGAATGCCGTTGCGTTCATAGATTTCATTACGATGAATGTGTCCGTGCAGGACATAGCGGATATTTAAAGATTCAAATATTTGAATTATTTTTCGTCGTTTCTTCATACGCATCGTATTGGATTCGATGCGTGTCCAGACGTTACCTGCTTGATACTCCGATTGAAGCAGATCGTTGAAATGATGATGGAGGACGACAATATTCGTACGACCTGCTAAAACGCCGGATGTACCCATATGTTCCAATGATTCGATCTGTTGATCATCCAGACTGCCGTTTGTTCCGAACGGATTGCGTCTGAGCGACCATGGGGGAATGGAGTTTAATCCGATAATGTTGAACGGTCCGACAATTTTGATAAAGGGAAAAAGATCCGAAGTACTAACGTGGTGGACTCCATGATATGTTTCGACAAAGGCGCTCTGAAATAATTCTTTGCGATACTTATAATCGACGGACCGGATATATTGAGGAAAACTTAACACATCCACGGCTCGATGCGGTCCGCCAAAAATATCGTGATTACCCGGAACGACGGTGAGTCTCTTGCTGTCGAGAAGATTTAGATTGGAAAATATCTCTCGTGCCAGATAAAAATCATCTTCGTGTCCTGTACTGATGATATCGCCAGAGACGATGATGTGATCGACACCTTCATCCACCACAGCGCGCAGGAGAAGCTTGAAGGACTTCATGTGCTCGCGGTAATATTGCCGGCTGATATGTGGATCTGAAATGTGCGCTATTTGAAATGACGGAGACATAGAATATTCTCAGGCAGCCGTTACCATTTGTCGGCGGCGTTTGGTTTCCTGTAGTACATCTTCATAGTTGTCGAATAATTGTTTCAAGATCGATTCCCAGCGATACTGTTGAGCACGCCGGTGCGCTTGTTCTTTCATCGTCCGTAGATACTGCGGGTGATCGAGCAGCCATTCCACTTTCTGTGCCATGTCCGCACCGTCGAGTGGTTTGGCAAAGAGACCAGAACTTCCCTCTTCAATAATCTCAATCGCACCTCCCATTTTTGCTGCGACTGGAGTCAATCCGGAAGCCATCGCTTCTAATGTTACTAAGCCGAATGTTTCCGTTGTAGAGGGAAAGGCAAAGATGTCCGCAGAGGCAAAGCTCTCTGCAAGTGTGACACCTGTCTGATATCCTAGGAAGTGCGCGCCCGGCATCATGTGTTCAAACTGTGCACGAGCGTGACCATCCCCCACGATCACCATTTCGAAATCGTTTCGTTTTGCTTTGAGATGTCGATATGCTTCGGCCAACACACGCAAATCTTTTTCCCACACCAGCCGGCTGACGAACAGGACAATGGGCTTGGTTCCTTGACCGAAACGCAGCCGCCATGCCTCGCTTCTGCGTTCCGGTGTAAACAATCCGGTATCGACGCCATTGGGAAGATATTGCAGCCGAAGAATTTCGTGCTCGGCCAGTTCATCGAGAATCGGTTTCGTGGGCACAAACGTTCTATCTACATTATTATAGAAATGACGCGATATTTTCCACGTCAAATCCTCAAGTTTTGTCAGATTGAAATAACGCGGATATGTAGGGAAATGTGTATGATACGTTGCAACAACCGGCACTTGGAAGTGCTGGGCATATTTCGCTGCTCCAAAGCCAAGCGTACACGGGCTATTGATGTGCAAGATATCCGGTTCAAAATTTTGGAGTATTTTTGCAAAAGATTGGTACCCCGGTAGTGCGATTCGATACTCTTTATGCATTGGTATAACAACCGAAGGAACCTTAAACATTGGAATTGGCTGTTGCCATGATTCCGGCAAGATGGAAGTGATCGCTATTACTTCATGATTGCGTTCAAGTGCCCCCTCAATCATTTTATAGACGACGCGTGTGACACCATCTTGCCCAACTTTTAAGTTAGCATTGAAATATGCAATTTTCATTCTCTTGTCTCCTGTTTATCTCAACACCAATATAAGATTATCATATTAAGAGAAAATGATGAATAGGTTATAGAAATATTATGTTCGAAGATGTAAAAAAAATGACGAAGTGGGAATTTTAGGGGGAAAATCAGACCATAAATCTGATTACAGATAGGATCGTAAGAATTCCAATTGCAATTAAAACGATGGTTCTATTATTGAGAGGCTCTACGTCCATTTGTTCTTTCTCTTCTCTAGGAAGATATTTTTGGGCCAACCAAAAGGCGAAGGGCTCGTTAAGCTTTGAGTTTGTATTCATTTTTTTCTCCTTTCGTTCGATACAAATATAGAAAAGAGCTGTTATTTGAAGCTTATCAATTCATTATGAAATTATTAATTCTTTCAATCGATTCGTCAGAGGAAGGCTTTTAGCCTTTTATAAGCTATGAATAGGCAACTAAGATGTATTGGAATCATTGCCCGATTCCTATAACTTACAGGTAGGGTTTTTGAGGATGTCCTCAGTATTGAAGACTTTATTTATCAAATTCCTTTACAACGGGAATCGTTTAATTGTTTTGAATGTTATAATCCATGTTTCCATCTCATACTAATCTAAAGGAGATTTCATATGATTGAAAAAACTTTTTATATACTGCTTGCCGCTGCTTTCATTGTCACATTGATGAACGGACAAGTGCAATTGCGTGTGCCACGGATTAGCCAAGGAGCTAAAGTCTCCCAGATTATCGGCTTAAGTGAAGTGTCAATTTCCTATTATCGGCCGGGCGTAAAAGGCCGTGAAATTTGGGGCAAACTTTTAAAGTACGACGAAGTATGGCGTGCAGGCGCTAACGAGCCGACTCTATTTACTTTCAGCGATGATGTAACCATCGGAGGAAAGAAACTCGGTGCAGGAACATATCGGTTTGTGGTAATTCCTTCAAAGACAGGAGACTGGTCGTTGATATTCAACTCAGAAATCAAGAATTGGGGGACAGTATATGATACGAAGTATGATACACTCAAGATAATGGTAAAACCAGAAGAAGGACCGCTCGAAGAATGGATGTCTTTTAGCTTTACCGATCTGGCCCCAGCATCTGCCCGTGTTGTACTTGCATGGGAAAAAATCCGGTTAAGTTTTAAGATCGAGTTCAACATACTCGCAAAGATTCAGGCATCTGTCGGAACATGGCAATTGCTCAATAGTGCGGCGCGGTTTGCATTAGATAATAAAGTGTATCTTGAGGAAGGGCTTGGTTGGGCAGAGCGCTCTATCGTGATTGAGAAGAATGAGCGCAACCTCCAGACCAAAGCTGAGCTTCTCGCACAATTAGGTAAAGTCAACGATGCGATTGCGATAGCTGAAGAAGCTGTCAGGGTTGCAAAGGCAAAGGATCCTAAGGCAAATACAGACTCGCTTGAAAAGATGATTGTCGATTGGAAATCAAAGAAGTAAGAATGAAGATTTGAACAAACGCCTTCCAGAATATCAATTATTTTGGAAGGTGGTTTTATATCGAGTTGAAATACTTTTTCCCGGGATTTCTACGACGGTGTCAAGCTAGGAGCTGTTCTGTTTCTCTTGAAAGCGGAAAGAATTATTCCGACGCCTACAACAACAAAGCATCCAATAACATTATACCATAACCAGGCGATGGATGTGAATTGAAAGCAATATAAAACTACGACCTCACCGGTCAAGGCACCAATGAATACAGATGTTCCTTTTACCGACTTGAAAGAGAAAGCGAGAACAAATATGCCGAGCATTGTTCCATAAAACAATGAACCGAGAATGTTTACTGCCTCCACCAGAGATCCCATTTTGCCCGCGTATTGTGCGAACATAATTCCGTACAAACCCCAGAATGCCATCATAATTCGTGAGATGATGAGATAATGCTTTTCACTTGCTTCGCGCTTGATGAACCGTTTATAGATGTCAATAATTGAGATTGTCGCCAAAGCGCTTAACTCGCCGGATGATGAAGACATAGACGCCGTGAAAATGCATGCAAAAATTAATCCTACTACTCCCGCCGGTAAGTACGTGAGCACAAAGGTTAAGAAAATAAAATTTGTGTCACTCGAGTTGGATTTACTCTCATGAGTTGCACTGAGGTTAGATGCTTCTTGACAGACAGCATCGTATCGCTGTTGGATCTGTTGCAGATCCGCTTTCTTGTCTTGAATTGCTCTTTCATTATGCTGATGTTTGGCATTAAGGTATTCATTGATCGCTTCTGATTTTTCCAGAAATAACATGTTATGCTTCTCTTCTAATTGGCGGAAAACTTGAGTTTGCTCTCCTAACTTTACTTTTCCTGCCTCAACCGGATTGAATATCAATGGTGGTTGAACAAATTGAAAGAATACGAATACCATAACCCCAATGAAGAGGATAAAGAACTGCATCGGTACTTTTGCCAGGCCGTTGAATAAGAGCGCGAGACGACTTTGCGCAACTGATTGGCCGGTCAGATACCGTTGTACCTGTGATTGATCCGTTCCGAAATAAGCAAGTGCGACAAACATACCGCCAATAATGCCTGACCATATGTTGTACCTGTTGCTAAAATCAAGCGAGAGATCTATTGCATTTAATTTTCCCATAACGGCAGATATGGAAAGGGCATCGGCAAAAGAGACTTCTTTGGGAAGCAAGTAGAGTGCCATACCGAACGCAATGCACATTCCGGCCATCACAATAATGAGCTGGAGAAAATCTGTATAATTAACTGCTTTGACTCCTCCGGAGGTCGTGTAGATTATGACAAGGCCGCCGATAATAATAGAAGTGACTTGTATATTCACACCAAGCATAACGGAAAGAAGAAGTGATGGTGCATAGATAGTGATACCAGCAGCAAGTCCTCGTGAGACAAGGAAGATCAGAGTTGTCAAGACTCTTGTTTTTGTATCGAAACGTTTTTCAAGATATTCATAAGCAGTATAGACCCCGAGCTTATGGAAGATTGGCACGACAGTGATGCAAAGAATCACCATCGCTATTGGTAAACCGAAATAGAACTGTACGAATCGCATTCCATCTACATATGCCTGACCCGGAGTCGATGTGAAGGTAACAGCGCTTGCCTGTGTCGCCATGATCGAGAGAGCTACTGTGTACCACTTCATCGACCTGTCTGCCAGCAGAAAACCTTTGATGTTTCGACTTCCGCGACCTTTCCACGTTCCATAGAGAACGATTGAGAGGAGAGTTATTGCAAGCACAATCCAGTCGAGATGTCTCATTGAAACGCTTCGGAAAAGAAATAGAGAAAAATGATAATGGCAGTGAGGCTAAGAAGAACAACGAGATAGATGTTTTTCCATGAACCGAGGATGGGCGGCTTCTCATTAGTGTTGCCATCCTCAGAATTCAATTGATCTGTTTTTTTGTTCTCTTGATGCATTGCTTTGAAAATCTACTTTCGACGATAATTTATTCCTGGCTTCACTACTGGACTTCGCTGATGGTCAGCTTGCAGTGAGAGAATATTGGCAAATAAACGGTAGGCACCTTCCACGCCTGCAGGCAATTGGCGGAAGAATGCGTACGCGCAATATACGTAGTATCCTTTTCCATATTGAGTTGTCAGCAAACCACCTGCTCGATCCGGTTCGTTTGCATCATGGCAACTGAACACAGAGTCATACTTTGCATCCCAGCGATCTGCAAAATAAAGACCTCGTTCCTGAATCCAGTTTTTGAAGTCATCCTCATGAATCCTATTGGGCGTTGTGACTAATCTATGGTTTCGATTCAGGAAAGTGATTTGAGCGTCTTCTTCTGCAACCCGGTCGCGTGAAATATTTATTGGATACGGTCCGATATTTTCTGATTCACTTCTTTGCGGATTGGAATACTGGACAACATATGTTCCTCCGCGTTTTATATACTCCATTAAACGTGGTTGGTGAATTCGAAGTTTCGATCGTGTGTTGTACGCCCTCACCCCTGCGACAATAACATTGTATTGATCAAGGTTCCCTTCTGCAAGTTCCTCATCCGAAAGAAGAACAACTGAATATCCCATTTGTCGGATTGCAGAAGGCATATCATCTCCCGCTCCCATAATGTATCCAACAGTGTGCCCAATTTTTTTCAGATCGACTCTTAAAAGCTCACCTTCTGCAGGCGGAAATATTGTCTGTGGCGGGATGTGTTTGTATTGCGTGGTTTGCAGACCGCAGTTAATGATTGTTTTTCCGACCTTGGCTTCTGCAGTGAATGTACCGCTCTTTGCACCTTTGAGTGGACGTGCGTCGAAGGAGAAAGTCTGCTCGTTATCTTTATTCTGAAATTCAAATTCAGACTGTAACGGTGCAACACTCCAATATTCCGGCAATTTCAATCGAACTGTTCCGCGTGTGTTCGGTGTTTCGCTCTTGAGAGTCACATGTATTCGTCGTTCCGACATATCCGGAAATAGAACAACTGATTCCGGTACATTGACTGTAACAGGTGGAACAATTACAAAGGGACGCAGCAACTCTCCGTCTATTGGATCTATGACTCTTTGACGCAACGGTAAATCGACTTTTAATTTACCATCGGATGAGGAAAGATGGATAGTGACAATGACAGGAGGCGTATTCTCTGGCTGTCCAGCCAGCAATTTGTCAGAAATATTATATGAACCGACGTCAGGTTTATCGATCAACCAGTATGGTTGAGAATAGTTCATTTGTTCAGGCAATCTCAATGTAAAGTTTGAACGAACAGGTTGATTTGTTACAAGTTGCAAATGGAATAGTGTATCGGTTCCGCCAAAAGGAAGCGTTATACGATCGAGAACAAATGGATAAGCTGACCGGTTGATAATTGTTGTATTGAATTTTATTTCACTTCCCGGAATTGCGGAATTGTCGGAGGTCGTCGCGTCAATCCATAATCCGGCACAAGCAAGAATCACGTGAATTATTTTTTCTTTTTTAACAGTGGCCCATGAATCTTGTGTGATTGCATTAAGTTGATTCAAAGCTTTGAAAAGCAGTGGGATAGATCGAGCGGGTGTTAAATCGTCAAACGTCCGGTATGTTTCATCAAGAATCTTTCCAACACTATCGGCGTTTTTAATTCTTGACCATCTGACATTGATTCCATCAAAAAGATCTTTCTTCGCTGTATCCCCCGCGATGTGCTGAAAGTAATTGAGAGACTCACCACGATTTTGGCTTGCGCCCATTCCTTGACTTTTATGCATACTCCGCCCTTCGCCGGCAATTTCTGTAAATGATTTTCCGAGCAAAGGCGAGTACGCTCCAACGTCCATACTTACATCAGGTACGGTTTTCGGATTTTGGTCACTCTGCGGTTGGCGGAATACATTGAAAACAATTCTTTTCGCTTGCCAAGGTGCAACATATTGTAATTGTTCTGGAAAACGAGATGGATCTGCCGCAGCACGGAATGCTTCTTCGGCAAGTATTGCAGAAGCCGTGTGATTACCATGCCCTCCCAATGTTGGCGTGAAACGTGTCACGATGACGTCAGGCCTGAATGTGCGAATGACCCAGACCACATCGGCAAGAGTTTTCTCTTTTCCCCAGAAGCGAAGGGTCTCTTCTGAGGTTTTGGAGAAGCCAAAGTCAATTGCACTTGTGAAGTATTGTTCTGCGCCATCGATTCTCCGCGCAGCAAGTAATTCTTGTGTTCGAATTAATCCTAACATTTCTCCCTGCTCAGAACCAAGAAGATTTTGGCCTCCTTCACCCCGAGTAATTGATAGATAAGCGGTTCGGTAGCACCGATCCTGTGCTAGAGTAGCAAGTAACGCTGTATTCTCATCATCAGGGTGGGCGGCGATGTAAAGAACAGATCCTAACACGGTGAGTTTTTTCAATCCGAGTCTGATTTCGGCGGCATTGCGTGGATCTGTCGATTGAGCATGTGTTGATTGAAAGATAACAAAAATGAGAGACAGTAAGAGAAATCGATGCTTCATAAGTGATTACCCGTGTGTAGTGCTTATCTCAAGTTGAATTTTTTAACTTGCTTTATTGACAATTTACGATTCACACTCTCAACTCGCAAGGATAATCGAGATTGTACTTTGTCGAATTGACTGCTTTTTTATAAATTATAAAAATATTGTAGCTTGAAATAGAACGCTTCGTCCTCTATATTGTAGGTGGTTCACTAAGCCGGGCTGATATCTCTTATGAAAAAAACTATACTTGTCGTAGATGACGAAAAAGACATCGTCGACCTTTTATCCTATAATCTTACCAAAGAAGGATTTTCGGTAATTACAGCCCGCAACGGGCGCGATGCCCTTGACCGCGCACGACAGAAACCAGACCTGATTATTCTGGATGTGATGATGCCAGAGATGAACGGACTGCAGGTGATTCAAGAATTAAGAAAGGAAAAGAGTACAGCTTCCATTCCAGTCGTCTTGCTTACTGCAAAAGGATCGGAGACCGATGAAATAGTCGGACTGGAAGTGGGGGCAGATGACTATATTGTAAAGCCGGTAAAAATTGGCAAGATCGTTGCCCGAGTACACGCAGCACTTCGGCGGAAAGAACAATCAGCTAAAGAATTGTTACCTCAAGTCGATCTGATCAAAATAAAGGAATTGGAAATTAACGTTTCCAGTTACACGGCGCATCTTGGAAAACAAAAGCTCATACTCCCGAGGAAAGAGTTTGAAACCCTCGTGTACCTTATCCGCAATAAGGGCAGAGTGCTTTCACGGGAATCCATTCTGAATGCAGTCTGGGGAGAGAATGTTCATGTTGTGGATAGAACGATAGATGTTCATATAAGAAAAATCCGCGAGAAACTCGGCAGCTATGCAGAGTACATTGAAACTGTCCCTGGTGTGGGATATCGATTCAAGGCATAGTTAATGAAACTACAAACAAAAATAACTACTACGTATGTTGTGTTTGCTGTGCTGATTGTAGCAAGTCTCGGGATATTCACCAGTCTTTGGATGGAATCGAATTTAAAAGAACGATTAGTGAGCGAACTGAGTCGACAGGCGGACTTAGTTTTTTACATTTTACAGGAAGATTCTACACAATCCTTTGCACAATTGAATGCACAAGTTAAACAGGTTGGCGGTCTTGAACATTTACGTATCACTCTCATTGATGACCTTGGAAATGTATTGGCCGATTCCGATGTACCGTTTCCGGAAATCGCCAAGGTGAAGAATCATTTGGATCGTCCGGAAGTACAACAAGCGAGACGTATCGGCATTGGTCACGACATTCGTCGCAGCGCAACGGTCGATCGTGATTTTTTATATATGGCAAAAGAGGTGAAGAAATCTCCAATACATTCTCTCTTTCAGAATCTTCGTTATATCAGATTGAGTGTACCGTACGAGCAAGTACAGAGGCAGATCGATCAGATTCGTTCTATTGTGATTGTTGCCGGATTTGGAGTTTTATTGGCGATCATCCTCGTCAGTGTATTTATTTCACGCCGCATTACATATCCCATGACGCAGATAGTTCGCGATGTAGAACGGGTTCGTGCGGGTGATTTAGATGCCCGGCTTTCAGTGAAGTCGAATGATGAAATCGGACTAACAGCAAAGGCGATCAATGAACTTGTTGAAAAACTCAAAGCCGATATCATCCAATTGAAAAAGTTAGAACAGGTACGAAGTCAATTTCTGGGAAATGTTTCGCACGAACTTCGCACGCCTATTTTTGCTGTGCAAGGATACTTGGAGACACTTCTTGGCGGTGCGGTCGATGATGCTTCTGTGAACCGCTCATTTTTAGAAAAAGCACAAACGAATCTTGATCGATTGAATACATTGCTGGAAGATCTCATTAATATCTCTCAAATCGAATCCGGCGAAATGAAAATGAGCTTCCGCATTTTCCGTGTGAATGAATTTATTGAGTCGGTCTACAAAGAATATGAAACAATTTCTGCACACCATCGTGTTGCACTGCGATTATTGTTGAACACAACCAGTGAAGACGAGGTCTTTGGAGATCGTGAACGATTACGACAAGTTCTCAATAATCTTCTGACCAATGCCATCAATTATAATAAACAGGGTGGCGAGGTTGTTCTCTCATCTGAAAAGGTTGCAAACGGAATTCAAATCAGCGTGAAAGATACCGGCGTGGGAATTCCGCAAGAACACTTATCAAGAATCTTCGAACGATTTTATCGCGTTGATAGCGACCGATCACGCGCACTCGGTGGCACCGGACTCGGTCTTGCAATTGTCAAACACATTATTGAAGCGCACAGCAGCTCGGTTACTGTGGAAAGTACAGTGGGGGAAGGGAGTGTGTTCCGCTTTGTGCTCAAGAGCAATTAATGTGCGTACTCCGGCACAGCAATAGCAGGGAAAACAATATCCAGAAGTTCTTGTTCCAACGCCAGCAATTCATTTCGCATTGTTTCTCGGTAGCGTTCCGTCTCTTCTATCAGTTTCGGTATTAATGCCTTGTAATGTGCGATGCCATCCTGAAGATTCTTTCGGTATGTATCGAAATATTTTTGTTCTTTTGCATTCCACGAGTCGAGGCGTTTCTGAATCTCTTGTTTCATATAATCCACATACAACCTCAACTCGTTGATGAACAAGTTTGGGCGATTCGGGTCGGTCAGAAGCTGTAAGCGTCCGTAGATATGTCCAACCATCTCTTCCAGCGAGGCAATCTTTGAGAAGTAGGCAAGATTCGGTCCTGGGCACACAGCAACAGCACGTTCTTTCGCTGGTTCATGCCCATTACTATTGATGAGTCCGGATGCAGCAAGGTCTTCGCAGAGACATGCTTTTTCAACTACTCTCGCAATTTTTTCTAAAAGGATGTTTGGTGAGAGATTCTGTTTTTTCAGTTGGTCAATCTTGAGTTCCTGATATTGGCTGGATGCAGTACATATTGGCTCTGTAGTAAATTCTGTATTGGAGACGAGGAACTTCTTTGTGCACTTGCTCCCGGGTTTTCCATCGTTGGCGCGCTGTTGTATAAGCAGATCGCTCGTGCTTCCTCGAAGATTGTTAAATGGTACTCCAAGAGGTGAAGCATCGCTGATGTAATAATCTTCTCTCCCAGCATGAGCAAGCATCTGTCTTGTTCTCTCGTCAACATTGGTTGCTTCAGGGACAAGGAGGAACGGTGATCCCCAGCCTGTTCCTTCGACACAGTAATATTCTCGCAAGAACGTGTCTTCCTTTGCTGTACCTATTCCGCCTTGCACGGTTATTCGAAACGGCATAGAGGGAGGAAGAGGAATTCCTTTTTCTTGTAATGCCACGGCATAGATTTGATGTAATTCTGACAGCAGTGATGTCCGATGAGTTTTGAAATCTTCGAGAATTGGTCCGAGCAAAAATCCTTGCGAAGGAAAAGCATGACCGCCGCAATTCAATCCGGATTCAATACGGAATTCTGAAATCCAAATTCCTTTCTTTGCAAGGATTTTTCCCTGGATAAGAGCAGAGCGATAATCGCTGACTTTGAGGATAACCCTTTTCCTCAGACTGCCGTTTTCATCAGGGAAAAATTCGGGACGTTGTCCCATGTAACTAAACAACCGAGGATTCAATCCTGCAGAGAGAATAACCGACGAATTGAGGTCGCTGAGTGCAAATCCGCGTAACGATGCAAGCGCATCCGTAAACTCCATAGGTAGCTGTTCTTGATTTCGCCCGGTATTCACCTTGTCGAGTTTCGTCATGATGTTCACGTCGATGTCACCGGGGACTATCTTGATCCGCAGTTCATCCTGCAACTCAGATTGTTTGGTGGTGTCATTCGTATGGAGCATCCGATGATACAACGCTTTCAGAGGTGAATGCTCAGACAACATTTCGAAATACTTTACAATATCGCTTCCTTTTTCAAACGCCGAAACCTTGAGGGCAGCGATTTGTTTCTGAACGATTTTCTGAACGAGGTTGAGATAGGCAGTGATTCTACGTGCGCGGTAATCTTCATCCCGTACAGTAATCGGAATATAGGATTCTCCATGAAGGTGAGCATAATGCTTTCGCATATGTTCAATCAGAATGTCATCGACAATCGATATAACCGACGAAATGCCGAACCGTCCAACGCGGATAGGCGTATCGATAGAGTATGCTAATCCCAAAACGGGAATATGAAATGTATGCACCTGCGAATTTTCCATCTATAACTCTTTCAACAATTTTTACAATACCTACTGTAATGTCGTGTATTTTTTCTCCAAATCAAATTCTCAGAAGGGAAAAAGTGCCGGATTGAAAGACATGAAAGCAACAGTGGGAAAAAACGGCGGAATATTGCCATGGACCGATGTTTGATGAATATACTCCTCACAATCAGGATAATTCGTACTGCACAAATTCTTTGAGCACGATGTTTTGCATGGTATTTTTCTTCATTGCATGCAGGCGTGTACTGATTTCTTAATTGATGGAGATTTTATATTTCATATTCTTCTTCAATTCAATTCTCACGAAACCTTGACCTGCATCCCAGCTATACGTGCCGGTTGTACCATTCATCATTACTTTCGAAGGTTCATCTTCCAGCTTGAGAAGTAATAGTGCATCCGATGCTAGGGGTTGAGAAGCAAAGACAATCGATCGATTCTTGTTGATGATGGAGAGTTGTTTTTCTTTGTTGCTATCCAGATAGTCGACATAATCGAACATTGCAGTTTCATTGTTTTTTCCGGGGAATACATAAATCTTCAATCCTTTTGCAGTCGAATCGACGTTCCACAATTTTGAATTGCCTGCGAGAAGAGTGCCGGTGATATAGATCGAGTTGGCTCTCACGAAAACGGGGATCAGTTCCAAAGGATAAGCCGCATCGATCTCTTTATTTCCTTCGAACACTTTGCTGAAGTCGTAGTAATCATACCACGTGCCGCTCGGCAAGTAAACCGATTTATAATTCATGGAATCAAGGATCGGGGCGACAAGGAACGCGTTACCTACCATGTACTCATTCCAGAGAGAGAAAGATTTTTTATCATCGGGGAACACGTACGCAAGAGGTTTCATGATAGGCCCGTTTTTACACGACGTATTTGCCAGAGAATAGTAGAAGGGCTGCATTTCCATCCTCTGTGTCGTATAATCCTTGAAAATAGTTTGGAGTCTCTTGGAATATTTCCATGGAACTCGATCTGCTCTTTTTCCGCCTGCATCATCGATTTTTATTTCGTAGAGGCCGCTCCATGCACCGAACTGTAGCCAGCGTGCATAGAGATTTTCCGGAATTTGACCGCCTAAATATCCGCCGACATCGGAACCCCAGACGGGAAATCCCATGAAGCTGCAACGGATTGCATTTGCGAGATTTGCTGCCATGCCATCCCAGCTCGACCGCGAGTCGCCACCCCACACTGCCGATAAAGAGGGTTGACATCGGTGAAATGCAGCTCGTGCGAAGTTAAATTGATTTTCACCCCACGCGTCGCGTAGCAGACTGTCGATTGTTGTGGAAAAAAGATAGACGTATTTATTTCGCTGTTCAGCTTCCAGTGTCTTATCGTACCATGGGATATGAAGTGGATAACGCTGGTCTGCTCGATCCATTTTATGTCCTCGCACCCCGACAGAATATTGGTATTTTTTTAAACGGCTGCCGAATTCTCTGATAGCATCCGGATTTGAGAGATCGAAATAACCTTCTGCGTTGTACTGATATGCCGGGAAGTCTGAATCGTCAAATGTCATTGAGCCAACCCATGTCATAAATTCCATTCCATAAGTATTTCTAATTGTACTAATCCAATCCTGTGGATTGGCAAATCGTTCGTTGAAATCCATTTTTGTCCATTCCTGTGCACCATGGCTGTACGGCCTATCGACCCACCATCCGGTGAAGGGTATTCTTAGATCGGTCATTTTCTTGATATCGTCAAGAATTTCATCTTTCCCGCCTTTGTTCTCGTCGCGCCATCCAATCGGGCCGCACGCCCACATCGGAACGAATTTTGGTTTGCCAATAACGGTGTAATACGCTTTCATAATCTCGTCGCCGTTTTTTCCGGTGAACAAGTACCAATCCAATTTATCGGTTCGATGGAAAAGTTCTGTCTCGTTATTAATTCCCAGTCGATATTTTCCGCGTGCAAAACTGTCAAAAAATGATGCATATCCTTTATTGGTCATGTAGAAAGCCGACCAGGCAGAAGCATAATTTTCAAAATATAAATTTGCATCACCATTTATTTCGACGTCGACGACCTTGCCTCGAAGATCAGGTGATTTGCTATTGTCCGGATACAACGGCTCAAGAATGCCGAAATAACGTTCGCCGTTGTCTTCCATACGAATGGTGCAGCTGGTCGCCCATTTGGGGCTACCCTGAAAATGGAGAGTGTGATCCGACGCTGTTATTTCTACCATCGTATTCAGATCCAGCAATTGGTCACGATACAGGACTTCGGGAGGATAGGTGAAGGTCAGGGTGAGCTTGTTTTTGGTTTGTGCAGCAATGAAAATCGATTTCGGAGGTGTAAAATTGAAATTGATGGAAGAAATCGTCACTATTTTTATCTTGTCTTCATAAATTGTAAATTTACTGTCTACAATGTCAACGATAAATTGACCGCTTGACCAGGAAAACTTTTCCTTGGCGAAAATAGTGTTGTAGAATAGTCCAATGGTTAATACAATGAAAATTTTGCAAAATAATCTCATGATCAATCCTCAATCAATAGAAGCTTACGGGTGCAACA
Source organism: Bacteroidota bacterium (assembly GCA_049523215.1). Lineage (GTDB taxonomy): Bacteria > Bacteroidota > Ignavibacteria > UBA10030 > UBA10030 > Fen-1298. The sequence goes on along the minus strand of JBEKNC010000002.1, from coordinate 160,583 downwards.
GCGTGTTGATACCGAGTATTAAGCTAATAAAAATTATATGGTAATTCGAATTACAAATTAGTGCTTGATGAGCCTTCTTAAAAATCATGCTCAGGTCGGATTTGCTGAATGATGTAGGTGATATACGAAAGAAATCCCCAAAAACCGAGTTCGTATTTTAAGCTTGTTGGCTCCGCGAGTAGGACTCGAACCTACAACCCTCCGGTTAACAGCCGGATGCTCCACCATTGAGCTATCGCGGAATGAACTACAAATTATTATTTCAAATTTGGTCAACAGTCCGTCCGACTTTGTCGGGACGAGATCGAGATCATTGCAAAGCAATGATCGGACCGGATGCTCCACCATTCCTGCCCGCAATGCGTTCAGGCGGGGAGCTATCGCGGAATATCAATTGAAAAGCTCACCGTAACTGATGAGCTTTGAATAAATATATCTGCAATTCTCCCGAAAGTCAAGAAGCGATGGAAATATTCCGTTCGTTGACTTTCCTTCCATTTCAGGGTATATTGACTCATAAAATTTTTTAAATGGAAAATTGAGGAGAGTTGAGAATGTTCAAAGGTGGTATGCCGAATATGCAGCAGATGATGAAGCAAGTACAGAAAATGCAGGAAAAGATGGATCTGGTACAAGCAGAATTAGAGAACAAAATTGTGACTGCTGAATCCGGAGGAGGCATGGTAAAGGCCACGGCAAATGGTAAACAGCACATTGTGAAAATTGAAATCGAGAAAGAAGTTATCAATCCGGATGAAAAAGAGATGCTGGAAGACTTAGTGCTTGCAGCAGTGAATCAAGTATTGGAACGTTCGACTGCAATGGCAGCGGAGGAAATGCAGAAAGTGACAGGCGGGATGATGCCGAACATTCCCGGTATGAAACTCCCCGGTTTATAATTCTCACGAGAGATTTTTTATGTTTTACACTGCCGAATCAGTTGAACAACTCGCAGAACAATTCGCTCAGCTTCCAGGAATCGGAAGGAAGACAGCACATCGTCTTGCGCTTTATGTATTGAAGATGTCGCGCGATGAAGTCGTTATGCTGGCAAAAGCATTGGTCAACGTCAAAGACAAGGTGCGGTACTGCTCCGTGTGTTCAAATATCACGGAATCCGATCCGTGCGCAATCTGCTCTAATACGAAACGTGAGCGATCATTCATTTGCGTTGTGGAAGAACCACACGATGTGATTGCCATCGAAAGGACACACGAATTCAAAGGTCTGTATCATGTACTTGGCGGTGCACTTTCACCGCTCGATGGTATTGGTCCGGATGATCTGAAGATCAAAGAATTGCTCCATCGTCTTTCGAACGCAACCATCGAGGAAGTTATCCTTGCGCTGAATCCCAACGTGGAGGGTGAAGCGACCACGCTGTATCTTTCCCGTTTGTTAAAACCGTTGGGTATGAAAATTACCCGCATAGCGCGGGGTTTACCTGTAGGTTCTGATCTCGAATTTGCAGACGAGGCAACACTTTCCAGAGCGTTGGAAGGTCGTATTGCAGTGTAAAGGAGTTCTGATGCCGCGAAAAGTAAACGAGGTGATTGGCATTATCCTATGTTTTGTTGTGGTCTCTTGCAATTTGTTTAAAACGAGAACAGCTGATGCTCCCACGCAGGTGAGTTCAACTTATGTGCCACCGACAGACCCTGAAAAAGTATTGCAGAACATGGTCGATTCGTTTCGTGATAAAAATGAAGTAAACTATTTGAAATCATTCTCGAATGCATCGTTTATCTTTGAACCTGCAAAATCCAACAGTACCTATGGAAACGTGTTTTCTTCATGGGATAAGACGTCGGAAGAAAATTACTTTTACCAATTGATGAATAAGCTTCAGCAGAATTCCTATATCACATTGACATTCGGTACGCTGACGACTACTTATTTTGTCGACTCGACGCAGGTCGAAACCGAGTATCAGTTGGTCGTTCCACTTGCAGAAACAAACATAGCAAAAAACTTCAAAGGCCGAGCCCAATTCGTGTTTGCACGCGATCAATCCGCTAACTGGTCTATTCGTCGATGGCTGGATATCGGTCTGAATGCTTCCGATTCTACCTGGAGTGATTTAAAAGGCACATTTGCACCATGAGCGGGCGATGGTCAAGAAACATTTCCATACAATTGTTGTTTTCTTGGTACCCCTTGTGATATTTCTTGTTTCCTGCAATCCGTTTGCACCGGGATTGGATGATTCTTCTGGAGAAACATCGCCGCTCTTGAGTGACCAGAAAAATCCCGATGGGGTGTTTCAGAATTTCAAATACGCTTATACGTTTCGTGACACCTCAATCTATGGACAACTTATCGATGGCAACTTTATATTTCTTTATCCTGACTATGACCTCGGTGGTGCTGAAATTTCATGGGGAAGAGATGAGGAAATGCGAACTACGTACGGACTCTTCCAGAGCGTTCAGCGCTTGGATCTCGTGTGGAATAATATTATTGATTCATCGTCTATAGATTCTTACACTACAGAAGCTTCCATAAGCCGGGGATTTAATCTTACGGTGACATTTAATGCGAGCGATATTGTTCGCGTTGATGGATATGCAAGCCTTCAATTGATGCGCCAGGGAACGCAAGATCCCTGGATGATTGTTCGATGGCATGATGATTCCAACCACTAAAATGAAAAGACAAACTATGATTGCATATCAAGGTGAACCCGGGTCATTCAGCGAACAGGCAGCGCGGCAATTCTTTGGCGCACATTCTGCATTGAAACCATTGCCAACTTTCTCTGAGGTCTTTGCTGATACTGAACGACATACTGCGGGTCGTTGTATCGTCCCGATTGAAAACTCGCTTTTCGGAAGTATCCATCAGGTATATGATCTTCTTCTGAAGCACAAGCTCTTTATCATCGGTGAAGTGAAACTCCGCATAGAACTGCATTTGATGGCGCTCCCGGAAACCAAACAGAGCAGTATCCGCACGATCTATTCTCAGTTGCAGGCGATTGGTCAGTGCGAAAATTTTCTCGGTAAACTGAAGAATGTCAAAGTAGAAGCAGTGCACGATACCGCAGCTGCAGCGCGATTTATCCGTGAACGCCGACAGCATGACGCCGCCGCTCTTGCGAGCGAACAAGCCGCCCGGGCACACTCACTGCACATACTGAAGCGGAATGTAGAAAGTGATCATCGTAATTTCACACGCTTCATAGCGCTCTCGCGCAAACCGGTTCAGCCGCACGGCATGGTGAAAACATCGCTTGTCTTTGCTGCGAAGAATATTCCCGGTTCGCTCTTCAAAGCGTTGGCTGTATTTGCTCTTCGCGACATCAATTTACTGAAGGTCGAATCGCGTCCGCTCATCGGAAAGCCGTGGGAATATCTTTTTTACCTTGATGTTGAAGGAACGCCGAACAGCGATCCGCTTCGGCAGGCATTGAATCACTTGAAAGAAATGTGCACATTAGTGCGAGTGCTGGGTAGTTATCGCCCATTCGAAAGTGATCGCGGTTCACATCGGAGTAAATGAGAGAGCCATGCAACTACGATATGTGTTGAAAGAAGGATTCTCAGGATTCAAACGCGCGAAGCTGTCGATGTTTGCCGCAGTCTTCACCATCTGCGTGTCGTTGTTGCTGCTCAGTTTTTTTGCGATTCTCTTTCTCAATGCAAATAGTGTGGTAAACTCACTCCGAGAGAAAGTAGAGATGGAAGCCTTCCTGAACGATCAACTCTCTAATGATAAAATTACCGAAGTGAAGGGATTGGTGGAGATGTTGGATGGTGTACGCGAAGTGCGTTATGTTTCAAAAGAAGAAGCAGCAAAGATTTTTCAACAAGAATTTGGTGAAGACATCTACAAGATACTGAACTTCAATCCGTTACCTGCATCACTCAAAATATTTTTGAAAGATGGCTATAAGACGGCAAAGCATGCCGAGAGTATCGTTCATCAAGTAAAATCTCTCAAAGGTGTGGATGATGTTATCTACCGTAAGCAGTTATTGGAAATGCTGGACGAGCGCGCCAAGTTGTTTCTCTGGATTACGTTTGGCGTAGGTATCTTTATTACCCTTTCCTCTGTTATTCTTGTAGCGAACACTATCCGTCTTGCCATTTATGCTAAACGTAAAATTATACAGACAATGAAGCTAATCGGCGCCACGCGCGGTTTCATTCGACTACCGTTTTTGCTGGAGGGATTTCTTCAGGGTCTGCTTGGCGGATTGATTGCAGCAGGCATCGTATTTGTGCTGTTCAACTATCTGGAGCAGTGGCTTACTGTCTCTCTTTCGGAATTTGTCCATGTTCAACCGTACTACTATAGTATCATCGTCGGGGTTGGTTGTGTACTTGGGTTGTTCGGAAGTATGATTTCTGTCCGCCGTTTCATTAGTGAGGGTGTGAGTAACTAAGTAACTTCCAACTCCAACCTCATTGCTTTTCCCGAAAATCTTCCCTACACTCTCAACAGTGAAAAATTGGCATTAAATGGTGGTGTAATTAAACACTCAGGGAAGAGCACTGTTGTTAAACCACACAAATAAATTTCTATGAACAATATCTTTGCTTTTTATTACTCGTCTATCGGCAAGAAAGTCTTGATGAGTCTCACCGGTTTGTTCCTGATCATCTTTCTGACGGAACATCTCATCGGCAATCTCCTGCTCGTCTTATTTCACGACAATGGGAAAACCTTCGAAGCATACGGCGAATTCCTTGTCCATAATCCTGTTGTTCTTACCATCGAGATATTCCTTTTTCTCTCGATTGTTGGCCATGCACTTCTCGGTGCTACATTATGGCTCACAAATAAGATGAAGCGTCCAATCAAGTACGAACTCTTTCGATCGAAAGACAATACAACGCTTTCTTCTCGTACCGTTATTTGGACTGGAAGCATTATCTTTTTCTTTCTTGTCATTCACCTTCGATCTTTTTTTATTCCATTATATCCTTCTCGTTTTGGGGGAGAAAAGATCTCATCATACAAACTCATTGTTGATGCCTTTGCAAACCCTTGGTATGTTATTTTTTATCTCATTGCCCTCTTTGTGCTGGGGTACCACTTGCGGCATGGATTTCAATCAGCATTCCAGACACTCGGACTGCGAAATAAAACATACACTCCATTTCTTGATCTCTTAGCATGTATCGTTTGGTTTTTAATTCCGCTCGGTTTTGCCGCCATTCCGATCTATTTCTTTTTCTTTCACCAAGCTGCATCAACCGTGATTATGGGGGTTCATTGACTATGACGCTTGACTCCAAAATTCCCGATGGGCCCATCGAAAAAAAATGGTCCAATCATCGCTTCAATATGAAATTAGTCAATCCATCAAATCGACGAAAGTATTCTATCATAGTAGTCGGAACCGGTCTGGCTGGAGCTTCTGCTGCAGCTTCATTGGCAGAGCTTGGTTATAATGTGATTTCATTATCCTATCATGAATCACCGCGGCGTGCGCACAGTATTGCAGCCCAAGGCGGTATCAACGCACCGAAAAATTATGCAAACGACGGCGATAGCATCTATCGTTTGTTTTACGATACGTTAAAAGGCGGCGATTACCGAGCGCGGGAAGCGAATGTTTACCGACTCGCTGAAGTGAGCGGAAGCATCATCGATCAGTGTGTTGCACAAGGTGTGCCGTTTGCCCGTGACTATGCCGGGTATCTCGACATGCGTTCTTTTGGCGGTGCTCAAGTATCGCGGACATTTTATTCGCGCGGGCAAACGGGCCAGCAACTATTGCTTGGTGCATATTCTGCTTTAAGCCGTCAGATCAGTGAGGGTGCCGTAAAATTCTTTGATCGGCGGGAGATGATGGAGTTGGTTGTTGTTGATGGAATGGCACGCGGTATCATCTGTCGAAATTTGAGAACCGGCGTGATCGAGTCGTATGTCGCGGATGCAGTCGTGCTTGCGACCGGTGGATACGGCAATACTTTCTATCTTTCCACAATGGCAAAGGCGAGTAATGCGACAGCCATCTGGCGTGCCTATAAGAAAGGTGCGTTGTTTGCGAATCCATGCTTCACGCAAATTCATCCCACATGCATTCCGGTGAGCGGCGATTATCAATCTAAGTTGACTCTTATGAGCGAAAGCCTGCGAAACGATGGGCGCATCTGGGTGCCGAAGAAATCAGGCGACTCACGCGCACCATTGCAGATTCCGGAAGATGAACGCGATTATTATCTCGAACGTCTCTATCCTTCATTTGGCAATTTAGTGCCGCGCGATGTTGCTTCTCGCCGGGCGAAAGAAATATGCGACAAAGGTCTTGGTGTCGGGAAGACAAAGATGGCAGTGTACCTCGATTTTGCAGATGCGATCAAGAGAAATGGGAAACATTGGATCGAAGAGAAGTACGGCAACCTCTTTGATATGTACCATGAAATCACTGCCGAAGATCCATATGCAGATCCCATGCGCATCTATCCCGCCGTCCATTATACCATGGGCGGGTTGTGGGTCGATTACAATTTGATGAGCACGATTCCTGGTTTGTTTGTTATCGGTGAAGCAAACTTTTCCGATCACGGCGCAAATCGTCTCGGCGCCAGCGCCCTGATGCAAGGCTTGGCGGATGGGTACTTCATTCTGCCTTACACACTGAGTGATTATCTTGCGAAGACAAAATTTTCGTCTCTTGCGACCAGTCATTCGGAGTTCGAGAAGGCGAATAAGAGCGTTGCTGAGCGAGTGGAAAAACTTCTCGCCATCAATGGTAAACAACCTGTAAATGAAATCCACAAGAAGCTTGGCAAAGTCTTGTGGGAATTTGTCGGGATGGGGCGGAATGAGAAAGGATTGAAGAAAGCATTGAAGTTGATTTTGGAAATTCGGAAAGAATTCTGGAATGATGCAAAAGTTGTTGGTGATTCTGGTAATCTCAGCATCGAGTTAGAAAAAGCTGGACGCATCGCTGATTTTCTGGAGTTGGCGGAACTATTAGCATTCGATGCATTGCACAGGAAAGAATCATGCGGAGGGCATTTCCGAGAAGAGTGCCAAACACCGGAAGGTGAAGCACTTCGGAATGACAAAAAATTTGCATACGCAGCGGCGTGGGAATTTACAGGCGACGGCAAGAAACCGAAGTTGAACAAAGAACCGTTTACATTTGAGTATGTGAAGCCCTCGGAACGCAGCTATAAATGAGGATTTGAAATGTTAAAATCCAATTCCCTCTCCTCCAAGGAGAGGGATAGGGTGAGGTCATAAGCGATGAAGAAACATCTTGCGCAACATTCTAGGTCATTAATGCCAATTGCACGAGTGCTTCGCAAACAGATGACCGATGCGGAAAGAAAACTATGGGCTTTGTTAAGAGGGAATCAGTTAGGTGTGAAATTCCGTCGACAATTCCCTTGTGGTCGTTATGTTGTCGACTTCTATAGTGCAAAAGCGAAACTTATCATTGAACTTGATGGTAGTCAGCACTATACAAACAAAGGAATGCAAAATGATATCGAAAGAGACGATTACTTGCATGGAATTGGCTGTAAAGTAATTCGATATTCTAATTTTGATATCTTCGAAAATGAAGATGGAGTAATGCAGGATATCTATGAACATGTGAAAGTGCGAACTGGCAAATCTTTAGACCCACTATAGTCCTCCTTAGAGGGGGACAGAAATATAACATGGCGATTGGAACAAAATCCAAAGGCAATCCATGGTATTGATGAGTTAATGATGAGGAACAATGAGCATGAACTTTACATTAAAAATTTGGCGGCAGAAGAATCAGAATGATACGGGAAAATTTGAAACGTACGAGGTGAGGAATATTTCGCCAGATGCATCGTTCCTGGAGATGTTGGATGTGCTGAATAACCAACTGGTGATAGGAGATCAAGAACCGGTTGCATTCGATCATGATTGCCGTGAGGGCATTTGCGGGAGCTGCGGGATGATGATCAACGGACGCGCACACGGTAAAGGGCGCAAGCAGGCAACCTGTGACGTGCGGATGCGAAGCTTCACTGATGGGCAAACAATCACCGTCGAACCATGGCGCGCAAATCCATTTCCGGTTATCAAAGACCTTATTGTGGATAGAACAGCGTTTGACAGGATTATGCAGGCAGGAGGATTTATTTCTGTGCGAACCGGAGGTGTGCCGGACGCGAATTCCACTCTTGTGCCTAAGGAGAACGCTGAAGAAGCAATGGATGCAGCAGCATGCATCGGATGCGGAGCGTGCGTGGCTGCATGTCCGAATTCCTCTGCCATGTTGTTTGTTGCGGCTAAAGTATCGCAATTTGCATTGCTGCCTCAGGGTCAACCGGAGCGCAAGGAGCGAGTTCAGAAAATGGTTGCTCAAATGGACAAAGAGGGATTTGGAAATTGTTCCAACAACTATGCGTGTGAAGCCGAATGTCCAAAAGGAATTTCTGTGACACACATTGCGCGGCTCAACAGGGAATTTCTTTTAGCGAAGCTGACGTGAGTGTAGAGTCCATCTCGTAGATGGACGAATTTATCGCAATGATCCTATAAATGTCCGACAACGTGTCGGACGCTACTCTAACCTTTTCACAAAATTTGCTTCAAGATGTTAGCAGGCGCCATCCCGCTACATTAGAATTAATATTGATAGCGGGACTTGAGCGCCGGATTAGGGCGCAATATGTTGCTATTGGGTTCGCATCATCAAGCTACGATCCCGAGGTAAGAGCCTTGATAAACCTGTACATGAACTCGACCCCATTGTAGAAATCTTGAATGCCAATCCTCTCATCTCTACCGTGTGCACGAATGTCATCAACATCGTCAAAAATGCCTGAGACACCATAGACCGGGATTCCCGCCTTGCGCAGGTATCTGCCATCAGATGCACCGGTGGACATAACGGGAGTCACTGTTACTCCCGGCCACATCGAGGCCGTGAGTTTCTCGACGTTATCCATCACGTCTTTGCGGAGCGGCGAAAGAGGACTTAAATTCATTTGGCTGATTTGCGAGACGGCAATTTGACTGTCGGCAAGGATACGAGTCAGGGTCGCGATTACATTCTCTATAGAATCATCTGGCAGCATGCGACAATTGACAACAGCACGGGCAGTCTGAGGCAGAGCGTTCTCGGCATGTCCGGCTGAGAGCATCGTTGCAACACATGTCGTTCGCAGTAATGCATTGTAATAAGCGGAGGACGCGCAGAGGCGATTGGAAGCAGACGTATCAATTGGTATTTTCAAGATTGCTAGCATATCTGCTGCGGCCTGTCCGCTTTCTTGACTGGCTGCCCGTTGAAAAAATGTCCGGGTGGTCTCATTAAGCCTAATTGGGAATTCGTATTGTGCCAGGCGCGAGAGTCCTGCTGCAAGTCGGTAGATGGCGTTGTCTTTCACTGGTAAAGAGCTATGACCGCCCTTGTTCTTGACTTCGAGTTGGAAGCTCACGTAGACCTTTTCGCCCGTTTGTATATCCATCAGAAAGTATTTGCCGCTCTTAATATCGCCTCCACCGCCTTCAAGGTTAATGGCGAACTCTGCATCGATGAGGTCACGTCGATTTGCGAGGAGCCACTTGATACCGTTTGCGTCACCCCCCTCTTCGTGTTCCGTCAAAGCCACAATGATGTCTCTATTTGGCTCGAATCCTTCACTTTTCAGGCGTATAAGGTTTGCGACGATATCTGCATCCTCGTTCTTCATGTCGGATGTTCCGCGACCATAAAAAAATCCGTCTTTTTCAAGAAAGACGAACGGATCGAACGACCAATCCTGCCGGAGCGCTTCGACAACATCCAGATGCCCAAAAAAAAGAATGGGGCGAAGGGCACCTTTGCCTTTGTAGCGTACGATGAGGTTCATATTCTGAGGACGTGGGCCCACCAGTTGAATATCGTTATCGGAAAAGCCCGCAGCTTTCAAGCGTGAAGCCATCGCTTCAGCTGCTTTCCCGCTCCCAATATTCATAGTTGTGTTGGTTTCAATAAGTTCGCGAAATATGCTGCGGGCCAATTTTTGATGGGCTGTGAGTGCCGGCGTTCCTTCGGATGTTTGAGCAAGAAGTGTTTGAGAACAGGTACCTATAAAAATAAAAAAGCAGCACACGGTTGATAAGAAGTTTCTGCTCATGGTAATCCTCCTTGCTGATGAATTGACTTCTTTTATTTTGACCACGATTGTAATTCGATAATATTGCCTTCAGGATCTGTCACATAGCACCAAGTTACCTTAGCTCCTGCAGATGTTTGCAACGTTACAATTTCTCCCACAGATTTTCCACCTGCCTGCAAAACGATATCTTGAGCCTTGATCACATCAACAACTGATAATGCAATGTGTCCAAATCCAGGACGATTGACCGCCGGAACTAGACCTTCTTTTGGAATAGAGTAAGAGTAAATTTCCAATGTCGGACCACTATCATCATATCCTGGCATTCGTAGATGAATGCCATGAAGTTCAGATCCTTGAACACCTGTGCCACGTTCAAGGTCGATACCTTTATAATGTCGCTCAGGTGGAACTGGTTTGAATCCGAATACCTCTTGATAAAAAGACGATAGCTTTTGCCAATCGCGTGCGATCAAATTTGTATGGACGTATTTTGCATTTATAGACATTTTATCTTCCTGTTTTTGAATGCAGGTCAGTTTTCGGATCACCTAACGATAGCTCCTAAATGCGACGCATTCTTCTGGATAAGCCGAGTGAGCGCCGATGTTAGGGCGCAGTTAGAACGCATAACCAAATTTCAGTATTTCAAAATCAAAAATGGTTTTTGTATCATCCAATATTATCCCTTGTATTGTTCTTTCATCAGCAGAAAAATACGCCCCTACCACGAGACTTGTTCCCCAATAAAATCCTGATGTCGAAAAATACCTGTACCCGATGCCAAACATCCCTCCCAGCTTATCCGTGGTTATTATTGACGTAGGAGATGTTGAAAATAAACTTACTCCCAGTATGGAAACACCATCGTTAGATTCTCCTTTGATGTGCGTATATCGTAAGCCCCCCTCAAGGTAAAATCCGTCCTGATGCTGTCCCAAAAATTTCCGATATACTATATCTTGATTCCACAGCGTCAATTCATGAACTCCTGAGTTTTTACCGGCTCCGTTCTGATAAAAAATTGGACATGCAATTTCTGCGTGTCGGTCTATATCGAAGAATGAAAATCCTCCGCTGAACACAAAATATGAACGGGCACTGCTGAACAGCATATATGCCGGATTGATCTCGATACCAAATTTTTTATTCTCCAGCGGTTCTTTATAACGTACTACTTCATTGTAAAGTTTTTCTTGTTGACTTAACATCTTCTTTTGATAATAAAGCACGGAATCTATTTTTACATTACTTGTACTATCCTGCGCCTTTACGGCACATGAAAACATAAATAGAATCATACAGCAATAGAGTGTAGCTTTCATAAGTCCTCTCGCTTTTAATTTATATTTGATAAAATTGTAGTTTTTTTCTGCCCGCCTAACACATGACCGCCTCGCGTGATGCATTCTTCTATACAAGCCGAGCTTGCTTGCCCGCCGTCTTTTAGGCGGGAGCGCCTGGTCAGCCGCAATTGCAGTTTACTATTTCAATATCATCATCTTTTTCACTAGATGTTGATTGTTGCTTTCGATAGTATAAAAATACACGCCTGATGAAAATTTCGACCCGTTGAATGTCGATGTATAGTACTGTCCCGCTTTTGCAACATTATAGAACAATATCGCCATTTCGCGACCCAAAATATCGAACACTTTTACTGCCGCTCTGCCATCCTTCTCGACCGAGAATCGTATAGTCGTTGTCGGATTAAAAGGATTGGGGTAATTTTGCAGAAGCAAAAAGGATTTCGGTGTACCGATTGCCGCCGCTTGAACGGATGTAATAATGTTCGACGTAAGATACGGATATCCGCCGTTGATGCTCGGATTAATAGACCAGATGGTGGTAAAATCCCATCCGCTGTACGACGACGACTGCTTCATCTCAGCAGTTGACAAACCGGCTCCGGAAAACGACCCTGAGGAAAATGCACATCCTGACGCACACCCCGTCGTGAGTGTGTCCCAGTAGCAATCGGTTGCAATATGATTCCCGCCCGCGATCCCGGCGATATACAAACCGCTTCCCGATACGCTCCCGATTGCGTAGCAGTCGGTGAGCGTCGATGTATTATCCCCTGCGATCCCGCCGACATAGTTGCGCCCCGACACAGTGCCGGTTGTGTAGCAGTTGCTCGCGATATCGCTATTCGTAGCCATGAGACCGCCAACATAATCTGTGCCCGAAACGTTGGCGGTTGAAAAGCAGTTGCTGATAGTGCCGGTGCTTCCACAAACGAGTCCCCCCGCACTGCCGTTGGTGTTTATCGCACTTCCGGTGACATAGCAATTGGTGATCGTTCCGGTATTATTATCTGAAACGAGAATGCCGACGTATCCGCCATCGGCAGTAACATGCGCATTCAGCACCCCCAGACTGTCGATCGTTCCACCCCACAAATTTGCGAAAAGCGCTGCATTATTGCCGACCGGACCGCTGATATGCAGGTTTCTGATGACGTGAACCGCACCATGAAAGGTGCCGGTAAAATAATTGATCGTACTGTCGTTGATGGGCACAAATCCAGCGCCGGCATTTTCGGATTGCGATGCCGCAGCATCGATATCGGCGACAAGACGGTACACCGCGCTACCCGGATAAGCGGTCGATGTTCCGACAACCTTCAGATCGGCATAGTCTGCTATGAGAAACGGATCTGCAATCGTGCCGCTGCCGGCAGGTATGCCGCCAGTTGCATATAGCATTCTTTGTGTTATAAACACCAGAATAAAGACTAGCTTCAAAAGCGTTATATACTTTTTTGCTTTTTGGATAACTTCTCGATGATTCATCTTAATATCCTTTCGTTAAAATATTTTAGGCAATTGCATATTTATTTTATAAGAATTTTTTGTGGCAATATTAAATCCAGTCTGTAACTTCTCTGTACTAAACCTATGCGCGCCATGTAAATTGCAGTGGGCTCATTGAGAAATATTGTATCACTTTTAAGAAATTGTTTCGCGCTTTGCGCGATACATTCTCAGGGCTCCGGCTGTGATGCATTCTTCCAGACAAGCCGAGCTTGTTGAGCGCTTTATGCGAAACCCCGTCGCTTTCGCGTTTTTTGCGTCCCGTGTTTTTTACGGGATTAGCGGGGAGCGCCTGGTTAGGCAGCCCGTTAAAAACTGTTTGACTTATAGATGACAAGTGATTTCAGTCTTTCTTCAAGAAGTTCTTTGGGTAATGTTTGCCATCCTGGTAAAGACTCGTTTAGATCGACCTTTTGTATTTTATCTACAAATGGTAAAATAAAAACTATTCCTGGGCCACCAACACCAAAATACTTTCCCAAACGAAAAATCACAACTCGCTGATCCTCTCGCACTATCTTGATAGATTTAGACAGTACAATAGTTATCCAGACGATGAAGAAAAAATAGATGAGTGTGAAAATCATAATACGACACCTTTATTGATTGATATCCCACTTTTAGGGCTGCCTAACGGATGGCCGCTTCGCCTTCTGGACAAGCCGAGCTTGCCTGCCCCGCTGTCTTGTTGGGCGGGAGCGCCTAGTTAGGCAGTTGCTATACATTAAAATATAATTTCAATAATTCTCTTTATTAAATCTTTCAACAATCCATAAGTCAATGTTAGTGTTAATCCGGTAAAAAATATTCTATGCCTGGTCGATGTAGTCTTTGAAGTAGAACTAAGTTCGATATAAGGAAAAACCCAGCGAGCATAACTGAAGAATGCTCTATAAAGTAAAATAATGAGAAGTAGAAAATAGATTGAGACAAATACTTGAATTACACCGGAAATTGCATTAAAGAAAGTGGGGAACCCTAAGACTAATTTATGAAGATTCCAGAAGGAAAGAGGAATAATAAATAACCATAGAAATAAATCATATATTCCTCTCCTGTGCAACCAAGTTCGATGCGTACTACATTCTTTAAGAATATCATTCACAGCCTTATAAACTCCATCCACCCAAGATTCTGTCTGGCCAAGAACGTCAATAACACTATCATTGGATGTCGGGTGTGAAGGGTTTGAGGAAAAATCAAGTACTGTGGCTTTATTAAAATCAATAATGATTTTTACGCTGTTCATTGGAACGGCATTGAATGCTGTCTTAAAAAGGAATTCACTATTGAAAGTAAGTCTTACTAATTGACTTGGTAAAACATTTTCATCAAGCAAGGATTCTGAGGTTGATGAAAAGTATTCCCCTTTTTTCCCAAGTATCTCTACATTAATTTTATATGATTCGGCTACATCATTCTTGAATTTTTCGTATTGCTCTGTAGTCATTGTGCCTTGGCGTAATTTTGACAATTCAATTGTGGCTGCCTCGCGACAACACTCGTTCAATTTACCAAATAACTTTTTCAACGTTCTAATATCAATATTACAGCTTGGCAAACCAGTGTGGCGAATATTTGATCTGAAGGTCGATTCAGAGAGAGACGCAATATTATTTGACATCTGTGTAATCCTTATTAATTTTGGCAACCGCCTAATGGACCGGCGCTAAGCTGCGACAATGTGAACTTTCAAATTGCACGGAACGAACCAAGTTCATTCACTTCACTTTCAATTCTGTACTAAACCTCTACGCGCAATGTAAAATGCACTAACGCTCATCCGGTCAGCTTGAGCCGCGGGTTATGCGCACATTTCATTGCTTTAAAAAAAACAAATTGAGAGCATAAAAAAAGAATATTGAAATAGTAAAAATACTGATTGCAGCTCTAATAAATGAGATAAATGAAACAGTATTTAATATCGTTTCTTCTTTAAAAAAAGGTTTATGATCAAGTCTTGCAAGTGCTGAATCAGTAAAGAAGAGTAGAAAGAATGTTAACAATGCGTCTATTCCTAATGTTATCTGCCAAGATGCCCAACTATTTGGAACAATAATAGTATTTACAATTCTCTCATTTAAATATTTTTGGGTTATGAAATTAATATCAATATACCCTAATATAAAACCAATCTTTGAAAGTAACATGACTATAATAATCCAAGAGTAGCCACGACGAACCTTTTCCAGTTCTCCCTGAGTAAATCTCTCAAGTCGTTTTTTGACTGGTAATGGATTTTGCATGGTGAGATTTGCAACCCAGATAAAGGGTAGATATACAATAGATGTCGCTTTGAATGAAATACGATAGAATAAAGAAGGTATCCATCCAATAATCCAAAAAGGTAAAGTAAATATTAAGAGTCCAAACTTTACAGAATAACGCGCATCAATAAGGCCTTTTTTCCAAGTATAAAATGAATGTACATTTTTATCTATACTAGATTTAACACATTCCATTGGCAATATTTCTGGTGGATGCATAAAATCTGTACAAATGCACTGTCGCATCCAGTTCCGAGGCATTTCAACAATTACAGATATTGGATTCTTAATAAAAAAATAAATAGTCGAAACAACCCGCAGACTTACACCAAATAAAGGCCAAAGAATAAATGCAAGCAGAACTCGATAAATTATTGCTTTCCCATTCCAAGAATTAAAAACCCATTTATTTAGATTTTCAAGAATGAGTTTAAATTTATCAATGGCCCATTCTGAAGAACTATCAGTCCGGAATAGTGTAAGAGGAGCTAAAACGATAATAACTACAAGGTATTTAAGACTTCCAAAATACAGGACAATGAATGAATAGATAGAAAGCGATAATACTGTTTCAATAATTGCAAGCTTCGTGATTTCCAATCTTGAAGCTGACAGCGGTGTTGAGTACAGTCTCATATTTCATTCCATATTCATCTACATTTAATAGTGTAACGTTTTTATGCGCCTAACCTGTGATTAGGTCTGCCAAAGGCATCTCCCAAAGGGATTCCTTTGGAAACTTCGTGAGACTGAGTCGGCTTTTTGCGACTATTACGCATGAAAAGTCGAATGATATTTCTCTTCATCTCAAATGTTATTTCTTCAGCATACGTCATAAAAATACACAGGTAATAACTATTAAGCGCTTTGGTAATCCGGGAACAGGAACAATATGGTTTTTCTTGAGTGCATTGTCAAGAAGGTGGAGGCCAAGTGGAGTCAGGAGTTCTCTATCCGCCGTGTTTTTCATATTCTTATCTCTAAGCCGCGAAATCGATAGAAGAAAGACGGGTCAAGACAAGGTGTATTCCAATCCTTCCGTACATTATATTTCTAACAATGAGTTTATCATATCCCCAATCTTAGTTCAACCTTGAGAAAACACATTTCGATTTCACAAGCGTTTCTTTCTGTCGCTTTCTTTTCGCCAAAAGAAAGCGGCGTTAACTCAAATAACAAATATTGGTTGTAGGTTATCTAGACCCTGGATTCCGACTAGAATCACGCCGGAATGACGTTGATTCCTCATGGAATCTTTTCTATCAGGGCAGCCGGAGGCCCATTACAAACACACACAAAGCGTGTGTCTATTTTTATATGCGAACGCGCAAAACGACCTCTGGGGACTGATGGGGTCATAGCTAATCAAGCCTTCTTTTTTTTCTTCCAGCACTTTCTCTCAATTTTTTTTCCCTATCTCTCAACATCTCTCAATCATTCAATCACCCAATCACTTAATCACCCAATCACCAAATCTCTTAATCTCCTATCTTCACTTTCTTGCTAATCCTCTCATATTTGGCTACATTTTGCAATTATGAAAGTCAAACTTCTCTCCATTTTATTTTTGTTCTCTTGCATCGCCTTTGCGCAGGATGCCAAAGAGAATGGCGATTTTAAGCTTGCCGTCAATCTCTATAACGACAAGATGTACGATCTTGCGCTGGAACAGTTCCGCACATTCATCAATCTCTACCCGAGCAGTGCGCAGGGAATTGAAGCGCGTTTTTATCTCGGCTTAACACAATCCAAGCTCGGCAAGCACGACGACGCCCGCTATACATTCCAGAATTTCGCTCTGGCGTATACCGATAATATGAAAGCGCCGGAAGCGTGGATGAACGTTGCAGAGGAATATGCCGCGATGAAGAATGACCGCGAAGCGGCAATGGCGTTTGAACGTGTGAAAACGTTTCACCCGAGCAGTAAATTTGCCCCGGTTGCACTTCTCAAAGCTGCCGAGTACTACGGTCGGCTGAAGGATACAGAAAATACACTTCGTGTTTTACGGACACTCACGCAGGAATACACGACCGATGAAGTGCTGCCGGCAAGAAATAAACTTGCCGAGATATTAATATCCGCAGGACAATTTGAACAGGCCCGCCAGGAGAGCAAGCGTGTGATCGATGCGACCAAAGAGTCGCAGTTGAAAGCCCGCGCGCTCGTATTGTACGGACAATCTCTTATTGGTATGGGAAAAATTACTGAAGCAGAAACGGCAGTGTCCGAAGTTACAACGAATTTCAAATCGACATCGAGCTACTACGATGCACTCTTTACACTCGGTGTTCTGAAAAATGCAGCCGGTAAAACAGAAGAAGCGTTAGCAGCCTGGAAATCGGCAGCGGATGACAGTTTGAAAGCTCCCAAGCAGCTTCGGCAGGATGCATATATGGAAATGGCGGAAGCGAACAATCGCATGCAGTTAAATGCACGGGCGCTTGAGTTGTTCGAGAAAGCTGGAAAAATCCGCGGGCTTCGCAATGGGGAAGCGCTCTATAAAGCCGGCGTTGCTGCCGAGCGCGCAGGCGATCCAGTAAAAGCGGCGCAGTTGTATTCGCGTGCTCTGACCGATAGCGTCGGCAATGCGGATCGTCGGGCAATTATTGTCGGTGCAATGAAGGGCGCTGTTACAACAAAAAATTTCACGGAAGCAGTGCGGTTAACGAATCTATTCCGTCAACAGTATCCATCGGATGCCAACCTGCCCAGACTTTTACTAGAAGGAGCTACAGTAGCCAACGACGAAGTTGGCGATACGAAGACTGCGATCGATTTTTGCGAATGGCTTCTTGAACATTTTCCATCGAGTGAATTGGTTGACGATGCGACGATGAAGCTTGGTGAAGCGTGGAAGAAAGCCGGCAATATGGATGAAGCGATTGCAGCATTCGAAAATCTCCAGCGCCGCTATCCGAGCAGCGAGTTTGTTCCTGAAGCACAAAAACAGATTCGTCTCATCAAGGCTTTTGATCTGCGCAGCAAGGATGCAAGCACGCAGAAGCTTGCGCTTTTAGTTGGAGATGTCATCGCACAGAAATCGAAAGGGAATCTTGCCTATCGTCTTGCTGAAATCTATTTCTCCGATATAAAAGATTACCAGCTTGCCGCCGATCAGTTTGCATACGCTCTCACAGTCGATCTGGAAGAAACCCTGCGTCCGATGGCATGGTTCAAACAAGCGCAGTCGTTTGAACTGCTTGCATCGAAAGAAGGAGAAAAAACCGCAAAGAAAAAAGAATTTCTTTCAAGGGCGATTGTTTTATACGATTCTCTTACAGTGTTGTATCCGGCAGGCGAGCTTACCGACCAAGCGGTTGTCGCGGCATTCACGCTCCGCCTGCAATTGGCAGAGAAGCCGGAAGAAGTGCGGACACTTGGAACGGAGTTCTTGTCGAAATCTTCCGGTGCGCGCGGGAGAGATGTAGCGCTTCTCTTGCTTGGTGATTCTTATTTGACAGCAAAAAATTATGAAAGCGCTGTTCTCACATATAAACTTCTGTTGGAAAAGTATTCAGATCGCGAGACAGCTCCCTCTGCGCAGTACCAGCTTGGCATTGCGCTCGATGGAATGATGGAGAAAGATTCAGCAATTCAAGTGCTTGATAATTTTCTTGCTAAAAATCCAAATCATGTGAAAAGTGCCGCCGCCGCTGCATATCTCGCCAAAACTGCAGCAGACAGCGGTCGAGTGACGAAAGCGTTCGGCTATTTTGATCTTCTCGAGACCCGGTATTTCTATCATCCATTGAGATCGCGTCTCGATCTGTACAAAGCTGACGCGTATTTCTTTGCCAATGATTTTAAGAATGCACATGAATGGTATATGCATAGTCTAGAAAGATTGCGAACCGATTTCTTTTTTGTAACTGTGGATCCGGAGATTGAAGGTTCCATTATTTTTAAATTAGGTGTATGCAGCGAAAAACTCATGGATTTTTCTGCAGCAAAGAAATGGTATGCAGAATATGTGACAAGAGATCAAACAACGGCGAGAGCCGGACAAGCATATTATGCGCTCGCCTCGATAGCAAAGTCAGAAAACTCTATCGAACTCGCTGCGAAGTATCTGCAGGAAGTAAGCCGCATTGCAGGGAAATCAGGCGGGCAATCTTTGTTCGTGGCATTGGAGACAGCGGAAATGTTGTTCCAGAATGAACAATATGCCGATGCCGTCAAAAGATATAGCGAAGCACTCTCGCAAACAAAGAATGACACTGCAAAACGATACATACAATCGCGAATCGTTGTCTCCTACTTCCGGCTCGATAATGTGAAAGAAGCAGATAAACGGGCGGCGGATTTTATAAAAGAACATTCTCATACTTATAATTATGAAGCAGAGTTTGAATTCGAACGGGGAAAATACCAGCTGCGAAAAGAAGACATTGCGAAAGCGCGAGAGCGGTTTGACCAGGTTGTTCATTCATATCCGAAAGCACCTATTATTCCTGAAACGATGTTCTGGACAGCTCGCGTATATGAGTTGGATCAAAAATTGCCGCTTGCTGTGCGTATGTATGATTCTCTTTTGAGATATTATCCTAACGATCCGATTTTGCCGCGTGTACACTTGAGCTTGGGGAACGCGTATTACAGTCTTGAGCAATGGGATGCCGCTTCGAAACAATATCGTATCATTCTCGATAATGAACAGCGCACTCCCAGTCTCGTTCCGTTAGCGATGAGCAATTTGATTATGGTATACAAGGAAATGGAATTGTATGATGGTGCGCTGGAGTTGACACGCAAGTATATCGATCGTTACCCGAACGATCCTGATCTCATCGATAAGAAAATTGATATCGGCGTGTTGTATCAGAAGTTAGGATACTACGATCAGTCAATTCTCCATTTGCAGGATTTAATAGAAGCAGGAAATATTGATCTTGAAGCAGAACTCCGGTACTATATTGGCGAGGCATACTTTTATAAAGGGGAATTTCAACAAGCAATTCTTGAATTTTTAAAAGTTCCGTATCTTGTTACGAAACGAGGTAAAATGGATTGGATTTCAACGGCATATTATATGGCTGGACAATCGTACGAGAAGATGTCGAAATATGACCAGGCAATGACGATGTACAAGCAAATCATCAGCCGAAAAGACACCGATTCGCAGTTTAAGACAGCAGCGCAGAAAGAAATTGATCGCGTAAAGACAGTTCTTGGGAAAAAGGAATGAGGGAGATTGGGTGAATATGTGATTGAGAGATTGGATGATTAAGTGATTGGGTGATTAAGTGATTGGGTGATTGTGAGAATGAGTGATTGATTCGTTATGAAAAGTCAGCCGGAAATATTAAGAGATCGAACAAAGCAATTTGCAATTCAAATTGTAAGACTTGTTCGAACATTCCCAAAGAATGAAGAAGCCAGAATTATTGGAAGACAATTGATGCGTTCTGCAACATCAGTTGCTGCAAATTATCGGGCTGTTTGCCGAGCCCGTTCGAAAGCAGAGTTCATAGCGAAAATTGGTATTGTTGTAGAAGAAGCTGATGAAACTGTGTTTTGGCTTGAAATGGTCACAGATCTCAATATACTTTCACCAGAAAAGACGAATGAATTACTCAAAGAAGCGAATGAATTGATTGCTATTTTTTCAGCGTCCAATCAAACCGCACGCGGCAGGAGATGAAAACTATTTCTTTAATCACTAAATCACTTAATCGCTAAATCACGAATTGACTCAATCGCTCAATCACACAATGGCTTAATTTAACAATGGGCTACATTTTCGAAGCAGAAATAGAATCCATCATCCATGCGGTTCGTGTCAAAACGATAGGCGAGGAGGATGATGTGTTCTTAAAGAAAATCCTTATGGCAAATATTCATCCTGCGATCAAGGCGTACTTCAAGGCGGAGGTGGAAAAAACACTTGCACAGGAACGGGGATCGGAATATCGTTCTAAAAAATTTTCGTACTCGTTGGCTGAAATAAAAAGTCTTGAAGAGCAGATCGATTTATTACTTGTTCAAAATTACCATTTCAGTCTGCAAGAATTTGAATCGCTTCTCGACGAGTCGGTGCACTTCCAATTCAACTATCTCTGTCGTCCGCAGTGGACGCTCTTGAATTTTATCGTCGGTGACCAGCGTCGAGTTGCCTCTTCGACTATTGAGAAGCGGCTGAAGTATTGTATTGATTATACCTACTTTCCCGAGCTGATCAAGCGGTTTATCGTTGACCATGGGTTGGTAGAAGTGACCTATGAAGAGTTCAAGTCGCTGATTGAAAAGATCGACCATGAAGTAGTAGCGCAGCATTCCAGCTTTGAACTTGCCCAAATAACGCGTGCGTTGTTCGATTTTGTCGAGTCCGGGAAGATGGTGCCGCAAGTAGAATTTGAACAACAAACGCTTCCGATCAATGCGGCAATTGTTTTCTTTGATGATAAGCACCTTACTGATATTCATGTACGGCTCGAATTCGAACGCGATCACAATCGGGTCATCCAAATTACAGCGGATCGCTTGGCAGACATTATAGAAATCGTACGAGTGGGGAATGAAGATGCAACCGCACGTCCGATTACTTTGCCTGTTGTCATTCCAAACGATGTGCAGCAGGAGAACCATCAGGCTGCCGGTGGTGCTGATGGTTACAGCGTACAGGAACCTGAGACTGTCACGGTTGCGCCATCGACAGAAAATCCTGTGCCACCGAAGACGCCGTCGGTCGTCTTTGGTGAGGATGACGAAAAATATCTTGTATCGATGCCGAGTATAAAGCGAAAAGAAATTCTTGACCTTTTTCCTGATGAAGAGCACAGTTTATTAGTGAAGAATCTCTTTACCAATGATGAGCCTGCGTTCCAGGGGGCAATGACAGAAATCAGTCTCTTTGGTATATGGGAAGAAGTCGCTCAATATCTCGATACACTCTATCTTGCGAATGAAGTCGATCCATTTAGCGCTGAGGCGGTGCTCTTTACAGACAAGTTATTTGCGCATTTCCATTCACCCGCTGCCAACGAGTAAGTTAAGGATTCCTCATGCAATTTATTGATGAGGCAAGGATATCTGTTAAAGCTGGTGACGGCGGTAATGGATGCATCAGCTTTCGTCATGAAAAATATATTCCGAAGGGTGGTCCGGACGGAGGAAACGGCGCACGCGGCGGCAGCGTCATCATCCGTGCCGATCATCAATTGAATACGCTGCTCGATTTTCGATACAAGCGTCATTACATTGCAGAGCGCGGCGAGAATGGGCGTGGAAAAGATCAGGAAGGGAAATCGGGGAAGGATGTGATCGTGAGAGTTCCATGCGGTACGCTTGTACGGGATGCACTCAAGGGGAAAACCATTATTGATTTGGTGAACGATGGCGATGAAATAATTATTGCACAGGGCGGTAAAGGAGGGCGGGGTAACGGAGAATTTGCCACAGCGACAAATCAAGCGCCGCGTTTTGCCGAACCGGGAACGCTGGGAGAAGAACGAGAGCTCATTCTCGAACTCAAGCTTCTTGCCGAAGTCGGGCTGGTTGGTTTTCCGAATGCAGGAAAGTCAACACTCATCTCGGTAATTTCTGCCGCAAAACCGAAGATTGCAGACTATCCTTTCACAACACTCGTGCCGAATCTTGGACTTGTCCGTTATGCGGAAGGCAGAAGTTTTGTTGTCGCCGATATTCCAGGACTGATTGAAGGTGCACACGAAGGGAAGGGGCTCGGAATTCAATTCCTCAAGCATATCGAACGCA
Source organism: Bacteroidota bacterium (assembly GCA_049523215.1). Taxonomy (GTDB): domain Bacteria; phylum Bacteroidota; class Ignavibacteria; order UBA10030; family UBA10030; genus Fen-1298. The sequence goes on along the minus strand of JBEKNC010000002.1, from coordinate 137,735 downwards.
CGAAAGTGCTTGTCTTCCTGATTGAATCCATCAGCGAAGATCCCAAGAAGGATTATCAAGTTCTTCTGAACGAACTTGCATCCTTCAAATCCGCCATTGCAAAAAAGAAAAAGATTGTCGCACTGACCAAAATGGATATCGCTGATGAAACCCAGAAGAAAAAATTTGCAAAGATAAAGTTCGGGCGCGGTGTGATAACGATTCCCATCTCAGCGGTTGCAGGAGAAGGGATTCGAGATCTCCTCGATGCTATGTGGCAGGCGTTGAAGAAGCCGTGATACTAATGCTATCAGAGTGAACAAGCGATTCTTGCGCGGTCGATTGTTCGCCTGCTCGCCGACGTTCAAAGAACTTAGGCAGGCCTGTCGCAGGCAGAGAATCTATTCATTATCCAAGCACTTCATCGCTCAAATTATTCATCTCCGGATTAACAGATTTAATCAAATTGATTTTCCATTCTCGATGCCTATTCTTCAATTGTTTTTCACGGGCAATTGCCCATAACGTTTCGGCGTATCTGATGTTTGCCGAAGCGAAGGCAAATATTCGCGGAACGTCTTGAATCCTTGATTAGATTAGTGTCTCGATTGGACTAAAGTGTAGCCAGATACGCCGTGTCATACGCAGTCAGAAGTCGGCAGTGCATTGTCCTATATTTCTTTAATCTGATTTTTATTTATTAATATTTGCTTGGGAAGTCTTTTTCCAGGGAATCCAGAAGCCATTACACTTCCATAAGCCCCAACATTTTTTATCAGAAGAAAATCGTCCTCCTTAACGTCTTCTAATATTCTATTTCGTCCCAAAAAATCATTTTGCAGAACGGTATTTCCTCTTATGTCATAAACTCTTTTTATTCTCCCTGTTTTTTCTAAATTTTCAATTTTGTGATAAGAGTTGTAAGTTCTCGGTCTTGCAAGTTCTGCAAAACCAGCATTAACAGAAATTTCCGATTTTTTAGGGTTCAGTTTTTTTATATTTGTAACCCTTACTAATAAAGTGCCAGAACTTGCCAAAATAGATCTTCCTGGTTCAATTTTGATAATTATTTCTCTCTGAAATTTCTTGGATAATCCATCGCTTAGAGTTGAGTAATAATTCAGAACTTTTTTAAAATTAAAATCTTTATCCTTTTCTAAATATCTCACTCCAAAACCGCTACCAAAGTTGATATATTTCAAGTCTGGAAACGAAATTGCTTTCTTTGCTAAAAAGTCTCCAAATTCAATAAAAGGCTTTGTATTAAGAATATTAGAAGCGAAATATCCATGAACACCTACAATTCTATTCCCCGTCCTAAAAGCGGTTGTTTTTATTTTGTAAAAATCTTTCTCATTAATTCCCATATTTGAATTTAAAAAAATATTGGTGGCTTCGTCAGAATGAATCTTAATAATTTTGGGAATCTTAACTCTTATACCAAAGGTTTTATTCCTAGTAAGTGCACAAAATTTTTCTACTTCCTCGGCAGAATCTAAGTTAACCTCTATGTTTGCTTCAATAAGTTTTCTCATTAACTCCGTGCTAATTCCAGTAGAACTAAATGAAATATCTGAAGAATTAAACCCCGCTTTTTTCACTATTTCTAATTCATATTCTGAATTTACTTGAGCTCCTAAACCTAAATTTTTTATAATTTTCAAAATTTCAAGTTGGTTATTGCACATAACTGCAAAATAAACCCTAGATTTTTTATAATATAGATATTTTAAAATAGCTGAAAGATTTTCTTTAATATTATCAGCATCATAAATATATAAAGGAGTTTCAAATTGGTCTGCTATATTTTTAATATTTTGTGGGGTCATCATTAAAAAAAATCATGTAAATTAATGGGGCAATCCTGCTTCTGCTTGCGTATAATGTCAGGAGCCTTACGCAGTGCCGTTTGGCGCTATGAACAATTCAATTTCTTCTGTGCCAAACGGCTTGAGCGAGCGTCGTAAGGCTGTTTGTTATGTGAAGCATCTCTTAATCTCATAGACACATTCTTCTTCAGACAAGTCTGGCAAACCGCGTGTTAGAATTTGGAAAATCCACTCCAAGTGCAAACCATGTCAAGGAACCGAATCCTGCAGCAGCACCAACGGCGATCCAGCTAAATTGCCAGTTCGGTATAGCCGAAGATGTACTCACTGTTGTGAGAACAGCACCGGAGACTACACTAGCAACCGCAATCCATTGGTATAAACGCAGTCGCCCAATAATAGGCGTCTGCGGTTCGCCACGATATGCTTCCTCAACAAATCTTCCAAGGCCATTTAAAATTAGATACAACCCAGCGATAAGGGTGAGGGAGCCGTGAAGAGACCAGAGCCGAGCGAGAATTATTACTGTAAATACATTCCAAAGTATCGAATAGAGCGGTGTAGGGTGAATAGGAACGTTGTTCAGATTGGCAAGACGACACACCCGGCTTCGGGGATGCGTATATCGTATTCCGATATTCTTGGACGCTTCGCGTCCATGGCAGCAGCCTTGCACGAAACACCGAAACCTGCCAGCAGACTGAATGATCGGCCCTGCAACAGCGTACGCCCCAAGCAGTTGCCAGATATTACCGCCGAATAGTTTAGCAATCAGTGAACCAAGAATGACCCCGATAACTCCCCCGTAGAATCCGTATGGGCGCAGCAAACTTGGAGAGCCCTCAATGAACTGAGCCCACAATGCCGCCGCGATGAGAGAGGAAAATGCGATTATCAACATGGGACTCACCGATCCGGGCCCGAGAAGAGTACCAATGATCAATAGTCCAATCGAAGTTCCAGCAGCCGCATACACTCCGTGATTGATGATGCGTACCCGGCCGATTTGCCACTCCTTCCAAGAGTTTGCAATGCGTTCTGCTAGAGATCGTAGCTTTTCCCACAGTGCACTGATATGGAGAACCAGCGGAACAACAAGCGCCCCCGCAAGAACATCGATCATGGCATGCATACCCGTGGTTATACAGCTTACGGAAATCAATAGAGCTAGAGACCACCAGAGTATCTTCGACGAAGGAATCGCCCTTGAATAGAGACGAGCCGCAAGGAAAGCCCAGATAACGTGGAACGATGGGAAAGCTGCAACCGGGGCATCAAGCGCACGTTCCCATATCAGGATTGATCCGAAAATGCTCTGAGGTACAAACTCTCTCGGTGGTGAGACAATAGGAATAACCAGGAAGAGGAGTGTGATCAGAACTGTTGCTGTAATTCCGGCAATAGCAAATTCTCGAAGATCGCGTGCAGAAGTGGCGACAAGAGGAACTAGGAAAACAAAAAGATATGTGCTTCCATAGAATATCTCTGTCCATTCGTACACTGGTAAATTCTTTTCGAAAGGGAAATACGCAATCATTGCATCTGGAGAAATCCCGAATGCTACGACGGACTCATACAATACAAGCCATGGGAGTAATACAAGTAGATAAACGGATAACCGCTCCCAAGGGAGAGGAGCTCTAGATTCGTCCGAGGGAAGGCTGATCAGTGTCCTGGGCAACGGTGAACCAAACCGCCTAATAAGATCATGCTTCTCAAATCCTTGAACAAGAGCCAAGCAACCGAGTGCAACAATCGGTGAGACGAGCCAGAGGCCACTCGATGATCGACACGCCATCGATATGCCTATACACGCGAGTGAAAATCCAACGTAGATGGGATGTGGTAAGAGCTTATAGATTCCACGAGTTACATATCTGGGCGGGGGATAAGCATTCATCGGAAGTCCGCCCCCAAGACGGTAAAGTGTTACCATCCCAGCTATCATTGTAGCGAAGCCGATCAACGTGAAGGCAACACCGAGTGAAAAAGAGCCGGCAATCGGTACGTGTACGACGTCTTCAGTCGATCTTGCCCACACAAAAAGAAGGGGCGGAATTATGACGACGAACATGAATCCGTATAAAAACTTTCCAGCCGCTTGGGCAGTGCGCGTCATAGTCATGGGAACCTTACAATTTCGTGAATGACCCAGCCGGAGCTGCACAAAGAGCCGTTTGTGGATAGAACACCTCTGCTTCTCCATTTGCATTCGTAGGTGTGAAGCATGCGGGCGGGAACAATTGCTGCAATTCCTGGAATCGCAGAGAGTGCGGTTGATACGAGAACGCCTTTACGCAATTCTGTTTTCTCAGTGAGAGTGAGCACGGTCCGATCTTCATCGATTGCAACTTGCTCATCGCTGATAGAGGCATTCCGAATTTGCTTCCCGTTGAGGAATACGATTGAAAGTGGTGCGGCGCCCCGCCACTCGATCCATACCAATACATCACTCTCGGAAAGAAATCTCCCCCATCGTAATTCCGCAATGGGTAATTGCCACGGTTTGACGGTGAGCTCCAGCAGTTCCGCGTACCCAAGACCTGCAATATGCTCTTTCGGTCCCAATGAGATGTCAGCCTTCGATCGAGGATGTACACACGACCACGTCACTGTTCCTTCGGGTGAATCATACAATTGTCGTTGAATCGGTTCGGACATCAGCGCCCATGTCCCGACGAGGTTCAACGCCTTCGACGACCAGTCAATTCGTCGATCGCTTATCTGCGGGGAAAGAACTTCTCGTAATGATGTTTTCGTTCTCGTTCCCGAATTCCCGCGCGTGCTTATGGTGCTGGAGTAATTAATTGTCAATGCTTTCCAATGCAGTGCCCCGGAATATCCGATAAATGTATCACCATTGTCGGCGACGCAGTCGAGATACCACTTACGCAGAGAAAAGTTAGGTTTTGTACTCATGGTGCATACACAACGGTATTGATTCGTTCGGTCATCATATATGCGAGAGATGTTTCACATAACATTTGTAAAAATGCAGTACTGCGTTTTTATTCTTTGTAACTGAAACCAAACATCAGGAATCCTATACAGCGAAATGCCTGGTACCATATCAATATCAAAACGCAGAAGAATCCCGCCATCCTTCCTTTCTGTGGCCAGCCCGACGCTTGTCTGGCGGGCAGGTAGGCGACAATCTAAGTATTCGGCGGGCAAGCACCTGCGAAAATGGTAATGAGTATTCCATTCAATCGCAAGACCCCATAAATATCATACACCTTCTATGGTTTGCCCGCGGGGAGGTGCCAGATATTTTTCTGTTATTCCTTCCAGAGGTATAACCTTGCCTTTCCTTCGAAATTACGATACCTTTTTTCTGTGACAAGTCTCCGATATAAAATTGGGTTTTACTATTTCGTTATAGTTGTCATTGGCTTGGCTACGAGTGCCTTTGCAGTCTATAATTTTTCACGTTTGCGTGATACTTTCGGGTTAGTGTTGCGTGATAATTATGAAAGCGTGTCTGCCGCACAGAATATGTTCAAAGCTCTTGAGCGTCAGGAGAATGCACAGCTCTCGATGCTGCTTCAAGATATTGATCTTGATCTTGCCTATGTTCGATTCAACACGAATCGGGTCGGTTTTATCGGGTGGCTGGATAAAGCGAAGCGAGGAGGCCTCGACGAACGCGAAAAAGTCGTGTTGGATCGGATCACGCAGGATTATCATCGATACAATCAATTTTCCGATTCGCTGTACCGTTTGCTGCAAATTAAAGGTCAGTCCAGTGTTGCATCTAATTTCAAATCCAGGGTGATCAAGCCGGTTGCTGATTCTTTAAAAGAAAACTGTTTTGAGTATCTTGAAATCAATCAAATAGCAATGACTCGCACAGAAGAGAGATTGAATCAAACCGCAAATGATGCCACGCTGACCGTTATTACGATTTCTCTTGTTGCTGTATTTATGAGCATTTTTACAAGCGCACGATTTTCAAAAACCATTCTACGACCTGCAGAAAAGTTAACTCAATCTGTTCGCAGGATTAGTGAAGGACAACTTAACCAGAAAATCGATGTTAATACAGATGATGAGATCGGCGAGCTGGGCCGCGAATTTAACAAGATGACGGAGCGGCTGAGAGCGTACGAACAGATGAATATCCATCAGCTCATCGCTGAGAAGAAAAAATCGGAAACCATCGTTGAAAGTATTGCAGATCCGGTGATCGTGACGGATCGACAGGGATCTCTCATGCTTATGAATCAAGCGGCTGCGACGGTATTCGATGTCCACGGATCGAATTGGCAGTCGAAACCGTTGCGTGAAGTTATTGGTAATCAGAGTTGGGCTGAAATGCTAGAATTGAATGGTGTGCAGCGCTATGAGGAGGAAAACCGCGATCCGCTCTTTGCATTTGTCCGCAATAATGTGACCCTATACTTCAGACCGCGCCAAGCGCAAATTGTAGACGATCAGGGGAATATTCAAGGAGTCGTGACTCTCTTGCAGGATGTAACCCGATTTAAAGACCTTGATCGAATGAAATCCGAGTTTATTGCAACGGTTTCGCATGAACTTCGCACACCTCTGACTTCATTAAGTATGGGAATCGATATCCTTTCACAAGGAGTTGTGGGGGCGGTGAATCAGCGTCAGAGGGAACTTCTTATTGCTGCGAAAGATGATTCAGAACGGCTGCGGAAATTAGTAAAAGGTTTGCTGGATCTTTCCAAGCTCGAATCAGGGAAGTACGAGATGAAAAAGGAATTTATCGATTTTCGCAGACTTGTCGCTGAGGCAGTACAACCGCTGCGTCTTCCATTCGAAGAAAAACAAATTCAACTGGAATTTGATGTGCCAGAACGATTGCCTGCTCTCTTTGCCGATCCCCATCAACTCATTTGGGTGGTGACGAACCTCTTAAGTAATGCACTTCGATTTACCGATCCGGGAGGAAGCGTTCATTTAGCAGCGCAGGAAGAGGAAGATAGACTGTTGGTGACGGTTTCCGATACGGGACATGGAATTCCACGTGAGCATCAAGAGACTGTATTCGATAAGTTTGTTCAGGTAAAAAGTCCAACGGAAACGACCCCGGGCAGTGTTGGTTTAGGATTAGCGATTGCGCGCGAAGTAGTAGAAGCTCATGGAGGACGAATTTGGCTTGAAAGTACCGTAGGTGTTGGAAGTACATTTTTCTTTACTCTTCCTGCAGGAAATCAGAGCGAGACATAAAGAATATGCAGCAAAAAAAACCTAAAGCGCTTGTCGTTGACGACGAAAAAAACATTCTCAATACTATTGGCATCTGTTTAGAATCTATCGGCATCGGAGCAACTCTTTGCTCGAAACCGCAGGAAGTATTACAATTACTCCAGCAGAATAGATTTGATGTTGCTTTTGTTGATCTGAAAATGTCGCCGATGGATGGAATAGAAGTCCTTTCGGAGATCAAGCAATACTCACCGGGTACAACAGTTATTATTATGACGGCTCACGGTTCCATCGATTCGGCTGTCGTTGCGATCAAAAAAGGTGCTTATGATTATCTGCAGAAGCCGTTCGATTTTGAGGAACTGAAGTTGTTTACGCGGAAAGTGTTCGAACACCATCAACTCGTCCATGAGATGGCAGAACTTCGTGAGGAACTTGCTTCGATACAAGGCAGCGGAGATATTGTCACGCGTAATCGCGCAATGATCGAGCTGCTTGATCTTGCTGCGCGTGTTGCTGAAAGCTCAATCAGTATTCTCATCGAAGGTGAAAGTGGGACAGGAAAAGAGTTGGTAGCACACTATATTCATCGGAAGAGCGATCGCGCAGAGAAGCAATTTGTCAAAGTGAATTGTGCAGCCATTCCTGAGCAACTTTTAGAAAGCGAACTTTTTGGTCATGTTCGCGGAGCGTTCACCGGTGCATTGAAAGATCGTCAAGGTCGGTTTGAGATGGCAGATGGCGGAACGATCTTTTTAGATGAAATTGGAGAGCTTCCTTCCTCCATCCAATCCAAATTGTTGCGCGTACTGCAAACAAAAGATTTCGAGCGTGTCGGTGAAAATGTCACACGCAAAGTAGATGTGCGGGTCATCTCTGCTACGAATCGCAATCTAGACGAAGCGTTGAAAGAAGGAAGTTTCCGTGAGGATCTCTTTTATCGCTTAAATGGTGTTCGCATCAAATTGCCGCCGCTTCGTGAACGTCCGGAAGATGTACCGTTCCTTATTCATCATTTTCTAAAAAAATTTTCCAAAGAAAAGAATATCGAAATAACGCCAGACGCCGACAAAGCATTAAAAGTGTACCGATGGAGCGGTAATGTTCGAGAATTGGAAAATGTTATTGAACGTGCAGCGCTTCTCTCGGCGAATGGTGTCATTGAAATGAACCATCTGCCGGAAGAAATCCGCACTGCTTCTGAACTCAAAGCACTTTCATTAGAAGAAGCCGAAAAGGTTCAGATTAAAAAAGTCCTGCAAATTGCAAAGGATTATGACGAAGCAGCTCATATTCTTGGAGTTGACCGAAAAACACTGCTCAACAAGCGAAAGAAATTTGGGTTGTAGCCTCGACATGCGGGGAATTATTCCCCAACCTTTTTCCGAGTAAATACCTGTAATTTTCTTCTTTCCTGCTGTTCTCTTGTTTTTCATGAAGAATTATTCCCCAATCCTTCTTTTTTGATAATCTCAAAGTGCAGATTTTATGTTAAATAAGCCGCAAAGTACCAGAAATTTGTGGTACCGAATGTGATAGATATGCAAGAGATGTGTTCATTGAACCGAAAGATGTCGAGGAAACACTATGTCAACAAAACTTACCACACTCAATAATCTTGATATAGCCGTGTTAGAGCCGCGTGGTTCGCTCATTGGCGGTGAAGAGACAGACGAGTTGAAGGCAAAAGCGAAAGATCTGATTGAGCAAGGGAACAAAAAGCTTGTGTTGGATCTTGGCGGTATTTCATATATCAATAGCTCCGGTCTTGGCGCGCTTGTTGGCATTCACTCGATGTACCAGAAAGTTAGCGGCCAGATTAAACTGTGCAATGTCGCCAAAGGTGTTCAGAATGTATTTGTTATTACAAAGCTCACAGGTGTTTTTGATGTTGAAGAAGATCGCGATAAAGCAATAAATAGTCTTAAAAAGTAAATCATACATATACTAATCCAATTTCACATAATCAGGAGCAAGTTTCATGAAGACTTCAACGTTTAATGCAATCGTTATTGTCCTAGCTTTCATTGTTGGTTGGATAATTTTCGAATTTACATTACCAACATTCATTAAAGATGGTGGTCCTCTCGTTATTGGCCTTATCGCACTTGTGATCATACTGATCGCTGTTATTATAGAACGCATGCTTACCTTGAAGAAAGCAAATGGGAGAGGCAATATGACAGTTTTTTTGAAGAACGTACAGCAAGCCGTCAATGCAGGCGATATCGATATAGCACTCGCTGCATGCGATAAGCAGCGCGGTTCCTGTGCCAACGTTCTCCACGCCGGTTTGGAACGGTACAAGATGATTGTTGAAGAAGGCGATGTTAAAGGGCAAAAAGAGTTGATGGAAAGTATCCAGCGCTCTATTGAAGAAGCGACTATGCTCGAAATTCCCATGTTGGAACGTAATTTGTCCATGATGTCCACGATTGCCTCAATCGGAACGATGGTGGGGTTGCTGGGAACAGTTATCGGTATGATCCGTGCATTCCAAGCTATGTCGCGCTCCGGTGCACCGGATGCCATTCAGCTTGCTCTTGGTATCTCCGAAGCGCTTATTAACACCGCTGGCGGTCTTGTTGCCGGTATCGGTGGCATCGTTGCATACAATTTCTTTGTCACGAAAATCGACAACTTCACCTATATGATTGACGAAGCAAGCTATTCCATAATTCAATCATTAACTTCACGCAGACCGCATAAGAAGTAACCGGGAAAGGTGACACGTTATGCCAAAACATAAAAAGAAAAGACTCGGCACTCGCATCGACATGACACCCATGGTGGATGTGGCGTTGTTATTGCTCACGTTTTTCATGATGACGACGCAGTTCAAACCGCCCGAGGATGTCGAAGTAATAATCCCGGCGTCACATTCGCAATTTAAGATGCCTGAATCGCACATTATGATGGTGTATGTGAACAAGGAAGGTAAAATTTATCTTGGTGTTGATGCCCAAGGTTTGATGGAGCAATTGTTCGGTAAAGAAAGCAGATACAAGCGTGCCATTGAAGTAGATAAAAACACGCTTGGCAATATTCTTATTCAGGCGCGTATCAACGATCCGAAGCTTCGCACGGTTGTCAAGGGCGATAAAGACGCCCCGTACGGACCGATAGAAGATGTTATGGATGTCTTGGTGAAAGCACAGATTATGCGTTTTAATCTTGTCACTGATTTGGATAAAGGAGTATAAAAATGGCCGGTGCAGATGTTGTTGAATCGAAATCGCACACAAAAGGAAAGAAGAAGAAGAAGCGAGTCGGTATACGTATTGACATGACGCCGATGGTGGACGTGGCATTGTTGTTGCTGACATTCTTCATGCTTACAACGGTCTTCAGTAAACCGCAAGCGATGGAACTGAACTTACCACCAAATGATAAAGGTGTAGAAGTTGCAGCTTCACTATTGTTAACGTTGAGAGTTGCGCCAAATTTCGAAATCTACTGGAGCATGGGAGATAAAGATAGCGAACTCAAGAAGGTCGCATTCAAAGAGTTGCGGCCATTGTTGATTGAAAGACTTCGCACTATTCCAAAACTCATCACACTTGTGAGGATCGATCGTGAAGCGAAATATAATGACATGGTCGAGATCATCGATGAGCTCAATCTCGCCAATATCACTAAATTCAGTATAGCTCCGATTAAAGATGGTGATAAAAAATTGTTAAAGAAGGCGATGGGGGGATAGGAGACGATATGTCACAAACAATAGCAGTAACGCAAAAATACGGCGCAATAGAACTCAAGGCAGTCGCCCAAAGATATATGATGATAGGTGTCGTGGGGGCCACCATTCTGAGTTTTTCTTTCATTGGTTCGTATTATCTTATCGCATGGTTGTCCGAAGAAGCAGAACCTGTTCATATGGTCCGCGTTGTGAAATACTCAGATCTTGGACCACCTCCATCGTTGACCAATCAAGAAGCGTCCGCGGTTGCAGCAACTGGGGCGGCAGTGAAGCCAAGTGTTGGTGTGCCGGTCCCTGTACCCGATGCAGAGGTAAACCCTGAGCAAACAATCATGTCGCAGACAGAGATGAGCCAGCAGCAAGCCGCACCCAAAGCTGATATGACTGGCGGCGCAGAACTGAAGATCGATGATGAGGGTCCACCTCCAGATTTCGTTCCGTATGAAAAAGAACCTACGGTTGTCAAACGCATTGAACCGAAATATCCTGACCTCGCCTTGCGTGCGGGACTGGAAGGCAACGTGTTAGTCAAAGTGTGGGTGGACAAGGCAGGAAAAGTGCGGAAGGTTGTCCTTCTCAAGAGTGATGCCCCGGTTTTCGAAGAGGCTGCGATTGCAGCTGCGAATCAGTGGGTCTTTACTCCGGCAGTGATGCAGAAAGGACCCGTATCGGTATGGGTTTCCATTCCATTCCGGTTTAGACTGACAGGAAACAAATAATCATTAAGCAACGTCGAAGCTGATGAGCGTAGGGAAACAGAACACACAGGTGTGCACTGTTACTGAGACTTATCAGCTTCGCACGTTTTAGAATCAGGGAATTCATTGTGCTGAAACTCTCCAACATTTCGATATACCTCGGTTACTCAGTCTCTGCGGTTACCTCTGTGTTCGGAATTATCATCGTGAGCGGTCTTGCGTTCCAATATGTACCGATTCAAATGCGAATGATGTTCGGGATCGTTATGATACTTTGGGGAGTGTACCGGTTTGTCCTTACCAAAACTCGGGCTCGCCGGCAACATGAAGACGAAGAAGAATGAAACGTTTTTTTTTCTCTATACTTCTCATTCTCGTAGCGGGTGTAAGCGGGTGTAAGAAAAAAGACGAGACGGCAACATCCGGACATCGTCTTCTGCTGACAGCCGATCCATACATGCCTCTCATGCAACAGGAAGTGGACCAGTTCATGAGCATCTATCCGGAAGTGAAGATGGAGGTGCGCAGCACTTCAACTCGTGAAGCAGTTGTCCTTTTGCTGAATGACAGTGTGCATTCGATTGTGATCGATCGACAATTCAATGAAGAAGAACAGAAGGTTATTCAACAAGCTGCCATCAGAATCGTTGAAAATAGAATTGCTGAGGATGGCATTGCTATTATCGTTCACAAGCAAAATCCAATCTCAAGCATCCGTACAGAATCTATTCGGAGTATTGTTGCAAACACGGTGAAGGATTGGAGTCAGATTACCGAAGCTCATTGGTCCGGCGACATCGATTTTGTTTTAACAAGCAAGAACTCCGGAATGTACGAACTACTTCAGAAAAAGATTTTTTCAATATCGAAACCATTGGAACCAACGACCGTTATGCCAAATCAAAGCGAGGTGGTAAAGTATGTATCTACGCATCCACAGTCGATTGGATGTGTTGCCGCGTCGCTTGTGAACGATGGGAAGGAGCACATAAAAGTGATTCCGGTTCTTGTAAAATCGCCAGAGGGGAATGAGAAGAAATATGAACCGCGGCAGCAAGAAATTTACAATGCTCTTTACCCATTCCATTTTTCTTTGTATCTTTACAATGCAGAAATAAAGACGTCTGTTGGAGTAGGTTTCGGCGCACTGGTACTCTCAAATTTTGGACAAAAAATCATTCAAAGGGCGGGTTTAGTTCCCGCTTCAATTCCATATCGCACTATTCAATTACATGCGGAGTGAAACATCAATGAAACGCATACTATCAGTTGTCATTCTCATTCTCGTCACTGCTGCGGCCTCACTTTTCAGTCAGTCGCAACTTGATAAAGCTAGGGAACTGGTAAAACAAAAAAAGTTCACCGAGGCTGTCATGGTATGTCAGGCCTATCTCCAATCCAGCCAGAAAGATGAAAATGCATGGTTACTTCTTGCAAAAGCTCTTCAGCAACTTGGTTCGCTTGACTCTGCAGAAAATGCTGCAAAGAAAGTTGTACAGTTGGATGACGAAATGTTGGAAGGATATACGGTCCTTGCGCAAGTGCAACTTGAAAAAAAGAATGTTCAAGATGCCTATGCAACTGCAAAAGCCGGACTGAAAATGATAAAGAAGAAACAGCCAAAATATCCACCGCTGCTTGTGGTACTTGGGCAGACTCTTCTTGCGATTGACTCCACAGATGCGGCTTTGGTTGCTGCTTCGGAAGCAAAAGAGTTAGATTCAAGAAATGCAACTGCATATGAGGTCATAGGAGATGCCTATGAGAAGCAGAAGGTCGCACCCATGGCTATCACTAGTTACGAAAATTCTTTGGAAATTGACTCTGTACAACCAAGGGTTCTCTACAAGCTTGCCAATGCTTATATGAAGGAACGTCAATATACAGAAGCGGCGCGTGTATATAGTAAGATCCTTGCCCTTGACCCTAATAATGATGTTTCCCGTTTGGAACTTGCGCGTCTATTCCAACGAGCAAAACAATGGGCAAACTGTGCGGCAACTCTTAAAGACTACTTCAAGAAAGAAAAAAATCCGTCCAAAGATATTCAATCAATGTATCTGGAAGCGCTCCTGAAGAGCAGACAATATAAAGAGGCTGCTCAAGTCGGTCAAGAATTTTTGAAAGTCGAACCAAAATCACCTCTTGCATACAGGGCAATAGCGAACGGATTTTTTAATGAAAAGAAATATGCGCAAGCAATTGAGAATTTTAAGAAAGTAGACACATTAGAATTTGATGATTATCGGTGGCTCGGCGCTTCGTACAAACAATTGAAAAAGGACTCACTTGCAGCAATGACATGGGAAGAAGGACTCAAAGATTCAACGCAAGCTGTCAATGTACGATCGTACTATATGGATCAAGTCGCATCGACTTGGATGTATTTGAGATCGTATGAGCCAGCTGCAGAATTCTATCAGAAGCGATTACAACTTGACTCAACCGCAGTCGGTGCTTATATCAATTATGCTCAGTGTATGATGCAATTAGAGCGATTCGAAAAAGCAGTTTCTGCTCTTAAGTCTGCAATCGCGAAGACCCCAAAATTTCCGCCGGTATATACAAATCTAGGTTTCTGCTATTTTCAAATGAAAGAGTTTGATGCGGGACGTAAAGAATTCGAAACAGCCATTAAAATAATTGATACAGCAGAATCGAGATATAAAGTCGAGCTTGCCGATTCTTATCGTATGATTGGACTTTCGATCATGATGGATAAAAAAGTACCGGAGGAAGAGTCTAAAAAGAAATGGGAGGATGCGATTGTCGTTTTGAAGAAATCATTAAAATACAAAGAAGATGTAGCTCAAACACACCTCTTGCTTGGACAATCATACCAAAACTCTAATAAAGAGGAAGATGCAATAAAAGAATATAAACGGACGCTGCAGCTGGATCCAAAAAATAAAGAAGCGAAAAAGAGCCTCGAAATACTTGAACAGGCAAGGTGATCTTTGGATACCCTGAGGTGTTTATAACGAAAAATTATTAAAGAAGCTCATATTTCTTCCACACAGTTCGAAATGAAAGGAACCGCGATGAAGAATAAAATCATCCTTTTCTTACTTGCTGTCATAGTCATACTTCCCAGCTGCTCAAAAAATGCAGCTGTGAGAATTAAAGAGTGGGCACAATTTCAGGATCAGTTTTTTAAAGTTTCATTTAATTATCCCAAAGATTGGGTCGTTGTAACCGGGCCGATAAAAGTCGTCGTTTCCTCGTCTACTGAAGCGGCAGAGAAATTTTTTGATCGTGATTCGCGAAAAGCCGACGGCGTCCAGCTTATTATTGCTTCAGAACGCAGTGACTCCTTGCAAGATTATGTAAAGTATGTTCGCGATTTCAAAGCTACCAAGGAATCAGAGGGTTATAAAGTAACAGAAATGGAAGATGCTAAGATTAGCGGAATTGATGCAAAAAAAGTCAGTTATTCTGGTGTCATTGATGAGAAAACTAAAATTAAAGCGATTTATATTGCAACCTTGAAAGATTCCACGTTGTACTATGTTCAATACACGGCTTTCAATGATCTTTTTGAGCCCTATAGACCTGTGTTCGATTCTGTTTTGGCGTCGCTGATACTGCCTCAGAAAATTGTTATACTAAAGGGTGTGGATCCTGCAATCCCTCTTACACAAGTTGAGAAGTACTCTGATAATTATCTTCAATTGGAATATCCTGCCAATTTTGGTCCGAATGAACTGCCTAAAAAAGGAGATATGATCTCCGGAGTACGATTTTCCGGGAATAAGGATGGTATGCGGAATGATTGTGACATTAATATTGATGTACGTCCAGCTAAGAAATTAACATTAGAGAAAGTTGTAGAACAAAACTCAAAAAAAATTATAGCAATTTCCCAAGGATACGCCACTATTGGTGGTGAAAAGGCTGTTTTTTTCAACGAAAGACCTAAAAGTGGTATTGAACGAAGAACCTATTTTGTTGTAAAAAATGATAAATTTTTCAGGGTTATGATTACCTACTATGCACCGATGAAAAAAGACTTCTTGTCTGCGTTTGAAAAAGTCATTGCTTCCATCCGCTTAAAGTAGTATTATTATTCCCATCTTTTTAAAAAAGCCGGGACCGCCCAGCGATCCCGGCTTCCTTTTGTTGAATTCGGAAAATTGAATTTTGGATCCTGATAGTACTAGTCCTACACTCGCCCATTCGGGAGTGAAGGAATATGCAACAAGCCGTCCGCGTGTTTTAGGGTGGCTACGGAGTGCTGCAATTCTCGATGGTGACTGGGGTACCAGCGTTGCCTATGTGATGGGGCTTGGGTTTGCTCTAGCGGGGTATGCAAGCTTCTGGCATCTCTGTTTTATGATGTTGCTGACCAGTCTCGTCGCGGTCAATTATATTACCATTTGTCGTCTCTATCCTCATGGTGGTGGGGTCTATAGCTCCGTCTACCACAGATCCCAACTTCTTGCAGTAATAGGCGCATTGCTTTTAGCGGCAGATTATGTTGTGACGATGGCTTTATCTGTATTGGACGCCTGCCATTACCTCAATCTCGAATATCCAGCGTTATGTGCTATTATCATCATTGTTTTTATTGGCATGATAAATTGGTTCGGACCAAAACATTCCGGTGGATTAGCATTATTGATTTCTGCTTTCACGCTCGCCACTTTGGCAACCATCATTTTTTCATCGGCTGGAACTGCTCTACAACAAGCAACGATAGTTACGCCTTCAGGCGGCTTCTTCCATAATTGGGGTATTTTCATTGGATTTATCCTGAGTTTGTCTGGTATCGAAGCTATTTCGAATATGACGGGCCTGATGAAAGACCCTGCCCGTGATTCCCGACGTGCTATTCTGTCGGTTTTGGCAAAAGTTATTATTGCAAACCTATTTCTCGGCCTTGCAATGCATGCTATTCAAGGTTTGTCTCCTGGTGACCATAAAGAAGATATGTTGCGCTTCCTTGGCGAGCACTATGTTGGTCCATGGTTTGGATGGTTTGTGGCCTTCTCTCTCGGCACTCTGCTGATTTCGGCCGGTAACACAGCGCTCAATGATCTCATTTCTATACAATTCTTGATGGCGGTGGATAAGGAACTTCCCTTATCACTTCGGAAACTCAACCGTCATGGTGTCCCGTTCATTCCTCTTATCATTACAACCATACTTCCAATTTTGGTTCTTTTAGTGATCCAGGATGTAGAAACACTTTCGCATCTGTATGCCATCGGGTTGGTGGGAGCCATGATCATCAATCTTGGTTCTACCGCGACCGATAAATCGGTCAGCATGAAATCATACGTTAAGATCTTGATGCTAGTGTCCGCTGTCGTGCTTTTCTTTATCGAGGCGTCTATAGCTATCAAAAAACATGAAGCAACCATTTTTGCGGGTCTCATTCTTCTGCTTGGCCTCGCTGCACGCCAGGTTGTAAAGTGGAAACTTGCTTCCAAACCGATTCCAATCGAAACAATACCGGCACCGCTTGCGCCGACGCGCAAACGTCGTCGTACTTCCATTCCTTCCACAAAATTTCTTCTTGCGTTAAAAGATGTGAATGATCGGTTGTTAAAATTTGCTCTTGATGAAGCGAAACAGCGCGGAGCACTATTGTTTATTCTGCGTGTCAAAGAAATTGCTGTCGGTACATTACCGGAACGAATAGAAATGAAGGTGAATGGAACCGAGGAACATATTGATAAAATATGCTCGGCTTCCGGTATTGATTATCAGGTTATTTCGATTCCTAGTTATGAGGTCGGGTATACAATTGCAGAACAGGCGGCAACCTTTGGAGTTGATCGAGTGATTATGGGAGCCACTAAACGAAGTGTGTTAGAGAATATGTTGAGAGGAAGCGTGATGCGTTCGCTCAGTGCCTTGCTGCCGGAAGATGTGCAACTGGTTATCTTTGGCGGATAAGTTCGTTCATTTCATATTTTCTTTTCTATTCGAGAGAATCCTCGGCACATGTTTTCTCTTCGATAAAACAATCAGAGATAATGACAGCATCAACCTCTATCAATGGCACGGCAGAAACTTCCTCTGATTTATCACGTCCTTTGGGGCTGACATCGGCGATTATGATTGTTATCGGATCGGTTGTTGGTTCCGGAATTTTTCTTACTCCGGCGAACGTAGCAGCAACAGTACAAGTGCCGGGTGTGCTGATGTTTGTTTGGGTGCTTACTGAATTGCTCACACTTGTTTTCACCTATGTAATTTTTGTAGGTTGGATTTTCTTTGCACTTGGTGCCATTGCGGTTTTCATTATTCGTAAAAAGATGCCTTCCGCCGACCGTGCATTTCGTGTGCCTGGATACCCGTGGGTGCCGATTGCATTCATTTTTGTGACAACGTGGTTTGTCGTGAACACACTTATGGAACAAACAGCCGATTCTTTAGTAGGCATCCTGTTGCTTCTTGTAGGAATTCCTTTCTATCTTTATTGGAAACAACAAATGAACCGTGTGGCTCTTTCGGGAAAGCAGTCCTAATGCATATCATCCTTCTTTGGGTTGGATTTAATGTCTTCATTCTCTTTCTTCTCATTTTGGATTTAATGGTATTTAACCGCAAACCCCATGAGATCAGCATTCGAGAATCCTTGGTGTGGAGCGGAATATGGATTTTTATTTCGCTTCTTTTTAATGTCGGAGTATTTCTCTGGTACGGTCATGAAGCAGCACTGCAATTCTTCACCGGATACATCATCGAGAAATCTCTCAGTGTTGATAATCTTTTTGTCTTTCTCCTCTTGTTTTCATATTTCAAAGTACCTGCAAAGTATCAGCATAAGGTTCTGTTCTGGGGAATATTAGGTGCTCTGGTTATGCGAGGTACCTTAATCTTTTTAGGCGCCGCACTCGTTGCACGCTTTCATTGGATCCTCTATCTTTTTGGGTTATTTCTTGTCGTTACAGGAATTAAAATGGCATTTCAGGATAAGGAAAAAGAAGTGCATCCTGAACGGAATATCGTTGTTCGGTTTTTTAAAAAGATCTTTCCGGTGACTGCCGGATATCATGAAGAGAAGTTCTTTGTGAAGACAGGCGGGAAACGTTATGGCACACTTCTGTTTGTTGTGCTCATTGTCATAGAAACAACAGATCTTCTTTTTGCTGTAGATTCTATCCCTGCAATATTTGCCATCACGCAGGATTCATTTATCATCTATACATCCAATGTGTTTGCGATTCTCGGCTTGAGATCTCTCTATTTTGCCTTAGCAGGAATGATAGATTTATTCTACTACCTCAGGCATGGATTATCGGTTGTGCTCGTCTTTGTAGGGTTAAAGATGCTGCTGATGGGATATGTACCAATTTCAATTGGATTAGCATTAGGGGTGGTTGGTGCGGTGCTTTTGATTGCAATTATGGCGTCAATCATCAGGTCAAAGAGGTTGAAGAAAAAAAACACTTTATCTCGCTAATCCTGGTGTGATCATCAGACAGAGGAAGATTTCCTCGTTGATCGCAGAGTTTATAAAAAAAGGCATGCAGATTTATTACTGCATGCCTTTTGAGTCTTATTCCAGAATGTTCATTCGCAAGAAATGAAATGCATCCCTTACACCTTGGAAACGTTCACTGCTTGGAGACCTTTCGGTCCCTCCTGGACTTCAAACTGCACTTTGTCACCGTCGTTCAGGGTCTTGTACCCTTCGCCAACGATCGACTTAAAATGCACGAATACATCTTCGCCGCTTGCGCGAGAAACGAATCCAAACCCCTTAGCACTGTTGAACCATTTGACTGTTCCTTGTTCCATGGAACAAATCCTTTCATATAAGATATTCCCCGACCAACCGTCGGGATGGTGTACGCCGCAACTACCGACTCTTGCGAAAAAAATCAGCGAACAGAGATACCAATTGGTAGTTGCTCGTTGATAGCTTCTTACACTTGGGATGCAGAGCTTAACCCCATCTAAGATTATCGAAGCAGATTCCCCTATGTAAACCGACAGGGAATTCTCACAATAAAGCAAGCACGGTGTACTGTTACTTGGCACTATTAAAGTACAATTTGTTAAGATAACTTCCAAATGGAAAAATCGATCTTGCAAAATCTCATATGGTGTTCCAAACGAATCCATATGCTGTTAATAACAGTGATTTGGCTGTCTGAAATTGTGCGCCCGTCTTTTTTATAGTCATTGGTCCTTATTTTCCTAAGAAAAAAGAGAAAATTTAAGCTGTGTTCATGTGGTTTGTAATGGTATGAATAGCTTTTTTCCAAAATTTAAGACAATAAATTGTTGTATGGAATGAGCTGAAGCAAACCTAAAAAATGAATAAACGAAGTTGCATCCCTTTGTAAAGCAAGAATTCACGTTGTGCAATTTCCCTGTGGTTTTTATGTGACGAGTTGGAGTCACATGCAAAGCTCTATCTGACACAGAAAATATTTTGCTCTATTGATGTTTCTGATTTATGACGAAATCATTGCGTAATTGGTTCTAATCTCTTTTTCTTTATGTAAAAGATATTCTATGTTCCCGCACGCAAAGTCGTCACTTTTACAAATGAGTAAAAAGATTTCTTTAACCATATTGTGCGTGGGATGTAAAAGGGATGTCCAGTGGTGTATATTTCTACATGTCGAAGCCGGTTAATCAAAAAATTCTTGGTGGGCACAGAGTTCATGATGATGCAAAGAGTAGTCCTGGTTAGAAATTCTGTGCTTTATACTTCCCATCCATCGCTATTGTAGTTGCAGGTGATTACGAAACAAAACGTAGGAATTTGACCTCCTAAATTTTCTTGCTTTTTAATGTAAATGACAGGCAAGGAGTGTTTCTCTTATGAGAGATTATTGGTATATTGTTCGTTAGTATATGGCTTACTCTTGTTTAAGCAGAAACCTGAACAGACAATATCTATGTTCACTAATATTTGAAAGAGAACACTGAGATATCTGTTTGATTTAAGTGGAAATGTCGCCGTTGTGACCGGTGCACGCACTTGTTTATGTCAAGGTATGTCTCTTGGATTGGCGGAAGCAGGAGCAGAGTATAGCATATGTAAAGCAATAATGCAGGAGGATTCGTGTTACATCGATATTACGCTATGA
This sequence comes from Bacteroidota bacterium, assembly GCA_049523215.1. Lineage (GTDB taxonomy): Bacteria > Bacteroidota > Ignavibacteria > UBA10030 > UBA10030 > Fen-1298. The sequence continues at coordinate 117,295 of JBEKNC010000002.1, read as the reverse complement.
CAGTTGGTGGAGTTGATTGATCTTGAACTAATCTAAAAGGACAGACTTATGAAAGAAGAATTCATCCATAAAAATTTCTTACTTGATACAAAAACCGCGTCGAAGTTGTATTATACCTATGCGGAACCACTTCCCATCATTGATTATCATTGTCATATTCCGCCAAAAGAAGTTGCACAGAATCGTAAGTTTGAGAACATGACGCAAATATGGCTCGCAGGGGATCATTACAAGTGGCGTGCAATGCGTACGTGCGGTGTCAAGGAACAGTTTATTACCGGTAATGCATCAGATTGGGAAAAATTTGAAATGTGGGCACGCACAGTACCAAAGACAATTCGCAATCCGCTGTACCATTGGACGCACCTGGAACTAAAGCGTCCTTTTGGCATTTCAGATAAACTGCTCAACGGAAAGACAGCGAAATCGATTTGGGAAAAGTGTAATGCAAAGTTAGCCACTCCCGGCTTTACCGCCCAGGGTATAGCGAAACGGATGAATGTCGAAATTATTTGCACGACTGACGATCCGATTGATTCTCTCGAATATCATGAAACATATGCAAAAAAGGGTAATGGATTCACAAGAATGTTGCCGGCGTTTCGACCGGATAAAGCAATGGCCGTGGAAAATGTAGATGCGTTTCTCTCCTATCTCCAGAAGTTAGAAACCGTATCCGGAATTGAGATAAAGGATTTCGACTCGTTGCTTGTTGCTATTCGTGCTCGGCATGATTTCTTTCACTCGCGTGGCTGCAGGGTCTCGGATCATGGTATCGAAACAGCGTATGCAGAAGACTACACGGACTCAGAAATTAGATTTATTTTCAAAAAGCTCCAGAAGGGAAAAAGTCCTGATGCAGTCGAGACATTGAAATTCAAATCGGCGATGATGTATGAGTTTGGTGTGATGGATTACGAGAAGGGATGGGTACAGCAACTCCATCTAAGTGCACTTCGCAATAACAACTCAAGAATGATGCGTGTGCTTGGACCGGATACTGGATTCGATTCCATCGGTGATTTCGAGATTGCTCGGCCATTGGCTAAATTCCTCGATAAGCTCGATACAGAGAATAAGCTTGCTAAGACCATTCTCTACAATCTTAATCCAAGAGATAATGAATTGATGGCGACCATGATTGGGAATTTCCAAGATGGAAGTGTTGCTGGTAAATTGCAGTATGGTTCAGGCTGGTGGTTCCTTGATCAACGTGATGGTATGCAAAAACAAATCGAAGCACTCTCGAACCTGGGAATGTTAAGCCAGTTTATCGGCATGCTCACAGATTCAAGGAGTTTTCTCTCATATCCGCGACATGAGTATTTCCGAAGACTGCTCTGTAATATTCTTGGTGGCGAGATAGAACAGGGTCTGATCCCGAACGATATGAAACTTATTGGCGGGATGGTTCAGGATATTTGCTATAACAATGCAAAGAAATATTTTGGTTTTTAATCTCTCAGGGTTAAATTCCCCGCCGCTTGCGGCTGGAAGATTCATTTCGATTTGGAAATTGTTTGAGTATCATTACAATCAGCAAGGGAAACGTAAAAGATAGGATTGAAAATTAAAACAGACCAACAAGCCGAATTTGATGTGCTCTCGCTGGGAGAATGCATGAACCAGTTGAGTCCTCCAGGACATCGGCGGATTGGACTTATCCCTGTATTTGAAGGTATATGCTAGCGGAGGTGAATACAATGTCACCTGTGCTCTGGCAAGTTACGGTATGCGTGCAAACTAGATTGCACGCTTGAAGGACACGGTGAAGAGGCCATTCCGGCTTGAATTACTCTTAACTAATCTATTTTTTGGTCTTCTGGGTGGAAAGTCCTTTATGAGGTATATATGCAACAGTTGTCTCTTGTATGTACTTGCATTTCTGTACGCCTTACTGTAAATTGATTCGGAATTTAACAACACAGTGAGAGACCGTTGATGTTTAAAACATTATCCGATTGCACTATCCTTTTTTTCTCTTTGTCATACTGAGGTTTCTATGTTCTCATCGAGACTCTTTTGGAAGGTAACCTTTTATTTTGCCCTTCTTCTCGTTATCCTTTCAGCAACAACGTTCGTAACCCTCTATTTCTTGACGCAAATTCAAAAAAGTTATGGCCAAGCATTTGTCGATATAACAACGACATCTACTTTGGATCGTATGAGAGAATTGCTTGTCGATATCCGAACTACAGCAGACGACTATTTGTACACAGGAATACCAGAGAAAAAATTGGCATATAATTCTTCTTTAAATGTATTCGATAATGAGATAATTGCGCTTCAGAAGAGCTATTCAGATTCTATTGATCTCCAGACATTGAAACAAATACGGATATTTGTCTATGAGTGGGTTAATAAAATTGGAGATAAAAGAATAATGCTTTATTCCTCAGGTCTGACTGGTGAGAAACTCGGAGAAGAGATACAGTCGTTGGGCCGTCAGGAAACTACTGCTGAGTATCTGGAAATCGCAAGAACATTGATCAACACGCTTTATCAGCGACGGCTAAGATCCGTCCCAGTGAATATTGAGAATGCTATTGAATTAGCAAAAAAAATAAACACCTATATCATATCTGTGAACGTATTATTTGCAATCTTTGCCATTGCTCTTGGTATTTCACTTTCCAAGTCTATCACAAAACCTATAGGACTTTTACGTGATGGAACACAGAATATCATGAAAGGTGTGTTTAAACCGATAACGCTGCGCCAGCGTGATGAATTGGGAGCTTTGGCAAAGGATTTTAATCACATGTCTGAAATGCTGCAAAACAACTACAATCGCCTGACGGCGTATTCAGAGTTGATGACAGCATTGAATAAGCACGAATCGACTGAAAACGTAGAACAATCCAGTTTGCAAATATTGTGTTTGCATATGGGCGCTGCGGTTGGCGCATTGTATCTTCTGGAGAACGAATCAAATGTATTGAGATTAGCCAGCGGCTATGCCCTGAATATGACCGAAGACAAGTTGGAATATAAAGTAGGGGAAGGTATTCCCGGCCAGTGCGCCGCGATGAAACAGAATCTTGAAGTCAGCGATATTGTTGCCACCAAAGGATTCATCATCGATACAGGTCTTGTGCGCGTTGCACCTACCAATGTTTTGGCAGTGCCTATTCTGTTTCAAGAAAATCTCATTGGTGTGATTGTTCTGGGTGCTATGCAGCCATTCGATACACTTCACCTGGAAATTATCAAAAATTCCGTTCCGCAGATCGGTGTTGCTATTACCAACGCGATGAACACTGATTCTACGCGGAAGCTTTCGATCGAAATTGCGACAAAGAATAATCAACTCAATACGAAGAATGCTGAATTGCAGAAGGCATACCGTGTGAAATCGGACTTCCTCTCGAACATGTCTCATGAACTGCGAACTCCGCTGAACTCCATCATCGGCTTTACTTCTGTTTTATTAGGACCACACGGCGAGCCGCTCACTCCCGATCAGGCAAAGGCAATAGAAAAAGTATTGAAGAATGGTAAACACTTGCTTGAACTCATTAATGATATTTTGGATTTCTCAAAAATTGAGGCGGGCAGAACACCTATCAATATTGACAGCGGTGAAATTAGTGAAATCATTTCAAACGTCATGGTCACCATGGAACCAATGGTGACGACGAAAGGTGTGAAACTTATTCAGGAGGTTGAACCCGACCTTCCCATATTGAATACCGATATCCTCAAAGTTAAGCAAATCCTCCTGAATCTCTTAAGTAATGCCGCCAAATTTACCGAACAGGGTACTATTTCGATTTCTGCAAAGAAGTATGGCGACATGATTTCTATCTCCGTGAAAGATGATGGTATCGGCATTGAACCAAAAAATCTTGAACGTGTCTTTGAGGAGTTTTCTCAGATCGATTCGGGCAGTTCCAGAAAGTATAAAGGCACTGGTCTAGGATTACCGATTGCGAAAAATTATGCTCGCCTGCTGGGTGGTAATCTTACGGTGCAAAGTGAGTTCGGGAAGGGTTCTACGTTTATTCTTGTTCTTCCGCCTGCATTCCCTAAAGATAAGCTTCAGAAACCTGGTGAAGAGCCAGCGCCTCCAAAGGGTACGCCGGCTGCCGCGATAACACCAGTACCCTCGGCAACGAGACCTGCACCGGAGAAATCAGTCGCACCTTCTTCAAGCATTCTTGTTCTTTGCATTGATGATGATGCGGAGGTGATTGATCTTCTGCGCCGTTACCTCATTCCGGAAGGTTATTCAGTTCGAGGAGCAGGATCGGGAGAAGAAGGGATTCGATTAGCACAAGAACTCCGTCCCGCAGTTATTACTTTAGACATTATGATGCCGGAGAAAGACGGTTGGCAAGTTCTTCGAGAACTAAAGAATAATCCTGCGACGAAAGATATTCCTGTGATTATTCATTCGATTATTGAAAACCGACCGTTGGCATTATCGCTTGGTGCATTGGAAGTCATTGCAAAACCATCTGAACCTAAGGAAGTGCTCAGTGTTGTGGAACGTGCCTGCCGCTCCAAGAATCAGCCAATCATGATCGTCGATGACAACCAAGATTTTGCTGATTCATTAAAAATATTGCTTGAGATTGAAGGATATCGTGCAGTAGCGATGTACAGCGGTGAAAATGCGCTTAAGGATATTGAGAATATCAATCCGTCGCTCTTATTCCTTGATCTTCTTATGCCGGGTATGGACGGTTTTGCTGTTGTGAAACGGCTTCGCAGTCAGGAACGATGGCGCGATCTTCCTATCGTGATTGTTACCGGTGCCGAGATTACAGACGGCCAGCGTAAGAGCTTGAATACTCTCACTCAGGAGTTTATTGAAAAAAGTCAATTCTCGAAAGAAATGATTTCGAGTACAATCAAGAAAATCATTCATCAATCACATCATTAAAGAAAGAACAGAGAAGCATATGGACGTTCCGCAACCCACAATTCTTGTCGTTGATGATACTGAGGATAATCTCGATTTATTGGAGTTCGCCCTCAAACGAAAACCAGTGCGGATGTTACGTGCAAGTAGCGGCAAAGAATGTTTAGAGATAGCACTTCAGAATCATCCGGATGTTATTTTATTGGATATTCAAATGCCGGAAATGGATGGGTTCGAGACCTTGAAGCATCTACGCGCTTCAAAGAAAACCGCGGACATTCCTGTCATTTTTCTCACGGCTCAACGGAAAGATGCTTCGAGTATTGAACAAGGTCTCTCGTTAGGGGCGGATGAGTACCTCACGAAACCGATCGACATTGATGAGTTATTGGTTCGCACCCGTTCGCTTGTACGTTTCAAAAAAATGGAAGCTGAACTTGAGCGGACGAAGGCTGATTTTATGGCGATGCTCATCCACGATATGCGTAGTCCGATTGGAGGAGTCAGCAGTATTCTGGAATTACTCGAAGAACCGTTGATCAAAGGTTCTCCGATTCAAGATGTCCATCGGGAACTTCTCATTTCAGCTGAAGATGCCACGAGGCGATTGCTCAATTTGATCAACGACATGCTAGACCTCTCAAAATTTGAAGCCGGCAAAATGAACCTGATCCGAGAACCGGTGTATATTGGTGAAATTGCCAATAGAATCATGAAACAAATGCAGCCTCAATTCAAACAAAAGCGGATCCAAATTGATATCTCACTTGAAGATGGCTTGCCGTCAATTTCAGTGGATGCACAAAAAATAACTCAGGTATATGCGAATATCCTCAGCAACGCGTTAAAATTTACACCAGCCAAAGGAACTGTCCAAATTTCGGTGGTGAGTTCAAAGGACGCAGCCGGAGCGAATGAATTCATACAGACTTCGATCAGTAACAACGGACCTGGAATTCCCCCCAATGAACTACCGACGCTCTTCGAACGGTATAAACAAGGTATAGCTTCTGAAATTGTACAAGCAAAAGGCACGGGATTGGGATTGGCAATTTGTAAGCTCATTGTGGAAGCACATGGCGGAGTTATTACAGCAGAAAGCGAGCCTGGGAAAATAACCACATTTCGATTCAGTCTTCCGGTAAGTGCTCCCGCGGAAGGCTGAGAGAAAAATTCTTAAACATTAGAACAACAGGAAATTCTATGTGGGAACAAAAGCAGATAGGGACCGTGAAAGAAGTCGTCGACGTATCAGTCGTTGTTCTTCTTGATCGTGAAATCACCAATATGACAAAAAAAATTGGAGATAGGGTTTACTATATCGGGCAGATCGGTTCCTACGTGCTTATTCCGATTGGTGCTATCTATGTTATCGGCATTGTTTCGGGAATCAAGAAAGAGGAAACACGTGAAGATGGAGTGGGCTTTATTCAATATATTATGATGGTCACGTTGGTAGGAACAATCCGAAAAGGAAAATATGAAACAGGCGTTTCGGTTATGCCGACAGTGGATATGGTTGTGTATTTACTGGAAGACAAAGACATCAAGTCTATCTTTGCAGCGTATCAGCAGTACAATTTTTCCATCGGACAACTCTCCTTGTTTGAAAATGAGCGCGCTTATTTAGATCCGAATCGGTTCTTTGGAAAACATCTCGCAGTTCTCGGCTCAAGTGGTTCGGGAAAGTCCTACACTGTTGCATCCATTCTCCAAAAAGTTGCACGATTCTCGGATACCCATATTGTCCTTCTCGATGTCCACAATGAATATCGCGAAGCTTTTCCTGATACGGGCCAATTCTGTGATATCGCATCGCTCGAACTTCCGTATTGGTTGATGAATGCAGAAGAGATGCTCGAAATGTTTGTGGAACCTACGGATGAGAATGCTTCAGTTCAAAGCGCTATTCTCCAAGACCTTATCTACGCGGCAAAAAAAGCTAAGAACCCGACGCTCGCAGATGTCATTACGATTGATTCGCCGGTTTCGTACGATTTGAAAGAAATACGTACGAGACTGCATTTTCTCGATACTGAAAAAGTGACTTCTCCGGGCGGCATGAAGGAGGGACCCTACTTCGGTAAGTTCTCTCGTTTATTGATTCGTCTCGACAATAAAATGAGCGATCCACGTTATGCATTTTTATTCCAACCTAATATTTGTGTAGAAACAGAGTCCGTCTTGCCGCTCCTTATGACGCTTTTCGGTCTTGCGAGCAAAGCACGGATTACTATTTGGGATATGAGCGGTGTTCCATTTGATGTTGTCAAAACAATTTCTGCCTTGATAGCAAGAGTGACATTTGATTTCAATTTCTGGAATCCAAATCGCCATGAGATGCCTATCTTGTTGGTGTTCGAAGAGGCTCATAATTACCTGTCGACTTCCACTGACGGATCAAAAGCAGCACGGCGAACCGTTGAACGAATTGCGAAAGAGGGAAGAAAATACGGCGTCAGCTGTATGATTGTCAGTCAACGTCCTTCGGATATTTCTGAGACGATTCTTTCTCAATGCAACAATTTTATTATCTTGCGATTACTCAATCCGACCGATCAGGCATATGTACGTCGTCTGATGCCCGATACATTTAGCGGACTCGACAGCGTTGTTCCGCTTCTTCGTCAAGGTGAATCCATTATTATAGGTGATGCAATTCCTATTCCACAGCGTGTACAAATTGATCTTCCCACACCGACTCCACACAGCGCCGATGTGAAATTCTTTGATAAGTGGAAACACCCCAATACAAAGACAGACGTAGCGGAAGTCATGGATCGCTGGTGGAACCAAAAAAGAAGTTAAATTTGGAAAGAAAAAGAAGAATAAACAAGAAAAGCAGAAACGACAGCGAATAAAGCTTGAAAGGAACAAATTGTTTCTCTATATTGTTAAGAGAATAGACAATGTATATAACTAGACGATATTATTTTTGTAGGGTATGATGGTCCATATAAATAATGCTCGGAATGCAGGAAGTGTAACTGTAGCAGCGGTATGTTTCTGTTGTTGCTGTCATAGGAGAATTACGAGCAGAGTAATCAAGAAATAATTTTATGAATGTTTTTGTTTTTTGACGAAAGGCTCGGCGATGCTGAGCCTTTTTTATTTGTGGGAACCTATTTGAGACAGAACGTATGACTATAGTATTGATAGACACAAACAATTGGAACAAGGAGGATGAAAATGACTAATGAGACACTCTATAACGAATTTGCTCAAACACTGAAAGAGCGTCGTGATGATCATTCACTTGGGTTTCAGCTCAAGAAGGGAACGCAAGAATTTGTAGAAGACTTGCTTGCTATTTTATTCCCGCATTTTTGCAAGGAGATGTTCTATACAAAAGAGGAAATAGAATCGCGTCTTGTACTCTTGGAGCGTGATTTAAAGCGTCTGCTTATTCCACTTTTGAAAGACACGTCCTTGAATCTGGAAGATATAGTTAAACAATTTATGCAGGCACTTCCGGGTTTGCATGATAAACTCTGGCTGGATGCCGAAGCTATTACCAGTGGAGATCCGGCGGCTGAGAGTGTTGACGAAGTAATCCTGGCGTATCCCGGTTTTTCAGCCATCGCAATCTATCGTATCGCGCATGAATTCTATGTAATGCATGTTCCTATTTTCTCACGTCTCGTTACGGAATATGCGCATCAAATAACGGGAATTGATATTCATCCAGGCGCTCAAATTGGAACATCATTCGCTATTGATCATGGAACCGGTATCGTAATTGGTGAGTCTGCCATTATCGGCAAAGATGTAAAGATGTACCAAGGAGTTACGCTTGGGGCTCTGAGTGTGGATAAGAAATTAGCGAAGTCTAAACGCCATCCGACCATCGAAGATGGTGTTGTTATCTACGCGCAGGCGATCATTCTTGGCGGTGAGACTATTGTCGGTCATCATAGTGTTATCGGAGGAAATGTCTGGCTCACAACGAGTGTACCGCCGTTCTCTTCTGTGTATCAAGAAAGCAAAGTAACAGTACGCCCCAAAGAAATGACGGGTGCGCCAATTGATTTTAGTATCTAACCACATAAAGGAAAAAATCATGAAAGCAAACTCTATTTTGGAAACAATCGGTAATACTCCTCATGTTCGTATTCGTCGACTCTTCGGTGATCATGAAGTCTGGATCAAATTAGAACGTGCAAATCCCGGCGGCAGTATTAAAGATCGTATTGGGCTCTCTATGATTGAGGATGCTGAGCGTCGCGGCATATTGAAGCCGGACACTGTCATCATCGAACCGACATCCGGGAATACAGGTATTGGTCTTGCTTTGGTTGCGGCAGTGAAAAAATACAAACTCATTCTCGTCATGCCCGATTCGATGTCCGTCGAACGACGGCGGCTCATGGCTGCATATGGAGCGCAGCTGGAACTTACTCCTCGTGAAAAAGGAATGAAGGGAGCAATTGAAAAAGCAAACGAACTTGCAGCAGTAACAAAGAATTCATGGATTCCCCAACAGTTTGAGAATGAGGCAAACATTGAAATCCATCGAAAGACGACAGCTGAAGAAATTCTCCGAGATTTTCCACAAGGGTTCGATATGTTGATTACAGGCGTCGGCACTGGCGGACATATTACTGGTGTTGCCGAAGTGCTCAAAAAGAAATTTCCTAAAATCAAAATCTTCGCTGTTGAACCCAGCCTTTCTCCTGTGATTAGCGGCGGGCAGCCAGGACCGCATCCTTTACAAGGACTTGGCGCAGGCTTCATTCCTAAAAATCTACACACCGAAATACTTGATGGTGTTATTCAGATTACGAAAGATGAAGCATTTGAATATGCACAGCGTTGCGCACGTGAGGAAGGAATTCTTGTCGGTATTTCTTCCGGCGCATCACTCGCAGCTGTGGCAAAGAAACTTCCTGATCTTCCAAAGAATGGAAAGATCATCACCTTCTGCTACGATACAGGTGAACGTTATTTGTCGGTTGAAGGGTTGTTCTCATGACGAAGAATATACAATCCTTGATTATTCATGTTTATTGAGTCATGGTTCCTCAGTCTTACGAACTCCTCAAATGCACACCCAACTTGCAATCCGTAAGTATGGGTTTGATTTTTAAATTCGAATATTCATAGCGTACATCGAGAAGAAATTGGAACTGGTCAAGAGAGTTCTTTTTGTTAGTCAATAAAAAAGAGAGTAGTAAAAAAAAATACTCCGACGTACTACCAGACGCCGGAGTATAGGGAGGCTAACTATGTGTCGTCGGGGAGACGGCACGACACAAGATAAATTCTGAACACGTGAATGTCAAGTGGTTGCAAAATTAATTTATAAAAGTAAATCTGGGAAGCGCATGTTACTGAATGTAAAAAAAAACTGTTCAGAAATGTTCTGCCCAATGGGGAGGGTGGTACTGTGACCGTTTCGTGCAAGGATTATCGGTCGTTCCGATCAGTTAGCGTAGAGATATCGCTTGATTTTCTGTGTTGGTGTCTTTTCGAACGGTTCTGTTTGTTCTATAACCCGACTCATGCGTGAAAAAGAAGAAACTTGTTCATTCACCTGTTTTCGAATATCTTCCAATAATTGAACAATTCGTTCCCGCGCCTGTGATTCAGTCAATCCCATACTGGAAAATTCAACATCGAGCTTCTCGTAGTCGAGGAAAATACGTGCAACAAGCTGTCCTTCGTCTTGATAGGTTAGCGATTCGAGTACGATATCTGATCGGTTAATCACAGACTCGATAGCTTCGGGATAAATATTTTCGCCACTCGGACCGAGAATAACATTTTTCATGCGTCCATTGATGTAGAGATAGCCATTCTTATCAAAACTGCCGAGGTCGCCAGTGTGAAACCAGCCTTCACGTGAGAGCACTTCTTCCGTACGCTCTGAATCACGATAGTACCCCTTCATAACGCTTGGCCCGCGCACAACAATTTCTCCGATACCGGATTTTAGATCAGAGTTTTCGATGCGCACCTCAAGCCCGGGGACAACGGGACCGGTGGATCGATATTTTGTTTTTTCTGCATTTGCTCCGGCAACGAGGGGCGACGTCTCTGTCAACCCATACCCGATGGCATAAGGGAATTCTGCTTCGAGGAGAAACCGTTCAACTTCAGGCGAGAGTGCCGCTCCCCCAATTCCAAAAAATCTCAATGCTCCACCGAAGGTCTCCATCAGTTTCTTGCCGGCAAGTTTGTGGATGCGCTTGCGAATCAGTGGAAATTTATAGACGAGTTGCACGATTTTCCGTTTTTTGATTTCAGGCATGATGCGCGTCTTATACATCTTCTCGATGATTAAAGGAACCGTGAGCATCATCGTGGGTTTTACTTTTTCCAATGCCGGAAGAAGAACAGCGGTCGTGGGAAGTTTTTTTACATAATAGACAGATGCACCGAACATAATCGGAAGAATCAATCCTAATGTACACTCATACACATGGGCAAGCGGAAGGACGGAGAGCATTCGGTCCTTCTCGTTGATGCCCGGAATTTTGGAGGATGCACTGGCATTCCAGACAATATTCTTGTGTGTGAGCATGACGCCTTTGGAATGTCCCGTGGTTCCTGAAGTATAAATGATGGATGCAATGTCATCTTCGGTAATCTCTCGCTGAATCAATCCGGCAAGACTTAGGACGAGATTCTTGATTTTCCGCAGTTCCTTGCTTCCTTCTGCAATCAGTTGGCGCAATGTTGCTTTCGATGTTGCGGGATTAATGATGGAAAAATCGTTCATTAAAATGATGCTGTTGAATTCCGTAAAATCGAGATCTTCAATTTTATGAAAGAAGCGTTCAGAGATGAAGATGACTTTACTTCCGGAGTGTCGAAGAATATGGTGAACTTCGGAAGCATGAAAGTCCGGGAGAATTGGAACTGCGATAGCACCCATCGTGGTGATCGCGAAATAGGCGACCCCCCATTGAGGGCTGTTTTCACCAAGAATTGCAATACGGTCGCCATGCACTACCCCTTGATTTTTCAGAAAGACAGAGAGATGGTCAATCTGTCGTTTTAAATCGGAATAGCTGATTGGCTCATCGTCTGTAAAAGTGAGAGCAATGTGTGATGAATTCTTCCGGCAGCTGTCTTCTATAACGTGCTGTAAAGTGAATTGCTGGCGTTCGGTTCGTGTTCCATGCTGAGAAAACATGTTTCATCTTTCTGAAATATTCGTTTAAAAGTAAGAAGAAAATAGACAATTAGAAAGCTCACTTCTTCCCATGGTCTCACTTGCGGACAATTCAAAATATTCCTACCATGCTTTAATAAATAAAATCTTACATGCCGTTGTTTTTCATCGTGTATCTGGAGAGGCGAACAGAGGTCGATTTCATTGTATATTTATTTTAAGATAATCTGCATGCATGTACGAGCTCTTCAAAGTAGGATATTTCAATTTATTTCTCTTTATTCAGAAGGAGATACTATGATGCAACGTTCTTCTTTTTCTTTGTTCCTAATCATTCTTTGTGTTTCTTACTCTGTAGGTCAATCCACGAGCGGTGTGCCGTATACGAAGTATGGCATTTACGACATCGATCACATCAGGCCGGAAGAATGCCGCCAGCGGCGTTCTATAGTGATGGCGAAAATGGACTCAAATTCTATCGCCATCTTCAGGGCGCAAGAATATGCGAATCGATCCGGAGATATTGATTATCGCTTTCGGCAAAACAGCAATTTTCTCTATTTCACAGGATGTAATGAATCGAACAGTACGCTCATTCTTATTCCGGGCGGTTTTGTGCTGGATAATGGAAACCGCGTGAAAGAAATTCTTTTTCTCGCTCCTACAACAAAAGAGTGGACAGGTAAAAACCTTGGAACCGAAGGTGCTCGTGAAATTCTTGGATTTGGATCCGAAGGAACTCAAAGTATTGCTCTCACAAACGACCGGCTGAAAGAAATTCTCGTATCACTTCTTTCGAATACACACATTGTGTATTACACACCCTCTCTCATAGAGACACTTATTGATCCGGTCTCGGATATACGTTTTATCAGTTGGCGGGAATCGATGAAAAATCTACAGGAAAAATATCCCAATCTCAATGTAAAAGGAATAAGCGCCATCGTTGGAGAAATGCGCGCTGTCAAATCACCCGCAGAAATTGAACTTCTTCAGAAAGCTGCTGATGTTACCATCGCCGCACACATTGAAGCCATGAAGAGTTGTGAACCCGGAATGTTTGAATACCAATTACAGGCGGTTGTCGAATATTGTTTTACACAGGCAGGTGCAGAATATACCGGTTTTCCATCTATCATCGGCTCCGGATCCAATACTCAATCGTACCATTATGATGCAAATAGACGTAAAATGCAAAGCGGCGAACTTGTGATTATGGATGTCGGTGCTGAATATCATGGATATTCTGCAGATGTTACGCGCACCATTCCAGTGAATGGCAAGTTTAATTCGGCGCAGAGAGAAATTTATGAACTTGTTCTTCATGCACAGCAAACAGCGATTGACACTATTTTCCCCGGTATGATGATGGTGGATGTCGAGAAAAAAGCAATGAAGGTTATTGCCGAAGGATTGATTCGGCTGGGGATTGCCAAGGATTCTGATGATGTTAAAAAATACTGTCCACATAGGATAGGTCATTTCATTGGACTTGATGTGCATGATGGTGGGTCGATTGGAAAACTTGTTCCAGGCATGGTTGTGACCGTGGAGCCCGGTATTTATATTCCGGAGGGCAGTAATTGTCATCAAAAATTTTGGAATATCGGAATACGGATTGAAGACGATGTAGTGGTAACAGATGAGGGAAGGAGTGTGCTTTCTGCCTTTGCACCGCAATCTATAGAAGATATTGAAGCGCTCATGAAGAAAAAGGGCATAGGAAATCAGAGGGTTGGAAAAGAGTAATATGTATGATAGAATAGTGGTTGTATCCTTTAACAAGGGTGAGTTGTTGTTAAGATGATCGGATGAATGAATACAGATATGATATCATAGCAGCATGAAGAGTGTCCCATTGATAAAAAGGAGAACGCTGTGTCTCATTTGAAACCAGAAGACTGCCTGAGCTTCTTTTCTGAAGTGTTGAGTATTATCAAAGCTACCCATGAACCGGAACGTGTACTCACGCTTATTGTCGATCGGATTGTACGTATGTATGGCTGTCAAACCTGCGCGGTCATTATTATAGATCCCGCATCAGAATATCTTCGCGTTTTTACAAATCATAACTTATCCCATCTTTATGTTAAAGAATTTCGGCGTTCACTCGGCACCGGTGCCATTGCACGGATGCTGTCGACCGGACACCCGATTCTCGTCACGGATAGTGTACAGGAACAGCAAGTTGCCGAAGAAATCCAACTGGAACATCCTTTCGGTTCGGCTGTGTGCCTCCAAATAGTTGCCGAACTTCGCACTCTCGGTTATCTCTATGCCGACGCACGGGAACCGAATTCTTTTACAGCACAGGATCTGCGAACACTCCAGAGTTTTGCCGATCTGACAAGTATTGCTCTTAATAAGTCATATCTGTATGAAAAAAATCTTCGCCTAGATCCGGTTGATCCCGAAACTGACTTAGAAAAATATGCACCGTTTCTTGAACGACTCAGCACGAGTATATCGCGTGCCGAAGCGAATCGCGAAAGTCTATCTCTCTTTATTTTGGATATTGACAATTATAAACAAATTGGCGGTACCTACGGCTATGAAGCATCGAAGCGGCTGCTGAAAGGAATCGCTGGTATCATCAAGTCTCGTTTAAGGCCAATGGATGCAGCCGGTCGCTACGGATTCGATGAAATAATTATTCTGCGCGAGAACAGCCCGCTTGATAACGGGATCGCGTTCGCCGAAGAATTAAGGAAGATGATTGCGGAGACGGAGTTTACGCAGAAAAAAATCCGAACTACGGTAAGCATCGGTGTGGCCGCGTTTCCCGGGAATGCTGGATCAGAAAAAGATCTTTTGCTTGCTGCAAAAGAAGTACTCTACGATGCCCAACGCAGCGGAAAAAACAAAGTGGCGCATCCGTAAATTTCAGAATATTGAGATGCCGGATAGTTTTACAGCATGGGCTGCATAAAAATCAATTGTGTTTTTCTTTAAAACGGCATTGTATAGTACACTGTCAATATTGGCCTGTAAGATATGTTTGTGGTATTATTACTGCTGTATACGGTTATATAGCTTCCCGACGCTTCATTCGAGGATTTTATTATCAGCCCGTAATTTGCATCTGGAGAATTGGATACGCCATTCCTGACCCAGTTCCGGACGATTGATGTGTTCAGTTCAAAAGTGATTGCCCTGTTTGAAGAAGTAGAGGAAACAGATGAAGTATCGCTCATGGGTCTAGATAAGTCTCCACCTGTTGTTGACCATGGGCCGTTCCAGTGGGCATCGTAAGTACTTGCGTAAGTGACGTTGCATCCTGAAGAACCTGGCCACCAAAATAGTGGCTGGGCGAAAGCGGTTGCAGTCACCCCCTGTACGGTTACCGCATTTGTTGTAAGGGTCAGGTACGCTTTGACAATGGTAGCCTCTGGGGGTATCGAAGTCAAGTCGCAAGAGAATCCTATTCGAGTAGTGTCCGATCCATATCTGCCCAGATAAAGATTGGCACAGTCTGCATTGATATTGTCCCGCGACCCAGATACGATATAAGTGTCCAACACTCCGTTGAATGCTGACGATGGGAGTATGCCCTGTTGGAATTGCGCCATAAATACATTATCCGCAAAACTTCCTGGCGAACCCGGATCCCCTTTGCAGGAAGAAATAATGAAAGCAAGGACAGCCATGAATATTACCGTTCCGATTCTTTTCATAAATATCTCCTTAGAAGTACCGCTATTTTTGTTTTATAAAAACAGTGTGTTCATAGTATACAAAATTAGAAGTAAGAATCAAATGCATTCGTTGCGGAACTTTCTGGATGCGTTAGAGCATATATACCGACATGAACTGAAATTTTAACAATAAATATTTTCCTTTATCTTATTATAAAGGTCATTATGATTTCTCCTTCAGGATAATCCCATGAGTGTTTGGATTTTATCCAAACGGGAAGGGTGTTAGCCCGCCGGAATGAAACGTATGCGGGACTCTTTCACAACTGGGAGTGTCGAATGTACCGTATTCAGAACTATCGGAAACACGCCTCGATCATGAAGCGTTCGCTACACCTTGATGACATGAAAGATATCGGTGTTGCTTAATAGCCCGACGATTGCCTTACCGTCATAAACAGCTACCCTCCTTATTCCCTTCGTACGCATCAGTTGAGCGCAGTCCTTTACCAGGAGATCAGGAGAGACAGTGATAAGCGGCCTTGATTCGATTTCACTGACCTTGACTTTTTCCGGATCCTTGTCAGGAGCGACAATTTTACTTACCACATCCTTGCGTGTCACAATTCCCCATGGGTCAGTTGGTGTTTTTCCGTTTACTATCAAGCTGGAGAGGTTTTCCGCTCTCATGAGTCTGATTGCTTCGGCTACGGACTTATCACCGTCGATGTAAAAGACATACTGCGTCATAACATCGCCTGCTTTAGCAAATCGTGCATCGTTTAGTATTTCTTTTGACATGTGTCTTCTCCTTTTGGGGCAGTGATCTTATTCTCTCAGTGGCTGTTATTACTCTAATATTTAACCTTGTCTTTCTTTTCCTTCCATTCTTTGAATACTGCGAGCGCTTCATTTTGGGGCATCAGGACCATCGGTATTTTTCGGTCGCTAATCTGTTTGGAAAATTCCGAATAAATAAATGCATCGTCAAAACCAACATCGGCGGCATCCTGCATGATTGAGGCGATGAATATTTTCGCCAAGCGCGCCCAATAAATAGCGCCGAGACACATGGGGCATGGTTCGCAGGAAGAATACATCTCGCATCCTCTCAGTTGAAAAGTACCGAGTATTTTGCATGCTTCGCGAATGGCGATGATTTCTGCATGTGCTGTAGGATCGTTCAAGGATGTAACAAGATTTGTTCCGCTTGCGATGATGTTGTTGTCCTTTACTATGAGAGCAGCAAATGGTCCGCCTTTTCCCGTTTGGACATTCTCCAAGGAAAGCTTGATCGCTTTCCGTATAAAGAGTTGTTGATTTGTCATAATGGTCAGAGCTTTCCGATGTCTTCATTCCAGAGAGTTGGATTCTTTTTCATGAATTCTTTCATCAGTTCAATGCATTCATCCCAGTCCCAATCATCCACAGTGACCCAGTGATCTTTCAGAAACTCTATGTCTCCTTGGAAACTTCTCGATTCTCCCACAACAACTTTCTCGATTCCAAATTGGACAATCGCACCGGAACAAAGATAACAGGGCATGAGAGTGCTAAAGAGAATTGTGTTTGCGTATGCACCGATGCGCCCTGCATTGCGAAGGCATTCAATCTCGGCATGTGCAAGCGGATCATTGTTCTGAACGCGGCGGTTGTGCCCTCGTCCGATGATCTTACCGTCCCGCACAAGCACCGAACCGATGGGAATTCCGCCTTCCTGTAAGCCGAGCTTGGCTTCTTCGATGGCGGCTCTCATAAATTCATCCATGATATTCTCCAAAAGTATTACACTATCCAGTCCTATTCTATGGATTATCGGAATAAGATTCAACAAAGAAATGAGTAGTGTCTCAATTTAACATAGTTGGTCAGTGATGTCAGGAATTTCTTCCTGACATTCAACAGTATCGGTCAGGACGTAAGTCCTGACCGCACTAAACTGAGGCACTACAAAGAAATGAGTATGGAATGGAATACAGCTTGAATTTTCGGTTCTATTGTTCTATCCTATACAAGTATAAAAATTGAATGATCGGGTTATCTATGACAAGGACACAAACGTTTATGGTATTTTTTTCTATCGTTATCGTTCTCTATGGACTGATCAATACATATATCTATCTCCGCGGCTTGCAAGTTATTTCCCTTGGCTCTCCTTTGCGGATATGGTTCACAGTGGTCTTTTGGTTTCTTTCACTATCATACATCGCAGCGCGATTACTTGAGCGTATTGCCCTTTCGTGGTTAACGGATGGATTAATTTGGATCGGTTCATTCTGGATGGGAGCGATGGCATATTTTCTTATTATTCTCTTAGCAATTGATCTTTTGAGACTTGTGAATTTTCTGGTGCCGTTCTTCCCGGATTTTCTGACACGAAATATCCTGCACACAAAACAAGTGACCGCTTTTATCGTTATCGGTATTGTTGTTTTAACGGTCGTTGGAGCACGGTTCAATGCAATGATGCCACGAATTCAAACTCTGGAATTGACGATTCATAAGAATTCTCCGCTGAAGGAATTGAATGTCGCGCTTGTAACCGATGTTCATCTTGGAACGATTATCTGTAACAGTCATTTTACGCGTATTGTGGGAAAAATTAATTCACTGAATCCGGACATTGTATTATTCGCAGGCGATTTAGTCGATGAGGATATAGAACCCGTGATTCGCCAAAATCTTGGAGAGACACTGCGGCAAATCAAATCAAAGTACGGAATCTATGGAATAACCGGAAATCATGAGTATATCGGTGGGGTTGAACCTGCATGCAAATACCTTGTCGCGCATGGAGTTACTATGCTGAGAGACAGCGTTGCGAAAGTCGCGGATGCGTTTACATTGGTTGGAAGAGAGGATGTCAGCATCAGGCAATTCAATGGGAAGAAGCGAAAACAACTTAGTGAGTTGATGAACAGCGTTGATACATCTCTTCCGGTGATTCTCATGGATCATCAACCACTCCATTTGGATGATGTTGTCGGTCATGGAGTCGATCTTCAGTTCTCGGGGCATACTCACCACGGACAACTTTGGCCATTCAATTATATCTCGCAGGCAGTGTATGAACTGAGCTGGGGATATAAGCAGAAAGGCAACACGCATTTTTATGTTTCGTGCGGTGTCGGAACTTGGGGCCCGCCGATGCGGACCGGTAATCGTCCGGAAGTAGTAAATGTGAAATTGAAGTTTGAAAATTAAGTAGATGAGTTATCAAATGCTTAATTTTCACCATGACCGCCCTTGATGATGTGTGTTGCTTCTCGGACTCATTTTCGGTATTTTTATAAAGTTGGACGGGCCCTTAGCTCAGTTGGTTAGAGCAGCAGACTCATAATCTGCGGGTCGCTGGTTCGAGTCCAGCAGGGCCCACAAACCTCTTCGTTCTTCGTGTTACTTTGACTGAAGGACAAATACACCGCTCCAGTTATCGGACGGCGGCGTGATCTGATATAACTTCATCCGTTCGATGTAAAGTTGGCAGACAGAATCGTCTGGAACTTTCTCCAATGCGTGTTCCATGAACGCAATGCCCTCATCCCACCGGCGCTCTTGATATGCTTTGAGTCCTTGTTCATAGATATCGAGAAAGTACTTCGTCTTGTCGTCTAATGGTTTATTGGCGAGGTCTATGAGTTCGAAGATCTGCACGGGTTCGGATTTGCCTACAACTTGCACGCGGTCAACCAGGCGAGTGACCAAGCGTTTGCCGGCTTTTTTGTGGGTAAACTCTGAGATGAGAATACCGGTACCGTATTGTTTATTCACTCCTTCAAGACGAGAGGCGAGATTGACCGGGTCTCCTGTAACAGTGTAGTTTTTTTTCTGTTCGGATCCCATATTCCCGACAATACATAATCCCGTATTCACACCTATACGCTGCTTGATTCCTACGCCGCCAATCTTTAATAACTGTGTTTGAAGTTTATCCAATTGTGATTGCATGTGCACGGCAGTAACGCAGGCATGGTACGCAGAATCGGAATCAGGCAGCGGTGCACCCCAGAACGCCATAATGGAATCGCCGATGAATTTGTCCACCGCACCGCCGTTTGCTAAAACGACATTCGTCATATCAGTGAAGTAAATATTGAGAAGCTTGACGAGAACATCCTCGCTCACTTTTTCCGAAATACTCGAGAAGCCTTTGATATCGGTAAAGAGGATCGTGATCTCATGTTTTTCGCCGCCTAATTTTGCAAGGTTTGGATTATTAATAAGAATGCGGACAACATTGCTGTCGACATACGTGCCGAACATGCTCGTAATCAACTTGCGCTGGCGGCCTTCTGTAGCGGCTTTGTAAGCAACGGTTGTAACAAAACAAATGAGAAGTGCGCTCAGCGGGGCTGCCATGTTCAACCAGAGATGTGCAGAATTGAAAGCGACAATAGCGCATGTCAGGAAGAGAAATGTCACGACGATAAGAACAAGAATCCCGATTTTCATGTGCCGTGTATGCGTAACGAATCCAACGGCAAGCGTGATAACCAGAAGAAGGAGGAATTGGATCCACGCAGGTGCCGGAGTAATGAATGAGTTTGTAATGACCATATCGTACACATTCGCATGTGTCATAAATCCTGGTGTAGCTTCATCCACAGGTGTTGTATAATAATCGCCGACAGAGCGAATGGTCGGACCTATGATGCACACCTTTCCATTGAACTGTTCAAAGAATTTTTCATTTCGCTCCTTGGCAGCTGAAAGTACATCATAAAAGGAAACTGACGGAAACAATTCGCTTTTGCCGATATAGTTTATCAATACTTCGCCCCACAGACCGGTATGGATGACAAGTGAACCGGCATAGACGATCGTACCATCATCTGTGTCTTCAAACCGTACTTGTTTCGGGTCAATGTTGAGTGCTTTGAGGGCGAGTGCAAAACCGATCGATGGGTACAGACGTCCGGCATACTCTATATACAGCGGCATAGAGCGGATGACACCGTCCGATTCAGGAATGAGAAGGGCGTGACCTACTCCGGTTGAGACATCAGCCAACTCAAGGAACGGAAAAGCATCTATGAACGGTGCTCGCGGGAAATGATGTTGTTGCGGCGCGGGAATTCCAAATTTCCCAATCACATCATGTGCAGTGCTATCGACGTTTCTGCGGCTGACTTGTTCGCGTTCCGTCTTTGATGGGATGAAAGGACCAATCACCTGATAGGTGTTTTGTGCTTGCGACAAATATTGGATGAGGAGTGCGTTTTCTGTACTGTCGACCTCCTGTTTATCGGTAAGGAACACATCAAGCGCAACGGCTTTCGCACCGGAATTGCTCAGGAGCGCCATCACTGCGCCGTATTGATCGCGTGGAATCGGCCACCCGATCTGCTTTTCGGTGTATTCATCGATCTTGATCATCATGACATTCTCTGCGTTTGTACGAACACCGCGGAACCGCATCAACATATCCAAGCTGCGCCGCTCCATCGATTGGAAGATGTTTGTTCCTATCGTGTCGGGAATCAAGGATGTATGAAACAGAAGTTCGACGAGGAGTACAGTTGCCAGGGCAATGATAATGCCTGCGAAACGTTTCCAATGGAATTTCTTTTCTTCAGTGGGTGTCATGACATTCATCCTTGGTGTGGTGAAGTAAAGAACAGACGGCAAAACTGGTGCTAATCTAACAAGGAGGCACGCAAAATGCAAGGATACCTTGTCGTTCGGCGAAAATATTGTGATATTATATATTGACAAAGGTGCAAATTCTTGTTATGATTTCATAGCTATCCCATTCATACTGGAAAACATATGAACCTGTTCAAATTTTTTGCCATTCTCCTCTTTTCAATGCTTATTTTCTCAACGTGGAACAATGCCGAAGCGAGCTTGATTTTCAGATCTGATACATTAAATGTTGGAGATGAAGCGCCCCAGTTTGTGATGCGCAATCTTATGGCGAATACAGGTGTCTTTCTTCGTGATTTTACAGGCAAGACGCTGCGAGAACCATGGAAGAAAAAAGAACGGCAAGTGGTTGTTTTAAGTTTCTGGGCAACATGGTGCCAGCCCTGCAAGAATGAAATCCCAATTCTTACAAAGCTTGCAGCTGATTATAAAGATCAAAATGTGAAATTCTTTCTTGTCAATACCATGGAGAAAGCTGAATCGATAGAAGACTCGGTACGCGATATATACAAGAGTCGCGGCTATACATTACCATGTTTAGTGGATCCATCGGGCAGATATACAAGTCTGTATTCCGTCCATGGGTTACCGGTCTTGGTGGTGATTGATAAATTTGGGATTGTGCGCCAAATCAACCGCGGCTACCATGAAAATTTTCAAATTGAACTAGAAAAATTAATAAAGAAGCTCCTGGAAGAAGAACCCGCAAAGAAGTAGTCAGCAAATAGTGTTTGCATGTTCTTACTTATGGATATATCTAAAAACATCAAATCACAAATAGTAAACAAATTTCAACGATAAAAAACAAAACACACAAAAATCATTTTTTCAATCATTGTACATTTGTAATTTGGGCATTGTTTGATATTTGAAGCTTTAGATTTTAGAGATGCCCTAAAATCCGAAATTCATAAAACTCTATCGACTAAGAGGTGTTTGATGTGGCAAAGGCTACTATGTTGTGTCAGTAGTATTGTTCTTCTTATTGGCTGCAGTTCGACAGAAAAAATCCCCCCTCCGTCACCTACTCTTTGCAGTATTCTTTCACTCGAATCACGAGCCGGTATGAAGGCAGGCGAAGCTGAGAGTGTAACAGATATGTTTTCATCCGCATTGCAGAATACCGGACGATTCACTGTAGTCGAGCGGAATAAATTAAACGCAGTGTTGCAGGAACAAGGATTCCAAGCAACTCAAAACGGGGAAGATGCAGTGAAAGCCGGGAAAATACTTTCTGTACGAAAAATGTTCTCGGGTTCCATCGGTATGTTGGGAGAGAAATACATTGTAAATCTAAAAATGATCGATGTGGAATCTTCACGCGTAGAGTATGCTCGCATATGGACGTATGATGACGATCTGGAAAATATTGGTGAGAAGTTCTTGCCGAAGTTAGTTCAGGAATTTATAAAGAGTCTTGATGGCACGCTGAAGAAATAACTGCCGGACGTAAGAGATCAGCGGAATTTAAAATATTTTAATGCAGGAGGTTCACATGTGTTTACATATATTCCTACATCCTTCTCTTATCCGTTTCGTTTTACTTATATTCTTGATTTCGATTGTGGCTCCTGCCGCATTGAGTCAGGACAATAAACTTCAGAAGAAGAAGCTGAATATCGCGGTACTTGAGTTCGAACCGCGCGGCGGTGTATCGAAGGAAGATGCAGCATCGCTGTCCGATGCCTTTCAGGGGCAGATCATTGAAACAGGTGAATTTATTGTCGTTGACCGCAACCGGATCAAGTCTATTCTCCAAGAGCAAGGATTTCAGCAATCGGAAGCGTGCACACAGGTGGAATGTATTGTAGAAGTTGGAAAAATTTTGAAAGTGGAAAAAATGTTTGCTGGAACGATCGGAAAGGTCGGGAAAATTTATACAATAAATATACAAGTGATCGATATAGCCACAGCACAGATTATTCAAAATAAAAGCCGGCGACATTCTGGTGATATTGAAGATTTGCTGACGGATATCATCCCTGAGTTAGCCGCTGAAATGGCAAAGGAATTAACCGGCAAAGACGTAAAAGTGTCAACCGGTACAACAGGCGGTTCGTCAAAGTGGTTGTGGTATGTTGGCGGAGCGGTGGTGCTCGGCGGTGGTGCGGCTGTTTTATTATCGCAAAAGAAAAATGAAAGCAACAGCCAGTCACAAACACAGCCATTGCCAGCAGCTCCGGGTTTACCATAAACATAGAACTCTGAGAAGTTGCTCATGGTCAACTGCACAATTAATCTTTGCAAGTGTACCAAGGATAAGAGAAATTTGAACATCATAATGAGGCACACGATGAAGAATTTGATAAAAACGATTGACCATCATTGTTTGCATGGCTTTCACAGCTTCAACAGCAAGCAAGCGAGAGGCACGCGCCATCTTTCAGATGCGGTTTTCCCTCAGCGGAGTCTTGTTTTGCTGTTGTTACTTTTGCTCGTGCCGATATTTCCCATTGTTGCCCAAGGTCAGAAAGCGATAAAGGCTAAACTGCAGGAGGATAAAGTATATTTCACGCCACAATTAGCTGGTTCGAGTCCGACGACCAAACAACCATTTATAGCAAATCCTATCCAAAAAGTAACGAACGAGTCATCTGCAGATTTGGATATCGGATCTTTGATAAAACCATCTTCTTCAATTACAAAACCGCAATTGATGGAAAAAATTAATTCTGCAAAACAGATGTCAACAGATGTACCTATTTATACAGGAATTGCGGATCAACGAACACCACAAATTGTTGCTAATGGAAATGAGATGTATGTAGCATTTGATAATTATGATATGGTGGGAGGAAGTTTTCCCTATGGCTACATAGACATTTATAAATCTACCGATGCAGGAAATTCATGGAGTTATTGGGGCTATATTTCAAGTCAAAGTTATCATTTGTATTCACCTCAGATTGTGCTTGTAGGAGGTGATATTATAGTCTCATACCAACGTAATGGTGCATTACGGACATTTCGATTTGATCCAGCTAATGAACAATTAAATCCGGATGTGCCTGTTCCTGTTGTAAGCACCAGTGAATATATTGTCGATCATAAAATGGTCACTGATGCCCAGGAGTATTCTGGAACAATGCCCTATCTATATATGGCATATCTCTTCAAACAATTAGATGGAAGGAACAGCGTCCTTTTTTGTATCTCGAAAGATACAGCAAGAACTTGGAGCACATATCAAGAATTAGGGCTCTCTCAAAGCGAACTCGGATCTACATCTATTGGCCTCGATTATAGTTCAAGTGGATTATATCTTGCCTATTTAGGGACAGATGCAAGCGCCGGTTCTATTCTTATGCGTAAGTCTATATTGTTCGGTTTATCATCATCATGGACACCTGAAATAATTTTACCGATGAATGTAAATGGTGGTAAGAATAAGAAAGTTGGACCGATGGTATCGGCAATGGGAAAACGCGTCGCTGTAATATATCAATATGATTATGCAGGAGATGCAACAGATTGGAAAACCGGATCTGATTTTGATGTTTACGCGGATGTATCGGATGATGGTGGTGCATCATGGCAGGAACGTGAGGTGAGTTGGTGGACGGGAGTCGATGAAATTTTGCCTAACGTTACGAGCGACTTAGATGGAAATTTTTACGTGTCCTTCATACAGGATGGAAAAACAAGAGTCAGTATGGCGGGATCAGAGTTTGCCTTCGGATATTCTGACAGCTCTTCGACTGCGAATGTAAGCTTAGACGATTTTCCTTCTATTTTCGGAAGTAATGTCTCGGGTACGAAGACTGCTTATACAACATGGACCGGACTTTCAAATGGATTGGATGTTTACGGGGCTAATGTCGCATTAAAAGTTCCGCCACTTTCCCCAACAATTCTTGTCGCTTCGGTCGTATCATCAACACAGATTAAACTTTCTTGGAATGATAATTCGACGGATGAAACAGGGTTCATCATTCTATTGCGCGCTGGTGGAACAACCGGCACTTGGTCGAAATTTGCAACTCCCGCTCCTCCAAATACAACAAGCAGCGCATCGTTTCAGGTAACGGGATTAACTCCTTCGACATTTTATGAATTTTATGTTTACGCCTATAATGCGAACGGAAATTCTCTTCTTACAAATATTGTGAGCGCAACAACGGTATCTGTTGAGAGCATCCTCCGTCTTGCCCCATTTTTTATCTCCGGTCAATATCTCAACGATCAAATCGCCGCAGACACGCTTGCCAATGGAAAACTGCCTGACCGTGTCTATGTATTACAGCGCGGCGGTATCTATCGGGCAAACTCAGATTTCACGAATACTAATTGGACGTTGCGTATTCGCGCCAATGACAGCACAACGACACAAAAACCTGTAATCTTCCTATTTCCTTCGCTAACAACCGGTGCTCTACCTGGTCAGTTTATTAACGTCTCAGGGAATGTTGAGTTGAAGAACCTTATTATCTCTGGATACTATGAACCTGCGGATACAAATCTACGAAGTCTTAAAGGAACATTATTACGCATTCCTACAACGACATCAGGATGGAACATAGCAATTGATAGTTGTATTCTGTCGAACACTGATGGCCAGCATATTAGTACTGACGGTGCAGCTTCGGTCATAAAAGTAACCAATACGGTCTTTGCCAATATGGGATATTTAGGTAGATCGAATTTAGGCGCCGGAAGAGCTATTGATCTTCGGGCCAATGCTATCGATACCGTCATTGTACAGAACTGCACATTTGTCAACTCGCAAGACCGAATTATACGACATCTTGGGGTAACTTCACCATATACAACAAGTCCAATGAAGTACTTACTCTTTGATCATAATACGCTCGTGAATGGAATGGGGTATCATGGAGTGTTGGCACTCGGGAATGTAAGCGAACGAGCAATAATTACAAACAATCTGTTGCTCGATCCATTTTCATTGGGAAATGATACCGATTATACCCGGCAATTAAGTCCGGAATTTGGTTCAAGCGGGGAAAAGGATCTCTATGGTGGAAATCGGATGACTTGGATTTTCTCAGAACCGAACCAAACTGCCTTTTGGACAATCTCGAATAATTATTACGGCATCTCCGATTCAGGACTTGCCTTCTATAATAAATTTGCTTCTGCAGGTGTAACGGGTGAGGGTTCACCCTTAACGTGGCACATCAGCAGCCGGTTGGGTGCTGATTCTGTGAATGCGTTTAAGAAGGTATACATTGTGCCTCAAAAAACACCGACACTGATGACGAAGCTGATGCGATGGTACCGCTCACCTTCCGGCGGCAATAAGACAAAAAATACACCAACTGCATGGGTGTTTGGTGATGTAAATACACATCCCTATATCGATCCCTATGACTTTGATCGGAAAGGATACGAATGGCTGCTGGATTCTTTGAATTGCTCATATCAAGCGAGTGTGTCTCCAACCAGTACTGATGGTAAAGTTGTGGGTGATACGAGATGGAGATATAATGGGATTATTGGTATCAATACTGCTCCTGCAGCCCCGCAAAACCTGTTTGCCACCGCTGGAAACGGTCAAGTAACGCTCAAGTGGAACAAGAATAAAGAAAGTGATTTTTTGCGCTATCGCATTTACCGAGGAACATCATCGAATCCAACTACGAAAGTTGACTCTTCAACCGCCTCGATACTCGATACTGTTAAACTCATTACTGGTCTCACTAACAGTACAACCTATTACTTCCGCATCACAGCTGTGGATAACGCTGGTTTGGAAAGTGGATTTAGCAATGAAGTGAATGCGACACCAAGTGCAGTAGTAGATATCACTCCACCAGTCTTTACTACTAGTCCCTATATTACAGGCGGGCCTATTTATATAGGAAATGGCGGCGTAGTTAGCGGAGCAGTGCAAGTAAATGCATCGGCATCTGATGGAGGATCAGGAATTTCGCGGATGCAGGTTGCCTATCGGAATACATCAGAACAAAGTTGGTCGTACTCGCCATACGTGTCTGCGACTTCAATCAGTTTTTCGATTCCAACAAATAAATTTGTCTATAACAACAAACCTATCGGTGTGAACTACCGCGTTGGCGCCTGGGATATTGCAGGGAATGTGACATGGTCTCCATATAATTCCATCGATGTACAATTAGGACCGCAAGTCACCGATAAATCGTTTGATATGCCGGCAGCCTCGCAGTTAAGCAATAAAACAACAGCCTATCGAATGATCTCCGTACCGTATGATCTATCGAATAAACAACCTGTGAATCTCTTGAGCAATTTCGGAAGTCATATGGAAAATAATATCTCCTATGCTCGGTGGCGTTTCCAACGGTACGTCAACGGACAATATCAGGATTATGATCAATTTAGTCAGACAAATGCAGTTATTCCCGGTGCGGCATTTTTCTTTATTGTCAGGGATCAAGGCTCGCAGATTGTTGTTCAGGGGGCAAGTGTTGTTCGCTCTGATGTTATGTATAACACCGGTATTCAACTACAAAGTGGATGGAATCTTGTCGGGAATCCATTCAATATCTCGTATCCGATTGATAGTCTCGAATTTTATGCCACTGCCTCATCCGTAAGTCAGCCTATACGCCAGCATGCATATTACAGCGGTACTGGTCCAATCGGCGGCTGGGATACTTCTTCTGCATCAGTTTATCAAATAAAACCCTGGGAAGGTGTTGCCTTATATGTGAACAACGCTGGAACATTAAAATTTCCTTCAACGGGTCAGCGCAGCGGATTACCGAAGACGAGCCGTGTATCCTCTGTTCCATCGATTGAAAAAGAGACTGCCGGGAATTGGACCCTTGCTGTCAATGCATATCGTTCTGATATTGATATGCACTGTGAAGGGAGTTCTCTTGGTATGGCACAAGGAGCCAATGAAGGTGATGATCCGTATGATTCATACATTCCACCGATTGTTGGTGACAAGAATGTCGCCGTCTACTTCAAGAATGCCGATGGTGCGATGATGCGTGACATCCGTCCGCCGAACGAGGACGGTGATGTGTGGGAAATGCGCGTGGTAACTGGTGATGCAGGCGTGAAGGTGAAGTTGCAATGGGGCAATAATTTGAACTTACCCAATCCAGCATTCGAGGCGTATCTTATCGACAATGATCAGAAGATGGCGCATAACCTCAAAGAGGTTCAATCATTGGAGATTAATTCCGGTAATGGTATGCGGAACTTCCGCGTGATCGTTGGCAAAAAATCATTTGTGGAAGGGAATAATGCCGGTGTAGCATTGACACCATCAAGTATGAAACTCTATGCTAATTATCCGAATCCATTCAATCCGGAGACAGTCATTCGGTACACCGTGCCCGACGCATCGGCATCGTACACGGTAACGTTGAAGATCTTCAATGTGCTCGGACAGGAAATTACAACACTTGTGAACGAGCAGAAATCATCCGGATATTACGAAGTGAAATGGAATGCACTGCAGCAAAGTTCTGGTATATACTTCTATCGACTCTCAATCACAGATGGCAGTAAAACGTTCCAGGATATTAAGAAAATGGTACTCATGAAATAAGAATAAGATAAAAGAAGAAGCTCGTCCTACTCACTTAGAGAGGTGGGATGGAGGGGATGTTAAAAAAAGAGGAGAAATAATAATGAAAATAATCAGAACAGTATTTCTTGGAGTGATGCTCATCCTTCCATTAGTCATTTCAACAGGACAGGATAAAAGAGAATGGCCGCGCATCATGGTGATTCTTGATGAAAAAATTGACGGTGCGGCTGTCGATGCGCGTCTTGTTGCATCGAAAATCGAAGAAATACTTCTCGATAAAGGTTTTCGTCTCGTAGATAAAGCGCAGTTTGAAAATGTTCAGGCGCGCGATATAGCAGTTGCCGAAGGCAATCCAGCGCGCGCGAAAGAACTTGGCTTGCGCTACGGTGCTGAATTGATCATCGTCGGAAAAGCAGAAGGAAATCTCGAAGCAGAAAAAGAGTTCTATGGTGTCAAAAATGTTGAGTACGCAGCAAAGGGCAACTGCAAAGTAATCATTACAGATACAGGTGAACTCATTGCTGTATCATCAAAGACAACAAAAAAATCCGCCGGCGGGGCAAATTCAGCAGCCAATCTCACCATGGCCACTCTTGGCGAAGCGCTTGCTGCTGATGTGTATGTGAAGATTCGCACGAAGATGAGCGAAGAAGCATCGGGACCTCGCATTGTGCAGCTTGCCTTCATCGGATTTGATCAGAAATCAATCGCTCAATATGAACGGAATCTGCCGCACGAAATCACTATGATCGAGCAGATGAAGTTACGGTACTTTGAAAAAGATGCGGCAGTGTTTGAAGCGACTATCAATGGTACCATGGATAATCTGCGCGATGAATTCACAAAGCGTCAAGATGTCATCGTTGTCGGTTTCACCGGAACCCGCCTCGATATCAGCACACCTGATTTTGCCGAGAAGGCAAAGGGAAGTATGGTCATAGCAAGTCCGTTGGATATCACGCAGTTCACGATAGAGAATATTTTTCCGTCACAGGTCAATTATTACGCATACAACCCGCTTGCGAAAATTGAAGTAGAGAACTCAGCAAAGACAGAAATCCGTAATGTTAAAGTTTCTATTTTTATTCCGGATTATATGAAATTACCGTCGGAGCAGATCGTATCACAAATCGATGCAGGAAAGAAGCAATCGTTCAATCTCTCAGCTACACTCGATGCAAAGCAGCTTTTTACGCTCAGTGCCAACGCTGCTGCACAAGCAAAAGTGGAGTTGAGTTATTTGTTTAATAATCAGCCACAAACACGGAGTCTCACTAAACCGGTGACACTCTACAGCCGCAACACCATCAACTGGAAACGCGGCGAGTCTGTCGGTGCATTTGTTACGCCCACAGACGAAGCGGTAGTGAATTTCTCTCGGTATGTGGTCGGCAGTGTTGCGAACAATGACAGCTTGAATGCAAAACTTCCACGGAATGTTGCGTATGCGCTCGCGGTGTGGAGTGCAGTCCGGGCGAATGGATACAGTTATATTTCCAGTCCATGGAAACCGTCGGAGCAGGATATACTCGACCTTGTCGCGTATCCTGTGGAAACGCTGGCATCGCGAACAGGAAACTGCAGCGCAACCTCTGTGCTGATGGCATCATGTCTTGAAAATCTTGGCGTTCAGACAAAGTTTCTTGCAACCGAAGATCATATCTATCTTATGTTTGATACGGATGTGTTACCGAAGAATGGGTATATGGTAAGTCAGAACGACAAAGAATACATTGTTGATGAAGGAGAAGTGTGGATCCCGCTGGAAGCAACAATGATCAACCAGCCCTTTATGGTTGCGTGGACAAAGGGCGCGGAAGAGTATTACAAGTACACGAGTAGTGGGAAGAAGATCGAGGTGATAGATACACGGAAAGCAATGGCTGCATTTCCTGCGGCAAACCTTTCATTACCGGCAAAAACAGTAGCAACACCTTCGGCAGAAAAAATTGCAACCTATGCTTCGCAGGATCTTACAGATTATGTCTATCATCAAAACCAACTTTCCGGTTCTGCGATTGCAATCCTTGCAACTGAGAATACGCCGACTGCAAAAAATAAATCGGCAATTATTCAAGCAAAAGCAGGAAGTTACGATACTGCGATTGCTGTGTTGACAGGTGTGGATACATGGCAGGCAGAGAATACACTTGGCAATATCTATTTGCTGAAGAATGAACTTGTAAAGGCGCAAGAGCATTATCAAAAGAGTCTTGCGTTGAATAAAGACGATGGCGGTGTGTATCTCAACTTCGGTCTTGCACGGTATTTATCCGGTTCAACTGAGGATGCAGCAGAAGCGTTTCAAGTCGCAGTAACAAAGTTTGATTCGGTAGAACAGGCGTACGAAATTTTGGGACTTGGACGCATCAAGGAAACACTCGGTATGAAAGGTGCAGAACAATCTGAACGGAAAGTTTCCAAGGGTGATTTGTTCGACCTCTTGAGTCAATCTCTCAGAAAAATACCAGATAAACAAAAATCCATTACACAGGCACAACGCGTGCGCGAGAAATACAAGAATGAGCAGAACCGCTTTGTGTTCGGTGGCCGCCGCGGTGCCGATCCAACACAAATTGCAAGTGTAAAGGAATTTCTCTATTGGAAAGAATAGGAACTTGAACGATAAGCTTCAAACAGGGTAGAACCTCAAAAAAAACCCCGTCGATGAGACGGGGTTTCTTTTTTCAACGCTGAATGGTTTCTTAGGTAACCACAGTAACGTTCGCAGCTTGGAGGCCTTTCGGTCCTTGCTGAACTTCAAACTCTACTTTGTCGCCTTCGTTGAGCGTCTTGTAGCCATTGCTGGTAATTGCTTTGAAGTGGACGAATACATCTTCGCCGCTTTGACGTGAAATGAAACCAAAACCTTTGGCTCCATTAAACCATTTGACTGTTCCTTTTTCCATGGAACATATCCTTTCATAAAGATTGTAAAACCGGCCGACCGCCGGCAGGGTGTACGCCGTACTCTACTCAAAAACACTTTTACTGGATTGATACGGCCCAAATAAGTCGGTAACATCTTTATGGAGGTGTTCAAGCCAGAAGATTGAAGCAAACCACCAGCAGACGACTCGTAACAGGACTAACTCTACAGAAAAGGTCTCCCGAGGGAGCCATAACGGTGTACTGTTATTTAACAATAATAAGATACAGAAGATATTTAACAATAGCTAATGATTTTTACAATTTCTTCCTTCCAGAAGGGACTAATCCCAACTCGACAATTCTCATACCAGCTTCAGTTCAGCCAATGCATTCTTCAATTTTACACGGCTTGGCTCTGTTAAGGGCACTAATGGCAAGCGGAGGGTTTCCTCCATCATTCCCATCATCGCAAGGGCGGTTTTAACAGGAGCGGGGCTGGATTCGATGAAATTGACATTCATCAACGGCAGAAGGCGATAGTGAAGTTGAAGTGCTTCTGTCCAATTGCCTTTGAGGCAAAGCCGCAGTAAATTCGAATATTCTTTTGGCACTTCATTCGATACCACAGAAATACACCCGTCGCCTCCGAGGGCGATAATAGAATATGCAAGTGAATCATCCCCAGAGAGAAGAGAGAAATGCTTCGGCATGTTGCGGGCGATTTCCATGATCTGTGTCATGTTACCGGATGCTTCTTTGACCATCACCACATTGGGAATCTCTTCCGCCATCCGTAACATCGTTGCGGCTTCGATGTTGCCGCCCGTTCGCCCTGGTACATTATAAATGATCAGTGGAATATCCACGGCATCGGCAACAGTGCTAAAGTGTTGGAAGTAACCATTTTGTGTTGGTCTGTTATAGTAAGGACCGACAACCAATGCTGCATCTGCTCCTGCTTTTTTGGCAAAGCGTACTTTTTCAACCACCTCAGTAGTGTTATTGCTGCCGGCGCCGGCAAAGATTTTTACTCGTTTGTTGGTTTGCTCTATTACAATTTCGATGACGTGCTTTTGCTCGTCGGCGTTCAGTGTTGGATTCTCGCCTGTGGTCCCAACGGGTACTAATGCTTCGACACCCCCGCTGATCTGAAAATCTACGAAGCGTCTTAATGCCGCTTCATCTATCGAGCCGTCTTTTTTAAACGGTGTAACGATTGCTGTTGCTGTCCCTTGAAATTTTGTCTGTGCTGCCATGATCTAACGGTCTCCTTGTTTGAAGAGATCTTGAAACACATCGTCCATTATAAATAATCCTTTTTTTCCGATGATCCATTCCGCCGCAAGCAATGTGCCGAGTGCAAAGCCGGAACGGTCTTTCGCTGTGTGTTTCAACTCGATTGTGTCCGCTGCCGAGTCGAATGCAAGGATGTGTGTGCCGACCACTGAACCGCTGCGAGTTGAAGAAATATGAAGCTGATCTGGACGAATCTTTCCATGAGATGTCTCGTTGAGCAATTCTTTCTTCCGGCGAAGGTGGTTCAAAACGATTTGTCCCATCGTCAATGCTGTTCCGCTGGGACTATCGAGTTTATTCTTATGATGGATCTCTTGAATAAACGCATCATAGTCTGAAAATCGATCCATCGTTTGAGCTGCAGTCCGAATGAGATGGAAGAAGATATTGACACCCAATGAAAAGTTAGAGGCGTAAATCAACCCAATATTATTTTTCTTAACGAGTGCTTCTACTTTCGGCATTTGTTCGTGCCAACCAGTTGTTCCGACAACGATCGGTTTGTGGGCTTCTGCCCATGGTGTAAGATCATCGATCATACTGACGGCGTTAGCATAATGGATAACAACATCGACATTCATTCGCTGCGCAGTTGTCACAGGTGGTGTGTCAATATCGATGCGGAGATCGACACTCCAGCCTCGTTCGAGAGCAAGACGCTCGATCTCTTTTCCCATTTTTCCATACCCAACGAGAGCGATATGCATACAGATTATTTTCCTCCGACCGATTCAAATAAATCTATAGCGGGAATGGGCTCGAAGAATTGTTTGTGGAGCCGACGTACGGCTTCGTCGATTTGCGATTCTTCGATGACGATACTCATATTGATTTCTGATGCTCCCTGAGAAATCATTACTAAGTTGATTTCCCGCAATGCGTGGAAGATCTGGTTGGCAACTCCGGCAGTTGATCGCATTTGATCGCCTACGATACAAAGAATTCCTTGTTTCTCAAGGATGGAGACCTCTGCGAATGTCGAAAGTTCTGCGACAATCTTATCAAGTGTTGAGGTGTTGTCGATTGTCAACGAAACAGCAACTTCCGAAGTGCTGACAAGATCGACAGATGTCTCATATTTATTGAATACAGAAAAGATCGACTCCAGAAAGCCGTAAGCCATCAACATCCGCAGCGATTGAACATTGACGACGGTAATGCCGCGTTTACAGGCGATAGATTTTACCGGAACATTTGTTTTCGGCGGACGTGAAACGATGCGTGTGCCGGTATTCTCAGGACGTTTTGAATTCAGCACGACAACCGGAATATCTTTCTTCACTGCGGGGAAGATCGTACTCGGGTGAAGTACTTTCGCTCCGAAGTATGCCAATTCTGCAGCTTCCCGGAATGAAATGATGCGCAGTTTCTGCGCTGCCGGTGCAATACGTGGATCGGCCGTAAGGACGCCGTCCACATCTGTCCAGATCTGAATTTCTTCGGCATCCAAGGCGGCGCCAATAATGGAAGCGGAGTAGTCTCCACCTCCTCGGCCCAGAGTAGTCGTAATTCCTTTAGAGTTCGATCCGATGAAGCCCTGTGTAACGATGATCGTCTTTGATGCCAGTAAAGGAGAAAGAATCTCTTTTGCTTTCACATTGATCTGATCGAATTGCGGCACTGCAGACACGAATTGATTGTTCGTCATGATGAATGTTCGAGCATCGACCCATTTTGCCGGAAGACCCTGAATACACATCGCTTCGCTAAGAATCTGTGATGAAAGGAGTTCACCGACCGATGCAATTGCGTCGAGTGAGCGATTCGTAAGCTCTCCAAGAATAGCAATGCCCTGGCAGAGATTCCGCAGTTCTTCGAATCGTGGTTTGAATGATGCAATAAGCCGCTGGACGGTTGAGCGGTCGCCGATCAAGTTCTCCATCACTGTCACATGACGATCGAGCAAACCATTCAGAAGCAGAATAGCATCATCAAGTTTGCCTTCTTGTGCAATGCGCGCGACTTTGAGGAGCGTGTTGGTTGCACCGGAAATGGCAGAGAGAACAACAACAGGTTGTCGGGCTTGCTCTTTTTGAACAATTTTGATAACGGTTTGCATGGACTTGGCATCTTCAACGGAAGTGCCGCCGAATTTCATAACAATCATTTTTTAACCTTTTTCAGCCTATTGAGAAAATATAATTATCAAACAAAATATTTCGTTACTGTTTTTGTGAAATGAGCAACTGCGCAATTTGCACTGCATTTGTTGCTGCGCCTTTGCGAACATTGTCCGAAACGATCCAGAGGTTGATTCCGTTACAAATGCTGAAATCTTTTCGGATTCTACCGACGAAGACATCGTTCTTTCCATACGCGTGAATGGGCAGCGGATATAGATTCGATGCAGGATCGTCTTGAACAATGATACCAGGTGCAGTCTTCAGAATTGCACGCACTTCTTCAACCGGACAAGGCCGGTCGAACTCGATGTTCACTGCTTCACTGTGCCCGCCGATAACCGGCACGCGCACTGTTGTGGCAGTGACCGGAATATCCGCGCCCATAATTTTTTTTGTTTCATCCGTCATTTTTTGTTCTTCCTTCGTGTAACCATCCGGAAGGAAAACATCGATATGCGGCAGTACGTTGTACGCGATCGGATGCGGAAATTTCTTTTCACGCAGCGGCTGTTCGGCGATTTCATCTTCGAGTTGGTTGACACCTTTCTTGCCTGCACCCGTGACTGATTGGTACGTGGAGACCACAACGCGTTTGATGCCGAATGCATCGTGCAGCGGTTTCAATACCACTACCATTTGGATCGTGGAGCAATTCGGGTTAGCAATGATGCCGTGATGCTTAAAAGCATCTTTTGGATTCACCTCTGGCACAACAAGCGGAACATCCGGATCCATCCGGAATGCACTGCTGTTATCGATGACAATAGCGCCTTGTAATACCGCTTTCGGTCCAAATTCTTTGCTCACGCTTGCGCCCGCCGAGAAAAGCGCGAAATCCACGCCCGCAAAGCTTTCAGCGGTGAGTGTTCTGACTTTTACGTGTTTACCTTTAAATGGCAGTTCCATTCCGGCGGAACGTGCGGAAGCGAGCGGAACAAGCTGCTCAACGGGGAAATTTAGTTCTTCCAGAACGGTGATCATAGTTCGGCCAACTAAGCCGGTTGCGCCTGCCACTGCGACTGTATATAATTTCTTCATTATTTTTGCTTTATGCGTGCGTTGAACAATACTTTACTTCGTTATAAGATACAGATTCCAATGCTTTTCTCCAAATAAATTCTTTCATGAGATACTGATTATTTTCAGTTGAACAAGAATGAAGGCATTGGTATATTGGCAGGAGCATCATGGTCGATTATTCGTTATGAGAGAAACTATACTTCAAACCCGGCAACTCGGGAAACGATATGGGAAGCGCTGGGCTGTCAAGAACCTGAACCTTGAAGTTCGCTGCAGTGATGTCTTTGGTTTTCTGGGACCGAATGGTGCGGGAAAAAGCACGACCATTCGTATGATTCTCTCGCTCATCAAACCAACGGAAGGTGCGACGGATATTTTCGGCTATTCCCTCAAATCGCATCGGTCGGAGGCGCTGCGTCGTGTTGGAGGAATTGTCGAGAAACCGGATTTCTATCAATATCTCTCTGCATATAAAAATCTTGAAATTGTCGGCGCGCTTTCCGGTGATGTGAAACGTAAAAGAATCTTCGAAGTGCTTGATCTTGTTGGCTTGAGCGACCGGGCGACTGACCGGGTTAAAACATATTCGCACGGAATGAAACAACGGCTTGGTATTGCGCAGGCGTTAATTTCCGATCCTGAGCTTGTCATTCTTGATGAGCCTACCAACGGACTTGATCCACAGGGAATGAAGGAAGTGCGCGATCTCATTATGCATCTCTCCCGTGATCAGAAGAAAACAATTATTCTCTCTTCGCATTTGCTGAACGAAATAGAAATGGTCGCTAATCGCATGGCGATTATTCATAATGGAGAACTTGTCGTTCAGGGGGATGTAAATGCGCTGCTGGACGAAGGGGAGAAGTATGTGATTCTTCAAGCAGAGCCGCGGCAAAAGGTTCTCTCTGTTCTGAAGCGTCAAAAAAGGATCTTGAAAAATATTTCAGAAAAAGAAGGAAGGTTTGAAGTGATAATGGATTTTGCACTCATTCCCGAATTGAACAAAGCTCTTGTCGGTGCCGGTGTTCACGTAAGAGCGTTGATCCCGCGTCGTTCGCTGGAAGACCTGTTCCTGTCGATGACTGAACGTACCGCATAGGATCGCATATGATTCGATTAGTATACTACGAACTCATCAAGCTCTTTTTCAAAAAGCGAACCTACATCGGCTTTGGAATTGTTCTTCTGATCGTGCCGTTAGTAGAGGTAGCGATGAAGCTGGAAGGTGGTCGATTTCTTACGATGGCAATGCGCGGATTATCGCGTGACTTTCTTTTCTTTGGAAATCTGTTTAACGGATGGTTCGTTGCTTACCAAATTATGAATAGTCTCTGGTTTCATATTCCGCTTCTCATCTCGTTCGTTGCAGGAGATCAACTTGCCGGAGAAGCCACGGCGGGCACGTATCGTCTGATTCTTATTCGGCCTGTATCACGTACACGTATTTTTATTGCCAAGTACATAACAACTCTTATTTACACAGGTGTCTTTGTTTTTTTTCTGGCAGGCTTAAGCATCGGATTAGCGTTGATTCTCCTTGGGCGCGGTGATCTGATAATCGTTCTTCGTGACATCCTCATTCTGCCAGAGGCGGAGGTTGCATGGCGCTTCATGATCGCGTATCTTCTTGCCACATGGACGATGATCACGATCGCATCGCTCTCGTTTTTCTTTTCGTCATTCGTCGAGAATGCCATTGGACCTATCGTTGCAACAATGGGAGTACTGATTGTGTTTGCTGTCATCAGTGTTATTCCTGTGGAATTGTTTGAAGTCCCGAAAAGATTTCTCTTTACAAAATATCTCAATATGTGGCAGAAAATGTTTCAGGATCCAGTTCCTTGGAATGAGATTAAGACAGGCATTCTCTTCATGGGGACGTGGACACTTGCATTTGTACTGAGTGCGTGGGCTGTGTTTGTGAAGAAAGATATTTTATCATAATCTTAATAGCTTACTTATAACTTGCCGATATATCAATCAGCCGAATAGTGCGGGGTCACCCGTTATTTTTTACCGTTCCAATCGGAATTTTGAATGCATATCAGGCTAAATTATCGTATTTTTTTATTCATTGTAAAAATATCCTGATGAAAAAGGAATCTCTATGAGCATTGCAGGCCTAACAATTATCGATGAATCCATAAATGATTCTGTGCCTTCTAGCCATACGTTATTCGAAAAGAATGATATTGCCGGAATAGTTGAGCTGGCAAAATCGCAGGCAGAAAGCGGCGCTGCCTATATTGATGTCAATGTAGGGCTACGTTCTCCTGGATTTATGGCGGATATCGTAAAGAAAATTCAAGATCACATTACGCTTCCGCTTTCGATTGATACACCCAATCCTGAAATAGCTGCAGCAGGGTTGGAAGTCTACAAACCTGAACATGCAGGAAAACGAAAGCCGATCATAAATTCAATCTCTCAGGTGTGACTGCAAATGTTCGATATTTATAAAAAGCAGCCATTTATTTCTATCCTCCATGGTACAGAAGGTTCGGATCAAAATTCTTAGAAAAAATAGAAAAGAGTTCAAATAAATGTCATTCGAGTTTGTTACATCCGGGAAACCTCCGATATCGCCGCGGGAAAAGAAATTCTCACGCTTCTTGCTTTTCTTTGAAGACGTTGTAAAAGTACCAGTCTTCGGTTGTCAGCGCTGCGGCGAATGCATACTATCCTCTACAGCTTTCATATGCAGTCAGAGATGCCCCAAACGGATGCGCAATGGGCCGTGTGGAGGAACCGGGGCAGGAGGATCGTGCGAAGTATATCCTGAACGGAAATGTGTTTGGTACAGAATCTATTATCGCTCAAAAATGCTGAATCGCTTCAGCTTATTGTATAAAATAAGTAAGATCCATAACTGGAATTTAGAGGGCACATCCGCATGGCTAAACGTATTCATGAAACGAATTGATGCACCGATTTGGTTTGTTCGCAGTGATAAGAAAAAAGTGAAGGAAATGCTGTCCGATGACGTTCAAAGAAAAAATTGAATCAGGAAAGTTTATCATTTGCGGCGAGATAGGTCCGCCAAAAAGCTGCGACGGGGATGTAATCAGGGAAAAATCCAAGTACTTCAAAGGCGTTGTAGATGCGGTTAATATAACAGATAATCAGACTGCTATCGTTCGATTATCAAGCATAGCTTCAGCAAAAATATTG
Organism: Bacteroidota bacterium; assembly: GCA_049523215.1. Taxonomy (GTDB): domain Bacteria; phylum Bacteroidota; class Ignavibacteria; order UBA10030; family UBA10030; genus Fen-1298. Next base: position 78,066 of record JBEKNC010000002.1, on the reverse strand, counting down.
TTGGAGGAAGGCGTTGAACCGATTATCCAGATGACGTGCCGCGACCGTAACAGGATTGCTATTCAGAGCGATTTATTGGGGGCTGCCGCACTTGGTATTCATAACGTACTCTGTTTAACAGGCGATTATCAGAAATTCGGCGACCAGCCTGAAGCCAAAGGCGTGTTTGATTTAGATTCGGTACAACTCATTGCTACAGCCGCTAAGATGAACAGCGGCTTTTTACTTTCCGAACAAGAAATGAAAAAAGCTCCCGATTTTCTCATTGGCGCTGCAGCAAATCCATTTGCCGAGCCGTTTGAAATGCGACTTATCCGTTTACATAAAAAAGTAAAAGCAGGGGCACGTTTCATCCAGACTCAGCCGGTATTTGATATGGATATTTTTACCCGCTGGATGGAAAAAGTTGTCGAGATGGGACTGCATGAGAAATGCGCAATTCTTGCCGGCGTTATGCCGGTGAAATCTGTAAAAGCTTTATATCATATGAAAAAGGAAGTTCCCGGTGTAAAAATAAACGACGAGTATATCGATCGCTTGGAAAACGCTTCTGACCCAAAAGAAGAAGGAGTAAAGATTGCGATTGAAATGATTCAAGCGCTCCAAAAGATAAAAGGGGTACGGGGCATCCATATCATGCCTGTTATGTGGGAAAGCATAACACCGGTCATTGTCAAAGAAGCAGGATTAGGTACAATCTGATACACATGGATACCTCACACTGAGCTACCGGAAATTATTCTTCTTGAGACGCTGAACGATGAGAACTCATTGCCGGAAGGATTACATTTGAATATTCAAATGAGAATACAAGAGATCCGCAATGGTTTTCATCCGACATTTTGGGTAGCGAACGGAATGGAGCTGTTCGAGCGGCTGGCATATTACGGACAGCAAATTGTTTTCATGATTTACCTTCGTAATAAACTTGGATTCACAGAGACAGAAGCCGGACAACTCTCTGGAATCTTCGGTGGATTGATTTATTTGCTGCCGATCCTCGGAGGCACACTCGCAGATAAGTGGGGATTTCGTCGTGCGTTCAATATTGCTTTTTCAATCCTCGCGCTTGGATACTTTCTGATTGGTTCTGTTGGAATGAGTGCATTTTCCGGTGTCTATAGTAATTTCAATCTGTACTGGTTACTCGTGATCTTCTTAGTGCTCACGGCATTCGGAGGTTCGTTCATCAAACCGTCTGTACTTGGAACGGTTGCAGTGACATCGAAGGAGGAAACAAAGTCGCTGGGGTTTGCGGTGTACTACTGGTTAGTCAATGTCGGAGCGTTGCTTGGGCCGACGATCGCCTATTTTGTGCGCGACAGATTTGGAAATGAATTTGTCTATTTGGTTTCGTCGATCAGTTGCCTTGCAATGCTCATTGTCAATTTGATTCTTTACAAGGAAGTGAAGAGCGCACGCACGGAAGTCATCGAATCTCTTGGAAAAAAGATCACCAATCTGTTTGTGGTACTGGCGAATTTCAAATTCATGATTTTTCTGCTCATCTATTCTCTCTACTGGATTATCTTTTGGCAGGAATTCATCATCGTCCCATATTACGTCACTGATTACATTAATGCGAACGCGCCGTATGAAATTCTTCAATCATGGGCTGGAGCCGGGGCGATCATTCTCTTTCAGATTCCACTCAATCGTCTCACGAAGAATATTCCGACACGTACTGCCATCGTTCTTGGATTTGCAGTTTCGAGTTTAATCTGGCTCATCATTGGCATCTATCCAAGTATTCCAACAATTGCAGCCGGTATCGTTGCATTCGCTATCGGTGAAATGATCCAAGCACCGCGATATTACGAATATATTTCAGAAATCGCACCGCCCGGCCAGCAAGGATTGTATCAGGGGTACGCATTTCTGCCCATTGCCATAGCAAGATTTGTCGGCGATCCCCTTGGCGGATGGCTCTATCAAACATCCAAAGCAAATGGCAAACCGGAAATGGTGTGGTTTGCTCTCATAGGCATTGGCGCACTTGGTACATTGTTGATGATTCTCTATAATAAATTTGTACATGCTCAAGAAACAAGAACAACTTAAACTGTGCTTATAACAAATGTGGGGTAGGATTCCATCCTGTCCTATGAAACAGTAAAGAGGTGAAAATGAAAATTGTAAGAATAGTATTGATGACCGGCTTGGTATTGAATACAACATTTGCACAAAAGCTATCGGAAGCGCTGAATGCCGACACTATTCTCGCGAAAGTCGTGAAAGGATTCGCGGAGGTCCGTGACTTTGTAGTAACTATCGATGCAGAAGTTAAGATGGAGCGCGTACAAGTTCCCAAGATGCATGCAACGATGTACTTTAAAAGGCCGGATAAAGTTCATTTCACATCGCAGGGTTTTTTGTTCGTACCGCGCGACGGCGTGACAATGAATCCCGCAGTTTTATCACAACGCTATGATGCATCCTTTATCGGAACAGATACGATAGAGGGGCTAAAGCTTTTTAAGCTTCAGCTTGCCGCAAAAGAAAAGAAAACAAAACTACGGCAAATGTACGCATGGATTGATCCTGTGCACTGGACGATAGCAAAGATAGAAACCATTCCGTATGAAGGCAGGACGCTCTCCACGGTTTTTGACTATGAATTTTTGCAGGAGAAATTTTGGCTGCCGTCAAAGATGATTGTTGCTTTCGGATCGACAATGGAAGGGGAGAGGGTTGCCAATGATTCGGTATCCCAGCCTTCCGAGCAATTCAATCAAATGCAGCGTGGCGTGCCAAGAAATGGCTCGGTGACTATTCTGTATTCAAATTATAAAGTGAATGTTGGTATTGACGATTCTGTTTTTGAGGAGAAGAAAAAGTAATCGTTTATTTATTCTCGTATAAAATATTTTAAAATAATCCCGTAATGTTTCCATTTTCATCAACGTCGATGTTCTCGGCTGCCGGAACATTAGGAAGGCCCGGCATACGCATGATCTCACCTGTTATGGGAATGACAAATCCTGCCCCGGCAGCAATTTCAATTTCTCTCACAGTTAAAAGGAAATTTTCAGGCCTTCCGAGTAATTTAGGATCGTCAGACAGAGAGTTTTGGGTTTTTGCCATGCACACAGGAAGTTTATCTAATCCGAGTTTCTTTATTTTTTCTAAATCGGATTTGGCTCTTGTTGTAAACTCGACTGCTTTTGCCCCATAGATATTTTTTGCGATGGTTTCTACTTTCTTTGGAATATCCCAGCTCCAGTCGTAAGTAGGTTTATATCTGTTCTTACAATTCTTGGCAAGGTCACAGACTATCTCTGCAAGTTCCATTGAACCCTCTCCGCCTTTACCCCAGACATCTGCAACAGAAGCCGGAACACCAAGCTCTTTACATCTCTCTTTTACTAAGTTCAATTCTTCATCTGTATCTGATGCGAATTTATTTAGGGCAATTACGGGGCGAATGTCGAATGCGAGAATATTTTCAATATGCTTTTCAAGATTCCTTATTCCCTTTTTCAATGCCTCTTTATTCGGCTGATGAACGGTCTTCAGTTCCGCACCGCCATGATATTTTAATGCTTTTAAGGTTGCAACAAGGACAACCGCTTTAGGCGATAAGCCTGAATAGCCGCATGTAATATCGAAAAACTTCTCTGCCCCTAGATCAAATGCAAATCCTGCTTCGGTTACCACGTAATCGGAAAGAGACAAGCCAATCTTTGTTGCAACGATAGTGTTGGTTCCCTGAGCGATGTTGGCAAAAGGTCCGCCGTGAATGATCGCAGGATTTCCTTCAATCGTCTGAACGAGGTTAGGCATAAGAGCGTCTCTGAGCAGTGCAGTCATTGCGCCGCTTGCCTTCAAATCACGTGCATAGATCGGATTTTTGTCATAGGTAAATCCGATAAAAATATTTCCTAATTTTCTCTTTAGATCTGTAAGATTTTCTGCAAGGCAAAGTATAGCCATAACTTCCGAGGCGGCGGTAATATCAAATCCTGTTTCACGAGGGACACCGGAAAGAGTTCCTCCAAGTCCGACAATAATATTTCTCAGGGAACGATCATTCATATCCATGACTCTTCTCCACGATACCGTGCGAGGATCAATTCCCAGATTATATTTTTTGTTCTGAATATTATTATCAATGAGTGCAGCAAGCAAATTATGCGCTTTTTCGACAGCCGAAAAATCTCCGGTGAAATGAAGATTAATATCTTCCATCGGTACTACCTGGGATTGCCCGCTCCCTGTTGCACCGCCTTTCATTCCAAACACGGGACCAAGAGAAGGTTCGCGCAGTACAACGGTCGTCTGTTTTCCAATTTTATTCATTCCCTGAGTCAAACCGATTGAAACGGTCGTTTTACCTTCACCGGTAGGTGTAGGAGAAATAGCCGAAACCAAAATCAAGTTGTTCTTGTTGTATTTCTTGCTGTCAATATATTTCAATGGAACTTTTGCTTTGTAATTGCCATAGAGAATGAGATCATCCTCAGAAATTTTGAGCCTTGCAGCGATTTCCTTAATATTCTTCATTGTCATTCAATCCCTTGTAAAAGTTGTGAATTTCTCTATGTGTCTGATGAGGTAATCATCAAAAAAATAAACGCGCTTCTGAAGGAAGGTATTCCAGAACTCTCAACGTACTATCTTCCTCATCGGCTGAGAAATACATGTCTTCGCTGGTTGCAGTATAAATATTAATGTTCTATTTTTTTATTGAAGGAATATAACTATTATTGAGTAATAAAATCTATAAAATTGAAACATCTGAAACATGAGAATTGACTGTCCTTCTAAGGAGCGAAGCGACGAAATATCATGGACGATGAAGCATTAACAGATTCATTATCCTGAAATTTATAACGATGAAAGAAAAACAGACATCTGTTTCATTATCTGAAGTCCATGGATCCGTGAGCATTCCCAGGCATTATGGAATGATGAAACGTTTCTTTGCTTTTGCCGGACCAGCATATCTCGTCAGTGTTGGCTATATGGATCCGGGCAATTGGGCAACGGACATCGAAGGCGGCTCGCGGTTTGGATTTCAACTTCTGTGGGTCATCTTGATGTCGAATTTGATGGCGGTGCTCCTACAAACGCTCTCCGCTCGTCTCGGTATCGTCACAGGACGCGATCTTGCACAAAGTTGTCGGGATGAATATCCAAAGCCTATCGCCTACGTCTTATGGATTCTTTGCGAGATTGCAATTGCCGCTTGTGATCTTGCGGAAGTGCTTGGCACAGCCATCGGTTTAAATCTCCTCTTCGGTCTGCCGTTGATCATCGGTGTCATTCTTACGGGCTTTGATACCATGCTGTTTTTACTGATACAGAATTTTGGCATTCGGAAAATGGAATTTTTTATTATACTGATGGTAACGACGATGGGCGCGTGCTTTGGCATTGAGATGCTGCTTTCCAAGCCGCTGATTGGTGAAATTGTAACCGGATTTATTCCACGATTGAACTCTGAAAGCTTGTATGTTGCAATTGGGATTCTTGGTGCTACGGTCATGCCGCATAATTTGTATCTTCACTCAGCCCTTGTTCAAACACGGCTCGTTGAGCAAACGGAACAGGGCAAACGACAAGCATGTAAATTCAATTTCGTTGATACCTTAATTGCATTAAATGCCGCATTTCTTATCAATGCAGCGATTCTTATTCTTTCTGCATCAGTGTTCTTCAAAAATGGCATGCTCGTCACGGAAATCCAGCAAGCACATACACTCTTAGCGCCCTTGCTCGGCACAATGCTGGCAAGCACGCTTTTTGCTGTTGCACTATTAGCGTCGGGACAAAGTTCCACTCTTACAGGCACCTATGCCGGACAGATTGTGATGGAGGGTTTTCTTCATTTTAAAATGCGGCCGGTTCTCCGGCGGCTCTTGACACGCACACTCGCTATAATTCCGGCGGTCACTGTCATCGCGTTGCGTGGAGATCGGGGGTCATATGAGTTACTCATTTTGAGCCAGGTAGTATTGAGTCTACAACTCCCGTTTGCCGTGGTTCCGCTTATCCATTTTACAAGTGATAAAGAACGCATGGGAACATTTGTCAATAAACAGTGGGTAAAGATTCTTGCATGGTTTGCCGCGGTGATCATCGTTGTGTTGAATGCCCGATTGGTGGTCAGTACGATTACAGATTGGATTACGAACACGGGGGATGGAGCGATCATTCTGTGGTTCACGGTCGTTCTCCTGATTGCAGGAATTTTCATATTGCTTATCTATATCTCTTTACCAAAATCATGGCGAAGGAGAAAACCAACAATGCCATCTGAGATTGAACAACTTGAATTTGTACCACATCCATATACTCGTATCGGAGTCGCACTTGATTTAGGTGCGATGGATTCGAAAGTGCTCTCACATGCCCGATCGCTGGCACAGCAAAATGGCGCACATCTTGTTCTTATGCATATTGTTGAAGGAGTGGGCGGACAACTCTTCGGGACGCAGGCATACGACGATGAAGCACGGGATGATATGCGGCATTTGGAAAAACATGCGGAAGAACTCCGGATCACAGGGATTGATGTTCAAGCAGTGCTTGGTTTTGGACGTGCGCCGAAAGAGATTATCCGAATAGCCCAGGAGCAGAAAATCGACCTGCTTGTTATGGGTGGGCATGGGCACCGTGGAATGAAAGATTTGATCTTTGGTACTTCAATTTCAAAGGTTCGTCATGCCTTAAAGATACCTGTTCTTGTCATTCAATAAGACTCTCCTCAATAAACAAAAAGCCGAACTGGTTTTTACCAGCTCGGCTTTACTATTTTATCGATACAGAAATTTATTTACTAGTATTGTCGTTATGTTTTGCTCGATATATATGGCGGCTCGCTTTCCTTTGATCATGACGAATTTTTTGACGTTCTTGAGGCGTTACTTTTCCATCTGATTTTGCCTGCAATTTTTCAGCCTGGATCTTTCCTTGCTCTTTCTCCAGACGTACAGTTTCGCCTTTTGTGAGTTCTCCGCTTTGGACCCCTTGTTTAATTCGTGCCTGCTGATTGATTTGTCTGTGTGTTACACGCGGGGTCTTAGCAGGCTGTTGTTGTTCTTGTGCTGAAGCACTCCAACAAAACAGACTAATCATAAGCGCTGTGATAGGAAAACTTTTTATCTTCATATCTTCTCCTTGATGATGTGATTGTTGAAAGCTTCTTATTTGCCTTCTATTGATGAGACAAGTGAATAAGGGGTTTGGTTTATGCAGAAAAGGGAAATTGGAAATTAATTTCTCTTCATTTCGCGGGAAAAGTCGATGAAGTTACGGTGACTCGATGTCTTTTCCTTCCTGTAATGCTTGTTCATACTTCATTTTATAATCTTTGATCCCTTTAAAAAGTGCCTCGGCAATTTTTCTTTGACCATCGTGACTGCGAAGCAACTGCTCTTCTTTTCTATTGGAGAGATATCCAAGCTCTACAAGGACATTGGGCATGGATGCACCGACAAGTACATAGAATCCGGCTTGTTTCACACCGCTGTTCTTGATACGCAGGTTTTTCGCCATTGATCCGATAGCACACTCGGCAAATTGCTCGCTCTGTTTCATATAGGAACTCTGTGCCATCGTTACGATGATGAATTCCTCTTCCGTCAATTTTTGATATCGCTTTTCGTATCCTTCTTCCAGTTGAATGACAGCATTCTCTCGTGAGGCGATTGAAACCGCTTCCTCCGAGCGGTTGGGGCGAAGCAAGTAGATCTCAAAGCCATTCATGCTCGATGGTTTATGCGGCAATGCATTACAATGAAGGCTGACAAATAATTTTCCAGCGGCTTCGTTGGCGATTTGCGTGCGTCGGTACAGTTCGACAAATCGGTCTGTTGTGCGTGTATAAACAACCTGAACGTCTTTTAAGTTCTTTTCAATAAGCTGTCCGAGCTTGAGTGCGACACTCAGAGTAATATTTTTTTCGTAGGTGCCCACAACACCAACGGTTCCCGGATCTTTACCGCCATGCCCTGCATCGATAACGATGACATCAAGGTTCCATCGATCGCGTTTGTGTTCACGGTTCTGCTTGACGGCTTCTAGTCTCTTTTTTTCTATCTCTTTTCTTTCGGATTCAGAACGGATCCTCAGCGAGATGAAAAGGTTGTTCGATGCCGGATCGTTTGCCGCTTCTGCTTGCACAACATCGGGAATGACGCGAAACGTTAATTGAACGGAAGCAGGTGATTGAAATGCGAGGACTTTCTTTACCACTTCGGAGGGTTTGATTCTATTCAACGCAGCTGTATCAGCTGTGACTCCGGTAATGGTTACAAACAACCAGCCGTCGGGTTTAAGCCACGTCTCGACATCACCCAATTTTTTATTAGCGAGGATCGTGATGAGGGAACCATTCACTTTTTTTTCGATCTCGATTCCCGCAATATCAAAAGCAGAAGTTGATGAACGTAACTCGAGCATCATGCGATGTGCATCGAATAATAATGGTTTATCGGCGATGCGTTCAAAGAGCGTCACGAACGTGAAAACCGGTACGAAGAACTCTCCGTGTTTGCGAATCACCTGTGCCGGCATTTGATACACCGTAGCGGTGTTCGATAAACGTTCTGTAATGACAACGAAAGGATTCTGATTCGTAAATCGGACGAGCTGCGAAGCAATGAGACATTCGATTTTTCCGGTGCTGTCATTAAGAATGCCGGGGAGTTGCAGCGGTTTCAAAAAATCGTTGAGAGAGAGGTAGAGAACTTCAGCGCTGTCGAGAGTACGGACAAGTGCAGTGTCGCCGTTCGCCAGACGAAATGTGATCGGAGATTCCTGATCGGTCTCTTGAGAATGACACAAGGGAAAAGAAATGACAGAGAGAAATAAGCATTTCCAAAAGCAGGGGCGGTTCATCTAACGATAATTCACGAATTGCAGTGCAAATGGAAAGTCCTGACCGCGAAGCAGACTGATAACAGCTTGCAGGTCATCCTTATCCTTTCCACTTACGCGTACCTGGTCTTCCATGATTTGTGCTTGCACTTTCAATTTTGAATCTTTCACGAGTTTTGTAATTTTTTTTGCATCGTCTTTCGCAATACCAACCTGCAGAGTAATGATTTGCCGTACCGAACTGGAGGCAGCAGGTTCAACATCTCCGTATTTGAGCGCCTTCAGAGGAACGCTGCGTTTGATCAACTTTGATTGTAAAATATCGATGACGCTTTTCAAATGAAATTCATCGCCAGTGGTAACAACGAGCTTTTTCTCTTTTTGGTCAAGTTCAACTGTCGTATGGGTTCCTTTGAAATCATACCGCTGGGTGATTTCTTTGTGCGCCTGATTGACCGCATTATCAACTTCCTGAAGATTTACTTCGGACACAATATCGAAAGAGTTTTGCTGTGCCATGGTGTTAATGGATGATCTGGAAGGTGTTATTTTGTTCGTTGACTATCACTTGTACCTGTGTAGTGTCTTTCCCTACGGTAACCGTTCCAATTCCCCTGATGACAATTTCATCTTTTGTTGGAGATCCTACGATAAAAAATCGTCCATTTGCATTTGAGGACACCATAGAAAGCTCTGGAAGTGTCACCCCGGAAAAACTTCTATTACCACCACCAAGCATTGATGGTCTCCAATAGAACTCACGTGCCTTAGCAGCATAATAGAGTAGGTCATTCGTGAGCGCATTGCGGTTTGCTTCAACCGCGTTTGCCTGAAATTTCGCGATTACTATTGTCATAGCGATGCCTACTAACAACATAATAACCAATATCAACAACAGTCGCTTCGATCCCATATCATTTCCATTTTATGAATTATCGATTGAAGTTCACATTATTCTTGATCAATTTGCTCTATCGTTAAAATTTTGCGAATGAGTACTATTCATGTTTTAAAAACTCCTGCAGCCTACATCTTACTTCTCATAAAAAAACTGTCGAATTTCGCTCTGGTTCGTTATTATTGTCTTAATATTATTACTTTCTCGATAAAAGTCAATCAGAACTATGGTTGGAGCGTAAGTAGTAAGTATCTCATTTACGGATTTCTCCCGTGCCCATACTCCAAAAAACTAAGTCTAATTCATCCAATACTATGCCAATGTCGTTGGCAAACATTTTAAATCGCTGCTCGATTTCAAGGTATTGTTTTTTACTTATCGAATTCGGGATGGAATAAACAACTCCCAGTCGTTTCAATGTGCGTAAGATGTGCCGATCAAGAATGGCGAGCCCGTTATTTTTACCTATGTTACGTAGAAAATGTGTAGCCTCTTTATAACCTAAACCCATGATGTGCATCACAAGCCACTCTCGCAAATCGGATGCTGAAGCTGGTTCCGATAATTTTTGTGCAATGTCGGAGAATTGCTCCTTCATATGTAAGAGATGGCGCGTTTTTGTTCTATGAAAGCGGATATAATGTTCTTTACGTCGAAGGATAGGTTCAGGATCTATATGCTGAGAACGGAATCCGGCGTCACGTAGCTGAGTGACAGCCTGTTCAGCGTGTGCTGCGCTTGATTGGGGTGTGAGAAGGCAATAGGTAAGTTCATAGAAATATTCTGAAGGTGGTACACATTGAAATTCCGATAATCGAACTCGGATTGCTTCCTTGTGTGTCAGATAGTGATGTTCTAATTCATCGAGTAGTTGTATTTTCTCGGGGAGAGCCGTTTTCATTTTGGCAGTGAAATAAAGCTTTTCGCTTTTTGGGAGTGTATTTGAATTAATCCATCGCGTTGAAGTCCGGTTAATACCAGCGAAAACCATTTATGATTTTGGCTTTTTGCTTCCGGCCGTATCATGTGTAACAACCGGTTTGATTCGATCGATTGACGACGACTCATGGTGCGCAGCAGTGCAACAATTCGTCCGCGGTAAATTCTGTTCGGAATCATGGCACGATGATTCTTCCTGGTATAAGATTTCTTCGGTTTACGGATTTGAAATGCGCTTGGACAATACTGTTTGAGCGGACAGTCAACACAGCGCGGATGAGCTGCTGTACAGAGAGTACTGCCAAGTTCCATGAGTGCCTGATTCCATTCGTATGCTTTTCTTTTGGGGAGTATCGATTCAGCAAGTTCCCATTCATCCAGAGAACGGGCTCGTTTGGGGAACAACCGAACAAGAATCCGGCGCACGTTTGTATCGACGACAGCTGTGTGTTGTCCGAATGAAAAGCAAGCGACAGCATGAGCCGTGTAACGTCCGATACCGGGAAGTTTTTGGAGAATATGAATATCGGAGGGTAGACGACCGTTGTTATCATTCATAATCTCTTTGGCAATCTGCTGCAGGCGTACTGCACGGTTGTTATAACCCATACCTGCCCAAGCACGAATCACATCGGCCGTTCGAGCATGTGCAAGCGACGAGAAGTTCGGGAACCAGCGCAGGAACTCCGGATACTTTTGCAGTACGCGGTTTACCTGAGTCTGCTGAAGCATCACTTCCGAGACAAGAATGCGATAAGGGTTCCGTGTCTTTCTCCAGGGAAGTGGACGAGCGTTCTTCCGATACCAAGACAGAATGGATTTGGTGATTGCTGATTTGCGATTGTGGATTGACGAATGCGTCATTCAATTTGATTATGAAGTGAGCTTTGCGATGAATGGCGTGTTCCCATCAAGCATATCCATCTGTTTTAATTCATCTACGGTTACCCATCGAATCTGTTCAAAGATATTGTTCTGCGGTTCTCCTTGAAAGCCGGAGAGGGAGCAGTATGTCACATTAAACATTCCGCCATCTTCATAATACGCAGCTTGTGTTTGGATGCGTTCGATGGAATGAATTTCGATGGTAAGTTCTTCGCGCAGTTCGCGGCGCAAGCATTGTTCGGTGGTTTCTCCGTTTTCAAGTTTTCCGCCGGGGAATTCCCATTTTAATTCATATCTGCCGCCTTTCTTTCGTTGGCAGATAAGTATCTTCCCGTTTTTTCGGAGTATGCCGACTGCAACCTCTGTCATTTCATCCTTCTGTATGGAATTGAATATATTGAAACACCAATGGAATTCCAATGGTTCTCTTTTAGTAACTCATGTTGCGCAAGATCGATGTTTGCATAGCCCCGACATTTATGTCGGGGTTTAATTGTTGCAGAATAGTTTGGGCTTTAGCCTCAATAATAATGATTTTGGCTAAAGCCGATAGTGCTTCATTTTATTTGTCCACGACCTGAAGGTCGTGGCTATCATAAAAACTCTATTTTGCATAACATCAGTTAATAAATTCAATCTCTCTATTCTATTCGATTGCCGTGCAGAGTAGATTCCTCTTACTTATTATAAATTCACTTGAGAAAAAAGAGAAAAAGACTATATTAATGCAAGCGCCAACTAATCAAAAAGGAAAAACCTATGCGTACTCATCGAAGTCTGTTCTTCGTGCTTGCAATATATTTCATAATGTTCCCACAACAAATCTTCGCGCAAGTGGTAATCAGTGAAGTGTACGGCGGCGGTGGAAATTCAGGTTCCACTTGGAAAAACGATTTTATCGAACTGTACAATCCCACAAATTCTGTCGTATCGGTTACCGGTTGGTCGGTGCAATATGCCTCTGCAACCGGAACTACTTGGCAAGTCACCAATATTACAGGATCAATTGCGCCTCATGGATTTTATCTTGTTCAAGAAGCTCAAGGAGCAGGAGGAACCACGAACCTGCCGACTCCTGATGCAACCGGGACGATTGCAATGAGCGGCACTGCCGGAAAGGTTGCATTATGTAACACAATAACTGCATTGACAGGTGCAAGTCCCACAAGTTCTGCTATTATTGATTTAGTTGGATTTGGCACAACTGCAAATTTCTATGAAGGAAGCAGCCCTGCCACTGCGCCGTCGAATGTCAAATCCATTGAACGTAAAGCATCGTCTACATCGACGGCAGTGACCATGGGCTCCGGAGGGGGAGAAGAATTTTCCGGAAATGGTTACGATTCCAACAATAACGCCGCTGATTTCATTACCCGAGCACCACAACCGCAAAACTCGTCGAGTCCTGCTGAACCTGCTTTAGCGGGCGGCGATGTTACTCCGCCATCGGTTGTAGCGATAAAAGTTCTCTCCAATACTCAGTTGGAAGTACTGTTTAGCGAAGCAGTTGATGCACTTTCTTCATCGACAGCTACAAATTATGCAATCAATAAAGCGCTCATTGTAACACAAGCTCATCGTGACAGCGTAAATTTGACACGGGTTCTCTTAACCATAACACACATGGACAATGATTTCTATATACTCACTGTTCAAAATATAAAAGATACTGCCGGAAATGTGATGACAACACCGGCGACCTTTATTTTTACGGTTGGAGTTCTTACTGTGGCTCAAGCTCGAGCGGCTGGATCAGGTATCACTGTCCGAGTGCGCGGTGTCGTAACGGTTGCCAATGAATTTAAATCTCCGTCATTTGTTCAAGATACGACTGCCGGTGTTGCGGTATACGGTTCAAACTTCAATAGTTCAGCGCGCGTTGGAGATCTCTGGGAGGTCGCGGGTGTGCTGAAAGATTTCAACGGACTCTTGGAGATCGATCCGATTACCGATACAGTGCGACTCAGTTCCGGTAATCCACTTCCGTTGCCAAAAGTAGTCAAGTCCACAGATCTGAACGAAGCATTGGAAGCGCAGCTTGTTCGTATCAACAATGTGAAGTTTGTTGCGACAAGCAGTTTTGGCGCCGGTGACAGCAGCTATTCTGCCGGCGATCCGTTCGGTAGTATGACGGTTCGAGTAGATAAAGACTCAAATATTCCCTTCAGCCCGATTCCCGCCGACTCTGTGAACATCGTCGGTGTCTTGACGGATTATAAAGGCGCGTATCAATTGCAGCCTCGCAGTATTAACGATATCGACATTATCGATCCGCCGCCGGAACAATCGTGGATGGATATTTTTGCCGCGCGTGGTTTGCCGGATAATTCAGTTGTGAAAGTCCGCGGGGTCGTAACATTTGTTCAGCCATCATCGACTTCAGCACGCACAGTTTATTTTCAGGATCGAACAGGCGGATTGGCTTCCTATGATGTGAAGAGCGACACCTTATTCGTTGGTGACTCTATTGAGGTGAAAGGAAAACTTGTTAATTTTCACAATCTGCAAGAGATCGAGTTCCTCGATTCGCTGACACTTCTTGCGCGTGGTGTTCCGTTGCCGACAGCAAAAGATTTGAATGTCTCGCAAACATCGGAGATCTATGAGAGTCAACTTGTGCGTATCATGGCTGTTCAATTTATCGAGACGGGAAGTTTTACCGGAGGGACAACAGGAATAACATACCACGTGACTCATGGTGCAACGCAATTGGATGTTCGGGTGCCATACGGTACTTCGTTGGAAGGAACTGCTCTTCCTGTGGGTGCAATCAATCTTTCCGGAATACTTGGTCAATACGATACAAAGTACCAGCTTATGCCGCGTACACAAAGCGACATCGAACAATTACCCGGCCCTGCTCTTGCTTCTCTTCCGGTGATTACAACACTTACCGATACAAGCTTCACTGTAAGTTGGACGACATTAGCGCCCGGATATTCCCATATTTCATTCGGGACGACACCTGTATTGGATGATTCCATTGCCACGTCAATTTCCGCATTGGTCACATCTCATTCGCTTACCGTGCCGGGAAGAAAGGCGGGACGGCTTTATTATTTCCGAGTGGCATCGACGAATGATGCAGGCACGAGTTTTTCTGCAACCTATCCTGTGGTAACGACTTCGTCCCAGAGTTCCGGACAAATGGATGTCTATTTTAATTACTCCGTTGATGGAACATTAGGATTACAACCGGCAGCGAATGGGAACGTCGATCTCCAGACGAAGCTGCTGGAGCGGATTTCACATGCAGCCAAGTCGATCGATCTTGCATTATATTCATTTGATGATTTCAACAGTTCAGTGAAGGCCGTTGCAAACCGCGTTGCAGATTCATTGATTGCAGCGAAGAATCGCGGCGTTGCAGTACGGATGGTGTTTGACGACAAGCAGACTTCTTCACCGTTAGCAAAATTGATCACTGCCGGAATCTCGGTGCAAAAAAGAAACCTGATGAACGATAACGGTATTATGCATAACAAGTTTTTTATTTTTGACGGACGCGATACAACCAGTGCAACGGACGACTGGGTTCTCAGCGGCTCTTGGAATGTGACGGACATCGGGACATATCTTGACGCCCAAAATGCTGTCTTCATTCAGGATCAATCTCTCGCACGTATCTACACATTAGAGTTCGAAGAAATGTTCGGAAGCTCAGGCGAGACAGCCAATCCGGGTCTGGCGCGGTTCGGGCCCACAAAGCAGGATAACACACCGCACTATACAATCATCAACGGAACGAGAGTGGAAGTGTACTTCAGTCCATCCGACCAAACAACTTCGCGAATTATTCAAGCGCTTTCCACCGCAAACTCAAATATCTTTTTTGGTTTGCTCGCTTTTACGCGTGATGATATACGCGAGCAGCTTCTTGCGAGTAAAAATGCGGGTGTTGTTGTGAGAGGGATGATCGATCAGCAGCCGAGCGAATTGGACACGCTGCAATCTGCCGGTATCGATGCGATGCAAGCGGGACATTCGGTGGTCACCGGACTCTTTCATCACAAGTACGGCATTGTCGATCCGTTCAGCGATGCAAGCGATCCGTTGGTGATTACCGGAAGCCATAACTGGTCCACGGCGGCTGAAGTTGACAACGACGAGAACACACTCATCATTCATTCCGGCATTATCGCGAGACAGTATGTGCAGGAATTCAGCAATCGCTACAAAGAAAGCGGTGGTTCGGGTGCCATCACAGGTATAGAGAAGCATAAGAGCGATATGCCGATAAGTTATGAGCTTTCACAAAATTATCCGAATCCATTCAATCCAACAACGAATATCAGTTACCAGGTACCATCAGCAGGTCACATTAATTTGAAGGTGTATGACATTCTTGGGCGAGAAGTGGCAATTTTGGTGGATGAAATAAAACCTGCGGGAACATATTCGGTGAGATGGGAAGCCTCACATTTCTCAAGCGGAGTGTATTTCTATCGGCTTTCCATTGTGCCGACGGCACAACGAGACCGCGTTCCGACCAATGATCGGAACGGGCAAGCCGGTCATTTCGTTGATACAAAAAAACTTGTTCTAATAAAATAACAGGAGAGAGAAAGCAGGAAGAAGGAAGTAAAAGGGGAGAGAAGGAAGAAAATGAAAAATATACATGTAGTTGTTCTTTCTTTTGTCTTGACATCCCGATATCCATCGGGACAGGCGCCATGAAAGAACCAAATGAGCGCCTTTGGCGCCATGCCGCTCACAATAATTAAAAAAAGAGAGCGGCAGAAAAAGTCAAGACTGACGAAAAATATGGAGTCGGAGACATAATATAGATACACGCTATAGCGTGTAACAACTTTAGGCCTCTGGCTGGCTCGCGTCGTTGACCAGAAAAAACTCGTTCACTGAAGTGAACTCAGACAATTTTCTGGTCGGACACTTTGCTCGCCTTGTTTTATTTCCATATTTTTCTGAGGTCGGTAAAAAGAAAAAATAAGCGCTATCGATTTCGCGGGCTGAGGAAAACATTAAAAGAGGAAATGTCATTCCCGCAGCCGGAGGCCTGATAATGTCACACGCAAAAGCGTGTGTCCTTATTTCATGAACGGGAATCCAGAATACGAGACTATCGCGTTGCGGGAACAGCGGGGCAAATGTTTCAAGGATTGAGGAATATTCGTCGCTTTCTTTGAAGCGCAAAGAAAGCGACAGAAAGAAACGCTCGCGAAATCGAAACGTGTAATCTCAAGGTAGAAGTACCACTACGGATTGGAATGGATTCTCGTTTAAAATATCGATCGGAGATCGAATAAGAATTACATCGCCCTGTCTCGGTTCACGTCTGTCGATTTCGCGGGCTTGAGGAAAAGATCAATCAAGGGAATGTCATTCTCGAATGCTTCAATCGGGAATCCAGAACACTAGACTCCTGTGTATAAACGGAGGCAGTAGGGAAAATGCTAGAACTTATGTATCCAACGGGCTGCGGACGTTGAGATTGCCTCGGTCAACGACGTGGGTATAGATCTGTGTCGTTCTGATATCAGCATGCCCGAGTAATTCCTGAACCGTGCGGATATCATAACCGCTTTCTAAGAGATGCGTAGCAAACGAGTGGCGCAGCGAATGAATTGTTCCTGCTTTTATCACTTCGGATTTTTGTAATGCCGTTTTGAAAGCTCGTTGTACGACACTTTCATCGATATGGTGCCGTTGAATGGCTCCTGATAACGGATCCATTGAACGCTTTGAAGCAGGAAAAATATATTGCCATAAAAATTCTTTTGCCGCGCGCGGAAATTTTCTGCGGATGGCATCCGGCAAATACACATCGCCATAGCCATCGGCTTTATCTTCTTGATGCAAGAGTTTCACTTTTGCGATCTGACGTTCGAGGTGCGGAAGAAGTGATGCAGGAAGAAGCGTGATGCGGTCTTTTTCTCCCTTTCCTTCGTGTACAACAATTTGTTTTCTGAGAAAGTCGATGTCTTTTACACGCAGCCGGTGACATTCGAGCAGGCGCATGCCGCTGCCGTACAGAAGGGCACACATGAGCCATCGTGATCCGTGGAGATGCAGAAGGATGGAATCAATTTCCTTTTTCGCAAAGACTACTGGAATACGCTGTGTTCTCTTTGCCCGGATAATATCATGCAAGTCCCCGATCTTAATATGAAGCACTTCGCGATAGAGAAACAAGACGGCATTAAGTGCTTGATTCTGTGTGGAGGCAGAGACCTGTTTTTCCACTGCCAGATAGGTAAGAAATTGTTCGATGTGTGGTTCGCACATCACGCTCGGGTGCTTTTTTTGGTGAAAGAGAATGTAACGTTTGATCCAATTGAGATAAGCTTCTTCTGTGCGAATGCTGAGATGTTTGGTCCGTATGCAGTTGCGGACAAGATCCAATAATTTTTGTTTTGCCATATTATTCCCTTGCGTTTTAATGATGCAATTGATAGATTATCAGCGCGTATAAGAAAGATACAACGTAAAAATATCTGAAGAAAGAGGGGAATTGTTGGGAGCCATCGGAAATCTAAACAACTATAGTGCCAGAACCTGTTTAATCATTGCTAAGCTTGGCTGCAAACCTTGCAGCCTATCATACAATATCATCATGTTAGGCTGCAATATGCAGTCTAACACGCAAAAAACGCATATTAGGCTGCGGTATGCAGTCTAATCATAGTTAGGCAGCATTTGAAATCGTAAGGAATATTCAAGCGGATCAATCTAATTATAGTTAGACTTAAACAGGAAAAAAAATGAAGAAAGATGCAGCATTCAAATGGGATGACAAAGATTTTATTGATTTCTATACCAATTCAGCAAATTTCATCGTGTTAGAAAGACAAAGATCCATCCGAATTCTGCTTGAAATTGTTGCATTCCATTTTCCGAGCCTATCCAATCTTCACATTCTAGACCTAGGGTGCGGAGAAGGATTTATCACAAAACAAATTTTCGACAAAGCGCCCAATAACAATTTCTACCTCGTTGACGCTTCCGAGGAAATGCTGAACAGGGCAAAAGCAAATTTAGGCAGCAGCAAGAGCAATATATCTTTCCGCCATTTAACATTTGAAGATTATTCCGCATTACAATCAGAAGACTGGAAATATGACTTAGTAATTTCTGCAAATGCTATTCATCATCTTGATTTTATGCAAAAGACAGCATTGTTCACTAAAATCTATAAAGAATTGAAGCCTGGTGGCCTATTTCTAAACATTGACGCAGTCCATCCAAGTTCAGCCCATAGTGAAGAAATACAATTTGAAATGTGGCGAAACTGGATAAATGAAACGTTAGAAAAAAATGGGAAAGGAAGCGAACTTGGGAATTATGACAATATCCCATCTGTATACAAGAACAATCTTGAAGATAAACCAAGTGGTCTTTGGGACCAGCTACAAACCTTAAGCAAATGCGGGTTCCGGGATGTGGATTGTTTCTACAAGTACAGCATTTTTGCAGTATTTGGTGGTACAAAATAGAAAAAAAGTTTAAATCATTTTCTTTTACTTGCGAAACGAAAAAGCAAATGCTGCCTAACCAGCGGCTCAAGCTGACCGGATGAGCGTTGGTACTTTAAGCATGGCTTGCATAGGTTCAGTTCTTAATAATAAACTTTTCAGCATGAACTTGTTTCGTTTTGTGTATTTTGAAAGTTATCAGTGCGGCAGCTTAGCCGCCATCCGTTAGGCGGCCACTAAGTAACTCTAAATTATCTTAAAATCCATGATTGATAAATACATCAGATGACACAAAAGATTAAAAAAGTTAGCGTTACGGCAATTGTTTCTATAGCTGTTTTATTATTTGTTTTGAAATGGATCTTATTTTTCCATCTTCAGGACATTTCGCCCACAACTCCTAATAATATTACCGGTGAAATTTGTCCTATTAGTAATCATGGTTATATATTCTATGTAACACAATGGCAAAGCTATCTGCAATTTTACTTGTTAATCATTCCCTTGTTATTTGGTTTTATTGCTACATTGCTGGATCGGCGTTGGAAAGTATTTAGAAATTATTACGAAGAGTTAGCAAAATCAAAACTTTATTAACTTCTTGATATGTGGCCGCCTAACCAGGCGCTCAAGCTGACGGTTGCCAGCTGAGTACGTTAAACATGGCGTGTATAGGTCATTACAAAATTGAAAGATCCAGCTTGAACTCATTTCGTTTGGTGTATATTGAAAATTATCAGCGCCGCAGCTTAGCGCCGGTCCGTTAGGCGGCGTTGCTCAAGAGGAAATTGTACATGGCTAATGACAGCACCACAAGCAAACGATCCCATCAACTCTGCGCCGTATTCGGATCGTGTCTCTTAAGTATACTCGTGTTCGCGTTTGTCTACTCTTATGTATTTAAGTCAGACCCGCAAGCGTTTGCCTTCAACGCTGATATTCGATTCTCGCAGACTGAATCTGTTGCGCAGTCTGCAAAATCGGAAATCGCCCAGTTAGCCAAAGAAATCCCATCTCTAATTGATCTACAACACGCACTTGCGACCAGAACCTCATTCGATAGCACAACTGGGATTGTTACATTCCCAAGAGTCGAATTCATCTTCTCCTCGAACTACTCTTATCAGTTTAGTGATGACCGACGAAAGCGCCTTGACAAACCGCATTCTATGACGATCACTTCTTATGATGTCTCGGGCAAGCGTGTTTTCCAACGCATCACCCCATTCATACCAATACTGAGTGAGAAATCCAAGATTGCGCATTATCGCGACTACACATTTTCTTTCTTGTTAGAAATCCAACAGGCTATTCAAAAACGCGAATCACAACTCGCGAGTTTCGCGAGCCCAAATCCAGATGTTTGGTCTTTCTGGGATTTCCTGTACTTCAGCACAATCACTCAAACAACAGTAGGATATGGAGACATTCTGCCCAATCGCACTCTTGTCAGAATTCTTGTAATGCTCCAGCTCCTCATCACATCCGTTCTTTTAATTGTGGTGCTGAACTCCGTTCTCCAGAAATCAAAGACCGGATGATTCTTTGGGCAACGCCGCCTAACCAGGTTGAATCACGCGAAGCGTGATACTTAATCTCAATGAGCTCACTGCAAAATTCATGGCGTGCAGAGGTTTAGTGTTTAATTGAAAGTTGGTATAATGAACTTGTTTCGTTGGGTACATGTTGCGAATTTGCAGTGCCGCAGCTTAGCGCCGGTCCGTTAGGTGCCCTATGTCTATTAATAGAGAATCAATAGAGGATATGGTCAAAAAAGGTCTCGTTGAAGATATCTTTAAAATGGAGTGCGCATTTGAGTTGGGTAAAAAGATTGGCGAAAGGAGTGGTGACCTTAATAGAAATGTTAATGGATATTTTGGAGAATTATTTGCCACTATTCAATCGGCACTCAGAATTGAATCTATTCTTGCTGCCGCTAGAGTTTATGATACTCCGAGCAAAAAATATCCAACTCGTTGTTTAAGGGGAGTTTTAAACTATTTGATTGAAAACAAGGATGATCTTCCAAAAATACGTGAACCGTACCAACTCCAAATTCACTTAGAACATATGAGTGCTCCAAGAGAGTTAGTGAATACAATTAAAAACCAACCGACGGAATTTGCATCACAATTTTCCTTCTTCGTTCAATCTTTGCTCGAAACTCCATTTAGGATAGATACTCTCGAAAAACTTAAACTAGTCAGGGATAAAGCAATTGCACATAATGAGCAAGTTGAAGAGATTGTTGGCCCAACGTGGGAATCATTGCAAGATTTAATAAATATTGCTAAAGATGTTGTTGGCACGCTTGGGTGGGCATATTTCAGTACGGGTTATGTTATTAATGGAGATTATATTCTTAGCGATGATGCTCGTCGTTCTTCAGTGGCATTAAATAAACTATTAAACTTAATCTATAATCAATAAGCGGGCACCTAACCAGGCGCTCAAGCTGACGGTTGCCAGCTGAGTACGTTAAGCATGGCTCGTATAGGTTTCAGTCTTAATAATTTCTTATTCAGCATGAACTCACTTCGCTGGTTGCATGTTGAAAATTATCAGCGCCGCAGCTTAGCGCCGGTCCGTTAGGTTGCGTTTTGAAATAAAAGCATGTGCCATTTGCTCGCGAATTTACCAAATAGTATATTACCAGCATAGAATTAACGAATATGAATGAAATTCATCTAACATCGGCGAAATGATATGAAGGAATTTGAGAAGAATGGTCATAAGATAATTTGGGGCGAGGCTATCGAGGCTCTTGACACTATTAAAGATAATTCAATCGATTTGATGTTTGCCGACCCACCTTATAATATCGGGAAGAAATTTGTTGATATTCAGGATCGTTGGGAATCAGATGGTTCATATCTGGAATGGTGCTACAAATGGCTTGAGCTTTGCATCAAGAAGCTAAAAAATACAGGGTCTTTGTATGTGATGACGGCTACTCAAAATATGCCATACTTCGATATTTTCCTTCGGGATCGGCTTACAATTTTATCTCGTCTTGTCTGGTATTATGATAGCTCTAGTGTTCAAGCTCGAAAGTATTTTGGATCCTTATATGAACCAATACTCCACTGTGTTAAGGATGAGAATAGCTACACTTTCAATGCTAATGATATTTTAGTCGAGGCAAGAACAGGTGCTATTCGGAAACTTGTTGATTACAGGAAACAAGTCCCCACAGTCTATAACTCAAAGAAGGTTCCTGGCAATGTCTGGCATATTCCACGAGTAAGATATCGAATGGATGAATACGAAAATCATCCGACTCAGAAGCCTATTGCGCTTTTAGAAAGAATTATTAAGGCTAGCAGTAATGAGAACGATCTTGTTGTCGATCCTTTTTCTGGTACTTTCACAACTTCCTATGTTGCCAAACAGTTTAAAAGAAAATCTATCGGAATTGAGATTAACGAAGAATATATAAAAATTGGCTTACGTCGATTGCAGATTGCAACTAAATTAAATGGAGAACTTCTGCGGAGAGAGCGGAGGACATACGAAACACCAATAATCGAAAACCAAACAACTCTCTCTTTGCTAGAAAAGAAGGCTAAATGGAACACGAGTTCACAAAGACGATCAAAAGCATCCTAGAGAAGGGCTTTCCCAAGTTATCTGAGAAAATCTTTTCAAACAGCGAGCTTATCCAATATATCAATATTAAGACCAAGTCAGCCAACAAAGGTTCCAAGTCAAGAGGAAGTTTTGCCAATCTATATGCTATTTACGTTTTAGTTGAAGACTACATTGCACACGATTATCATAAGTCGGGCAAGTATAAAAATTATAGTGGCGCTGTGTTCTCGTCTCTCTTCGATAGACAACGGGAGCTACCATTCGGTCAGAAATTACAGAATCATGCCCTCAACCATAGAATGAATGAAGAGTTCAAGAAATTTTTTCCTAACTGCGAATACATTCCCATTCTTCGTGATCCAAGTACGAACAGGTACTGGTTTAACCAAAATCTTTTAAAACTCAGCTTTGGCACGAAGAAACTTGATCTATCCGAAATTGTCATCCAAATAATCAATGCTTATGTTGACGCGAAGAAAAGTGCGTTTGATCGCTTCATCAAATTTTGCGAAGATGCAGAGAAGCTCAAGGAAAAAGAACTTATTGAATTCATCTCAACTTTACTAGATCCGATGGTAGATGCACGCATTTTCGAAATTGTAAGTTACAGTATTCTCAAAAATTACTACCGCAACCAAAAAATCTATTGGGGCTTTGATCCTGACGAACTTCAGGAAGAATCTCTCAAACTATACAAAACTGGACGTACCAACGCTAATGATGGTGGCATTGATTTCGTTATGAAACCATTGGGGCGATTTTTTCAGGTTACTGAGACAATCGATGTTAAGAAATACTTCCTAGACATAGATAAGATCGAAAAATTTCCAATTACCTTTGTTGTTAAGTCTTCTGATCCTATCGAAATAATCAGACATAGAATACAAGAACAAGCTGAAAAACAATATTCCATCCAAGCGATTGTCCTTCGATATATGTCTTGTATTGAAGAAATCATAAACATTCCAGAACTACTTCTTAAATTCAAATCGGCTGTCGACAAAAACTTCCTAAATGATATATTGGCAGAGATAATCAAACAGAGTAAAGTTGAATTTAATTACGATGAAGATGACTACGATGTTAGCGAATATCAGAATGGTAAAGAATCAGAAGAAAACTGATATGAGCAAATGGCACATTACTGGTAGCTATCATATTTTCATCGCGTAGATTTCGCAAACGCAACTAAGTTAAAACGTGTGCACGTCGGTTCGCCCGCCAACAAATATATTTTTATAGAATGGCGGTCTCACCCACTTTGCACACAAGCGCTTAGCTCGCAACCACCAACAAAAGAAGTCGGTCGTTGCTCGCGTTATAGCGTATGCACTCAAAATATTCTCAGCTAAAAATAAATTGACAAAACGCAACCTAACCAGGCGCTCAAGCTGACGGAATGAGCGTGGGAGCAATTTACATGGCTAATGGTGGGTTGACGTTTTCATTATTCAGTATTTAGTACCTATGACTTTTGTATTTATTAATTCGGTTTTCAGCGTGAACTTGTTTCGTTTTGTGTATATTGAAAATTATCAGCGCCGCTGCTTAGCGCCCGACCGTTAGGCGCGCAACAAAGATTAACATGACAAGATACTACTTACTTCTATTGTGTTGTTCATTATTTGTTTTTATCGGTTTTGCACAAAAGCCAGATAGTGTTTGGATTCTTGCAGATCTTCAGACTAAACGCTTGTCGCCGCAATCTTTTCCAGCACTTCCTCAATCAATTAGGAATTATTTAGAACAACATCATTATTCGATTCCACAAGATTATTATGACACGATTCCACACAACGTCCTTTTCGGCCATTTTGCAAATAAGAAAAATAGAGATATCGCAATATTGTGTTCATTTAATAGGGTGTCTTCAATCATAATATTCTGGAATGTGAAAATCGATAGCATATCTGAAATATCAAAAAGTCCAGACCTTGATTGGCTTCAAGGCGTAGGTGGTGATAATATTGGCTTCTCGCGTATTATTAATATTATACGATATGATGACCATGATGGAATTGATGATTACTTCGATGGTAAATATTCTATTATTTATTATTACAATAAAGGACAGTGGTCAGAATTTCAAGGTGCTGATTAATTGATCTTGCGCGCCTAACAAGGCGCTCAAGCTGACGGCTAAAGCTTGGGTGCGACTAACGTTGCGTGTGGTGGGTTTTGTTTATGTAATTAACTTATCAGTCTCTCGTTGGTTGGAAAATATAATTTAGTTTTCAGCATGAACTCATTTCGTTTTCAGAAAATTAAAACTTATCAGCGCCGCAGCTTAGCGCCCATCCGTTAGGTGCAATTGCCATTCATAAGTTACGGAAGGAATATATTGTATGAAAATATTAATACCACTTATTTTTATCATTAGCTTTGCAAATATTCTATTTGCACAAACACCAAATCCTCCAAATATTATTGCGGATCCTGGATTTAATCTTACTTGGTCAACTCATAGAAACGGTGCTGGATATATTGATAGTATGACCACATACTTTTATGTAAAAAACTCTGGCGGGCCTGGTGAAATTAGTTTTATCGACACCGTAGTTGATATTGCATGGCCAGACACTGTATGTATTTTTATCGAGAATAAACATTTCACAGTTCAAGGCGATGCTAGATATATTATTATGACTAGCTTTTCAGCAGAAACAAGAACTTCGTCTAGCCCTGGACCAAATTTAATTGTTTCTGCCACATTTCCAGGTTCACCAGGAATTACTTTAACTAACAGATATGAAACAGCCCATCAAATCCCTATGAATCCTTTTTCGCCTTATGTTTCTTATGTTGCTAATGGTACACCTAGTTCTACACTTTCGCTGGTCACTGGAGTTGAAGATAACTTAACGCAGATACCGACTCGTTATGCTCTTGAGCAGAATTATCCCAATCCATTTAATCCATCGACAACCATTTCTTTTAGTCTTCCATCTAAAGGATTCGTTTCATTGAAAGTTTTTGATTTGATAGGAAGAGAAGTGGCAACAATTGTCTCGGAAACTATGCCGGTAGGAAGTTATTCTAAATATTGGAATGCATTCAATTTGTCGAGTGGTTTATATTTTTATCGGTTGCAGGTTGGTACGTTTACAGCGACAAAAAAAATGACACTGCTCAAATAACCAGCAATTGCACCTAACCAGGCGCTCAAGCTGACCGAATGAGCGTGGTGCGATTTAACATGGCGAGTAAAGTTTTTGTGCTTAATAATTTTATTGATAGCGTGAACTTAGTTCGTTTAGTATATTTTGATAATTATCAGCGCGGTCAACTTAACCGCCGTCCGTTAGGCAGCCGTTCTTGCATTCAATGTTGCACTTTCAAATAGGAATCATCTTATGATCAAACCTGCTCTTGGTTTTGTTCTTCTCTTTGTGTCGATATTCAACACAACATGTACAATCGCGCAGGAAAGAGTCTGGACATTAGCAAAGCATCTTGAACTCGCGGGCCAGGTGAAAGTAGAGAAAATGACCAAGAGTAAGGGCGAGAGTTATAGATTTATTCTTCGTGATCCAGGTTTCACTTCTTCGAAAATTATCTTAATCACGAAAGATAGCTCGAGTATCGCGTTGAACGCCTGTTATGTGAGCCTGCACGATTATTACGGAGGAAGATCGGGAGTGCTGAATAGGACAGATAAAGTGCTGTCTACAGATGAATGGCGTGATATTGAGGATAAGCTGTCAAAATTGGATTTTTGGCATTACAGCTCGATACCGACATCGAGTTACGACAGCTCAACGCAAACATCGAGTTACGACAGCTTGACGCAAACAGGGGTTATATACGGAGGGACGGTTTGGGTTACAGTTCACTTAGACGGGAGTTATTGGATGCTTGAAGGAGCGAGAGACGGTGTTGTCCGGAAATTCGAGGAATGCTCGCCTGATTCAGGAGATTATCGAGAACTCTGCCTTTCCATGTGGCGTATTTCGGGACTTTTCATGGGATTTTATAAAGATATCAAACGATGAAATTTTCAAGTGCAACATCAATCGGCTGCCTAACCAGCAGTTCAAGCTGACTGAATGAGCGTTGGTACATTACGCATGGCGTATGGTGAGTTATCGTTTTTAATATTACGTTCTTTGTACTTCATAACTTCAGTATTTATTAATTTCGTTTTCAGAATGAACTTGTTTCGTTTAGTACATTTTGAAAGTTATCAACGCAGCAGCTTAACTGCCATCCGTTAGGCGGCAGACAAATTTAGACTTGGACAAGGGATATACAATGAATAAATATATTCGAGTTATTTTAATTCTTCAATTATCAGTTCTTGCTACCAGAGGTAGTGCAATAGCCCAAGATTGGAAAAAAGTAAACTCTCCATATGGACATATAAGAGCGGTTATAACCACAAGTAATAGGACTATTATAGTTGGAATAGGAAAGGGCTTTATCTATGGATCAGGCAAAGGTACTATAGTTTCCACTGATGGAGGAAAACATTGGACACCATCCAATAATGATCTTGCTAAAAGAGACGTTTTATCTTTTGCAAAGACCGGGAATATTATTCTTGCTGGAACGGATTGTGGAATATATCGTTCGAGTGACGATGGAAGGACTTGGGATAAAACCTCATTACCGGATTCCACCTATCATGTACTGATTATGGCACCGAATGAGACTGTATATGCTAAAGCCGAAAATGGTGATCTATATCGGATAAATAATTTTGGGAATAATTGGAAAGCCCTAAACGTTGGTGCTTCTATCGGAGATTTAGAGAAATTTCAGCGAACTGATGATATTCTCATAAATGATCGAGGTAATCTTTTTTTCAGATTTGATTCCTGTAGTTTTGTACGCTCCATTGATCTTGGAGCTACATGGAAACGTACTATTGTCAGTTCAATAAAAACGCATGATTGGCTGCGTATTGCAGTAAGAGGAAATAATATTATTGTTGGCAAGTCAAAGGGTGGTTTATTCAAATCTACAGATGATGGTACATCATGGAATAAAATGAAAATTCCTGAAGGAAGTGTTTCAAGTATCGATTACATGCTAAATGGGAATCTTAACATGCGCATGTATGAACCTGACGGCAAATACGTATCTTCAGATGACGGCAATACGTGGCAGTCTATCAGCACCATTTTCGATAATATTTCAGCTGATAGGTATTGTGGAGATACGCTCCTCGCGATTGCTTCTGTATCTTGGGGATCTACATTAATTCGATCAGTTGACAGTGGTAAATCCTGGCATTCTCTAATAAGTTCATTTTATGACGTCGAGGTGATGGGGGTAAGTCCTGCAGGAGAACTTTATGTAGGTACAGAATGGTGCGGTGGCTATAAGTCAAGAGATTATGGTGCAACCTGGGAACCATTCATCGATGTTTCTTGCATTGAAAAAATAGTATTTGTAAGTGAAAATTGCGTTGCTCTAAGTACTTCGATTTCTGGAGTTTTCACTGCAGAAAGGGGCGGAAAAAATTGGAATTCTGCGGCTTCGTACGGATTGAACGATTTTAGGATCCATTCTTTGATATCGACGAAACAAGGAACACTTCTGGCTGGAGGAACAAGTGAGATCGTAATGCTCCCAGCAAAAGATGGCCGCGGTTCAATTCTTACACACAAGGGTGGAGGATTATGGCGTTCTACTAATCAAGGCGTCTCATGGAACAGAATTATTTTTGACAACTCTTATTCTACTAAGGATAATGGTAAAACCTGGGTAAAATATGACAGTGTTTGGAAGCGAACTACAATAGACACACTCCAACCTGATTTTTCAATAAACTCTATGGGAATCGATCCTGAAGGACGCATATGCATGAACGCCAACTGCGACTATAAGACAGGTATCTATATCTCTACAAATGAAGGCGAGTCATGGAACAAATTAAAGGATATTGACCGGTATGATAAAGTTCACACCAGTTTTATAAAAACAACATGCGGAGAAGTATTCTCCGGTATCTCACGATCTACCGATAATGGAAAAACATTTAAAGATGTTGTCAGTGGTCTTTCAACACCAGAACCGAATAATTTGCAACCGCTCCCCAATGGCGATATGCTTGTATCAACCGGGAATGGATTATTCTATCTACCTCAAGGAGGTACTACTTGGTACTGTGTCGGTTTTAAAAACAACCAAGTAAAATATACCACCGTAACCGGGGAGTATGTGTTCGTTTCTGTAAACTTTGGCTATGAAGACGAAAGAAATGGAATGTACCGGACGAATCTTCGTGAAATTCAAGCACTCATTCCAAAAAAAATTGTAGAAAGTGAGATGTGGCAAGAAATTGGAAAACCACTTGATGGAAAACCAAGGCTATTTTCAATAGACAAATCCGGTACAATATGGTTAGCAAATGATAATGGAAAATTGGCGCGATCAACAGATCAAGGAATGAATTGGACGACGAGCAAACTTCCAGATGAATTTATTCAGTCTCTTATAACTGATACAGTGGGTAAGACTATATTTCTTGGATCGTATGATGGTTTTTTTCAATCGAAAAATAATGGAGAAACCTGGGAAAAAATATTATACATGAAACAAAACGATGAGCTTCGAGATCCTTATGTTCATAATGTTTTCCTTGATAATGATGGGGCATTATTTCTCGGTGTTTCCCAACGCGGGCCTTTTCGTAGTCCTTGTGCAGACACCTCTAAAAAAGTTATGTCGTATATTTCATTTGGCGGTTCATCGTACGGCAGAGTTTATTCTCAAAAGCCGCATGCAAATAAATGGATTCAATCTGATTCGATTCTCCCTAACGAACCAGACCAAATATTGCGCAATAAAAAAGGTATCCTTTATGCTGCTGTTCGTGGTGAAGGAATATATAGTTCAACAGATGATGGTATTTCATGGCTGGGATGCAATAATGGATTACTTCCGAAGGATGGGTTCTATATGTGTAATATAGGCGCTGAAATCGATAGGAGTGTAAATTGTATGACTATGGATACAAAGGGGACTTTATATGTAATACGTGCCTCAAGCCAACTCTATAGATTAAAAAGTGATTGCCAATCATGGGAATATGTCAACGCTCTTGGTGGTAGAGGTTCGTCGCTTATAATCGATTCACATAACATTTTATATATTGGTACAGCAGCTGGAGTTTTTCGATCTGAAGACAATGGAAAAAATTGGGAATCCTATAGTGTAGGTCTTACTTCAAGTTCAATAATGGAGCTTGTGGCTCATCCTAACGGGTATCTTTTTGCTGCAACGGAAGATGGTCGAATATATAAAAGTATTCAAAGAGTTGAGTCGAATCAAAAATAAAGATATTATTTTTAACTATAGAATTACTAATGTTTTGTTTTTCTGCCGCCTAACCAGCGGCTCAAGCTGACCGGATGAGCGTTGGTACGTTAAGCATGGCGGGTAGAGGTTTCGGTTCTTAATAATAAACTTTTCAGCATGAACTCATTTCGTTTTATCTATTTTGAAAGTCATCAGTGCGGCAGCTTAGCCGCCATCCGTTAGGCGGCGGAAAAACAAGTAATGGAATCTTATATGGTAAATCGTCTTTATATCCTGTTAACATTGTTTTTATTAATCAACTTGAACGGTCAAGCCCAAATTACTTTTCCATACATTGAAGGAGCGTGTCCATTTGAATGTTGCCAATTTGGTCGGTGGATTACTCGTTCTCCCTTGGATGTGTATAATAAAGAGGGTGACACATCCTCTTTATTATTTAATATTTGTCCGGGCGATACTTTAACTGCCCTTAATGGCTATCTTCACATTACACGACCTGGTTTAGTTGTAGTAAAAAAAACAATAGATACTCTTCAAATTGGTGACACACTTCTTGTCTTAGGATATTTTGGTGAGGGCACATATAGTGCTTATTATAAAAAGAGCGAAATAACTGTAACAGCCTTTTGGCCCGATCCTTATTATGCCGAGTCATCTGACGATTCTACTTATGCTGGGCGTATGCTCGTCTCACCTCAAATGACTTGGTGGGTTAATATTGAAGACCGTCATGCTCGAAAAGGTTGGATTAGATTGGTTAACCGAGAATCATATGGAATGAGTTTTAATGAGCAGATAGAAGGCATGGATAGCTGTGATCCTCCGCCGCCTAACCAGCAACTCAAGCTGACCAAATGAGCGTGGTACGTTAAGCATGGCGAGCAGAGGTTTTGTGTTTAATAATAAATTATTCTACTTGAACTTGTTTCGTTTGGTACAATTTGATAGTTTTCAGTGTGGCAGCTTAGTTGCCATCCGTTAGGCGGCAATAAAAGAATTAAAATGCTTTTACTCATTATCGCAATATCGTTATTTACCGCTGATTCTTCATCTCAATGTGACGTTCGTGAACCATATATATTTCATTCTTCCATTGGTAATGTTGTTGTTGAAACTAGAGTAATAAGCCGTTTAGTTGAAAACGATAGTTGCGGAATGAAACCAATACTTGTTTTTCGTTCTTCCAATAGAAAAGAGCTTCACCGTGTTGAATTCAATTCTGTTGAAAAGTGGCGCTC
The DNA here is from genome assembly GCA_049523215.1 of Bacteroidota bacterium. Lineage (GTDB taxonomy): Bacteria > Bacteroidota > Ignavibacteria > UBA10030 > UBA10030 > Fen-1298. The sequence continues at coordinate 46,993 of JBEKNC010000002.1, read as the reverse complement.
TGATGTAAGGTTTAAAGTCATCAAATTACCTGAATTTGCAGATTCGGTTCTTGTTGCTGTTGCAGTATCACCTGGAGGTTCGGATAGTCAATACGAAAGCACTGTTATTGGAATTCTGAATGGAAAAATCCAAGATTCATTCCACGAACATCTTGTATCCCATAATCAAGGAGCTCTTTGCATTGAACCGTTAAGTCATTCAGACTCTACCAATATTATTCTTTGGAAAGAATTATGGGAAGATGGGGCTCATTACGATCCTCATCGGTACAGTGCAACTGTTTTTAATTGGAATGGACTTTTCTTCAAACAAGTGAAATCTTTAGAAACAAAAAAGAAGTATCCGGTGTGGCAAGATGCCGCAAAGAATTTAGGTTTTAAATCAAGTTTCGATTATGTCGGGTTTCTTATTCCAGATTTCAGATAAATAAATTATTGCCACCTAACCAGGCGCTCAAGCTGACGGAATGAGCCCGCCTACGTTACAAAGCAAACTTCGGCGGGCAGGCTGGGTGCGTTAAGCATTGCTGGTGGTGGGTTTTCTTTTTTGTTATTCAGTTTATAGTACCTATGACTTTAATATTTATTAATTCGGTTTTAAGCATGAACTCGTTTCGTTTTCAGCAAATTGAAAATTATCAGTGCCGCAGCTTAGCGCCGATCCGTTAGGCTTGCCCAAATAAATATGAGAGGACTCCAATGATATTAAAACTTAAAGGTGTTGCTTCTATTCTTCTCATCTTATCAATGACTCTTCCATTATCTAGATGCAATCAGACCGATTCATCTGGAAAACAGTTTGATCCACCGAGATATACCTATCAATATGCACTATCAGATTTTAAAATTAATGATATCGGCAATTGGCTTTTGGTAATAGCATTTATTTGGCCACTAGGCTCTTTTCTTTATCAAAGGACCAAAAATATTTCAAGAAAGTGGTTTTTTGTTCTCGAAATTATCCTATGTGTAGGATCGGGATATTTTATATATTATGCCGCAACCCTTTTTGGTCAAATATGGATTGGTGGTTGGATTGCACTCTTTTCTATTACAACATATTTTATTTTGTCTATAATTTCATTCTGGGCAAGCCTAACCAGGCGCTCAAGCTGACGGTTGCCAGCTGGGTACGTTAAGCATGGCGTGCATAGGTCTGGTGCAAAATTGAAAGAATCAGCTTGAACTCATTTCGTTGGTTGCGTTACAAAACTTATCAACGCCGCAGCTTAGCGCCAGTCCGTTAGGCAGCGAAACCACATTGGAGTGAGATATGAAAAGGGGTAATATCATTAGTAATAATATTCTTAATATTACTAGAGTTCTCGTGGTTATTATTGGTACATTTTTTTGTGGGAGTGGATGCAAGAATCCAATGACTCCAGAAGAGGTCGCAAGTAAATTCGCCGGTACATGGAAACTAACAAATTCAGTACATCAAGAAGATAGCGTATATATAGGTAAGGCTTTTCTTGAAATAAATAAAGACAGCACATTTAATTGTAACGCATCTTTTTTTCTGAGAAGAGATTCGTTAATATCTCAACCAATTTCTGGGACGTGGAGTTATTTTGAGCCGGATATTCTACAAATTTTCGTTTCAAATGGTAGAATGCCTAATAGCCTATCATTTAAATCTGGAACAATATTTAAAGGATGGTCTTGTAATGGTAGTGTTTCATTAGGATTCTTGGAGTTAAATGGAGAATATAGTACTGAATATCGCTGGCAGATTGTACAAGGAAAATAATTCTATTTTCGCTGCCTAACCAGGCGCTCAAGCTCGGTTGAATCACGCGAAGCGTGATACTTAATCTCAATGAGCTCACTGCAAAATTCATGGCGTGCAGAGGTTTAGTGTTTAATTGAAAGTTGGTATAATGAACTTGTTTCGTTGGGTACATGTTGCACATTTGCAGTGCCGCAGCTTAGCGCCCATCCGTTAGGCAGCACCTCTACAATGATTATTCAAAACGCGATAATTGAGATAATACTATGAAAATAAACAAGATTCTTTTATTGGGTATCATACTGTCGCTCATCTTTATTGCTGAGTCTTTTAGACTAAAATCTTCAACGGAGAATTTAAGTAATGTAGCTGACAGCCTAAATATTCACATCAAATCACAAAAGATAGCTCAATCAATTGCCGATTATTATGTCAGGACTTTGCGACTTACTTTATGGTCAATGGATATTAATAGATGGATTACGAACCAAGGATATAAAGAAGCAATAGATACATTTCAGAAGGATGTGTATAGCCATTGGCCATATGAGGATTACTGTTTTAAAACCCAAATTAAGGAGAAAGATTGCTTAGTCGAATATTACTTCTTTAACAATGGTGACTATTTGAATCCCAAAGCTACATTGCAACAGATTCTCATATTTAACCTACGAACAAAACAAGATAATATACTTGATCAAGAAATATGGAAAATAATTTCCGATTCATTGACAAAGTCATTTGGAATGCCACATTCTATTCCAAATGATAATTTACTTAGTCCTTTTAGTATTCACGAAAAATATGGAATGGAATCCAAGCTCTGGGAGGATAAATCCAAGCGAATAATTCTGGCAGAATATTATCGTTGGGAAGGAGAAGTGAGAAACGATTTTTTCGTAATCTTTGCAAGAGATAAATCCCTTGATTCACTTGCTCATAGATTAGAGACAATGGAACAAATTCGTAGCGATAGAATAAATAAAAGGCAATCCATCATTTCTGAGTTATGCGATTCTCTTCGACAAACAGCTGCACCACATGATTTATTTTGCCGAACCGACAGTTCTGGTGTATATAGTTTTAATGACCTAGTGAAGATTGGATACTTCATATCAAAGGCTAAACTAATCGGTGATTCTGTTCATTTACCATTATATCTTATGGCACTCTGCATATATGGGCAATCATATTCTCCGCAAGGAAATGGAGATGGATCAGGTCCATTTACTGATGTTGATTCGTTGAGATACTACAACATTATTTTTGAATGGGATCACATGGGGCTGTGTTGGCATTATAGTAAAAAGCCACTAATGGATATCTATACAAAATATTCTAATAGTTACTGGGGCCAACGGGCGTTTGTTATGCTTCAAAATATAGGCTGGTGTTTAGATGGGATGTGTAATGGGAATGATGGTTCATATGTTGCATCAATGGGCGAGGAGTTCCTGAAAAGATGTCCTGAAAGTTTATATGCTGCTAATGTTCTACTCACGATTGCGAAAGGGTACGAAACGAATTGGAATGTCAGTACATGTAAAACCGGATCGGATTATATGTATGATTCAACCTATCGATATGATGAGCCTTCGCGCTTAAAATCAATCTTAACATATGAACGAATTATCACTGCTTTCCCGAATTCATGTGAAGCGGAAATTGCCAAAATAAGACTTTCACATCTTAAACTTGGGATAAATACTGGTAGAACAGATTACTTTTTTGTCTGGGATTAAAAAACATTAGTCAATGATATTTATCTGGCTCAACTTAGAAAGTTTGGCAAGATCAAGCTGTAATTTAGAAGGATTCTTAAATTTAATTATTAATAGGTGCTGCCTAACCAGGCGCTCAAGCTCGGCTTGTCCAGAAGAATGAATCACGCGAAGCGTGATACTTAATCTCAATGAGCTCACTGTAAAATTCATGGCGAGCATAGGTTTAGTGTTTAATTGAAAGTTAGTACTATGAACTTGTTTCGCTGGGTGCATGTTGATAATTATCAGCGCCGCATCCCGATTTATCGGGAGCCGGTCCGTTAGGCGGTTGTGGGTGAGCATCACAATAGGAGGATCATAATTGCGCTTCATGATTCTTAGTTTAGGTTTGCTGTTTATGATTGGTTGTGTAAACAAGGAAATCGTTCAACCGGATTATTTGATCAGTGATTCAACAAAGGATGTACTGATTACAACCAATTCTGGTAAATCAATTCATATGTTATCAGATCATTATCAGGTTATCAAAGTTGATTCTGCAAAATATATCCGCGGCCAAGGTACCGTTCTTAAAGATAATGGTCAAAGTATTTTTCTTCCATTCGATGGGCAGATATCTTTCTCTGAAATAGTTCAAATCGAAACGAGAGAGAAAACATCTTTCTATTATTCAGGATATTATATCTTCGCTGGTGCAGCGGCTTTTGTTGTTATTGTTATTTTACTATTCAATGGTCGAGGGGCGGGTGGATAAAGTCCACAACCGCCTAACCAGGCGCTCAAGCTCGGCTTGTCCAGAAAAATGAATCACGCGAAGCGTGATACTTTATTTATCAAGAAGCTCACTGCAAAATTCATAGCGAGCATAGGTTTCAGTCTTAATAAGAACTTTATTAGCATGAACTCATTTCGTTATCAGCATTTTGAAAATTATCAGCGCCGCGGCTTATGCGCCATCCGTTAGGCGGCGGGTTAAAAAAAGAATATATATAACCTGTCCACATCGCTTGGGATGATACTGCTTTTCTAATAGGAGAATTTTATGCTGTTCACAGATATCATTGTAGCTATTCTGTGTATTGTTTTTGCCGTGTTCTGCCTAAGACCTGTTTGGCGTTTTGCAGGAGTGGGGGACAAAATAATTAACAAGAAGCTCGCCTTGCTTCTTTCTATTGTGTGGGGAGCGCTTATCTGGGTTCTATCTCCATACATTGCCGGAACACGTGAGCCGTGGGACGCTGCGTCTTATCATTTATACGCCCTCTTTATTGGCGGGTTGCTCACTGGGTCAATTGCTCCAAAGTATTTTTGGTTGTCACCATTTGGAATAATCATAGGGCAATTTGTGATTTTCTTTTTTAAAATTCTGTTTGTTAATTCCGGTCCACTTTGGCCGATTGGCGCAATGTTCCTGATAATGTCATCAATTAATTCGATAGCAGGGGCTGGTTTGTCATGGTTAATTTGGCGCACAACAATGATCATAAGATTCAAACGCACGAAATCAGTGGGTACAGTTGGGGGCAGTCCGGAAGATGCCGGTTTCAACTTCGGAGCGGCAGGCATCACTCCGTTGTGGCTCATGTTCCACGGGAAAATTGGGACTGGGGTATTGCTTACTATTTACGTTCTGATTTCTCTTACTGGCCTATTTGGATTCGGAAGTATTTTTTGGATATTTGCTACTCTTATCATCATGCTCTACTTTGGTTCAGAGGGTAACAGAATCGCCTTGAAGCACAAAGGTTACGCTTCTACACAAGAAGTCAAAGTAGCGGAGCAGGGATGGAATAAGGCAGGCATTGTTGTCGGAATTGCGATAATTCTCTTGATGTTTGCACTCCTTTTGTTCTTTGTCATAACAGCAAGGTGACAGTCATTTTGCAGCCGCCTAACCAGGCGCTCCCCGCCAAAATACAGCGGGGCAGGCAAGCTCGGCTTGTCCAGATAATTGAATCACGCGAAGCGTGATACTTAATCTCAATGAGCTCACTGCAAAATTCATGGCGAGCATAGGTTTAGTGTTTAATTGAAAGTTAGTACTATGAACTTGTTTCGTTTTGTGTACATTGAAAATTATCAGTGACGCATCCCGATTTATCGGGAGCCGGTCCGTTAGTGCGCAGCAAACAAACAAGAGGATTTTTGCGAACAAAGAAATTACCTTTCGTTGCGTATGCAGTCTGAGATTATTCAATAGGAATTCCAATATGAAAAAAACAATCAAGTATTCTAGCACAATTATTTTGATTAATATGTTAATATTACCAGCGACTAGGGTTTTTGCTCAGTCTGGATGGTATTGGCAAAACCCGCAGAACCCTCTGACAATGCAGAATCTAAGATCTGTTGTCTTAGTAGACAATAATATAGCAACTATTGTTGGGGATGGTGGCACCATCTTACGCACAACAAACGGAGGAACAACTTGGATCCCTCAAGCAAGCGGTACAACAAACGATCTCTACAAAGTTACCTTCAGTAACACCAACATCGGAACAATTGTGGGATCGAAAGGTACTATCCTTCATACGACTGATGGCGGTACAACCTGGATGGCGCAATCAAGCGGAACAAATTCGGATCTTAAAGGCGTCTCCTTTCCTGATGCCAACACCGGAATGGTGGTTGGGCATGGTGCAATTCTGCGCACGACTAATGGAGGAACAACATGGACTACACAGGAAGATAGTTCTATAGTTAATTCATATAACAATTTTGACGGTGTTTTTTTTACAGATCCGGATAACGGATCTGTTGTGGGTGGACAAGGATTCCTACATACAACGAATGGTGGAAAAACGTGGACATGGCAAGAAGAACACTATTATAACCTTCAAATTACTGGAGTTTCATTTGGTGACAGCAAAAATGGAATTGCTGTTGGGTTTGCTGGGATTACTGGACAATACGGAGGGGCTGTATACCGTACAAGTGATGGAGGAGCAAGTTGGAATAATGATACTAGCCATACCATCGGAGGCCCACTAGGGGATATTTTCTTCATTGATGCTCATACTGTTGTAGCGGTAGGTGGCTGGTTGGCTGGAGCGAATTCCATTCCCAGTAGTGTCTTTCATTCGACTAATGGAGGAGGAACTTGGAAATATCAATCATGTGGAACGACGGCCGCTCTTAGGGGTGTACATTTTATAGATACACTCACGGGGATTGCTGTAGGAGATAGTGGTCTCATTGTTCATACAACAAACGGTGGTGCGACATGGACAGTTCAGTCAGAATCGAAACGAATAACAGGCATGGATCTCTTTGGTGTCCATTTCATTGATTCCTATACTGGAACAGTTGTGGGGTCGGGCGGCACTATCCTTCATACGACCGATGGTGGCGAAACATGGTTAACGCAATCAAGCGGAACAATCTACGCTCTTAATAGTGTCTTCTTTCCTAACGCCGACATCGGAATAGCGGTGGGAGAATTCTGGCCGTCTGGTATTATCCTTCGAACGACTAATGGAGGAATTAACTGGGAGAGTACGTCCGTTAATAACGGACTCTACGGTGTCTTTTTTAGCGATGCCGACAGGGGAACAGCGGTTGGAGATCTCGGTACCATTCTTCATACAACTGATGGGGGAGTATCCTGGATTTCTCAATCTAGTGGAACAACGGAAGTCCTTTGGGGGGTCTTCTTTACTGATGCCAACACCGGAACAGTTGTAGGAGACAATGATATAATCCTCCGAACAACGAACGGCGGGACAACGTGGATATCTCGATCAAGCGGAACTGGAACTTACCTTAAGGGCGTTTATTTCTTTGACGACTACACCGGAATTGCAGTGGGGTACGATGGTGCGATGATCCGTACAACTAACGGCGGTGAAAGTTGGATTGCTCAGCAGAGCGGAACTCCATATCAACTCCAATCTGTTATTTTCACAAATGCCAATTCGGGCACGGCTGTCGGAGATGGTGGAATCCTGCACACGACGGATGGGGGAATAACATGGATAGCCCAATCAGCGGTGTCTAATCTCTCGGACGTCTACTTCAGTGATGCCAAAACCGGAACTGCCGTGGGAAGCAGAGGCACTATTCTTCGGACGACAACGGGTGGAACTACATGGGTTGAAGAACATCATAGAAAAATCATGCCAACAGAATTTGATTTGGGGCAGAACTATCCCAACCCATTCAATCCGACAACAACGATCAAATTTCAAATCCCAAGCAAAAGTCTAGTCATACTCAAGGTATTCGACCTTCTCGGCAGAGAATTAGTAACGCTGGTAAATGAGGAAATGAAACCGGGAAGTTATGAGCGAGTGTTCTATGGAAGTGGGTTAGCAAGTGGGATGTATTTGTATCGGCTTCAGGTTAACAATATTATGCAAACGAAGAAATTGTTATTACTCAGATAAAATGCTGCGCCCTAACCAGGCGCTCAAGCTCGGCTTGTCCAGATAATTGAATCGCGCAAAGCGCGATACTAAATTTGAATGAGCGTGGGTGCAATTTGCATGGCTAATGGTGGGTTTAGGTTTTCATTAGTAGCTTTTCAGTCTCTCGTTGGTTGAGTGCAGATTAATTTGGTTATGAGCGTAAACTCGTTTCGTTTTGTGTATTTTGAAAGTTATCAACGGCGCAGCTTATGCGCCGTCCGTTAGGCAGCTTTTGTAAGGAATAATCATGAAACCATTAACAAAATATGCAATAATTCTTGCTCTCTGCAAAACATGGGATTTGTACACAACTTGGCTGAGAACTCCAGATTTGTCGCGCGAATTAAATGTTGTGGTGCGTCTTTTCGGCTCAAACTGGACTTTGAATATACTCTATAATATTGTTGTCTGGATAGCAACATTGCTGATTGTTCGTATCGTAATTTCAACAGACAAATCGCTGTGGCCGCAACACCAAAATGCTACAAAGTATCAACTATTATCTTTTCTCTACTGCGGCGAAATTAAATCGCCATGGAAATTATTGTTTGCAACTCCATCTTCCTTTTCTCGTTTTTGGTATATCCTTGCTGGTGTTTTACTTTTTGCAGAACCATTGATTCACATTGTTGCAGGTACAAGTAATTTAATGCTGACTTTGTCTTCCAGCTATGACCAATGGTTTAATACAAATCTTACTTATAAGGTTGCAATAGAATTAATAATTATTGTTGGGGTTTCATTGTATGCTTTTCTCTATCGAGAATTTAAAATTTATAAAGCAAAAGCTGCCTAACCAGGCGCTCAAGCTCGGCTTGTCCAGAAGAATGAATCACGCGAAGCGTGATACTATATTTATTAAAGAGCTCACTGCAAAATTCATGGCGAGCATAGGTCGGTACAAAATTGAAAGAACCAGCATGAACTTGTTTCGTTTGGTACATATTGAACGTTTTCAGCGCGGCAGTCCGATCCCGCATAAGCGGGATCGCGATCGCGTTCCATTGTGTAACAATGGAACGGACTTAGCGCCGATCCGTTAGCCCGCAATTAAAATGTATATGAAACCAACATATTTGTATTATATTTTGATAGTTTCTTTAGTATTAAGCTGCAATACAAATAAACATTCTGATTTTATTAACATTAACGATCCTGTTCCTCGTAATGCGAAAATGCAGAAAGTAATATATTCTGAAGTATATGGTGATCCACTCCTTATGTGGGAATATGAATACAAGGGTAATCAGTTCTTACTTGGAACCGATCGTCAAAATAGGATAAAATATATTTTAGCTAAAGATTCTTCGTTCATGACGCCTGAAGGGATACGGATTGGAGAGACACACGTAAACTTGGAAACGATAGGAAGACCTATTAAAGAGGCGAGCTTGCTAGGTCATTATAGAATTCTACTTCCATCTGGATGGATAGTACAAGTAGAGGATGGTAGTGCGGTTAATATTGATTCTGGTTCAATTCAGGTCGTAAAACCGAAAAAAACTATTGTCACAATTATTTTTAAAATGTAGGAGAATGAATTGCGGGCTAACCAGGCGCTCAAGCTGACAGAATTAGCTGGGGTACGTTAAGCATTGCGTATGGTGAGTTTAGGTTTTTATAATTAACTTTTCAGTACCTCGTTGGTTGGGAAATATTTAATTTGGTTATCAGCATGAACTTGTTTCGTTTTCAATATATTGAAAATTATCAGCGCCGCATCCCGATTTATCGGGAGCCGGTCCGTTAGGCAGCAAATTACTATTTGTCAAAATAAGAGGTATTAATGAAAACGTTGTTGAAGTCATTTATCATGGCTTATATTTATTTTTCGATTTGTTATTCGCAAGTCATCTATCAGACAACACCAGTAAACAAGATATCGTTTTTATATGGTTTGCAAGATAAGAAGTATGAATCGCATTATAATGGATATAATATTGTCAAAACGCATGATATCGCTGATTCTAGCGAAAATGTTTATAGTCTAATAATCTCTAGGAATAATTCTGTCAAGTTCAGAACTAAAATAGGGGTTGACGATTCAAGTCGTGTGAATTATGTTTTATATCCGCTAATTCCCAATGGAAGGAAACAAATTATTATAGAAGAGCATACTGGGGGTGCTCATTGTTGTCATCTATATTGGATTCTTGATCTTGGAGATACAATTCGCATTCTTTACCACAGCAATGAAAATGAGACCGAAATAGGAGCGTTAATGTGGATATTTGATTATGACAATGATGGGTATTATGAATTTTCACAATATCTAAATTCATTCCATTATTTCGATAAACTTAGTGGAGCTAATTCTCCAGGCGCCGTAGCTGTCTACAAATATTCAAAAAAACTTGGCATTTATGTTCTTGCTAATTCCGATTATCCAAATGAAAATCTTGAAAGAATTGAATACACAAAATCCAGTGTTAAAGAAATACTAGATTCAACAAAGGAATTCGATTCTGAAGACTCGGAAAACCTTTTATCAAAAACATTAGAAGTACTAATTGATTATATCTATGCAGGTCAAGAAAATACTGGTTGGCTGTATTTTGATAGCAATTATGTCTTACCAGATAAAATAGAAATGAAAGAAAAAATTCGCAGTGTTCTTAAAGCATCTGTTGTTTATAAGGAAATGTATAACAAGTAATATATTTGCTGCCTAACCAAGCGCTCAAGCTGACGGAATGAGCGCCCGCCCAAAGATAAAGCATGGCGGGTAAATGGGTACGTTAAGCATGGCTGATGGTGGTTTGACATTTTCATTATTAACTTTTCAGTACCTCGTTGGTTGGGGAAAATTTAATTTGGTTTTCAGCATGAACTTGTTTCGTTTAGTATATTATGAAAGTATGGTGTGCGGCAGTCCGATCCCGCATAAGCGGGATCGCGATCGCGTTCCATTGTGTAACAATGGAACGGACTTAGCACCCATCCGTTAGGCGGCAAAAGAAAAGTTAATTAAATCAGAGGTAAGCATGTTTGTCGTTGTCCGAGCGATCACTTACGCCGCGCTCTTTATCGGCCTCGTGCTCATCTACGTACCTGCTCAGGTCTTGTCTTGGTCTGGGATTGTCCGCCCTGATACGATTGGAGTAGATCAGGTTGCTGGAATGGTTGTGGGAATTGTTGGTGCTGTCGTGGCGCTGTGGTGCATATTCACCTTTGCAACCGTTGGTAAAGGCACTCCGGCTCCCTTCGATCCGCCTCGCCGACTGGTGATTCAGGGTCCATACCGTTTCGTACGGAATCCTATGTACATTGGCGCAGGACTCGCCCTTGCAGGTGCTGCGCTCTTCTACGAATCATTACCACTTCTGGGTTATACTAGCATCTTCTTTCTCGCAACTCACTTTTTTGTTGTGTCTTATGAGGAGCCAATTCTACGTCAAACTTTTGGACAGGAATATGAAACATATTGTAGGCAAGTCAAGCGATGGTTGCCAAATTTATAAACTGTATAAAATCTATTTGCGGCCTAACCAGGCGCTCCCCGCCAAAATACAGCGGGGCAGGCAAGCTCGGCTTGTCCAGAAGAATGAATCACGCGAAGCGTGATACTAAATTTGAATGAGCGCCCGCCCAAAGATAAAGCATGGCGGGTAAATGGGTACGTTAAGCATGGCGTTTAAAGGTTTAGATGTTTAATAATAAACTTTTCAGCATGAACTTGTTCCGTTATCAGCATTACGAAAGTTTTCAGTGCCGCAGTCCGATCCCGCATAAGCGGGATCGCGATCGCGTTCCATTGTGTAACAATGGAACGGACTTAGCGTCCGTCCGTTAGGCGGCCACTTAACAAACAAATATCACAAGGAGATATCGCAATGAATGGAAACATTTGTCCTAAATGTGGAAAGCCAGTTATGCCTTATGGTCGATTCATGCGCGAAGCAGAACCATACAAAGTTTCTAACTGTGGTAGCTGTGATTCTAAACTAAAACGAAGTCCTCGTGTGTACCTATACCTTTTGATTATGTTGGTTCTTCTTGCAGCTATGAGCTTCCCACTATATTATGGCATGGTCGCAGCGCATATTTCGTTTAGCATCATTTGGCCCGTAATGGTAATATGGCTTATCTGTTGGGCTATCTTGGTGAATTACTTTTCGTGGCGTTATATCGGATGGGTGATTGCAGAGGTTAAGGACAAATGAAAACAAGTTCTAAGCGTTATTCATTGGTGGCTGCCTAACCAGGCGCTCCCCGCCAAAATACAGCGGGGCAGGCAAGCTCGGCTTGTCCAGAAGAATGAATCACGCAGAGCGTGATACTATAATTCTCGAGAAGCGCACTGCAATTTGCATTGCGCATGAAAAAGAATGAAAGGATAAACCACGAAATGAAAACGTCCAGACTCTCTCTGGTACTGTTCACAGTATTTTCGACTATCCTTAATTTATTCCTGCCTGCAGGAATAAATGCACAGCAATTAGATCCTCAGTACTATAATACTGGATCGCCAACTCTCACAAATATCTGGGTTGATCCGGTACATGGGATAGATACCAATAATGGCTCATCACGTTCCACTGCCTTGCTGACGATTGCTGCTGCCTGGCGTATGCTTCCCCCGGCGACGACAACGACCGGTTACAGAATCAACTTAGTTGCCGGAAATTATATATATCGCGACGAGGCAACGCACAATATCGTCGGAATATATCTCGATGAGCGTCATGGAAGCTATAACTATCCCATCATCATCGAATCAGTCGACGGCCCGTTAAGCGCCGATATTTTCAGCTCATTAGATTTCAGAGATATTGCATACATCTATTTAATAGGATTAGATTTCAGAACCGATGCATCTTCGGACGGCGGAGGCAACACAATTCATTTTGCCGACGGTGATCATATATTGATTAAAAATTGCCGTATCAACGGTTTTGACGGTATAATGAGGAAACCACAAGAGACTTTGAAAATAAATCAGGTGAAGTACATCTATGTGGAAGACAGCGATATCTCAGGTGCATTCTGGTTTGCACTTGACTATGTCGGTGTTCAATACGGACATATTCAAAGCTGTAAAATTCACGATGCGAGTGTAGATTGCCTTCTTCTCAAAGGCGGGACTGCACAAATACGAGTCGAAGGCAATGTAATTTACAATGCCGAAAGATTCGGATTTTCAGCAGGACAGGGAGCGGGATTTGATTTTATGGTAGTACCATGGCTTCATTATGAAGCATACGATTTGAAATTTATCAATAATTTAATTCATCATACGTTCTATGCCGGCATTTCCGTGCTCGGCGGCTATAATATTCTCGCTGCTTTTAATACACTTTATAAAGTTGGGATTGATACAACGGGTGATCGAACACTATTGGCATTCAATCTTGGACAGCGCGGATGCGATGGAGCCGAAATCGATACCTGCAACGCTCACCATTCGTTAGGCGGTTGGAGTCCGGGGCTGTGGAGCTCACCTCCGCTCGCGTATGGCAATGAAGTTGACTGCATCCCGAATAGAAACGTTTATTTCTATAACAATATCATATGCAATCCCGGAAAGGATTCGACAGTCGGCGGACATCTTGAAATTCGGGCGCCGTACTATGCCTCCGACCAGTCACCAACCTTTTTACAAAGTTGCAATCTTCCTAATCCGGTATTGTCCGATGATAACCTGCGAATCAAAGGTAATTTAATTTGGAATGGGTCAAGTTCGAAATCATTAGGCCTTGATGAAAACACAGGCGGCCAGGATTCAAACATCACATGCAACCGTGCACAACTCTTGAGTGAAAACAGAATCAACATTATTGAACCTCAATTTGTGGATACTGCTCACCTTGATCTCCACCCGGTCTTGGGCGGTAGTATCTACAGCGCCTCAACTTATACGATACCCGTTTTTTCGGGTGCCGACCGACCGTCGACACCGCTTGTGCCGCTTGGAATTCTTAATAACACTATTACAAGAGATTTTGATGGAAAGGTTCGTTCATCGACAAGTCCTCCAGGCGCATTTACGACTTCAGTCGCTTCAGCAATCCACAATGACAGAAAAGAGCCTATTGCTAACAGCTTCTCGTTGGACCAAAATTATCCCAATCCATTCAATCCGGCGACAACTATTTCCTTTAATCTTCCATTTAAATCGTTTGTATCGTTGAAAGTATTTGACCTTCTAGGAAGAGAAGTGGCAACAATTGTCTCGGAAGAGTTATCAGCCGGTGCCTACTCACGACAATGGAATGCGGCAGCTATGACGAACGGTGTATATTTTTATCGTTTGCACGCTGGCTCGTATACAGAAACAAAGAAACTTGTTTTGCTGAAATAGTATCAAATGCAATTGCAACATAACCAGGCGCTCAAGCTCGGCTTGTCCAGAAGAATGAATCACGCAGCCGGAGGCCGCGTGTAAATGATGCACACAAAAGTGTGCACCAATAATTACGCAGACATTCTTCAAGATTGTTGCACGAAGTGCAATACAACTTCATACATAAAGATGCTATATTTATTAAAGAGCTCACTGCAAAATTCATGGCGAGCAGAGGTTTAGTACAAGATTGAAAGTTGTCAGCATGAACTATAGAAGAGGAAACATGCCACGCGTGTTACAGTTATGGGGCTCCGTCTGTTTTGTGTATATTGAAAATATTCAGTGCCGCAGTCCCCAACAAAAACATTTTGGGGACAAGCTTAGCGCCTGTCCGTTAGGCGTCAAAGACATCGTGACGATGTCGGGAGTGCAGTACATTGCGAGTGCCGTTATATGAAGTCTGGTCGGCCCGTTCCCCATGGCGATCTATTGAAGATGAAGAACGCTCGGTACTTCGGCACTTCCTGAGAAAACATTTATATTAGGAGCAAATGAAATGACAATCAACACCATAGACGAGTCACAACGCACCGCTGCAAGAGTTGCGGGATTTACTTACCTATTCACAATGGCGATCGTGTCCTTTGCTTATTTTGGTATCTACGCCCACCTCATTGTCGCGGGCAATGCTGCGGAAACCGCTCGGAATATCATGGCACACGAACGACTATTTCGTATCAACATCGCCTGCGATCTCATTTACTGCGCAGGTGTTGTAGTACTACTCACAGCCCTTTACGTGATTCTCAAGGCGGTAAATCAAAACCTGGCCTTGATTGCTGCATTCTGCAGGCTGGTATATGCCTTGATGTGGGTTGTTATTGCGCTCGATCTTTTTACCGTTCTGCGGCTCTTGAGTGGCGCTGATTACTTGCGAGTATTTGAAGCAGATCGATTGCAGGCCTTGGCGAGGCTATACCTCGGCGTGCCCGCGTATTCCGTTGGCTTGCCGTTTTATGGATTGGGATCCGCAGTATGCAGCTACTTGTGGCTTAAGTCACGCTATATCCCTAGAGCATTGGCTGCCTGGGGTGTGATCTCGTCTGTATGGTGCGCGACGTGTGCTTTCGCTTTCATCATTTTTCCCAACTTCGCCAAGGTAGTTAACCCGTGGTGGTTCGATACGCCTATGGGTAGTTTCGAAATGGCAACGGGTTTTTGGCTTCTGTTTAAGGGATTGAGGCCATCTAGGATGGCTGAGCCCGATAAAGCAAGCGATTGAGCACAAGCCGGTGGCGCCTAACCTCTCGTTCCAGCCGACGGCCTACGGCCGCGGCTGAACTCAAACGTTGGGCAAAACATATGATAATCCGAGATATTACGGTAAGTGATTTCAATGAAGTGCTTGAAATAAACGAGCGCTCGGTTAATTACTTAAGTCCACTTGAATTGGAGAGACTTGAAGAACTACTCGGACAATCAAAATATTCGAAAGTTATTGAGCAAGATAAACAAATAGCCGCATTTATTATTGCCTTTGACCAATCATCAAAATACAGTAGCCCCAACTTTTTGTGGTTCAAAGAAAGATATAAGTCTTTTCTTTATATTGATCGAATAGTGGTTCATGAAAATTATCGGAGGATGGGATTGGCAGATAACCTATACTCCGATATATTTCGATTTGCAAAGAATATGAATTACGAATGCATAACTTGCGAAATTGACAGCAGACCACCGAATGTTGGATCAATGAAATTTCATGATAAGTATGAATTTATCGAAGTGGGAACTCAATGGCTATATAACGGAGAAAAACAAGTATCTCTTAGGGAGAGAAAGCTGCAATAGGAGAAGGATAATTGCGTTTTGCCCAACCAGGCGCTCAAGCTCGGCTTGTCCAGAAGAATGCATCACGCAGCCGGAGGCCGCGTGTAAATAATGCACACAAGAGTGTGCACCAATAATTACGCAGACATCCTTCAAGACTTTTGCACGAAGTGCAATACAACTTCATACATAAGGATACTATAATTATCAATGAGCTCACTGCAAAATTCATGGCGTGTAGAGGTTTCGGTTTTTAATAATAAACTTTTCAGCATGAACTTGTTTCGTTGTTTTCATGTTGCGGGTTTGCAATGCCGCAGTCCGACCCCGCATAAGCGGGATCGCGATCGCGTTCCATTGTGTAACAATAGAACGGACTTTTTATCCGCCATGCCTTATCATTGGGCGGAAGCTGCCATCCGTTAGGTTGTAATTCATAAAAAGAGGTCATATGGATTTTCAGATAATCATTAAATCTTTTATTGGATTTGTCGTAGTATTCATAATTCAGCTTCTATCAAGAAGCAAATATTATGTTCTATCCGCCCTCGTGCCTTTGTTTCCTTCAATGGCAATATTTTCATATTACTTTGTCGGCAAGCAAGGGAACGCAGAAAAATTTCAAGAAACGATAATGTTTGGAATGGTTTCCTTAATCACATATTTCGCGTTCTTGCTATCGTTACTGATATTTTCGAGATATTATAAGATTGTAACTGCCATAATGCTAGCATCTGGTGTTTGGTTTATTTTTGCGATTGGCCAAACAGTATTGTGGAATTATTTTAAGAAACCATTTTAATTGCCGCCTAACCTGCAGCTCAAGCTGATGAAATGAGCGTTAGTGCTTTAAGCATGGCTGGCAGAGGCGTAGTGCAAATTTGTAAGCCAGAGGTCGTCAGACTGCGACGGACTCTGTCGAGCTTATGAGCCTTTGGTTCAAAAGTTATCACCTGCCTGCCGAAATGCCTTCGGCACGCAGGCAGGGTGCCGCAGTCCGATCCCGCATAAGCGGGATCGCGATCGCGTTCCATTGTGTAACAATGGAACGGACTTTTTATCCGCCATGTCTTATCATTGGGCGGAAGCGGCCATCCGTTAGGCACATTCAAGTATCATGGAGAGAATACATGCAGTTTCACTCAAAGACCGTTACTATCCTAATTTTTCTTTGGATATTATTAATTCTGCTTGCCCCGATCAAGACTCCATTCAATTATTACGATGAGGGATTCGCTGTTTTCAATGCAACACGAGTTATGGACGGTGATGTTCCGTACAGGGACTTCTGGGCGATATATCCACCAGGTCAGTTTTATGCGTTAGCAGCTATTTTCAGAATATTCGGCACGACTTTGTTAGTTGCCCGCATCTATGACACAATTGTACGTTTTGTAATAGTGATTAGCGTGTATTTGATTGCCAAGAAAACCACAACTCGTCCCTTAGCTTTGCTTGTGTGCATTGTTACCACCCTCTTGCTTGCGTCTGCTCGCTCCTATGCTTACGCAGTTTTTCCGTCATTGGCACTTGGACTTTTGTCAATTTTAAGCTTGCTTGAGCATGTAAATACTGGACAACGACGATGGCTTCTCTTGGCTGGATTGCTCATAGGTACTGCCACATTATTCAGGTTGGACATTGGACTATACACTTGTATCAGCGTGGTTTTCACTATCATTCTTTTTCGCGGCTTTCGCATTGTCCAAGAAGCAAAAAGCCCCATCAAAGCATTATTCGCCACATCTGAACTACTGGTGATTTTGTTAGGTGCAGTATTACTTATTGTACTTCCATGTTATGGTTACTTGGGTATTAGAAGCGGATTTAACAATTTATGGACACAAGTGGTAATCATTCCTACAACTGTGTTCCATGATGTGCGCTGGAAACCCTATCCTACAATAATCCCTTCCATCTTTCCATTCACGGTGGGTATCTCGACTTTCGGAAGTGTTTATCCAGAACTTCTGGATTGGCTACAGTTCTATTTACCTCTGGTTATATATGGCATAGCGTTTTCTCATTACGGTCTTTCATTTCTTAAAAAGCGCATCACCTTTAATACACGGTACTTTGGTACAACAGCTCTCACTATTCTGGGAGTATTGTTATTTGCTCCGGCACTGAGTCGATACGATTACATCCATGTTGTACCTAGCTCGATTATTGCATTTCTAGTGGTCATTCCGCTTGTTCACCATGTTATAATCAATATTCAAAATCTCGTTATCAAGTATTCATTTCTCCTGCTATTAACCATTCTTGTTTTTCTATATTTTCTCTCACCCATAAGAATCCTTTTATCTTCTACAAACAATTTTTCGCCATTGCGCTGCTATTCTCACTTAGATAGAGCGAGTTGCATTTTTCTAGGTAGAGATCAGGAACAGGCAGTTGAGTACATTAGGACGCATACTTTAGATGGTGAATCAATATTTGTGGGTAATCGAAGGCATGATCTTATCTTCGCAAACGACATTGGCTTTTATTTTCTGTCTAACCGCCCCAGCGCGACGAAATACCATGAGTTGCATCCAGGAGTTGCTACGACACGCTCGGTACAGGAAGTGATAGTTTATGATATTGAATCGAAAAACGTGAACTGGATAGTCCTTGTGTATGTACATGAATCCGAGGAACCTAATGCCAGTGCAGTGAGTAGTGGTGTCCATTTTCTTGATGACTTTATCCGCTCCAAATATGTACAAGTTGCAGAGTTTGGCAATTATGGAATTTGGAAAAGGGTAACAAAGTAATGCGCCTAACCATTTTAAAAAGAGCCGGAGGCCTGTAATATTTTCGCAAAGCGAAAAACAAATTAGTGAAAGGTGTAAAGAGTATCCTCCCGAGGCAATGTACAGTACAACTTTACCACGTACGTTCAAGCTATCAAGTGAAATGATAGATGTTTATATTGCATAATCATCCTGAAAATCATATACTACAAGTATAAAAAGAATCCAACAGAGAAATATGGTGAAAGAAAGGCGATTTGATTATGCATAAAGAAGAACTTGAACAAACACTCGTGCTCATTAAACCGGATGCTCTCAAGAATTCGTTGACAGGATACGTGCTATCGCAACTTTCAGAAGTTCACTCTGGTCTGCGTTTTGCCGGAGCAAAGATAGTCCAGGTGAGCAGAATGCTTGCCGATCAACATTATGCCGAACATAGAGGCAAGGTTTTTTTCCCGGCCCTTTTAGATTATATCATGGGACTTGAGCATTATCCGAACGATCCTTGGAAACGGAGAGTGATAGCGTTCGTCTTTCAAGGTCCGGGGGCAATCGTAAAGATACGGGCAATTGCTGGTCCAACAAACCCTCATGAAGCCAGAGAGAAAAGACCGGGATGCATTCGTTCCTTGGGCACAATCGTTCTACTCAAAGATGCTGCCGGAAATGTCATTGGCGATCGAATCGATAATCTTATTCATGCATCGGCAACAGATATTGAGGCTGAACGAGAAATCAAACTCTGGTTTAAGCCAAGCGATATTCCTCCTTTAATGCATGCATATCCCACTGAAGTCAATGAGGATCATTATTATTTCAATGATAAAAGGCTCTCTATGACACATGAACCGGGCAGTGTCTGCTTGCTTGCACCCGGCGATTATGTTTGGAAATCCGATCTTGATGCGTTGCGTTTGATTTATAAAGGACAGCCTTCTCCCTGCACTGTCGAAATGGTCGCTGCTAAATACCTTATCAACGAGAAGCGCGAGACTGTTTGAAGCGAGTGCAATACTCCAAAAAATTGTAGGGGAAATATGCGTTTTTTAAGGAAAAATCTATGATTAACATCTCGGGAATGATCAGATATATATTTCTGACACTTCTTGAAAATGAAAAAAACCCCATACAGGGGTTTTTCAGTTATGCGGGGCCGAAGGGACTCGAACCCTCGACCTCCTGCGTGACAGGCAGGCGCTCTAACCAAGCTGAGCTACGACCCCAGTAATATAAAACCATACAAATTTAACGCATAATGTCCAGCGAAGCAAGAGTATTCTCTTAGTTTAGAAAAAAGATTCTTTGAAAGAATTGCCATTTTTTGTGTCTCAAGTAATAATTCTTAGATTTTCCCATCCAATAACGAATTGAAATCGTCATCTATAAAGGCGAAGAGATTTTCTTGAATGAAACGAGTTCAGAAGTGGAATTGTTCGTTCAGATTGTTGCAGTAAAAAAATGTCACGACCAACAATTTAGTGTTTTACCTCTAAAAGTGCGTCCAAAGTTGATTAAGAAATATATTGAAAACATTGAGGAAAACGAATATTTGTGTTGACATTTGAATGAAAAACCCCAATATTTCGGCAACATTTTTATGATATTGGAAAGGCGAGCATGCGTTCTCCCTTATCTAATCAGTAGATAAAAAATAATCCACAAATAATTCACCATTAATAAAGGGACTTTTATGGGAAAAGCAATGACGAAAAGCCAGATCGCAGCTCATCTTGCAAGCAAGTTTGAGTTGAAGAAAAAAGATGCTGTTGGCATTTTGGAAGAGATTGCGAACCTGGCATACCGGGAAGCAAAAAATTCTTTTACTCTGCCGGGCATTGGTAAATTGGTTTTAGTTGATCGAAAGGCTCGTATCGGACGGAATCCAGCCACTGGAGCACAAATTAATATTCCTGCAAAGACAGTTGTAAAGTTCCGTGTTGCGAAGGCCGCAAAAGAAGCAGTTCTGAGCCAGAAGTAAAGTACGGTTCAAGTGTGCATTGAAAGGCGTCGAGATAAAAACTCTTGACGCCTTTTTTGTCTGTTTTATTTTTTGAGATCTCATGTACATGATCTGCAAAATATATTATGTAGTGGTGTAGTGTGTGATTGAAGAAGGGATCACCGTATGAAAGATATATATCCCAAAACCGGGAAGACTCTTTATCTCAATATCATCTGGCACCAGCACCAACCGTTATATCTCGATCCGGAATCCGATCAATTGCAAGGACCGTGGGTGCGTACGCATGGGACAAAAGACTATTATGATATGGCGGCAATAATTGAGAAGTATCCCAATATTCATTTCACAGTTAATTTGACCTCTTCATTATTGTTACAGCTGCAGGTGTATTACGTTGAGCGTTTAGCGCCATTTGTAGATGTGAAGAAAAATCGTGTAGATGCGAAGAAGTTCTTCGTTCAGTTTGCCGGCAAAACCGATCCGTGGATTGATCTTGCGCTAAAGCCGACAGGGCAGTTCAATGAAAGAGATTTAAAATTTCTTTTCACGAATAGTTGGAATGCATTTGGGGTAAGTGAAATTGTCATTTCGAGATTTCCTGAATACAAGCTGCTGAGAGAAAAATATGCTCAAGGAGGAGCCAAGGGAATGTCTCAGCAGGATATTCGTGAAGTCAAATATTGGTTTTATCTTGCCTTATTCGATCCTGATTTTCTTGAGCGGCCACAGAAGTTGGCAACAGGTGCAACAATTAATCTCACAGACATCATCCAGAAGAATATGGATGGAACGTACACTTTGAAGAAAACGGTTACAGAAGAAGAATGCAATCGCATCATTGCTGAAACTTACAAGGTTCTCTCAGCGATTGTGCCCATTCACAAGAAGCTGATGTATCATCCGGCCACGTACAAAGGTCAGATTGAGGTTCTCACAACACCGTATTATCATCCCATCCTTCCGTTGATTTATGACTCAGACCTGGCGATACTTTGCCAACCAAGCCACACAATGCCTGCACGTTACCATTTCCCTAAAGATGCTGAAGCGCAGGTAGCGAAAGCCGTACAAGCCTATAAAAGAACCTTTGGAATGAATCCAACGGGTATGTGGCCTGGCGAAGGTTCATTAGCACTTGATGTAATTCCGGTTTTTGCGCATCAAGGAATCAAATGGATAGCAACAGACCAAAAGATACTAGAACGATCAAAACCGGGAGATCAGCCTTGCTTCTATCCCTATGCGGTTTTCCCTGAGCACAGCTCGAAAGCAAAAGATGCAGTGGTCGTTGTATTTCGAGAAACAGAATTATCCGACAAGATTGGATTTGTTTATAAGAATTATATAGGTGAAGATGCCGCAGAAGATTTTATCCAAGGTGTTTTGAAATATATTCCCAAGGATGAAGAACCAGATCGGTTGCTTACAGTCATCCTTGACGGGGAAAATGCCTGGGAATGGTATAAGTATGACAATGATGGAAAGGATTTCCAAAATGCACTCTACCGGAAACTTACTGCTTTGTTTGAAACGCGGCAGGTGATAACAACAACCGTTACCGAATACATCAACGGTAATCCCAATCGCATGGTACCGGCACATCCCGTTGAGACGCTTCAAAGGATTGAATGGTTGTGGCCCGGTTCATGGATCAACGCAAATTATGATACCTGGATCGGTGAGGATGAAAAGAATAAAGCATGGGAATACCTTTCTCTTGCACGAAATGATTTGGAAGCTTCAGGACTTCCTCAACCTCATCCGAAGAAACGACCTCCAAGGGACAAGACCAAAGCCTGGTATGCATTCCGCGCATGGGAATCTATGTACGCAGCTGAGGGATCGGATTGGTTCTGGTGGTACGGGACTGATCAGAATACTCCTGCAGGCGAAAAACCATTTGATCTTGCCTTTATTACACACCTGAAAAATATTTATAAGTTTGCGGAACTTGCCGGCGGAAAAATGCCAAAGCGTGATTTCAAGCCTATTGTTTCCATGAATACTTCGAATGTTGTACGCCACTCTCAGGGTACGATGGCACAAAGTCAGAGTGATTTGGTCACTGTAGTATTTCAGTGTGATGCGCGTGGAATGTATGTCCGAAAGTCTCTTTATCTTGTTGGGAATCATGAGGAATTGGGAAACTGGATTCCGAACAAAGTGCGATTGTACGATGATGGTAATTATGGTGATAAAGTTGCAGGTGACAACATCTGGACAATTGAGCTTGCACTGCCGGTGGATGCTGAGATAGAATATAAATTCACGAATAGCGGGGCCGAAGGAAACTGGAATCCCGGTGAAGAATTTCCAGGAATCAATCGGAAGATTCGAGTTGAAAGAACAGAAGCAGGAAAGATGTTCTTGCTCGATGTATTTGGGAAGATATGAACGGATTGAAAAAACGGCGAGCATCCCGCGGTAATAGAATTGAGAAAAGTACGGCGATCCTTGGTTTTATGTGTTTTCTTTAAGGAACATCCAATGAAATATTATACAGAACATCTCTGGTTCAATACAAAAAAGCATCGAGAGTATATCAACATAACATCGAATGTAGAACAAATTCTTGCAAAGAGTGGAATCAAAGATGGGATGATTCTTGTTTCTGCAATGCACATCACAGCTGGAGTATATGTGAACGATGCAGAATCAGGATTGATACAGGATATCGATGACTGGCTGGAAAAGCTTGCACCATTCAATCCAAATTACCGACACCATCGCACAGGTGAGACAAACGGCGATTCGCATCTGAAGAGTCTTCTCATTCATCACGAAGTCATCGTTCCGGTAACAGATGGTAAACTCGACTTTGGTCCATGGCAACAAATTTATTACGCCGAATTCGACGGCCAACGAAAGAAGCGCGTTCTCGTAAAAGTTATGGGCGAGTGATCGAGAAAACAAAACATCATGTCCTATAGGACAAAACATATTGTAGAATATATCTTCTTTCAAGTGATCGCTTTTATCGTTCAGCTTTTACCGTTGCACCTTGTTCATAAAACCGGATTTGCACTTGCCCGATTGACCTATCCTCTTTTAAAGTCAAGGAGGAACGTAGCACTCCAAAATCTTCGGTATGCATTTCCAGAGATGGGGGAAACAAAGCGGCGGCAAATTGCATTTCGATCATTCCAAAGTGTCAGCGCGACATTTCTTGAACTGCTCTGGTATCCAAATTTTACAAAGACCGGGATCAAACAGAGAGTGCACATCGAGAACATCGAATTGTTAAAACAACTCCAAGAGAAAAAGAAAGGAATTATTTTTCTCACTGCCCATTATGGCAGCTGGGAGCTTGCAACTCAGGCGATCACGGCTTATTCCGATACGCCAGTGTGTGTTATCGCAAAACCTCAATCGAACTTGTTGGTCGATCGCGTAATTACTCGCTGGCGTGAATTGTTTGGACTTAAAATTGTGGCGATGGGTATCAGTGTTCGAGAAATTCTTAGAACACTTCAGGAGGGTGGAATTGTTGCACTTGCTGCCGACCAATCAGCTCCGAAGGAAAGTGTGACAGTAAAATTTTTTGGACGAAACGTGCCGACTTTTCAGGGGCCTGCACTGTTTTCATTAAAGACGGGAGCGCCGATCATTTTAGGCTGCACCGTGAGACAAGAGAATGGGAATTACACAATGCGCTTTGTTCACGTACCAAGCGATGACTTAGACGGTGTTTCAGATGAAAGCATTCTTGAACTGACACGCCGCCAGGTACACATGACGGAGGAAATAATACGGCATTACCCCGAGCAATGGATGTGGATGCATAAACGATGGAAGCATGTGCAAGATCAAGCTGAGACGGTGTAGTGGGCAGAACGTTCAACAATATCCTTATTATACAGACGGCATTCATCGGCGACGCGATTCTTACGTTGCCGCTTATGCAAGTTCTCAAAAAGAACTATCCGCAATCATCCATCGATGTTGTTGTTGTTCCAAGGACTGTAGATATATTTTCTCATCACCCCGCAATTTCCAGTATCATTCCATACGATAAAAGGGGTAAGGATAATGGATTGATAGGCTTTTGGCGACTTCGAAATCAACTTCGCGCAAAGAACTATGATTTGATTGTCATTCCACATCGTTCAATACGAAGCGCGCTTCTTGCGTGGCTGCTGAAACCGAATGTTCGCATAGGATTCGATCGAAATGCAGGTCGATTTTTATTTACAAGAATTGTGTATTACGATCCGACTGAACATGAAATTGACCGAAATCTATCATTACTCAGTCCGTTATCGCTTCTGATAAATAAAAATGAACTGCCGCAGCTTTATCCTTCTGATGAAGATGCGCAGGTCGTGGATTCAGTGCTGGATAGTTTTGGTTTGAACGAAGAGAATCATATCATTACAGTAGCTCCCGGCACGATATGGAATACAAAACGCTGGCCCGCGGATAGATTTGCTACGATGTGCAAGCAACTTTCCTCTGAATGCTCTGCCGTATTGCTTGTTGGAGGAAAAGAAGATAGCGCCATGTGTGAAGAAATTGCAGGAATGTCAAAAGCAAAAAATGTCTTCAATGTCGCGGGAAAACTTTCCTTGCTTCAATCAGCAGAGCTCATTAAGCGTAGTCAGGTATTAATTTCAAATGACAGTGCACCGATGCACCTTGCTGTTGCAGTGGCGACGCCGGTTGTTGCAATATTCGGAGCGACTGTTCCGGAATACGGATTCGCACCACGTGGGGCACATGATATTGTCATTGAAACCAAAGGACTCAAATGCCGTCCGTGTTCGATCCATGGTGGAAAGACTTGTCCCATAGGAACATTTGAGTGTATGATAGCGATAACACCGGAATTTGTTGTGAACAAAGTGATGCCGTTTTTGCGGAAGATGGTGGGGTAAATATCAGGAAGCGTGGTATCTCTCATTTAGAAAAGTTTGCTTTACAAAGACGGCAGGGTGGACATGTGAAAGCAATTGCTTATAGTTTTGGTATTTTGTAAAATACAATGTTTTTCTAACCGTTCTAAGTTAATCGCTATCAGCTTCACCTTGAAGGAAGATTTTTTATGCGAACACTCATAATTACTTTATCGGTATTCCTTCTTCTTTTTTCTCAACTCACTTATTCACAACGTGGGAGCAGGTCTTCAGGTTCCCATATCCAAAAATATCCGACATTGAAGACTGCAATCGATTGGTTCGAGAGTGCGAATAGGAAACACGATGTTGAAGATTATCAGGGAGCTATTGCTGCTTTCACAAGGGCAATCAAGCTGAAACCGGATTATGCAGATGCCTATTATGGCCGAGCGAGCACAAAATATCTGCTTGCCGACTATAATGGGTCTATTGCCGACTACACCGAGGCAATCAAGCTGAAACCGGATGCCGATGCCTACTATGTTAGGGGGCTCGCAAAGTCTGCCATTAAAGACCATCAGGGAGCCATTGCCGATTACACCGAGGCAATCAAGCTGAAAAAGGATTATGCAGATGCCTACTATGGCAGGGGGCTCGCATTCTTACAGCTTAACCAAAAGAACAAAGCCGTAGAGAACTTCAGGAGAGCGATAGCACTTGGTTATCGCGTCCGTCAGGAACTTTTAGATTCGTGCAAGTAGGCATGTATGGCCGTAAAGACTAAATTATAGATATAGAGAAATAGGGAACAATAGAGATTTTTTATAAGTGTGCTATATAAAAAGCAACTCTATACGGTCAAAGGGGAAGCGAAAACAGAATAGCTGAGTTTTAATTTTTCTCCGGTAGGAATTCGCCAAGACAACCAATAGGATTTGCTTACCAATTGAATCTCTTCAAAAACTTCTCTACATTAATACGTGAAATAATATTCTTGCGCCCGTAGCTCAGCTGGATAGAGCGACAGCCTCCGGAGCTGTAGGTCAGGCGTTCGAATCGCCTCGGGCGTACATACAAATTACTCATTCATTGAATCAGGAACTATTATGCTCAAACCGCAAAAAAAAATCTCTCGGAGAGAAATCAAGGAAGATAAACTCGTCACCGCTTATTTTGAAACACGCGGTTGGATAGAACAAAACACGAAGATTCTTTCTTACGTTGCAATCGGGTTGGTAGGTATTGTGATCATTGGTTTTCTCTGGACTAAAAACAGAGCTGATTCTAATGATAAAGCAACCACGATGTTGGCAAAGGTTACACCATACTACGATGAAGGCAAATATGATCCGGCAATCAATGGTGTTCCTCAAGAAGGCACGCAGGGTTTACAGGCTATTGTAGATGAGCATGGCAGTACCAAAGCAGGTCAACTTGCGAAGCTGTATTTAGCAAATTCCTATTATGCCTTAAAAAATTACGACAAAGCTCTTGAATGCTACGATGATATCAGCGTGAGCGATAAGTTGGTCTCGGCATCAGCTATTGCAGGTGCAGCGGCATGTTATGAAGCGAAAGGTGATTTGAGCAAAGCAGCTTCCTATTTTGAGAAAGCAGCATCGAAGAATATGACGCTTATGCAAGCACCGGAAAACTTGCAGAGATCGGCTGTCAACTATGCCGCTGTAGGGAAGAAGGAAAAAGCTGTCGAACTTCTTCAAACACTGAAGAAGGAGTTCCCTACATCCACATATGCCCGGGAAGTGGATCGTTTCATAGCGGAGTATAGTTCATAATTAAATTGTTGAACCTAACGAAGATTGCCAATGCCTATCGTCAACGTCAAGAAGGAGTCATGGGCATCTTTCCTTCATTTTCACTCGGATTCCTATCGATGAGTGACAGAATGTCGCTCCTACAAGAGAAAAACGCATTCAAATCGTATCCTTTCGATTTCCATTCCTTTAACCGTCTAATAGTTCTTCACTCTTGTTCTTTCTTTCCGTAACTTTTTTACGGATCTATCGAAATAGATAGAGAGAGTCCAAAACCATCTTCTATTGGATGAAACATAGAATGAAAATTGTCCAAATATCATTGCTCGTATCATCAAGAAATATGATGGTCGTATCTATGCAATTCATTTCTGTGAAAACAAAGTAAGTAAATTGTGTCGAGATTGAAGCGAATAGCACTCTTGGTAATTCCCGCGGTCTTTTTGCCGGTCGTATACGCGTACGATGTAGTGCGTGCTGCTGTAAAATTTGAGATCACTAGTCTCACGGTGTTCCGCGAACTCTTTGTGATTGTCTCGTTCACTCTTATCGGTTTGTTTATTGAAAATCGACATAAAGCTTTATCACGCAACGCGCCAAAAGAGATCGGACGTGTTTTCTTTGCGGTTGTACTTTCATTGCTTGTTGTCGGGATAGCCATAATCTTCCAACCGCCTGAATTCTCTGGACGGGAAATGATGAATATTTATCGTTCAGCGATTTTCATGTTTTTTTCGACACTGATCGCCCTCGTTCTTGGAGCTGTTTCGTTGTATGTTTTGTTTACTATCCACGATATGATTCTTTTCAAACGTCGAAAATCAACATGGCGCTATTATCTCGCATACCTTATTTTTCTCTTTGCTGCATGCGGTGCTGATCTCCCATTCTTCCATCTGGAAGGTACATTCTTGCCTCCGATATTCTTCTCTTTCGCGATTGTGTTCATTGTTGTGAATTCATTCAAGCAGAATTGGATTGTCTATCTTTCTAAGCGTGAAAAGATATATTCCATCGTTTATTCAATTCTGATGTTTATCGCTCTCGTTATGTTGGATGTTTATCTTGCAAGTGGTTCAGGGAGCAACAATGCAATTATTTCCTATAGCCGGCCATTACATACGTTCATTCGGTTGAATGCCTTCTTCGGAACGATCTATTTCGGTGTTACATTCATTAGTACACTCTTTCACTTGCCGACAGCGGAAGTGTTCGAGAGGAAGCAATCGGAGCTCAACTCGCTGCATAATCTGAGTCGATTGGTCACGCAGGTGTTTGATTTCAATGATCTGGTCAATACGGTAACACAGATGACTTCGGAGGTTTGCGATGCACGCAGTGTCTGGATGGAATTATTCTCCGTGAACGTCGAAACCGGTGAGATGTCTGTCGATGTGGTTTCCAAGAAAAACATCACACAGCAGGAAATTGATCTTGTCGGTGTCGATGATGGAGCACAACTGAGGCGTTATCTTTTAGACTCACAAAAAGTATTGCTTATTGAGGATATCTGGTCTGATCGGCGAACAAAATATCTCAAGGAGAAGGGTTTCGCACGCGGATCCCTTCTCACCATACCGCTCCTTTCACATGGGAAGCTCATCGGCGTTCTTCATGCAACGAAAGAATATCAAAATGCTTTTGATCAGGACGATATCGATGTGATGACAACGTTTGCAGATCATGTCAGTATTGCTATTGAAAATTCTCGGCTCATCGCTAAATCGATTGAGCGTGAACGTCTCCATCAAGAAATAATGGTGGCTCAGCGGATGCAGAAGCGTCTCCTTCCTCAACGGTTGCCGGACATACCTTTGGTGGAATTTGCCGCTGTGTCCGAATCCTCATTCGAAGTCGGTGGTGATTATTATGATGTCATCAATCTTCCGGATGAACGCATAGGAATTGTTGTCGGGGACGTATCCGGGAAAGGTGTCTCTGCCGCATTTTATATGGCGGAGGTAAAAGGGATTGTTTTATCGTTGAGTAAAATTTGTTCAACACCGCGGGAATTATTGTTGCGCGCTAATGATACACTCTTGGAAAGTCTGGAAAAGAATGCGTTTATTAGTGCTGTATATGCTGTACTGGATATTCCCAATGCATCGCTCACAATGGCGCGTGCGGGACACTGTCCAGTGATCCTTATCTCAGGTGACTCGTCAGAATTAGTGAGGCCATCGGGAATTGGGTTGGGGTTAACGAATGGTTCTCAATTTGCACAGGCGACAGAAGAGCGTGAAATAAAGTTGAAACAGGGAGACATTTGTATTTTCTATACAGACGGTATCACCGAAGCACGAAATACGGAAATGGAAGAATATGGCTATGAGCGTTTGGTCCAAGTTGCTGTGGAATGCAGGGACTGTTCAGCGGAAGTGATGAAGGGTAAGATTTTACATAGCGTTCGAACTTTTATAGGACAAGGAGCGTATACTGATGATGTAACGCTCGTTGTGGTGAAATGGCTTGGAAATTCTAATGAATAAAGAGGATGGAGATGCAAGAAATTGTAAAGAGAAAGTTACAAGAAGGAGACCACCATGACTGATTTTAAAATCCACCATCGGGATAGAGAGGATGTCAGTGTTATCGAGCTCAAGGGATATCTTGATGCTCATACTGCGCCCGATCTCGAGACCGCTTTTCAGAAATTATTAACTGAGAAGAAGTATAATGTTGTTGTCAATTGCCGAGATCTTTCTTATATCAGCAGCGCCGGGCTGGGTGTTTTTATGGCGTATGTGGAAGATATCCGCAAGAATATGGGAGATATTAAACTGACCAACATGTCGCCAAAAGTCTACAACGTTTTCGATCTTTTGGGCTTTCCAATTCTTTATGAAATTTATAAAGATGAACAAGAAGCGGTATCACGCTTTAAAGAAATCAAGAAATAATTGAGTCTTGATTCGATAGACACGAAGAGTCATGAATCAATGGAAACACAAGCAAAGCACATATCGAAGAGAATATTAAGCCGGACAGAGAGCCTTGTGGAAGTGCGGGAATTTGTCGATGCCGCAGCTCGCGCGTTTGGCTTCTCTGAGGAAAATGTTGCTAATATTATTCTCGCTGTCGATGAAGCTTGCACGAACATCATCAAACATGCATATCAATATGCTGTAGACCAAGAGATTGAGATATCCATTTTCCCTAGCACACGTTCTTTCGAAATACGAATCTATGATAACGGAAAAGCGTTCGATCCTTCATTAATCCGTACTCCGGATTTAAAAGATCATATAGGCCATAAGCGGCGCGGCGGACTTGGTGTCTATTTGATGAAGCGATTAATGGATAAAGTTGAATATAATTTTATTCCGGGGAAAAGAAACGAAGTCCGCCTTATCAAGTATCGTTCGAATGTCCCCACTGGTACAGGCGGGGAGCGATGAGGCGCACCCGCACACAACCAAGCACAGCGGAGAGAAAAGAAGCGTCCGACTTTCTTCCACTGTTCGAATTCAGCAACGTCGTTAATTCCTCGCTTGACCTCGATTTTATCTTAAGCACTGTCCTGCGAACATTAATGGGCAAGATGCTGGTCACACGGGGCATGGTTTTTCTCAAACGGAGTGGAAAATTATTCCAGATCATTACTGCAAAAGGGGTCGACCATTCTGTCATAGGACAGACTTTAGAAGTCGATCGACCGCTGCGTTCTTTACAAGTTGTGGCAAACCTTCTTAAGGATAATACAGTATGGTTTAAATTTCTGAAGCATCATCAGCAGTCATTGATTATCCCGATTTTCTCACAGCGCCGCATTGTAGGATACATTACGCTCGGTAAGCGGCTATCGAAGCCGTCGTATTCCGCAACGGATAAACGGCTCATTCAATCGCTTGTTAGTCTCTCTGGTGCAGCAATCGAGAAGGCGCTTATCATCGATCAGGTGAAAGAAGCCAATCGCAATCTCGATCGAAAAATTCAGGAACTCAATACACTTTTCGATTTGAGCAAAGAGTTTAATGCTGGGTTGGATGAAAAGAAAGTGGTGCGGTTGGTAACATTTGCACTGCTGGGACAAATTGGAGTAAAAAAATATGCCTTGTGCCTGCGGGATAATGATGGATTAAATATCGTCGAATCGCGCATTGAAGGAAGCGCAAACTTGAAAAGCATTCTCCCCAAATTGTGCGATCTCGAACACTCTGCAACAACACAAGACCTGCTGAAGCAGAAGGCATACCGTATTGCAGCGGCGCAATTAATTCAGATTGGCATTACAGCAGTTGTGCCTATGCATATCCAGCATAAAACGAAAGGGATGATTCTCCTTGGCGAGCGATTACGCGGCGGCATGTACACACGCGCAGATCTCGAATTTCTGTACTCGCTCGGTAACCTTGCAATAATATCAATCGAAAATGTACATCTCTTCAAAGATGCTATAGAAAAACAACGAATGGAAGATGAGCTGAACATCGCACGGGAAATTCAGCAGGGACTTCTACCGGAGAAGCTTCCATCCATTCCCGGTTTCGATATTGCGGCACTGACCATTCCATCAAAGGAAGTCGGCGGCGATTACTACGATATCATAATGCGTCAAAACGGAGAATACATCCTTGCAATTGGCGATGTTTCAGGAAAAGGGACACCGGCGGCCCTGTTGATGGCAAATGTGCAGGCGGCATTGCGAGCGCTTGCTCCACATTGCACTTCTGTTTCTGAAACCACCGGACAGATCAACGATCTCACATGTGCGAATACTCGCAGTGGCAGTAAATTCATCACATTCTTTTGGGGAATTCTTGATGCACAAACACATCAGTTTCGTTTCTCCAACGCTGGACATAATCCGCCATACCTTCTGCGAAAAGATGGGACAATAGAAGGATTGGAGGAAGGTGGACTTATCCTTGGTGTCTTTAAAACAATGACTCCCTATGCTGAAGCATCGGTCACACTTTCACCGGGAGATGTTTTGGTGATGTACACCGACGGTGTGAGCGAGGCGATGAATCAAAGGAATGACCAATTCACGGAAGAGCAGCTTGAAGTTATTCTGAAAGAATCGACGCACCTCTCTGCAAAGGAAATCATACAGAGAGTTCAGCAAGCACTCGAATCTCACACCCAGGGCACACCGCAGTCGGATGATATTACGATGCTGGTGCTGAAGGCAGTATAGTTTTCGAGTTCTTTTCTTCCATCCACCTTGCCTTTCAAGTGAGTGTTTATTAATTTCAATTACATAATCATTCACTGCACCTGATGCCTCGATTTACGCTTGACGAAATACGGAATAAATTTTCTAGCGGCAAAGATTTTAACGAAATCTTTGATGCCTTTGAAGATGCACTGAAGCAGGGAATTCAGGATGTCGAATTGTATCGGTTGCTTTTTTGGAACACTGCACTCCGTCCTGATGAGTTATGTCTCTTTGGCGAAAAACTGGCTAAGGAATTTCCAGATCTCGCTTATGATACATTTATGTGGCTGGCGAATGTGTTCGAGGCGACATATTCATCCTACGATAACTTTGAGCTGGCGATGCGGTACTATCGTAAAGCAGCAAAGACAAAACCCGATGAAGTGCAGCCATATCTCAATGCCGCCGATTGCCACGAACCCGACTTAAATATTCCGCCGCTCTATTGGCTGGTAGAATTTTTCAAGTAACAGATAAGAAGACGCTTCTGCACCGATTATCGTATCTCTACCAAATGCATGGAGATCAGAAGCAGGCAGATTTTTACAGAAACCTTGCTGATGACATCGGACGAAGCCAAAACTAATACAATTCAATATAGCGCTCATGCGCTCCGCGGATTTCTTCTTTTATTGCTTGCCGTACTTTTCTGGGGAGGATCGGCTCCGTTGGGGAAGTTTCTTATTGTTACACGCTTTGATACACTTATCATTGTACAGACTCGTACTTCGCTCGCGTTTATCCTGTTGCTTATCTTTTTTCTGTTGATAGACAGAAGTGTCTTTCGAATTGAGCTTCGTGATATCTGGAAGTTTGCCATGCTGGGCGTTATAGGCGTCGCGATCACGAATTACACTTACTACTATACAGTGAAGGAAGCATCAGTGGCGACAGCGATACTGGTGCAATACACCGCACCGGTGTGGATCGTGCTGTATTCGGTACTAATTTTAAAGGAAGACAGACTCGACCGTGTTACCATCGTCTCGCTTGTTATTGCGTTGGTTGGTTGTTACTTTGCTGTTACTTCAGGTTCGATGCAAAGTATCAATTTGAAAGGATGGGCGATTATTACCGGACCTCTGTCTGCGTTTACATTTGCGTACCAGGTCATTGGGACGAAGCAATTGATTAAGCGCTATTCTATTTGGACATTGTTGCTGTATATGTTTGGCTTTTCGGCAATATTTTGGCTCTGCGTCAATCCTCCGTGGAATGTTATTGCGAAGCACTATAATTGCAGTGATTGGGGCATTCTTTGGGTGTTTGCCATCGTCTCGATCCTTATTCCGCAGATGGCATTCGCATCCGGATTGAAACATCTGGATGCTTCAACAGCGGGTATTATCAGTGTGATGGAGCCGGTGATTGCGATTGTGGCGGCATTTCTTATACTAGGTGAATCGCTGAGTGTTATTCAGATGTTCGGAGGATTGATGGTATTGTTAGCAGTCGGATTGCTTCAGGCGCACCCGATGATCATGAGAAAAATGATGAAAATAGAATGAGAACGGAGCGGCGGTTGAATCGGTTGGAAACAGTGTTGCGGCATCGTCAGCCGGATTTGACGGTGGTCATAGAGAATATTCACGATCCGCACAATGTCAGTGCAATACTGCGATCGTGCGATGCGGCAGGAGTGATGGGAGTGCAGCTCGTCTATCCTATTACGGAATTTCCCGATCTCGGAAAAAAGAGTTCAGCGAGTGCAAAAAAATGGGTGGAGCAACGACGTTTTGAAAATATCAAAGAATGCTATGATAAGCTGCACGAAGAAGGTTATGCAATATATGCAACACATCTTGAAGAAGCGGCGAAAGTGCCGTATGAAATTGATATGACGAAGAAAACTGCCTTTGTTGTCGGTAATGAACACGAAGGTGTGTCTTTGGAAGCAGCGCAGCTTGCAGATGGAATATTACAAATTCCAATGTTTGGAATGATTCAAAGTTTAAATGTCTCTGTTGCAACAGCAGTGATTCTCTTTGAAGCTGTTCGCCAGCGAATTGCAGCAGGACATTACACGAAGGCAAGACTATCGGATGTGGATTTAGCTAAGCTTCTCAAAGAATGGGCGATGAAAGAATGAAAAAGAAATAGACGTTGATGAATGTTCGCCGAGATATGAAGGATTTTATTGACGAATTGGAAGTATATTCCAAACGGAAATTGAACTATCCTGTGGAAATCGGAGAACTTTTGCAGATAGTTATGCAGACAGGGTTGATAGGTGAGTTTGAGGGTCTGATCTTTCAGGCGAAGTTTCTCGTGAGAACACAGGAAATAATGAATCGGATCGGTCCGGGTATGGATGGATTTGAGAAACTATCGACAGAATTTCAATCAAGCGTGAAGAAGTCGATCGATTTCCTGAATTTGCTTGTGGAAAGAGCACCTTCAGATGTCGCTCGGAAATTGACAGACACGTTTATCGTCATGGAAACCGACAGCTTTAGCCGATTCATGAAATTGCTTTCCGATTTAAGCTGGATAAAAAATTGGCAGGTTGATGGGAAGCCGTTGCCATATGAAATGAAGTCGACTGTAAAGTTAAGCTTGCAAAACATCGTGAAAGGGAATATCCAAGGTGAGAAAATTAATTTGATCCTCGTTCAAATTCAAAAAAGTGCGTTGTTGTGTACAATCCTCTTTCTTCTTTTCCTTCTTATCGATTCACCAGTGACAATTTTCGGTTGGATCCTTTCATTGGGGATTGAGGCATTCCTTGTGTATATTATACTCCAGATTTATTCAATAAATAGAACTCCAAAGTCATAATTGAGCATATAACAAATGAAGTATAACTTACTGAAGTCATTACTGTTCATATCTTTTTTCTCTTTGAGCGTATTTTCCGCTGAACCGAAAGTAAAACCAGGCATTGATGTGTTGCGCGAACGCGGCTTCGATATTCTTAAAGGTAAACGTGTCGGTCTTATCACCAATCCCACAGGCGTCACTTCCGATTTACAAAGCTCGATTGATATTTTGTTCAATGCTCCCGATGTGAAATTAGTAGCGCTTTATAGTCCAGAGCATGGAATTCGAGGTGATCTTGATGCTGGAAAAGAAATTAACGGCTTTAATGATACAAGAACGGGATTGCCCGTGTACTCACTCTATGGAAAAACGCGGCGACCGACAAAAGATATGCTGCAGAACATCGATGTGCTGGTGTATGACATTCAAGATATCGGCGTACGTTCCTATACATTTATTTCGACAATGGGTTTGGCAATGGAAGCCGCCGCAGAGAATAAAATAAAGTTTGTTGTGCTCGATCGACCCAATCCACTCACAGGTGATCGTGTAGAGGGCTCCATGGTGGATTTGAAATTTAAGTCGTTCATAAGTGCGTATCAAATTCCATATGTCTACGGGATGACTGCAGGCGAGTTAGCACAAATGATCAATGGAGAGGAGTGGTTGAACGGCAGCGGTACTTGTGATCTGACCGTGATTCCGATGAAAGGATGGAAGAGGTCGATGTGGTGGGATGAAACCGGATTAACATGGGTGCCGACATCGCCGCATATCCCGCATTCTTTCACGACACTCTTTTGCGTACTCACGGGACTTTTGGGTGAGCTTGGCACGGCAAATCAAGGTGTCGGTTATACACTTCCTTTTGAATTGGTTGGCGCCCCATGGGTAGATGGATTCGCGCTTGCTCGTTATTTGAATAATCTCAATATGCCGGGTGTACAGTTTCGTCAGGTTTCTTATATACCTTTCTATAAGGATACCACAGGTATTTGCTATAAAGGTGTGCAGATTCATATTATTGACAGAAATAAATTAAATATTGAACAAGTACAAATAGCAATTCTTGAGGCATTGCTACGCCTTTTCCCTGAAAATAATATCTTCGATCGAGCGAAGCCGGATAGACTCAATTCGTTTGACAAAGCAGTTGGGACGGATGATATACGGCGAGCTTTGCAGAACGGAACATCGGTCGAAGAAATTCTACGCAGAATGGACCAACAGCGAGCAGGATTTGTGATCAAGCGGGAGAAATACCTTTTATACAAATAGTAGATTCTCTATCGGTATGGCGTACTGAGAGATCATCGTGATTCTTTGAGTAATGCTTTTCGAAGAATTCTCATCTCTATCATTGCATTTCATTCAAGGCTTTCATATTTTTGTAGTGAAATGAAAATGGCCCTTCAATTAAACATGAGTCCATGGAGCAAATCGAATCAGGTCATCTGGACCTGAAAGAACACATCTGTTTATTCTTACCTCGCTCTGCGGAATACGAGTCCCTTGAACCATCTCTAAAACTCAATTATCATCACTTCTCTAAAGCTGGTGGTTGTTTGGTATTTGCCATGAGGAGAATTTGAAGTGCTAGTATCTCTTGCAAAACTGATTTTTCTCATTCCTATCACGTTAGTGTTTTCTGTCTGGGCATTAATGACTATTCCATTTGATCGGAGCGGCAGATATTTCCGCAAGTCCCCATGGTGGTGGTCAAGATTTATTTTTTGGACATTTGGAATGAAGGTCTCGGTGATAGGATATGAAAATCTTGATCCCATGAAGCCATATATTTTTATTTCGAATCATGCGAGCATGTTTGATATCCCAACGGTGTTTGTAGCTCTCAAAGGCAACGTGAATATTGTATTCAAAAAGGAACTGACGTACGTGCCAATCTGGGGATGGGCATTACGCTATGGATATTTCATTATGATCGAGCGCTCGAATCCGCGAAAAGCGATGGCGAGTATCGAGCGGGCAGCGCAGTCGATTCGCAAGGGTAGTTCGGTGATACTCTTTCCGGAAGGAACAAGGACGCTGGATGGGAAACTGCAGCCATTCAAGCGTGGTGCATTTTCATTGGCTGCGAAAGCAGAGGTTCCTGTTGTGCCACTCACTATTAATGGTACGTTTACAATAATGCCCAAGGGATCTCTCAATATTAAACCGGCGAATATTTCTGTCGTTCTGGGGAAACCCATCTCCACCTTAGGGCTTAATGGAAAAGGTGGTGAATTGGAGTTGATGGAACAAGTGCACCATGTAATCGAAAAGAATTATATTAACCAAGCGTGAGATGTTTTATGGCTGTTACTATCAAAGAGGTTGAACACATTGCCAAATTGGCGAAGTTGGAATTTACAGATGCAGAGAAAGAAAAATTTACGCACCAGCTGAATCAAATTCTTGAGTATGTGGAACAGATGAACAAGCTTGATACAAGCCACGTTGAACCGCTTTCACATGTGATAGAATTGAGCAATGTATTTCGTGCTGATGAAGTGAAACAAGGTGTCTCAACTGAAGAAGCATTGAAAAATGCCCCATCAAAAACAGAAGAGTTTTTCAAAGTACCGAAAGTGATTAACGAAAAATCGTGATGTCTGATAAACCAATGGTGGTCGGAGTCATTCCTTCCCGATATGCATCTCAGCGCTTATCGGCAAAGCCGCTAGTCGATTTACTCGGTAAACCGATGGTGCAGCGTGTGTACGAACAAGCAAAGAAAGCTCGTTTGCTGGATCGTGTCGTGGTGGCAACCGATGATACCCGTATTGAAAAATGTGTTCGTACATTCGGTGGTGAGGTGATGTTGACTTCACCTGATATTCAAAGCGGAAGTGATCGTGTAGCGGCAGTTGCTTCTCAAGTGGAAGGTAGTATCTTCGTCAATATTCAAGGGGATGAACCATTGATTGCGCCAGAGATGATCGATCAGGCTGTCCGGCTTCTTCTTGAAGATGCCTTGATTCATGTCGGTACATTAGTAAAGAAAATTGATGCCGCAGCCGATTTGATGAATCCGAATGTTGTCAAAGCGGTACTGAATCATCACATGCACGTATTATATTTCTCCCGTGCTCCTATTCCATATATTCGCGACGAGGCCAATACGGCGAGATGGCTTGAGACGCACACGTTCTATAAGCATATCGGGCTTTATGTTTTCCGGCAGGAGTTCTTGATGCAGTATGCACAAATGCCGGTTTCGTATCTAGAAAAAGCAGAGAAATTGGAACAATTGCGGATTCTTGAGGCAGGTACTATAATCAAAACGGGTATAACGAAATTCGATAGTATCCCAATAGACACATTGGCAGATATTGAACGTGTCATAACAGTTTTGCGACAGACAATTTCAGATTCATAAACGAGAGCGCCATGGCACGAAATAATGTGAAATTTATTTTTATTACCGGCGGTGTTGTTTCATCGTTGGGCAAGGGAATCGCCATTTCTTCATTAGGAATGTTGCTGAAAGCTCGCGGGCTTCGAGTGACTATCCAAAAATTCGATCCGTATATTAATGTTGATCCGGGCACAATGAATCCCTTTCAGCATGGCGAAGTTTATGTAACGGAGGATGGTGCAGAGACGGATCTGGACCTAGGGCATTATGAACGATTTCTTAATGAGAACATGACTCGCCAAAACAACACCACGACGGGTCAAGTCTATTATGAAGTAATTACACGAGAGCGTCGTGGCGATTACCTCGGGGCAACCGTACAAGTAATTCCTCACATCACAGATGAAATTAAGCACCGTATATGGAATCTCGAAAAGACCGGCAAGTATGATGTGATTATGGTGGAGGTTGGCGGTACGGTAGGTGATATTGAAAGTTTGCCTTACCTCGAAGCAATTCGTCAGTTTACACTTGACGTCGGACATCGTAACGCGCTGAATATTCACCTCACACTGGTTCCCTATATCAAATCTGCAGACGAGATCAAGACTAAGCCTACGCAGCATAGCGTAAAATCACTACTTGAAATCGGATTACAGCCGGATGTATTAATCTGCCGAACAGAGAAACCGTTAACCAAAGAATTGCGTGAAAAGATTGCATTGTTTTGTAATGTCGAAACTCGATCAGTTGTCGAAGGAAGGGATGTTAAATCGATCTATGAAGTTCCGCAGTTGTTTGAGAAGGAGGGACTGCCCGGCTTAGTCCTTGAAAAACTTAATCTCAAATGTTCAAAACCTGATCTGAAGCGATGGACACGATTTGTGAATAAGCTGAAGAATCCAAAAGGCAAAGTCCGGATTGCCGTGTGTGGAAAGTATATCGAACTGAAAGACGCTTATAAAAGCATTTCGGAAGCATTTGTACACGCCGGTGCAGAAAATGATGTGGAGGTGCAGCTCGATTGGATTCGCGCAGAGGATGTGGAAGAGCATGGTGCAGAAAAATATTTGTCTGATGCTACCGGATTACTGGTGCCGTGGGGATTTGGCAATCGTGGAATTGAAGGGAAGATAGATGCGATTCGATTTGCGCGGGAGAACGAAATTCCGTTTTTTGGAATATGCCTTGGTTTGCAGTGCGCTGTCATTGAATTTGCGCGAAATGTGTGTGGAATGAAAGATGCAAACAGTACGGAGTTCCACAAGACGAAACATAATGTCATCGATATGATGCTTGAGCAGAAGTCGGTGCGTAACCTTGGCGGAACGATGCGATTAGGCGCATATCCGTGCACGATCCAAAAAGGGACGAAGGCATATGCGGCATATAGGAAAGAAGTAGTCATGGAACGACACCGACATCGGTATGAAGTGAATAATAAATTCAGGAAGAAACTTGCGGACAATGGTTTTGTGTTCAGCGGGATGTATATGCACAACGATTTGGTAGAGATTATCGAATTGCCGAGTCATCCATGGTTCGTTGCTGTACAGTTCCATCCGGAATTAAAGTCGCGGCCTATTGTGCCACATCCGCTCTTTTCTAGTTTCGTTAAAGCAGTAAAAGAAAAATCTCTCAATGAGCAACCACAGAAAGTATAGTGGGGAAATCGTTCATGTTTCGAAAATAAAATTTTATGAATGGAGGTCTGTCGTATGAAACTTCTCACTGTGATTTTTCCTTTCTCGATAGCAATGGTGTTGGCGACGATGTTTTTTGCTTGTTCGTCAACTGATACAAAAAACACTACAGAAGATGAATTCTTTGAGCCGGTCGACAAAATTGCACATAAAAAACCCGGCACCAGTTCAATTGCACACGAAAGCGTGTCCGAGGAAATTGTGGTCATGCTCCAAGAACAGAATAGGCAGTTGAATAATGTTGTTCGGGAATTAAATTCTCTGACAAAAAGAGAGTCTGCAGATACGTTGAAGAGCATAAAATATCTGAGCGGCTCACAAATGATTCAGGATAAAGCTTCAAACGAAATGCTGCTGGAAATGATTCGGGAGCAGAACCTGCGGCTCAATGATGTCGTTGAACAACTCAAGCTTCTTTCTCAATATCAACAGAGTAATCAAAACAGATCGTATACGAATGCCACAGGAACGCCTATCGAACCATCGTCGGTATCTTTTCTTTCATCTCCCCAATTGTATGAAGTTTCCTTGGGGTATGGAAAAGCAATACAATTGTACCAGCAGCGGAAATACAGGTCAGCAATCCATGCTTTCCAATCTCTTCTGGATAATGGAGTTCATACAGATCTGAAAGACAATTGCCATTTCTGGATGGGGGTATGCTATTTTAATTTGAACAGGATAGATCAAGCGATGGATGAATTTACGGGTGTTTTGAATATTGCGGGATCTGACAAGAGAGAGGGTGCATATTTCATGATGGGGCAATGTTATGAACAGAGAGGTGCGAACAATGACGCAAAGGCCGCCTTCGAAAAGATGATGAGAAAATATCCTACAGGAAGTTTGAAACAAATAGCGGAAATAAAACTTGCGCTCCTGAAGTAAGGGGGGAAACCTCAGGAGCGCTTGCACCGTCTCCAAAGTCACATATCCACCAGATGTGACTCAGCAAGAGAAGGCGAAAAAATTATTTTGTCATCACCATTTTGCGTGATACGCTTTCATTGTCGACATTCAAACGGGCGAAATACATTCCTGATGCCATCTTTTGGCCGTTATCGTCATTGCTATTCCAGCTAATATTATAATCACCAACGCTTTGATATCGGTCGACCAATCGATTCACTTCGCGCCCCGTGATATCATAGACGCTTAACCGTACTTGAGCCGGTTTATTCAACCGATATGAAATTTTTGTCGCAGGGTTAAATGGATTGGGGAAATTTTGACCCAGAGCAAATGATTTCGATTCAT
This sequence comes from Bacteroidota bacterium, assembly GCA_049523215.1. Classification (GTDB taxonomy): domain Bacteria; phylum Bacteroidota; class Ignavibacteria; order UBA10030; family UBA10030; genus Fen-1298. The sequence continues at coordinate 5,465 of JBEKNC010000002.1, read as the reverse complement.
TATTGTTTGCGATAAATACCGACTTGTTGCCCCAATCCAAATTGTTGATCGCCACACCGAGGCTATCCGCATTTTTGTTTGTGATCATGACATTTGCAAATGAGGCAGAACTTATCTCGTTTGATTTTTCTGTTGTGAACGATATCTTTGCTACTGCGCCATTCCCATTTGGAAGATATTTATTTTGCATACTGATAATTATGACGTTGACTACAGAATCGTTAGGTTTGTACGAAGCGACAAGCCAGTGTTCTTCTGTAGTACGAGAGTCCCGCTCGAGTTTTCCTAATACGACATCTGATGAAGTATGTAAACTAAACTGTACACCATAGATTTCTTCAGAATTGCTCAGTTGGACTTCAAGCGTATTGGTTGCCGACCGTGTAATTGAAAGCTTATTGCCTGCGTATCCGGCAAGTGTTGATACCAGAAGGAGGATCAGAATTCCTGTGAAACTTGTTATCATCTTCTTCATTTGAGTCACCTTTCGTTTAATTGTCATATAACGAAGTTCACTCAACGTGCCAGCAGAAGGACGATTACTCTTTCTGGAGAGAAAGCGAGGAAATGCCTGATAAATGAGGAAAAATGTGACACGGAAGAATCGTGGATTGGAGGCTTGGTAGGGGAAAATGTGTAAGTTCTACAAAGGCTTTGTATTCTTGAAATTTAATAGATCAGGAGGATAGAAAAGAATGAAAGAAACGACGAACTGTAAAAAAAGAACCGCAACTGAGGAAAATTGGAAAATACTAAATCAGTTCAATACTTATGGTAGTCGTTTTGGACGTTTTTTTTTTGCAGCTATTCTACGGGTTTGTATTGGTTTATGAATCTCCATCGGCTTTTGTGCAAATAACGTCTCTTGAAATTCTGGTAGGTGCCGTAATTCTACGGGTTGAACAGACGTCGTAAGCATTTGGTGATGATCGTAACGTTTCAACTGTGCCAGTTCTTTTCTGATGCGGGAAGTTGAGAAATGAAGGATAATATTCATCGTACCAAGGAGTGCAATTAATGTGTAGAGCCAAATGAAATGAGCTGTGTTTTCTGCAGACGATTTCTGAGCCTGTATTTGCAGTGTATCGTATTTTTTTATCGTATAGGCGAGAGCGGAACCGTTAGCTGCTATAGAACTCTCATAAGCATTCCTAAGACTGTCTTGATGGTATGGACAAACAATATAAATAGGTATTGGAGGTTCTGTAACATGTTGAGCTTTGCTGATGCTGTTGGGCACATGGCTCAAAAGAATCGCGAAAAAAAACATATATGTATTGGTCTTAAAGTTTTTATTCATGGCAAATCCCCATTCTTGGTGAATGACTCCGTATAAGTTATGAAGAGGCTATACCAAATGCAAACGGAAAATCATTAATAAACCAACTATTTTCTGTGTACGCAAGCGTCATTCCATTCCTGAAAGTGGCAAACCCGCACATTGCTATTCACTCAGCGGTTTGTTACTTTAATACCTGTAGTGTTGTAGCTCTATATCACAAGGAATTGGATAAAAGAGTATGCACACGAGGATAAGTCTTAACTGGTTGTTGTCAGTTCTCCCGCAGCATGTGTTTAAAAAAAATCCAACATCTGTAACATCATATTTCCTTTTCCAAATTATTTCTCCCTGCATCGCTCAGTTTTCTCGTTCTGTCAGGATTTACTTGTGCAGGAGTGTCAGGAGATCCACCATGAAACCGGCGGGTAGAAAAATCTTGACACCACGTGCATCAGGTATCTTAACGGATATCAGACAGTCTATTTCATATTTTTTATTAGTGAAGGGAAGTTTTAACCATGAAGACAAAGTCATTTACTATCCTGAATGTGGATGATAGCGTAGAATACTTGCGTACTCATTCCCATTTCTTGAAAAGTAAAGGGTACACAGTACTCGAGGCAACAACCGGCAACGAATGTTTGCGATTGACGAAAAAACATAAACCGGATTTAATCTTGCTTGACGTCGTACTTCCTGATATATACGGCATAGAAGTATGTCGACAGATCAAAACGAATGTCGACACGAAACAAACCCTTATTCTTCTTATTTCTGGATATGAAATAGGAAGCGATGCGCAGGTTCGAGGATTCGAAGCCGGTGCTGATGACTATCTGGTGAAGCCGATTTCGAAAAATGAGTTGCTGGCACATGTACGTGTTATGGAGAGAATTAAGCGAAGTGAGGATGAGCTACGTGAGGTAGCCCTGCTTCTTGAACAACGAGTAAAAGAACGGACAAATGCCATAGAAAAGATCAATCAAGAATTGCAGAATGAGATTGCCAAACATAAACGGGCGGAAGAAGCATTGCGCGAAAGCGAACAACGGTTTCAGGTACTTACCGAAAATTCTCCGGTCGGAATATTTCAAACAGATGCAAAAGGATCTACCATATATGTGAACCCGCGATGGTGCCAAATATCAGGGTTGTCGAAAGAGGAAGCAATGGGAAGCGGATGGCTTAGCGCAGTTCATAGTGAAGATAAGAAAAAACTGAGCAATGGTTGGAAAAAGGCAACGCAGGCGCACGATTCTTCAATAGCAGATTATCGGTTTGTTCATAAGGATGGAACAATTACCTGGGTGATAGGCCAAGCAATTCCGGAAAGGAATAGTAAGAATAAAATAGTTGGCTATGTCGGAACTATTACTGATATCAACGAGCACAAACGGGCGGAGGAAGAATTATCTGCACTTACTATACGCCAACAAGCAATACTTGCGGCTGTCCCTGACATCATCATGGAAGTCGATAATAATAAAATTTACACCTGGGTAAATAAAGCCGGAATAGATTTCTTTGGCAAGGATGTCATCGGTAAAGAAGCTTCTTATTACTTCGAAGGAACGCAGGATACGTATGATGTTGTGCATCCTCTCTTTATCGGGGACGAAAACACTATCTACGTTGAAAGCTGGCAGCGGCGCAAAGATGGAGAGAAGCGTCTGCTCGCCTGGTGGTGCCGTGTGCTTAAAGATAGGAGTGGAAATGTGATCGGTGCTCTATCTTCTGCTCGCGACATCACCGAGCGTAAACGGGCGGAAGAAGCACTGCGGGAGAGTGAAGAAAAATTTAGGATTTTATTTGAAACTATGCCTAATGGCTTCTACCGCTCTACGCCTGAGGGGTATTATGTTGATGTAAATCCGGCATTTGTAAAAATGTTGGGTTATGATAGCAAAGAGGAGCTATTGAATGTTTATATTCCAACTGATATTTATGTCCGAGCTATCGAAAGAGACGTTTTCGTTAGAGAGAACGAAGATTTTGTAAATAATCTTGAAGTTTACCGCTTAAAAACTAAAGATGGTCGGATTATTTGGCTTGAAGAAAATGCAAGATATATCAAAGATGAAAATGGAAGAGTTATATATAATGAAGGAATCTGCCGCGACATCACCGAGCGCAAGCATGTAGAAGAAGCGTTGTTACAGGAACAGTATCTAATGAACATGTTGATGGACAATGTCCCAGACCATATCTACTTCAAAGACACAGACAGTCGCTTTATCAGAATAAACAAGGACCACGCCAAGAAATTTGGTCTCAGCAATCCTACGCAAGCTACTGGGAAGACAGACTTTGACTTTTTCACGGAGGAACATGCACGGCCTGCCTTCGAGGATGAGCAGACGATCATCCGAACTGGCAAACCAATTGTGGGTATCGAAGAAAAGGAAACTTGGCCTGATGGTCAAGAGACGTGGGTTTCAACAACCAAGATGCCTCTGCGCGACAAGGAGGGCAACATCATCGGCACATTCGGCATCTCGCGCGATATCACCGAGCGCAAGCGGGCGGAAGAACAGATTGCAATGTTAGCTCATGCTGTGCGAAGCATCAATGAATGTGTCAGCATTACCGATACGAATAATAATATTGTATTTGTCAATCAGGCATTCTTAAATACTTACGGATACACTGAGCAAGATCTCCTTGGAAAAAACATCAGCCTTGTTCGCTCTTCAAAGATAAGCGATGAAGAAATTGAGAAGATTCGTTTGTCGACATTGGAGGGAAGCTGGCACGGTGAACTCATGAATAAAAGAAAAGATGGGAGTGAATTTCCAATTTTTCTTTCGACGACGACAGTACATGATAATGAGGGGAAACCAATTGCTCTCATTGGAGTTGCCACAGACATCACCGAACGGAAACAAGCTGAAGAGACATTAAGTCTCTTGAATCACACCATAAAAAGTACTAGCGAATGTATCAGTATCACTGACTTAAATAATAAAATCCTCTTTGTCAATCAAGCATTCTTGAAGACATACGGATATATCGAAGAAGAAGTTGTCGGGAAACCGATTTATATTGTTCGCGCCGAAAAAATAGAAAACAAAGATATTGTTTTCGATACGACCCTTCAAGGCAGTTGGCATGGTGAATTGTTGAATCGGAAAAAAGATGGCACTGTATTTCCAGTGTCTCTTTCTACATCGGTTGTACATAATGAAAAAAAACAACCAATTGCTCTTGTTGGAGTCGCTGTGGATATCACCGAGCGCAAGCAAGCGGATGAAGCCCTGCGCGAAAGCGAAGCCAAGCTGATCGAGGCTATGAAAATTGCCAGGCTTGGCACTTGGGAGTACGACGTCGTCCGCGATCAGTTTACGTTCAACGATCAATTCTATAAACTCTTACACACGACAGCGGAACGGGAAGGTGGGTACATCATGTCCTCCGCGCACTACGCCCAAAAATTTGTTTACCCGGATGACGTATCTGTAGTTGGCATGGAAATTCAGAAAGCGTTGGAAACGACCGACCCAGACTACTATTCTGAGTTAGACCATCGTATCATCTGCGTAGATGGAGAGATAGGCTACATCACTGTCCATATTCGTATTGTGAAGGATGCACAGGGCCGTACTGTGAAGACACATGGTGTGAACCAAGATATCACCGAGCGCAAGCGGGCGGAGGAAGCGCTACAGGAAAGTGAGTTACGTTTTCGTTCACTTTACGAGAATGCCACAATCGGTATTTATAGAACGACCCCCGACGGAAATATACTCTTGGCAAATCCGGCATTAGTAAAAATGCTCGGCTATACATCTTTTCATAAACTTGCTGAAAGAAACCTTGAAAAAGACGGTTTCGAGTCATCCTCTCAACGCAAAGAATTTCTTGAAAAGATCGAAAGAGATGGTGAGGTACATGGTTATGATTCAAAATGGATGCGTCAGGATGACTCGGCCATCTTTGTGCTGGAAAGCGCTCGAGCGATCCGCGATTCTCAAGGCAAAACTTTGTACTACGATGGAACAGTGGAAGACATCACAGAGCGCAAGCTGTTAGAAGAACAAATGCGACAAGTGCAAAAGTTGGAAGGATTAGGAACGCTTGCCGGAGGGATTGCGCATGATTTCAACAATATTCTAGGAATCATACTGGCATACATCACAAGCGCCAAGCGGTTTAAAGATGATGCCAAGAAGTTAGACCTCGCTGT
>JBEKNC010000001.1:0-363045 GCA_049523215.1 Bacteroidota bacterium | reverse complement strand
GCAATGATAAATTTTGGAGATTTTTCACGAATATCGCTTAATACAGCCATGATAGAACACGCTCCTATTTCCTGATCAAAACAAAAAACCTGTAATTTTAGTATTAATAAATATAGCCGACAATCATCTGATATGCAATGAATTTCTTGTTGACTTTGTTGGCATATCAGGTTATATTTTTTATCGAAAAAATAACCACGAATGTGTATTCTTTCGGAAGCGCGATAGTTGTGATATCGCGCTTTGCTTTCTTCAATAATTACCAACGTTCTAAGTTTGGAGACGATTTGTGAGAAATCAACTTACTAGAATCATCATTACCATTTGTTTCGTCATTCTTGCGATCTACTTCCTCTGGCCGACGATCCGAGACTATAATTATCGCAAGCAACTTAGCCAGCTCACCGGCCAAGACAGCATCGCATATGCAGAAAAGCATCACGATGACATACTCGATGCAAAAATGAAGCGTATGAAGTTAGGCTTAGACCTGCAAGGTGGAATGCGCGTCGTGTTGGAAGTGGACCTCATCCAATTATTAGATGATGTAGCAAAGAACAAGGATGACAACTTCCATACTATTATTAAAGAGGTGCGAGCCGAGACTGTGGCAAACGAGATTTCTGTCATTCCTAGCTTTGTGAAAAAATTTCAAGATCGCGGTATCCGATTAAGCCGTTATTACGGTAGCATGCGTGATGATGATGCAAAGATTGAAAGCATGCTGGAGGATGAATCCGGCAAGGCAATTGACCGCGCCATTGAAATCGTGCGAAACCGTGTTGATCAATACGGTGTTTCGGAACCCAGTATTCAGAAACAAGGCGGGCGGCGTATCATTGTCGAACTGCCGGGTGTAAAAGATGAAAACGAAGTGAGCCAATTGCTTCATGGTACTGCGCTCCTCGAATTCAGAATGATGAAGGATCCGCAAGTTTCTTATAAAGTAATGGTATCCATTGATAAATTCCTTACAGGAAAATTAGAAACCGACACGACGGCGGAAACTGCCACATCAACACAACAGAAAAAGGAATCGGAAAAACGGAAAGATGCTCTTTCCGAACTCACAGGCAACGCTGCAGTTCCTGAGTCAGATACGACGAAGGAAGCACAATTCGCACGTGAACATCCTTTCTTTATGTATGTTAAACCGGACCAACGCGGCTCCGGCGAAGGATATGTCGCTGAAAAGGATAGAGATCGCGTTGTTCGTTTGCTCGAACGGCCAGAAGTACAGCGGCTTATTCCTGCCGATCTTGAGTTTTTGTGGTCTGCAAAAGTCCAATCATTCAAGGACGAACAGAAATACTATCTTCTGTATCCTGTGAAAAAGACCCCGGAATTAACCGGCAACGTCGTCACAAATGCGCAAGCAAGCGTGGATCCGGAAGATAATCGCTCCATCGTTAATATGGAAATGAACAGCGAAGGTGCGCGCGATTGGGCTCGCATTACCGGAGCCAATATCGGCAAACGGGTTGCGATCATCATGGATAAAGGTGTTTTCTCTGCACCGGTTGTGCAAGCCAAAATCTCAGGCGGACGCTCAAGGATTACAGGAATGGACTCGCCGGCAGAAGCTCGTCTATTAGAAATTGTTTTAAAAGCGGGCGCACTGCCGGCACCAGTCACTACTATTGAACAGCGTTCCATCGGACCATCGCTCGGCGAAGATTCAATACGTGCTGGCTTGACATCGATTTTGATTTCTTTCATTCTCATAGTCCTCTTTATGGTTGTATATTATCATAGCGCCGGTGCAGTTGCAGATTTTGCCTTGATCTTTAATATTATTTTTATCCTCGGTGTTATGGCGGGCTTTCAGGCAACACTTACACTTCCCGGTATTGCAGGTATTGTGTTAACCATCGGTATGGCAGTAGATGCAAACGTTCTCGTGAATGAGCGCGTACGTGAAGAATTGGAGACTGGAAAAACTTTACGTTTAGCAATTGATACTGGATATCATAGGGCGTTCACTGCCATTTTTGACGGCCACGTTACTTCATTTCTGACGGGTATTGTACTATATCAATTTGGCTCAAGCGGGGTGCAAGGATTTGCGCTCACACTGATGATTGGCCTGGTGGCAAATCTCTTTAGCGCAATTGTCATCACCCACGTAATTATGAACATTATGATGGATAAAGGGTATCATCCAAAATTTGGATAATCCGTCATTCCACTAAACATGCAAATGCAAAGGATTTTCAATGCGACTGTTTAAAAAAACACATATTGATTTCATTGGAAAACGTTTTTTCTGGTACGTCGTTTCCGCCATAATGGTATTGATTGGACTGGTTTCCGTTATCTTTAAAGGTATTAACTACGGGATTGATTTCCAGGGTGGAACAGAAATGATTGTGGCATTCAGCCCCAGCGTAGATATCGCCAATGTACGTATCGTACTCGATAAAGTGGGACTCGGCAAAAGCGAAATCAAATCTTACGGTAAAGAATCAACGCTTTTAATTCGGACAAGCGAACAAGCCGAAGGAACTACCATCGGCACAAAGATCAGGAATGCATTGACCGATGGATTCCCTGGCAATAAAATCGATATTCTCCGTGAAGATAAAATAGGACCGAAAATCGGAAAAGAACTCCGAACCTCCGCCCTCTTGGCAGTCTTGTGGGCTCTCGGCGCCATCCTTGTATATATCGGACTTCGGTTTAAATTCCGCTATGGCCTTGGAGCAACGATATCGATTTTCCATGATGTATTGACAACCTTTGGGTTTCTTTCCATCATGAATGGATTGATCCCAGGGTTGAACCTCGAGATTACTCAGGAGGTCATTGCAGCATTTTTAACACTCATCGGTGTCTCGGTGAACGACACAGTCGTTATCTTTGACCGAATCAGAGAGAATGAGAAACTTTTCAGATCTATGTCGTTGGGAGATCTGATGAATAAAAGTTTGAACGAAACACTTAGCAGAACCATTATAACATCAGGCACAATTTTTCTAGTGTTAGTGATCCTATTGATATTTGGCGGTGAGGTCAACCGCGGGTTTGCGTTTACTATGGCATTCGGTATTGTAACCGGTACGTATTCTTCCATATATGTTGCCAGCGCATTTGTGTTGGACTGGACGCGCTATCAGAATCGCAAGAAGGCAGCAGTAACAGCCTCATCCTCCGTATAGGAGAAGGGATAGTGTATGAAATTGAAAACGAAAGAGATCAAAGGCATTACAGTCATCGAACTGGACGGTAATGTCATAGGCGGCCCTGATGTATCTGCCTTGAACGACTATTTGCACAAGCTTATCACCGAAGATAAGAAGAACGTCGTCATCGATCTCAAAACGGTTGTCTTCATCAATAGCTCCGGACTTGGCATGCTCATCGGCGGATTAACAACACTGCGCCACTCCGGCGGCGATTTGAAACTCGCGCGTGCATCAAAGAAAGTCGAACATCTACTGGAGGTGACAAAATTGCTGAAGGTATTCGATCTTCACAAGAATGTGAATGATGCGGTAGCATCATTTTAATACTGTATCAGGGGCGGATGTACTCAGCATCCTCCCTTGATTGCTTCTGACATTCACTCCATCATACAAAACCACCATGCCCTCTCATCCCCTGTTCGTCACTGTTGCAGGTAATATTGGCGCCGGAAAATCTTCGCTGTCACGATTCCTTGGAGAGCATTTCCAATGGAAGCCGTACTTCGAGTCGGTGGATGATAATCCCTATCTCTCCGATTTCTATTCCGATATGTCGCGCTGGTCGTTCCACCTGCAAATTTATTTCCTCGCCAACCGCTTCAAGTGTCACAAAGAGATCGTCGAATCGAGCGAATCAGTGATTCAAGATCGTTCTATTTATGAAGACGCCGAGATCTTTGCACGCAATCTCTATGACATTGGAAAAATGACGGAGCGTGACTACACCAACTATGTCTCACTCTTCCACGTGATGATGGAATACCTCAAGCCCCCCGATCTCATGATCTACTTACGGGCAAATGTGGATACGCTTATGAAGCAAATCTCCAAACGCGGACGAGATTTTGAACAAGGAATCCAGCGTTCCTATCTCGAGCAGCTCAATACGCTCTATGAAGATTGGATTGCCCGATATAAGCTCGGTCCACTCCTCATCATCGAAAGCGATGACCTCGATTTCGTCAACAATCCGGTCGACCTCAACTATATCCTGGCGCGTGTGAAATACCGTTTACCACAGATGCTGTTGTTTGAATGATGGGGAAATATAGTCATTTATTTTTCCCGTGGTGTAAGATGGAATAAAGTCTCACAAATTGTTTTTATCACTTTACGTTCTTCCTCCTCTTCTTGTTTCTCCAGCAACATTTCTCTACCTTTTTCATGAATACTCTGTGAAGGGAATCTTCATGAGCAGTTATTTAAATTATATTCTGCCGATTTTTTACTTTTCACTCGTGTGGGCATACGGCAAAGCTTTTTTCGCCGATCAACTTTGGGCAAAGCGTGCTAAAACACCGCTCCTGATTGGCACCTTGACATTTCACGTATTTTATCTCGCAGTTAGAACAATCATATTTCAGCATCCGCCTGTCACTACGGTCTTTGAAATTTTCAGCATGTTGGCATTTTCGGTTACCGCCACGTACTGGATCATTGAACTCCGCTCGCATCGGAAAGAAACCGGGTATTTCATTCTCAACATCGCGTTCTTTTTTCAACTCGCATCGACTTTCTTTATCAAAGATACACCTGTCGTACCGGAAATTCTCCGCAGCCCGCTTTTTGGTGTTCATGTTTCTTGTGCTTTAATAGGATATGCTGCTATCACCATCGCAGGCGCATACAGCTTCATGTATTTAATGTTGTATCACGAAATGAAAGCTTCGCGTTTTGGCGTCATCTATAAAAAACTTCCTACGCTCGAATCATTAGAACGCATGACCATGACAGCGATAAAACTTGTCGTTGCACTTCTTGGCGTAGCCATTTGTTTTGGCATCGTCTGGCTCCACCACGTATATCAGAATGCACATTATGACGACCCGAAACTCATCGGTACTGTCATTGTCTGGATTATGTACGGATCTCTGATGATCGCAAATAAATATTTTGGAGTTCAAGGACGGAAAGTCATGATACTTTCCATTGCAGGGTTTCTCATTTCCATTTTCTCAATGACCATTATTAACATCTTCTTCAGCGGATTCCACAAGTTTTATTGATTCGCCGTAACTGCTCAGTTTAATTTTAAGTAAACTGCTGATATATTGAGACTGATGAAATATTTTTTGAATTTTTAAGGATTAATAACCGAGATAATTATTGCCACGACGTTCACGTCGTGGATAGATAAACAAGAAAGAGAGTCGGCTTTAGCCACAGATCAGAATGTTATTCATGAGAATAAGGGGATTCATCTTAAAAGAGTATTTGCAAAAATTATGATGAATTTATAAAGAACATGGCGCTTACATGGCAAATAATTGCGGCTAAAGCCGTAAATGCTTTCTTTCTTTTTCCACGAGCTTCCGCCAAAAAATCGGCGGACAGGAAAGCTCGTGGCAATTGATAATTTGAGAAGGTATAGAGCAAAGAAATATATTGCCACGACGTTCACGTCGTGGATAGATAAACAAGAAAGATAGTTGGCTTTAGCCACAGGACAAAATGCCATTCATTAGAATTATGGTTCATCTCATTTGGTCAACAAAGGACAAGGAAAGCATCATCGTCCCTTGTCTCAAGCCAACTCTTTTGGATCATCTCAAATCGAATGCGAAAGAAAAGAACATCTGGATAGATACTATTAATTGTGTGAGTGATCATGTTCATGCACTTATTTCTCTTGGAGCCGAGCAATCGATCAGTAAAGTTGGAATGTTGCTCAAAGGCGAGTCTTCTCATTGGATCAATAAAAACGATTTGACGAAAACGAAATTCGAATGGCAGGACGAATACATAGCTATTTCCGTTAGTGAATCGAATGTTGAAACAGTCAAAAGGTATATTCTAAACCAAGAAGAGCATCACCGTAAAAAATCATTTGCAGAGGAGTGTGATGAGTTTTTGAAAAAGTATGGTGAAGGTATTGTGCTCGATAGATGCGGCTGAAGCCTGAAACAACTTTTTTCTTCTACCACGAGCTGAAGCTCGTGGTAATCAATCACAGAGAATATGTTAAAGACAATCAGTGAATTGTTTCATGAAAGAGTTTGACAAAATCGAATCGGAATCGTCAATAACTCAGTGTGTTTCTTACTAACTGATGTTACGCAAAGTAAGTTAATTCATAGCCACGACGTTTACGTCGTGGACAAATAAAATGAGGCAGCATTGGCTTTAGCCACATTTCGAATCGTTTTGGGCTAAAGCCCAGATTTTTTGGAGTTATTAAAACCACGAGCTGAAGCTCGTGGCAATATTTTATTGCATTCTGTGTAACATCAGTTATTAACATGAATCTTCTCTGTGTAGGCATATCACATCACACGGCTCCGCTGGATGTCCGTGAGCGGTTATGGTTTTCTTCAGATGAGATTCGCCGCACCTTGCCGTTGTTGAAACCGCTGAGTGCCGGCGAGAGTGTTTTATTCTCCACATGCAACCGCACAGAATTGTATGTACTGACAGAAAACGGAACAATCGAGCCGGATGTGCTGAAGAAGCTTTTGATTGCACAGAAGTCCGCGGCAGGAAAAGTACAACCATCCGATATGTTTATGATGACCGCTGGCGATGCAGCACGGCATCTCTTTCGTGTTGCGGCAAGCCTTGATTCGATGGTGTTAGGAGATGTACAGATTCTCGCACAGGTGAAGGAAGGATTCAACCTCGCTCTAGAGCTCGAGACTGCCGGCATTTTTATGAACCGCCTTTTCCAGCTTGCGTTCCGTGTCGGCAAACGCACACGAACGGAAACCGAAATCGGTGAAGGAGCTGTTTCTCTTAGTTATGCAGCTGTGGAATTGGCAGAAAAAATATTCGAAGACTTGCAGAAGAAAACCGCTTTCGTTATTGGTGCGGGCGAAACAGCGGAACTCACCGCTACTCATCTGCGTGGCAAAAATATCGGAAAACTCCTTATTACCAATCGTACGCAGGAGCGTGCCGAACAACTAGCACGGAAAGTCCATGGCACTGCAATTCCGTTCGACTCTTGGTGTGATGCCTTGGCGGAATCTGACATTGTTATCTCATCCGTTGAAGTCGACCGTTACATTATACAACCGAGCGATATCCAAAGTTTAGTACGAAAGAATAGAAATGGACCGTTGTGTGTCATCGATCTCGGTGTACCGCGCAATATCGATCCGCAAATCAAGGAATTGGAAAATATTTTTCTGTACGACCTTGACACCTTGAATGCAATGATCAATGAAAACCTGCAGCATCGGAAAGCAGAAATTCCTAAAGTCGATGCGATCATTGTCGATGTATTGGCCGAATTGACACAATGGTACTCATCATTGGAAGTGAATCCCACGATTACAGCACTTACACAATTCATGGAATCCATCCGACAGGAAGAAGTAGCGAAAAATATCAATCGCTTCAATCCCAAGGACCGTGAATTAGTAGAGCTGATCACGAAACGCATCATCAACAAGATCATTCACGCACCCATCGTTAATCTGCGTAATGGACAGGAGACATCGCTCACTGAGCGATTGCAGAAAATGAGTGCCATTCAGAAATTATTCGGACTTGCAAAATCATCCAAGGAAGATTCTCATGCCGAGTAATGTTCGCATTGGTACACGCGGCAGTGAGCTGGCACTCTGGCAAACACATCATGTGAAAACACTCTTGGAAAGACGCTTTCCCGGTATCGTCATCGATGTGCAGACAATCAAAACCACAGGCGATAAGATTCTCGACGCGCCGCTCGCAAAGATCGGAGATAAAGGGCTCTTCACGAAAGAGCTTGAAGTGGCATTGTTAGACGAATGTATTGATCTCGCTGTACACAGTTTCAAGGATGTACCGACTGCGATTCCTGAAGGTCTTGCGATTGGCGCTGTCTTGGAACGTGAAGATGTACGCGACGTTTTTATCGGTCATCTGAAGAGCCCGAACCAATTATTCATGACTCTTCCACACCATGCTGTTATCGCAACCGGAAGTCTGCGGCGTAAATGTCAAGTGCTCAACGCGCGGCAGGATGTACAGATTGTCGACATTCGCGGGAATCTCAACACACGGATAAAAAAACTCGATGAATCAAATTGGGACGGAATAATTCTCGCCAAAGCTGGTGTGACGCGGCTTGGCTGGGCACAGCGAATAACAGAAATCCTGCCATTTGAAATCATGCTCCCTGCTGTCGGTCAAGGAGCTTTGGCTATTGAAATAAGAAACGGTGATAAGCATATTGAAGAACTCCTTCGTACTCTTCATCACCTACCAACTGCTCTCACTGTGACTGCCGAGCGGTCTCTTCTTCGTCATCTCGAAGGCGGTTGTCAAATTCCTATCGGTGCATACGGACAGGTACAAGGAAACGAACTTCGGCTCGATGCAGTGATCGGAAGTCTGGATGGGAAGCGCATTGTGAAAGGAAGCCGGAGTGGAAGTCACGCTGATGCGGAACAAATAGGAATTGAACTTGCAGAAGAATTACTGAAACGAGGCGGCAAAGAAATTTTAGACGAAATTAGACATACAACCTCTCCTTGAATATTTTGACACTTTCAGGTAAAACCATACTCATAACACGACCAAAGGATTCAAGCGCTGATCTTCGCTCACTGCTAGAATCCCGGAAAGCATCTGTGATCTGTTTCCCAGCTATTGAAATAAGCGATCCTGAGTCATGGGAAGCATGCGATCGCACTATTTGGAAATTAGCAGAATATTCGAGTGTTTGTTTTACCAGCAAGAATGCAGTGATAAAATTTGTAGAACGTATTCGTTCCATACGTCCACAAGCAGTCGACACACTCGCAACACGTAACATTTTTGCTGTCGGAGAAAAGACGAAAAGGTCTCTTGAATCTTGCGGTTTTTCGGTTCTCGCAACACCAAAACATGCATCGGCAGAAGAACTCACAACAATGCTTCAAGCACACCAAATCAAGGGTGCAAAGATTTTGTTTCCGAAAAGCAGTATTGCGAGAGAAGAATTGCCAAAGCAGCTCCGTTCCATGGGTGCGGTAGTCGATGAACTTGTCGTGTATCAAACCATTATTCCGGAACCGGATAATCTTGAACGAATTCGTCAAATGTTCCTCGAAAACAAAATTGATGTTGCAACCTTTTTTAGTCCCTCAAGCATTCTCAACTTTACAGAAATGATTGGCTTAGAAGTCCTTGCACATACAGCAATAGCCGCAATCGGTCCAACAACAGCAGAAACCGCGCAGCAGCTCGGATTGACCGTAGCCATTCTCGCTCAGCAAGCTACAGCCGAAGGGTTGGTTGAAGCAATAGAAAATTATGTTCAATAAATTAAAAATAGAATTGGTATGTCAAAATTTAGGACTAGGATTTAAAATCACTTCAACCTCCAGTTTGTAATTTTAAAACCGAATGAGGATCTACAAAGATGATCAATGACTTGTTCTTACGGGCCTGTAAAAGAGAACCTACCGAACGTACACCAGTCTGGATGATGCGTCAAGCTGGACGTTATTTGCCGGAATACCGCGCTATCCGCGCAAAAGTGGATTTTCTTACACTCTGCAAGACACCGGAACTTGCTTCAGAAGTATCCATCCAGCCCGTCGATATCATTGGTGTAGATGCGTGCATCATTTTCTCCGATATTCTCGTTCTACCGGAAGCAATGGGTATGAAATTGTTTGTAGAGGAAGGCACAGGCGGACCGCACTTTGACAATCCTATCCGTTCACGTGCCGACATTGACAAACTTAGCGTACCGGATCCGAATCGCGAACTCAAGTATGTGATGGATGCGCTTCGCTTAACGCGAAAAAGTTTAAACAACCGTGTTCCGCTTATTGGTTTTGCCGGCTCACCATGGACGCTCGCAACATATATGGTGGAAGGAAAAGGATCGAAGAATTTCCGTTCTCTGAAAGAACTTATTTATTCCCACCCAAAAGACGCACATGTGCTGCTCGATAAGCTTGCACGCTCAGTTGCCGCTTATCTGAGCGCGAAGATTGAAGCCGGAGCACAAGCCGTGCAAATCTTCGATACGTGGGGCGGCATACTTCCTCCGGATGAGTTCCGTGAGTTCTCGCTTCGTTACATCGATCAAGTGTTAAAACTGCTCAAGCGCAACGGTGCTCCAACGATTGTCTTTTGCAAAGATTGTGCTCACTCTCTTGAAGCAATTGCCGATATCGGCTGCGATGTTGTTGGCTTAGATTGGTCCATAGACATCGGCAAAGCAAGAATGATGGTGGGCAGTTATGCGGCACTGCAAGGCAATCTCGATCCGACTATACTCTATGCACCTCCGGAACGTATACGTGAAGGCGTGAAGAAAATATTAGAAAAGTTTGGCAAAGGCTCAGGTCATATTTTCAATCTGGGGCATGGTATTTTACCGGATATTCCTGTTGAACATGCGAAAGCATTCGTACAAGCAGTGAAGGAAGAAAGTGTGAAGTATCATACATGATTGGAGATGTGAGATTGCAAAGATGATAGACTGAAACCGAGATCGAAGAACTCATGATTGGTAACTCGAAACTTACTTTTCATAAAAAAATCGCTGTAGTCCTCTTTCAGCTTGGCGGACCGGATACACTCGAAGCGATTGAGCCATTTCTCTACAATCTCTTTATGGATCCTGACATCATCGATTTCCCTGGTGCATTCCTTGCGCGGAGACCTCTGGCAAAATTTATTTCAAGTCGGCGATCAGTGAAGGTTGCAGAGAATTACAAGCAAATAGATGGAAAATCTCCGATTCTCGATCTCACACAACATCAAGCGTCTGCCTTGGAATCCGTACTGCGGCTGCAGAACATCGATGCGCGCGTCTTCATTGCAATGCGCTATTGGCATCCGATGACCGATGAAGTGGTGCAAAAAATTAAAGCAGATGGATTTGAGCAAGTAATCCTCCTGCCGCTCTATCCTCAATTCTCACAAGCAACAACGCTTTCAAGTATGAACGAATGGAAACGCCTAACGAAGAAACAAGGATGCGTCATCCCGACAAAGCTTGTCTGTTGTTATCCCAGTCAACCATTGTTTATCGAAGCACTAGTGGAAAATATAAACTCAGCACTCGCACGGTTTCATAAAATCGCATCGACAGACATCGATCTTATTTTTAGTGCGCATGGTGTTCCGGTGAATTACATTAAACACGGTGATCCCTACCAAATACAAGTGGAAGAGACAGTACGGTGTGCGATAGAACGCGGAAAGTGGAACTCTCCACATACACTCTGTTATCAAAGTAAAGTCGGACCAATGAAATGGCTGAAACCATCACTCATTGAAACGGTCGAACACCTTGCCGGTAAAGACCGTAAACATCTACTGGTCATCCCAGTTGCATTCGTTACCGATCATATTGAGATGCTGCACGAAATCAATATCGACGTGCGTAGGCACGCGGTGGCGCATGGCGTTCAACAATTCGAATTGACGCCTGCATTGAATGATCATCCAAAATTTATCCAATGTTTGGCTGAACTAGTTCAAGCACAACTTGCATCAGACGTACAGCCTAACACGTGCGAGACACTCTGGAAAAATCGCATAGATCGACCAATACCAACACTTTGTCCTTGGAGTAAATCTCAAATCGCAAAGAACAAATCTTAAACAAGCCTTAAGAACAAAAATCTCAAACACATGTTTGTTATACTTTTTACTTATCACTTTTTAGTTTATACTTGAACATCTATGGGTCCAACGAAAACAGATGTCATCATTATTGGCGAAGGTATTACGGGACTTTGCATTGCTTATTGGTTGAAAAAAAGCAGCGTCAAGGTAACCGTGCTGGCAAAAGACAGCGAGGTCGGTGGAACGATGAAATCCGTGCAGGATCATGGCTTCTTGTACGAGACAGGCGCAAACACCGGATTGGAAACGACACCGCTCTTTAAGGAACTCGTCTCCGACTTGAAGTTAGAATCGGAATTTGTATATGCTAATCCTGAAGGCAAGAATCGGTACATTCTCCGGGATGGTATTTTACATTCCATGCCGCTTGGACCCGGATCGTTCCTTTCGACAAAACTCTTTTCTCCCGCTGCAAAATTCCGAGTGTTGAAAGAGCCCTTCATCGGAAGAGCGACAAAAGAAGAAAGCATTGCTGAATTCGTGGAGCGACGATTGGGACGGGATTTCCTTGACTATGCTATCGATCCATTTGTTGCCGGAGTCTTTGCTGGAAAGCCGGAACAACTCAGTGTGCGTTCCGCTTTTCCCAAACTCTACGCGTTGGAAGAAAAGTACGGCGGACTTGTCAAAGGAATGATTAAGGGTGCACAGGAAAGAAAACAGAGACCCGAGAAAGCGAAAGACCGCGCAGAGACCTTTTCATTTGTTAGTGGAATGCAAACGCTTCCGCATGCCATTGCCACTTCACTTGGCAAGTCTGTTATTCTCAATGCAAAAGTCACCAACATCCGCAATTTGACAACCGCACGCAACGAACCATCGAACGAACCCGATGCACGCCGCTATCTTGTTGAATATCTTCATAACGATCAAGAAACAGAAATGGAAGCCGATAGTGTTGTGTTCGCCATCCCCGCATACGACGCTTTCCCCCTCATTAAATCGCTGTCTGTGGATACAGCACACGTGCTATCTTCCATTTACTACTCACCTATCGTTTCTATCTTTTTGGGGGTGAACCGCGAAAATATCGGACATCGGTTGGATGGTTTTGGATTCCTGGTTCCATCGAAAGAGAAAAGGAAGATTCTCGGCTGTTTATGGAATTCCTGCCTCTTTGCTCATCGTGCACCGGCAGGAATGGCTGCGTTGAATGCCTTTATCGGCGGCGCACGCCAGCCTGAATTGACAACCCTGAGCGATGAACGCATCATTCAGACAACACTGGATGAACTTAAATCTATCATGCAACTTTCCGGAAATCCTGTATATTTACATCTAACACGCTGGCAGAAGTCGATTCCACAGTACGAAATCGGTTACCAGCACAAAATAGATGTATTAGCGCAGTTTGAAGAATCCCTTCCGGGCATCGTGCTTGCCGGAAATTATCGCGGCGGCATTTCGGTAGGTGACTGTATACACAATGCGCATGAGATTGCGAAAACGCTCCTTACGAATATTATGTCGATGCGATAGATCATGTTCAATGTACTTTTTGAAAGGATGTAGTATGAAGAAGAATATCACCGTCATATTTTCTCTTTTGGTTTTACTCACAGCCACTGTGCAGCTGGCAGAAGCACAACAACCGGCATTTCAAGACGATGATCTTACACCTGAGTTGTTTTCCCTCATTCTGAAAGATGAGTGGACTTATTTGAGAGAGGCAACCGACCAGCTTATCAAGGAAACTGGAAATCGTAATGAGTTCGAAACAACATCGGAATTCCATGCGCGCACGTCGAAAGCACGGCAAACATTTATGGATAAACTGAACGGACATATCAAGGACGCAAAGCTGGAACGAAGAGTGTTTGGTGTATGGTTCAAGGCAACACTCTTACAGTACGATGCCGATGCGGGAGTGTATTCTGTGAAATCCCCGACACGAGTTGAAGCGCCATACGAAATCCCGACAACCAGTTGCGTCATTCCGAAAAATCCTTATGTTGGTCTATCGGATAGTATTCAGGGTGGTTATCGACAATCTCGTATCTATTTGAAATTCGATCCCGATTTCAAATGGACTGTCGCGCGAAACGAGGCAATAAAGGCAAAGAGTACCGAATCAGTTATGTACTTTAAAGTACACTTTGTTTTGAATTTGATGCTGGATAATTCTCAGAATCGTGGATTGATAAAAATTGTTCCCAAAGATATGCTTGTAATGAACCAAGCAAATAAATTTATCTATCTCAAAGAAAATATCATTCAAACAACAGAAGAATAAATCCTGATAGTATTTGTTTAACAGCAATATTGAAGGGACGAATTTGAACGGGCGGCATTTGTGCCGCCCGTTGTGTTATGGGAGGAGGAATATTCTTGTATGCTGTAATTATGCTGTACGTTGTGAAACCTCTCAGGGTTTCTTCAGATGTTATTCGGCTTCAACCGTCGCACCATCGCCACTGTCAAACCGCTTACAATCAACACAGCAGCAATCCATACGAAATTCATAAACGGTTTCACGCTCACTTCAGCAATGAGTGTTTCAGGCTTCTGGCCCATTCCATGATTTCCCCCCACTCCGACGACATTGATGTGCACATGGGATTTCTCTCCTTTGCCTGTTCCTATATTCATCGTTACAAGTTGGAACCCAATATGACTATTCTGTAAATATGCAGTTTTCATTTCCATTGCGCCCTTCGCAGTATACGTTGTTACTGGTACAACGGTTTGACTATCTTTTTCTGTTTTCACCTCAAGCACAACACCGATAGTCATTGCATCATTGCTGCCTCCCATCATTTCGCCTTTGTCATGAGAGGAAAGATCAAATCTATGGAATGTGATCGTCATGGGACCATAGGGAATAGCTTCCCCTTTTGGTAAATCGACAATGTTTTGTTGTTCTGTGTTGTTCTGTTCGAGAGAGACCGGTTCAATGTAAAAATCCTTTGTCCAGTAACTACTATAGTCTGGATTGCGCATGAGGCTATTGTTGTAGACACTTTCAAACATGACCGGTTCAAGGATTTTACGCTTTCCGTTTTGATCCACATAGACAATATATTTTGTTTTACCATCTTCTGTTGGCAGTGTGCCACCATACGTCAACTCATACCCGAAAACCAATTGAGACTGATTGAGAGGAAGTGCAACGGATTGTTTCTGTCCATAACGCCCGGAAGCGATAATGCCAATGAACAGAATGGCTAATCCTGTGTGTGCAAGCGCGCCGCCGATAAAAAGCGGTTGTTCCTTTGCCAATCGAAATCCTTGATCGATACTGATAAAAAATGCGAAGAGTGATGTCAAAACAAGTAGTATTGCAAACACATCATGCAGGCCTAAAAAGACAAGAACAGCGAGAACAAAAACAGAGAAAGCACCAGGAACAATGAGACGCTTGAAAAGTAGTTGTCGATCCTCTTGATTCCATTTAGTCCGCAGACTGAATCCCAGTAACAATGTCATCAACGCCGCAAGAGGAAGAGTCGTGCGGTCATAGAAAGCAGGTTCAACGACGGAACCAGAAAACAACGGTTTGCTTGTTCCAAACAGAATAATCGCCGCACAAACGCCCAGCACAATCGTGGCGATGGACAGGATGGACTCACGTGTCATTAAAGCGCTGGGCAGTATTTGATTGTTCAGATCCTTCCGCCGTAAAATTATCATTCCAAAACCACCAATGGCAATGAGCACCAGCCATGCAACCAGGAGAGTATAAGCAAGCGAACCAGGATCTACGAACGAATGGACGGAAGCATTTGCGAGAACTCCGCTGCGTGTCAGAAACGTGCTGTAGATGATCAACAGGTACGCTAAAACTGCAAGAATAAAATTTGTCCGTACAAGTCTACCGGTTAGCATCTGAATGAGCATCGTATGCACAAGGATGATGGCAACGATCCATGGAATGAGCGATGAGTTTTCTACCGGATCCCAGCCCCACCATCCACCCCAGCCAAGCACACCATATGCCCAATAGCCCCCAAGCATAAGTCCGGAGCCAAGTGATAATCCGCTAAAAAGCACCCACGGGAGTGCTGAGCGAATCCATTCATTGTACTTCTTCTGCCAAAGAGCTGCCACAGCGAGGACAAACGGAACTGCCAATGATGCAAATCCGATGAAAAGCACCGGCGGATGAATTATCATCCAAAAATTTTGTAAAAGCGGATTGAGACCTCGTCCATCTTGAGGAATGAACCCTGGTTGTACCTCTTTCGGATGAGCTTCCCAAAGATATTGAAATGGAGATTTTATAGAGATCAACAGGATAAGGAAAGCTATCACAAGAGAGTATACCGCCATCACTTCCGCCTCCATCCCTTTGTGTCGGCTGTATCGCTGAAGAAAAATACCGATGATCACGGCAAATAATGCCCATAATAAAAAGCTCCCTTCCTGTCCTGCCCAGAAAGTTGTGATCAGTAACGCTGTTGGTAAATCGCGAGAACTATAATTTGATACGTACGCGTACTCAAACCGATATTGGAGGATGTAGAGCATCAACAGAATAGAAGCCAATATTACACTGGCGACCGAAACAAAGAATCCGCTGCGTGCTTTTAAGAGATTTTGATGCTTGTTGACCGACGCATAATAAAAATACGCCGATGTAAGCGCCGCCACAAATGCGATCCATATGACAACAGTACCGATCATTGTATATTCCTTTTATTGAATATATACGATTATAAACAATCACTCCTCGAAATACAACACAGAATTGAAGATGAAGGTTTCACTTAAGAAGGGATTTGACTGAAAAACAAATGTGCGGGAGAATTACTCCCGCACATAATTTAAGAGTAGTTGATAACTTTATAAGTTTTATATTTACTTCTTATTTGTTGAGTTCCGCAATTGAAGCATCTAAAAGAGCCTTTACATATTTATAGTTATGGACACCAAGGCTTGGATCATAAAGAACTTGCTGCAAGTTCCAAATCGCACCAGCTTTTGATGCAGGGACCACTTGCAATGTTCCGAAGTCGGCAGCTGAAGAATATGCATTTCCTGCATTATCGTAATACACTGTTCCACTTGCTTTACCCGCAAGTGAATAATAGATGGTATCACCAGAGGCACTAAAATTCCATCCAACAAATGGAAAAGCTTTACCATTAAGCTTACGGACAGGGCCCCATTTAGCTGAAATAGTAGTATCCATCAACAATTGAGCAAGTTGGGCTCTCTTACCGGTAATTTCATTGCGGACTTTCGTCCAATGAGCATCCGATGCCCCGGTAGTTACACCGCCGCTGCCGTGACAACCCGTTACATTACAACCAGCAAAATTGAATGATTCGGTTGTTGCTCCTTCAGCAACATAACCGATCTTAAATGTATGTCCGCCGCCTTTATTACCAATTGGTGTTGCCATATGACAATTTTCACAGCCAAGTAATCCACTGTTTATGAGTGAAGTGTGGCCGGAATTCGAATACGTATAACCAGAAAATTCAACTCCACCAAAACCAAGCAGATTCTGTACATTTTCACCAGAGACATGGTTGTTATAACGAGCAGTTGTGATTTTTGCAGTATCGGTTATTGCTGTTTGAGCCGCATTGGGCTGCCATGATTTAGTGCTTGATGTTAATGGTGTGGAGGTCATGCGCGGTTGATGACATTTAACACATAAGTTAGACGCTGGTGTGCTGTTCCACTGTTTTGTCGTCTGGCCGGCTACGAGCGTGAAAATATTCACAGCTCCGGAATCACGAACAGTGAAATTACCGCGCCTATGTGGTAAATGGCACGTAAAACAGCCAACCGGTGAAGAATTGGCATATGTCTGACTTACTATTGGCCCAGAAGGTGAATTTGGTGAAAATGTTTCGTTTGCAAAACCATTTCTATATCTCTCGTAGAAACCTTCGTTCGTATGACAGCCAGCGCATTGATTTGTATTGCGATCGTAGTTGCCGAGTTCGCGATGACCAGACATATCATATTGTACTTCTTTTGCAAGAACGTGAAATGACGTATCCGTATCTGAATCATGGCACATAGCACATTGTATACTATCTTTAAACCCTTCTAAATTATATGCAGTAAGAATGTTTTGTCCGTTCTGTCCCTTATCACCCTGGGGACCTTGAGGGCCGGCAGGTCCTTCACACCCGACGAAGAAAAGGAGAGACAGGACACTAAATCCTGTAAGAAAATGTACTACACGATATCCCATGTGCGTAATCCTTTATATTAATTTTTTGTTTACCGTTTAATTTCTTCTCGACAACATCTGTCTGTTTCAATTCCATCTATCATTTCATATTCATCAGAAATCTACTTTACCGTTTATGTGCTTCGATAAATTCAAATTATAATTTGCATCGATGGCACTGGGATGACATCTATAACATTGCAGGATATTGGCATTATCCTGTACGCTTAAATGGGAACCACCATTGAGCCGTGTTTTTGGTAAGGCGCGTTCCCCTGTTGTAGATTTTGTTGGATCACCATGACATGAACCACACGCTCGGTACTGACCTGATTCATCCGTCCATACAGGTGACACTCTATTTCCATTAGGAAAATATCCATGACAATATGTATTTGCACAGTGCAAAGTTGCGTTCGAGTATCTTGCTGCCGTATCCGCGCCAGCGATATGGCTGAATCGAGCTGTACTCACCGCTCCATAAAAAACAACTTCTGCACCTGGCGTTGAATCGAGATGACCGGGCACGTCATAAACTGCAGGTACTACATGACATTCATTACATGCGACTGCTGCGCCGATAGAATGACTTGCAAGAAGGTGAGATTGATGTGCACCAACTCCCGGTGCCGAGATTGATGTATTACCTTCAAGGTCTTTCGGCGGAGCTGCGTTCGTTTCATTGCCATGACATGAATTACAGTTATAAGGGCTATAATTCTTGGAAACAGGGCTTGTCAGTGACGAAGTATCCTTTTTCAAATCACTGCATGAGATACAAAGTACTGATAGCGCAAGAATTGTCAGAACAAGAATTTGGTATTGTCTCTTCATAATCACTCCATCCATTTATCGGTGGCAATATCCACAGAATTTTTGGCCTTTGCGACCGCTTGGATTTGCGTTATAATCCGTATGGCACACATAACAATTTGCTCCTGCATCTGTATGCCATATTCCATGATTTGTTGCCATAAATCCACGGTCATGTGTGCGCGGATCCGTTCCTTTTATACCGTCCGCATCAGTGTGACATCGAATACAGACCGGATCTGCGCCGTCGGAGGAATGACACATTGCACATGATTCAATATCTCGCCTTGCCTGACGTGCATGCTCACCACCGCCGCTGCCAACACCAAACGTGGTAAAACCAGATTCTGTATGAGAGGATGGCTTAAACGACCCTTTATTCACGTTGCCGCCAGCTTCATGGCACGTTGAGCAAAACTCTGTTTCGTTATGACACGTCTGACATTCTATACTTTTATTTTTCACAGCGATTCCATGAGTAAACCTAAAATTCAGATCATGGACTTTTGTGAGCCTCATTCCCTGACCACGATCATTTGCAGTCAATCTCGGTGATTGCTGCGAAACTAAATCGCGGCCCGGTACATTTACTCTTACAAGATCCGACCCATTATGGCAATCGATACAAGTTTCTTGCGAGTGGCATGTGCCGCATTTTGCATCAGCCATTCGTGCAGTACGCTTGTGTTCATGGACAAAATCAGTTTGGTTATGATCTTTTGGCCGTAACGTTGCAAAATTTGTATGGCACGTTTCACAAGAAGAAGTTACTTTAACGCCATTGTGACATGTCGTACAGGTTGTCATTGCCGGCACTAAGTTTCCAGTTGCTGCGCCTGCCTTTTCCAACACTGTGTGACAGGTTTCGCAAGATACTTTTTGGCTCTCCACGTGTTGTTGATGAGAAAACACCAAATCACGCACGGGACTTGGAGTTGCGGTATATTTCGCAGAGTCGGCACTCGTATGACAATAAGTGCAGTTGTTGGTCAATTGATCTTCATGACAACTCCGGCATGATTCCTGCTTTGCAAGAAGATTGTCAGCAGATTTAATGCTTTTTGATGCATCAGTATGGCAGTCGACACAAGCAACACCAGCTTCTTTCACATGGAATTCGTGCGAAAATTTGATCCGTCGTATTTTCGTATCGTCAGCTGTTGACCTGCGCGATGTCATTGCGCCTAGGAATGTAAGAATCAACAACAATGCTGTGCTGACGAAAAGAAATCCATGCTTGAGTGTTCTTGTTAGATTTGTATTTGTTGTAGGCATGGTAGTCTCAGAATAAGTTCAATTGGTCGCTCAAAAAATAACTAGCCCGGAAAAAGAGGCGCACATCATTATTGTAGACATTATTTCGAAGCCATTGTACTTGCATATCAAGCGATAGCAGTGGGACCGGTCGATACACTGCGCCCACACCAAGGCTCATTGCATCTGATTGAGGTGAGTTTTCGCTCAACTTGTATAAAGCATATCCAGCCATAATGGTTGGTGTAAGCTTATTGTCAAAAAGCGGATAACCGGCATTTGCAGAAAGAGCTGATAATTCTCCTGCATAACCGGTATTCCAACTGAAACTTGCCGAAGCGTACTTCATATTCCCGCCGAATGTTACGCGGTTAGAATTTTCATCCCCATAGGAGACATTTCCAAATCTTCCGAAAACTTGCCAATCCTTACAAATCGTATATTCGGCACCGAGATCATATTCACTTATTGCATTGTATGTGAAGACCCAGAAAATGGACTTGTACGATAGGCGGGGTTCTCGATGAATATATTCACCTGTGAGTGCCAAGGGTTCCATCACTTTTACACGCGTGAAAAGCTGTACTCGTGAGATTTTTTCCAGATTCAAATCAGCATCCGTACGGGCATATGCTGAAACAATATCGTAATCTATATTAACATCTCCACTGAGATATTGCTCCGATTCTGCTTCAGGGGTGATCTCGACACTTTGCACAGCACCCAGAGAATCCGAAGCTCGTGTCATCCAATATGTTTCCGGTTGAATGAGCTTTCTCATATAACTGAGTGAAAGTTTGGCGAAGCTTGCTGGTGATCCAACGACTTGTGCACCAAGCATATTATTATGAGCCTGATCGTCAACCATCTTCAGTTGTCCGTTTGCGATTGGAAGTGCACCGTAATATCCAATCAATTTCAGACGTGAATCAAAGAATCGAGACGACAACATACCGCCGTCAATCGTTCCATTTCCGACGCCTGCAAAAATCATCTGACGTCCAAAACTCACATCAACCATATCCAGGAAATTCGCATACTTTACATAGAAATTGTAAAATCGGAGCGTGCCTTTATTCTTCAACGGACCGTCAAAATCATTGAACCCCTGCATATAGGTGTGGAAAGAAAGATTTTCATCCGTAAGCGTAAGTTGTGCTGTTTGATATCCAAAGAGGTGATGAGAGGATTGACCCACTGTATCTTGCCGTTGCCATGCATATGCAGACGAAACAAGATGCAATTGAAAAAATTGAGCTGATGCTTCAGTGTTTATAATACAGAGGAACACTCCAAGCACAGTTGCGAGCGTAAAATTGCCTTGCGGTATCAGATGTTTCATTGTTCATCGCCCATGTATGTTTTAGTAAAGCGATTAAATGATATTTCAATTAAGTTTGAATGCTGAACGCCTTTTTGGCTCCACTTTGCGGGGGTAATCAAGGCGCTCAATCGAGATAAGATGTTATCCTTTTGGAATTGGATGTTTAATTTTCGCCCACATTTCCTCAAATTTGAATGTCTTATAGAACGGACTCTTTTCATTATGGCATGTCTTGCACTTCTTTTCGATTGCCGCTTTATCTTTGTAGATGACTAAACCAGCTGCCTCAGCCTTCATTGCATCTTTCATAATCGCCATGTTTTTATAAGAGGAACCTGCACCGTGGCACATTTCACATTGAACACCATCAGCCATCAACTTTGTATCAGCTGTAATTGCATGACATTCAAGACATTCCGGAGATTCCGCAGCAGTTTTCTTCAATCCTTTCGCTTTCGCAATTGCATTCGCGGTATCTGATAACAAGGTTTTAAATGCTTCTGCATGCTTGCTCTTTTGCCAGATATCAAACTGTTTTCCTTGCTTCTCTGACTGGTGACAGACCTTGCACATCTTGACGCCAACATACTTGTTTTGAGCGTTTAACATAAAAGGAACAACAAGGAAGATGATCAAGAAAAATTTAATGGTTTTCATAGGGTTCTCTTCTCCACATTGTTATAATTTTCATCTTTTTTTGTCTTTTAATGCTTAAATAATCCACGCATTCTTGATCAATATACATACCGAAAATGTATTAATTATATACCATTAAAACAAGCGAATAATGACGGTCTAATGTATTTTCACTTGGTGAATTATTCAACGATTGTTCGATTTTATCGTTGAATTCCAATACTTGGGAAAGTACAATGAAAAAATAAGAAAACTCAAAACACACTCGAAAATAGAAATTCAAAACCAGCAATTACTTATTTTGCTTTTTTTCCAACCGGCGAACGAAGAGAAATAAAAACAATGCTACAAGAGTAATGATAAGTGTTGCAATCGCTAATCCAATTCTTCGAAAATAATATTCACGGATTGCACTTTCAGATTCCGCTACAATGAAAGCAGATATTTTTAAGCCGTTAGTAATAATTCCCGTGAATTTCTCTTCACTAAAGGCATGAACCGTTGTTCGTGATTGAAGCCGAGCCTGTCGAACATCCCGGAGCCTAAACTTCGCCTCGCTGATTTCCATTCCTTTCTGTTCAGCTTCGTATACCAATTCTTGATCCCTTTTCTCCACTGCTTCCAGACTGTCGATCAATCCACGCATCTTCTTTGCCACTCGATACCCTTTGACGTTTTGAGTCTCATTGTGACAATGACTGCAAATAGCTTCTGGTGCAACACCTAATAACTGATCGGTCGCAGCAATAATTTCGTGATTGCTGTGACATGTTTCGCACTCAGGAAGCTTGCGCTGATCAAACGCTTTCTTATGAGGACTTGATGAAAAAAGATCTGCGTTGAGTGCATGACATGTGCCGCACACTTTTGAGACCGATTCCACACCCGGAGGCGCTGCACCATGATTTCCATGACAACTGTTGCATGCTGGAGCTCCTGCGTCATGCTTTTGAAGCAATGCTATACCATGAACGCTCTTTGCATATTTTTTGTATTGATCTGTCGGTATTTTATACGCCTTCATATATTCTGTATCGCTATGGCAGACCGCACAGGTGCCCGGAAGATTTGAAGCATATACTTTTGATTTCACATCCTTTGCAGATCGGATGTCATGACTTCCATGGCAACTTGCACATTCAGCAGTCTTTGGATCCCCCTTTGCATTGCGCTTGCCATGAACGCTCGTCATGTATTTTTCAAATTGATCCACAGGAAGTGAAGGATTATAGGATCGCATCAACATAATGTCAGAATGGCACCGGCTACATGTCTTTACTACATTCAGCGGATACACTGGAGAAGCTGGATTTTTCACCGAGACAATCCCATGTGAATTGTGGCAAGTAACACACTGCGCAATGTGTTCTTTTCCTTTTAGTGAAAGCTTCGCGTGTACACTCGCTTGCAGGATCTCCCATTGATTTGTTGGAAGAGATGAACCAAACGATTTCATCTTTTCAGAAGAAGAATGGCATGCAGCACATGCCTTGGAAATATCGTTTCCTTTCGGCACTCCGATGAAACCCGCCTTTTTGTCCATCGCCTGCTCGATCTCGTCAGCGTTGGGATTACCTCCATGGCATCCGGCACATGTAATTCCCTTGGCATAATGAATATCGTGTAAAAATAATGCTGAAGGTTTGTCCTCTGCGATTCGATGACACGCAAGACATTTGTCGTTCGCAAAAGCACTTTCTCTGGAGGCAAGGACGACTATCAGAATAGCGGCAAAAAGAAAAATTCTCTGTTTCATACGAGCCATCCAATGATCGTGAAAATGATGATGTATAGGACAGCGAATAGTCCGAGATAATTCACAAAACGATTCTGTTCTCCCCGCGAACTCTTGCGATCCCAAAACGGCACCATCGTCCACAAAAGTCCTGCAATTCCAAAGAGAAGGATACCCAGGACTTCACCATCCAAAAACCATAATTTGCTTGGGATATATTTCAATGTTTGAAACATATAGAGGAAGTACCATTCGGGTTTTATTCCGGCAGGTGCAGATGCAAATGCATCAGCTTTCTTTCCTAACTCCCACGGAAAAAAAACTGCAAGAATTGCGAGAAGATTGAGCACAAGAAGCCACAGGGTGATATCCCGTAAAATAAAATTAGGGAAGAAGGGCATCGTCTTTTGTTCAGTCTCTTTTTTGATATCCAATGGTTCGCTCATTCCCTGTCGTTGCACGAGGAGAAGATGAATACTGAGAAATACGGTGAAGAGTCCAGGCAACACAGCCACATGGAAACCAAAGAACCGTGAGAGCGTTGCTCCGGTCACCTCGTCTCCGCCTCGGAGAAAGATCATTAATGGCTTGCCAATGATGGGAACAACACCTGCAATATCGGTGCCGACTTTTGTAGCAAAGAATGCGAGTTCATTCCAGGGAAGGAGATACCCGCTGAATCCGAAGCCCAACGCAAGGAAGAACATGAACATTCCTGTTACCCACGTAATTTCGCGTGGCTTACGGTACGCTTTTTCAAAAAAAACACTGAACATATGAATCATCGCCGAGAGAATAAATAAGTTTGCAGTCCAGCTATGGATTGAACGAATGAGCCAGCCGAATTGCACCTTTGACATGATAAAGTTGATACTTTCGAATGCAAGCTCTTCCCCGCTTTTATAATAGAGAAGCAGAAGGATGCCTGTGACGACCTGAATAATAAAGAGGAACAACGAAACTCCTCCAAAATAGTACCAGATGGAATGGCGATGCACAGGAACATATTTTTTTCCCATGTATTCCACGAGTCCCTGAAGCTCGACTCGCTCGTCAATCCACGAATAGATTCGTTGTAGGAGTTTTTTCATGTTTTTTTAGAAATAAGAATTTCATCGCCCTGTACCACTACTCTGAACTCATCGAGAGGTCGCGGCGGTGGGCCAGAGATATTTCTTCCGTTGAGATCATACTTACCATTATGACACGCACACCAAATCATACCGAAATCTTTCCGGAATTGCACAGTGCAATCGAGATGCGTGCAAGTTGCGGAAAATGCACGTACTTCATCGTTGGCGGTCCGGATTAAAATCACTGGTTTTGTGCCGAACTTGACAATCTTTCCGCTCTCCTTTTCCATTTCACTGAGCTTCCCCGCTTTGACACTCGAGACCTCGACCTCTGCCTGTTTCGGCGGATTAAGGTAAGCAAAAATGGGATACAATACGGCTCCTAAAAAAGCTGTGACACCGCCAGCCAGAATCCATTGGAGGAAATCTCTTTTACTTTTATTCTCTGGAATCTCAGGTATTTGATTCATAGAAGAATTACTCTCTATTGAGCATTATGACAATCACTGCAGTTCATTTCTTTCCACGCATTTCCTATATCAACCGGATGTTGATACTCAACACCGTTCAATGATATTCGTAAGCCTTTTTTCTCGAATTGCTGGGAAAGGATTGTATGACAAACATTGCAATCCCGCGACAACACTTTTCCGTCATCAGAAACATGTTTTCCATCATGACAGCGGAAACAACCGGGATAATACAAATGCCCAACGTTATCATTAAATCGCTTCCAAGATACATTCATTTCTGGAAAATAATTCCGCGAATATATTTTTTGGACCTCTTCAACGGCACGATCAATATTTTCTTCTTTAGCCCGTGCAATATCAGGATGGTTGAGTGTGTAAAATTCTTTGATCGTCTGTTTAATTCCATCTCCAGCTTGCTTCTCTGATGTGTACGATTGTTCAAGTGCTTTGACGGCCAGACTTTTAATGCCCGGAAGTTCGGGATCGATCCAGCCAAGAGACATTACATGATTCACAGATCGTGCTGGAGGATGATAAATATGCGTTGGACGATTGTGGCAATCGATGCAATCCATCCGCCGCATTTCTTTTTGCGCTACCGCTGAATCACTTATCGGTTGATCAGTCGATCGATAGACCGTGACTTTGCTATTGGGGTCTTTCGCACGAACCCACGGAATCACTTGCCGTTGGGAATCGGTTGGGACATACATTACTTCATTCCCAATATTCATGTGCCAATGGATTCCCGATGTTGGGCCAGCTTCAATATTTCCTCCGCCAATGCGGACGAGGAGATCAAGCGTCCACTTGCTGTTCTTTTCATCAGAAAGATAGTATGTGTTGTGTAGAAATTTCTCGCTAAAGAAATGCTTGGGCCAATGGCACTGCTCACAGGTTTGCTGGGCTGGACGTAAATTTTCGATCGGCGTGGGAATAGGTCGTGGATATTTGTTGAAGAGCACAGAATACACTTGATAGGCACCAGAGAGTTTTGAACGCACAAACCATCCGGCTCCGGGACCAATATGACATTGTGCACAACCGACCCTCGCATGAGGTGAATATTGATATGCTGTATATTCCGGATGCATAACCTTATGACACATGGTTCCGCAGAATTGATCGGAATCAGTGTACTCATAGGCTTTGAAACTCCCAAAAGCGCTGAATCCCAAAAGAAGAAGACTCACGAGAGAAATCGTTACGAACGCTGTTCGTTGTTTGGAATCATTCAAGTCGATGCGCGGCAAGCGATGTTCGGTTGCAAATCCCTTTTTTTTTCGCCGATGTTCTCTTGTCACGCCGAATGCAATCAGCAAAAGTCCCCCGATAAGAATGATGGGCAACAAAATAAAAGTAATAATACCCATATACGGTTTTTGCTCTGCTGCTAATGCATCAAGCACTGCAAGAAACACTATCAATCCAAAGCTCACGGAAGCAATTGCCGCCCCGATGAGTGTAATGGGATTGTAGAATGATTCAGGAAATAATTTTTTCATACAACAATTCTCTAATTGTAACCATGCTGGTTGCAGTGTTATGATGATTTCTGATCTGAATTACTTTCCGCATCTTCTTCCTCATCGGCAGTTACGGAAATCATTTTCTTGTCTTGATCCAATGTTTTGCGTTTCAATTCAGCGAGCTCCTTCGGATGCTCTTCTGCCATTTCCGATTCTGTCAATGAACCTTTGAGCCAGGCAAGATTCATTGGATACATATCCGGATTAAAGATGACAAAATAAACATGCCAAGCAAGGATAGCAAGAAAGGCCAACCAGGCTTCGTAGAAATGCACCGCACGCGCAACATCCCATCCAAGCTTG
Organism: Bacteroidota bacterium; assembly: GCA_049523215.1. Lineage (GTDB taxonomy): Bacteria > Bacteroidota > Ignavibacteria > UBA10030 > UBA10030 > Fen-1298. The sequence goes on along the minus strand of JBEKNC010000001.1, from coordinate 336,034 downwards.
GTCAATAAACCCATAAACGTATTATCAAACCATAAAATTACACCAGTTACACTCATCACCAAGGTACCCCATACCAGCGCCCAATATTCACCCTTCTCGATATAACTGAACCTGTCAAATTGTGGTTTGATCGGTGAAAAGCCAAGATTGTACTTAAGCACAGCAATCGCATCGTTAATATCATTCCTAGTCGGTAACAAGTCGCGAATCAATTGTTTCCCGCGCGGAACAAAGAAGATATAATAAAGATGGTACAAGCTTGCCGTTACCATCACTGCTGCGGCAATCCGATGCACGATACCGCGCATATCGAAAACATTTGTATTCAGATTTCTGATTGCAACAACCCAAAATGCCTCTGGATACCGAAGCATAAAGCCGGTAAAAACAAGAGTAAAGAAACTGAGCATGAGTGAAATATGCTGAATGCGTTCATTCAAAGTCATTCGTACATATAATGTGTGTCCATAATGTTCCTCGTGTATTAATCCACACCTGATCATCAATCTTCGTTTTGATTTTCGATAGAAGTCAAGCAGGTTATGTAATACCATCCCGCCGATAATCGATGCAATAAGGAGAATGTAGAGGAATGACACCCAATAGAGTACAGGTTCTTCATTTTTGTTTGTATTCGAGGAATGAATGGAACCTACAGTAAATCGTTCATTCGCTCCGGGGTGACATTTACCGCAGGTTGTGGCAAGGTTGGATTTATAAACCAAAGAAGTGGAATCGCTCGACGGTTTGATGTTATGCACTCCGTGGCAACTTGCACAATTTGCAACTTCTGTACTCCCGGAACTCGTTGCAAGACCATGGAAACTGGATGAAAATGTTTTAAACCGATCCCCGGCAAGTCCATATTTTTCCGTTAAGGTGACAGAACTGTGACACGGCGCGCAGACCTGAGCGGACACATTGCGTGCAGAAACGGGAGAATGTGGATTTGACGGCGAAAGGATATTGTGCTCGCCATGGCAATTTGTACATACAGGCGCTTCTTTATTTCCTTTTGTCGAAGCTGTTCCATGTATGCTTTCGCGATACTCGTGCGCTATAGAAGCATGACAAGTACCGCATGTCTCCGGAATGCGATCACGATTTACACGCGACGTTGACTCTTTTCCCTTCTCAATTTCATGGCTGCCATGACAGTCGATGCAGTTGGCAACAGCGGCATTTCCTTTCAGCAGCGCGGAACCATGAACACTTTTTTCATAGGCAGCAATAAAACCTGCCGTCGGAGAAACTTGCGCACGTACATTGGGATCATCCAGATGACATGAGAGGCAAAGTTTTTCCTGCGTAAGTTTCACTTTCGCAGAATCGGAACTGCCTTTTAATCCTGTGATCTGACTTCGATGGCACGAAATGCAAACAGGTGCGCCGGTAAGTCCAGCGCTCGATGCCTTGCCATGCGCCGAAAGGCGATAATGTCGCGCTTGTTGTTCATGACAGGTCGCACAGATATCAACCGATTCGGTCGATATCATCCGCGTCGTTCCTATTTTCGAGCGTTGAATGTTATGTGTACCGTGACACTGTTTACATGAAGCGACAAGTTCTGGATCGCTTGTTTTTGATTTTAATATCGCGCTGTGAATGAGATGTTTGTTCGCAGCATCCTTGTGACACGTAAGACAATTAACTGGATCAATTTTTTCTTTGTGTGGAATATTGCCAGCATCGAAACCAACATGGCAGGCGATGCATACAAGTTTTGCATGGGGTGATTTTTTTAATACCGATTGATTCGCGAACAGGGAAATTGTTTTTCCCTTCTTCTCCATCGTCAGCGTACTGTCTGAATGACACGCAAGACAATCATCCACAGTCTGTGCTGAAACGATCCATGGGAGTAATACGCTTACTATTATGATGATTAAGAAATGAATATTTGGGGAATGCTTAGGTTTCTGTATCGATTTTTTTTTCAATGGTAACAACCTGAATTCTTTCTTCACAAACATGAATATAGACAAAGGCACGCATAAGGTGACAAATCATACCTTGATTATCAAGCTTTCACAAACTCCTTATTTAAACACGCTCGTTAATTCATTTTTAAAACATAAACATTAAATAATTGGCAATGATTGTACCAAAAAATCAAGCGAAGTGTTTGTTATTTAAGCGTATTAATAGCGCTTATGTTGTGTAACTCATCAATTTATCTCGAGGATTGGAATTTTTTGCTAAAAATGGGAATAATATGTGAATGGAAAACGGGGGATGTTAGTGTATGTAATTTGAAATGGCGTTTTTTCCCCCCACTCACATCGAAGAAAGGAATTTAGATTCAAGCACCTGCATTTAAATCGCTTTTTCTGATTGTCCGCAGGTACTCTTCAAGTTGCGGACGGAATGAAGGATGCGCTATCGCAATGAGAGCTTCTGCGCGTTGGCGCAGATTTTTTCCATGAAGGAAAGCTGTGCCATATTCGGTTACGACATAATGAACATCCGCTCTGGAAGTTACTACTCCCGCTCCAGGTTTTAATTGGGGTACAATCCGAGAGACTGTATCATTCTTCGTTGTGGAAGGCAATGCAATGAATGCTTTCCCCCCCTTGGAATATGCACATCCGCGGACGAAGTCTACTTGTCCGCCAAATCCGCTGTAGATCTTCGTTCCTATGGAATCAGAACAGATTTGTCCAGTAATGTCAACTTCGATGCATGAGTTGATTCCTATCATCTTATCGTTTTGTCCAATGATGAATGGATTATTTGTATAATCGCAAGGATGAAGCTCGAAGAGTGGATTGTTGTGGACATACTCATACAATTGCTGCGAACCCAATATGAATGTCGCGACAACTTTGCCGGGATGAAGTGTTTTCTTCTGATTAGTGATGATTCCTTTTTCAATAGCTTTTACCACACCATCGGAAACCATTTCTGTGTGTATCCCCAAATGTTGTTTTCCTTCGATGCGTGCCAGCACAGCATCCGGAATGCCGCCGATTCCTAATTGCAAAGTGGCACCATCTTCGATCATTGGAGCAATGAAGTCGGCAATTTTTTCTTCACTATTCGATGCACCGGCAAGGTTCGATTCAAGAATCGGGACAGAACATTCGACGATTTTGTGAACGCGGGAGACATGAATAAAAACATCGCCCAGTGTGCGCGGCATGCGTTCATTGACTTGCGCTACGACGATCTTTGCATTCTCTGCAGCCCCTTTTGATGCGCCACATTCAACTCCAAAGCTCATGAATCCATGAGCATCCGGCGGAGAGAGATGAACCAGAGCAACATCAAGCGGAATATGCTCATCCCGGAAGAGCGCAGGGATTTGGGAGAGATGGATCGGAACATAATCCGATATTCCTTCCGCGATGGACTGCCGGTCACCAGGGCCGACAAAAAGTGAATTATGCCTGAAGTGCTCCGCCATATCGGGTTTGGAAAGAGGATCGTCTCCTAAAAGCAGCACGTGATTTATTTCTACATGAGAAAGTTCCGGTGCACGCTTAGCAAGGGCATTGGTCAGAAGAAGAGGTGTTGCTGCATTGCCGCTTAAAAAAATCCGATCGTTTGATTTGACGACACGTACCGCTTCTTCGACGGCAACAACTTTTGATTTGTATTGATCAAGCCAGTTCATACTCGTTCCTAACGGTTGGTAGTCGACGATGACTTGAGCAGTTGTTGAATGTCTATTCCTTTGAGGTCGAACGCTTTCGCTGCCGCATAATTGGTGCACTGTCCACGAAATGTACAAACACCTTTAGAAAGGCCGATATCAGCACGGAGAACTTTTTCCATCCCCAGCTCAGTCGCCTCACGCAGGAATGGAAGAAGCACGTTAGTCCATCCAAGAGTTGCCGTGCGCGGTACAGACGCCGGAGTATTCGGAACACAATAGTGCACGATACCATGCATGATATAGGTCGGATCCAGCAATGTTGTTGGTCGACTCGTTTCGACACATCCGCCTTGGTCAATAGAGATGTCGACGATAACAGAACCGGGTTTCATTTGTTTCACTAAGTTTTCGGATACTAAATGAGGCGTCTTCTCGCCTTTCAGAAGAACGGCTCCGATGAGCACGTCGGCTTCACGCACCGCACATTCGATATTGTATTGATCAGAAACAGCGGTAGAGACTCTCCATTGAAAGAGATTTTCCACTTCACGCAACTGGTTGATATTCTTATCGATGATCATCACTTTTGCCCCAAGACCAAGAGCCACACGTGCTGCAGTTCGGCCAACAGTTCCTGCGCCAAGAATCAGTACATCAGCAGCAGGAACACCCGGAATACTTCCCAGCAGTACACCGCGGCCGCCTTCACGTGTCTGCAGATAATGCGCTGCGACTTGAATCGAAATCTGTCCGGCAATTTCCGCCATGGTCTGGACAATCGGCAGATCACCCCGTTCATTCTCGATCAGTTCATGGGCGATAGCAGTAATGTTTTTTTTGAGAAGCGTTTCGATCGTTTTGCGTTTGGAAATTGCCAAATGAAACGCAGAGAAAAGAGTTTGCCCATCATGAAGAAAATTCAGTTCGCTCTCTGTGGGCGGAGCAACTTTGAGAACAATATCAGAACGGTTAATGACCTCTTCCGGACTATAAACAATAGTTCCGCCAGCTGTGCGATATTCATCATCCGAGAAATAACTCAGCGCTCCTGCATTCCGCTCGACATAGACTGTGGCGCCCAAACCGACGAGTGTCTGTACGCCGCCGGGTGTAAGTGCGATCCTTCGTTCTGATGGAAATACTTCTTTCAAGATGCCTATATTCATGACAATATTCCTTTTAGCTCTGATTCAACATGCTCAACATTAGGAAATGATTATTTGAAGTGCAAGAAAGTATTGAATAGAAATTCAAAGTTGAAGGAAAATGAAGAACTTACTCAGAAAGTTCATTCCACTTCACGAACCTGACGGACGCATAAGTCTCTGCGACTCCCGATCGCATGAAGAACAATCCTTCGTTGTTGGATTTTGTTCAAGATATTTTGCTGAAATTTCTCTTCCGCACAGAACACAGAGACCAAATGTGCCCATCCGAATGCGTTCAAAAGATTCCTGCAGCCGTATCATCGATGCAGTTGAAATTGTCTTCAACACACCGCTTTGAAGCAATACGGAGATCACTTCGTCCGGAGAAGAATCGGGCTTAATGTTGGCGTAACGAATTTGGAGATCATTCACTATATCTTTGAGGCGCTGGTGGCAGCATTTCTGGAGTGTAACATCTAACTCCGATAAAAGGGCGGCTTTGACACGCTGAAGTTCTTTTCCTTTCATCGCACACCTCCTGTTCCTGTTGGTATGCGTGAGGATGAAGTTGAGTCTCTTTGGCGACGATGGAAAAAGTCTTCTGGTGGCGACTCAACCCTCTCTCTTCACTACATATAAAATGATACGAACTCCTTTCGAGAAAGTCCATCAAAAACTATATTGCATCCGGCTCAAAGCTGGAAATAATCCCCTCGCTTACTTGTCCACGGGCACGGATTTCATTCAATTTCTGGTTAATGTGCAATACAATACGGCTCTTTTCTTCAAGCAGTTCCCGGACAAAAGCATTCACATCCGGATAATCACATTCGGTCATGAGTGTTTCATAGAAATGAATCATTTCCGCCTCTTTCCGCATTGCCTCTGTCAGCATTTTGCATGTAATACGGCAGTCGTGATTGCAGTCTATTCCGCTTGGTTCCATTGTCTGTTCTTTCCACGTTTGAATTGCAGACTGTTTTTCACCCATCTGACTCATCGTTCCACCATTTCCGAAGCTGTTTCCCGTGATAATTCTTTTCCCCGTATCAATGCTTGCTCGTTCATCGGAATTAAATGCTGTCGATGCGCTGGCAGAACACTGCGCAGAACATGTACAACATGTTCCGGCTGTACGATCGGACGCCGGTCCAAGAATGCACCGAGCATTACCATATTCGCCACCTGCTTACTCGTCAGTTTTTGCGCCTCTTCTAATCCATGAATACCCAAAATTTCTATATCTGTTCTTGTCGGCGGATGAATGATACTGGATTTCTCATAGATCAACAATCCACCCGGTTTCACCGCAGACTCAAATTTTTCCAAGGAGGGTTGATTCAGGAGAATCGCAGTATCGAATTTTGTGATGATGGGTGAACTGATGCGCGAATCTGACACGATGACGATGCAGTTTGCCGTGCCGCCGCGCATCTCCGGTCCGTACGACGGCATCCAACTTACTTCTTTGCCTTCTTTCATTGCAGCATAGGCGATAATTTGTCCCATCGAGAGAACACCTTGACCGCCAAATCCTGCTATGATAATTTCGTGCGCGCTCTTCATTCTTCACTCCTGCAATTTTCTTAGACAGGACTCCATTCTGTCTTACTACGATTTCGGTACTTTGATATCACCAAGGGGATAGAACGGTAACATGTTCTTCTCTAACCATTGGTTGGATTCCACCGGTGTCATCTTCCATCCGTTTGGACAATTGGAAACCACCTCAATAAAACATGTTCCCTTATTTAATTTTTGATACTTGAACGATGCTTTGATTGCTTTCTTGAGTTTGCGTACGGCGGCAGTATTGTATACTGCATGTCGTGTGACGAAGTACGCTCCGGGAAGCTGCGCAATTAATTCCGTAATCTTCAGCGGATTACCCATCGTTGATGCTTCGCGTCCGAATGGCGATGTGGAAGTCTTCATGCCAAGCAGCGAGGTCGGAGCCATCTGCCCGCCCGTCATTCCGTAGATACCATTGTTGATAAACAGCATCATAATATTCTCGCCGCGATTTACCGTGTGTATAGTTTCCCCTGTCCCGATGGCCGCAAGATCACCATCGCCTTGGTACGAGAAAACATATTTATTGGGAAGCACACGCTTGATGCCGGTCGCCACAGCGCTTGCGCGTCCGTGTGCAGCTTCTTGCATGTCGATATTCATATAATTATACGCAAAGACTGAACATCCCACCGGTGCCACACCGATCGTTTCTTCTTGAATGCCTAATTCATCTATCACTTCCATTAAAATCTTATGTACCACGCCATGACTACAGCCGGGGCAATAGTGCATCGGTGTATCGGTAAGCGTGTGCGGCTTTTCGTAAACGAGTTCCATGCCGTCAATGTTTGCTATAGGTTCCATATCTTCATTCCTCTTATGTCGGGACTGCTATAAGTTGCTCAGCAATCGATTCTACGCGCACCAACACTTCTTCGGGCGAAGGGATCATACCACCCATCCGGCCATAAAAATCTACCGGCCGTTTTCCTTCAACAGCAAGCCGCACATCTTCTACCATCTGACCGGCATTCATTTCGACTGTAAGGAATGCTTTTGCACTTTTTGCTAACTTCGTAATGGCGTTTGTCGGAAACGGATAGAGCGTGATCGGCCGCAGGAGTCCGACCTTCAATCCTTTTTCGCGGGCAAGATCCACTGTTTTCTCACAAATGCGGGAAGTAAGCCCAAAAGCAACGAGTACGATGACTGCATCTTCCGTACGAATTTCTTCCCAGCGTACTTCTTTCTGCATTTGACTGTACTTTGCCTGCAATATTAAATTGAGTTTTTCCATTTGTTCAGGCTGAATGAACAGTGAAGTAATTATGTTCCTCTCACGTATGTGTCGTTTGCCTGTTGTTGCCCACGGCGCGTCCATCTTTGGAAGCGATCCTGCCACTGGAAGAGTTACTTTTTCCATCATCTGACCGAGTGCACCGTCTGCAAGAATCATAGCCGGATTACGGTACTTCTCGCTCAAACGAAATGCATCAAACACAAAGTCCACCATTTCTTGCACAGACGCGGGCGCGAGAACAATGAGATGATAATCACCGTGACCGCCGCCTTTTACTGCCTGGAAGTAATCTCCCTGCGACGGTTGAATCGTACCAAGGCCGGGGCCGCCGCGCTGTACATTGACAATCAACGCCGGCAGCTGCGCCGATGTCATATACGAAAGGCATTCCTGCATCAAACTTATACCGGGACTCGAAGATGAGATCATAGCACGCGCCCCTGCACCCGCTGCACCATGAACCATATTGATTGCCGCTAGTTCACTTTCTGCCTGGAGAATAACGACATCCGGATGGTTCGGCGCCTGCGCGGCAAGATATTCCAATACTTCCGATTGCGGTGTAATAGGATATCCAAAATATGCCTGCATCCCTGCTCTAAACGCTGCCTCCGCGAGAGCCTCATTGCCTTTCATCAACCGAGTTTCAGAAGTTTCTTTTTCGTTTGCCATGACTATTCACATTTGATGAATTGATTGTTCGTTTCAGACTGTTGCACCTTTTGTCGTAGTCTTTACTTGACGATACACTGTAATTGCACTATCCGGACAGACGATAGCGCAATTCACACAACCGGTGCACGTGTCGTTCTTCAACTGAACATAGTGATAACTTTTTATATTGAGATTGGGCGACATCTCCAAACAATCCTGCGGGCATGCCGTAATACACAGTTCACATGCCTTGCAAATATCCGTGGCAACGATGATCGTTCCTCGAATCATATAAGTTCTCCTCGTGAAAAGCACTTGTGCGATAACCAAGGAAGGAATCGCATAATAATATACTCATCATTGCTCAAGTATTGTGCCACATTAGTAATTTACGACATAAAGACTTAATTGCAAGATTTCAGAAGGAAAAAGGGATTACTTAGCACTTTTAAGAAGATATTTTGATAGAATTCCTGAAAGCGAAAAAATATTTTTCAACAAATTACCTCGTTCCTAGGAAGTTATTTTTTCGCACTCTGCTCCGCAGAATTTCATCCTGAGCACATTGAGAGAGTACTCCGCAATACCCCGCGCTTCTCCAACTGTTACCATTATTATTTTCACAATAATATTCAGAACTCAGCATCATGAAATACACAAGCCATCGAATACCTAACAGCATTAGTCCAATTGTCATTGCACTGCCAAGCCTTACCGACAATTTGCATGAATACAGTATCCGACATAGGCAAACGTAAGATATATGCATCGTCTTTGACTTCTCTGGCTGTAGAAAAACACAACACAATACTTATACAAATCTCTAAAGACATATCAGAATCGCTTGAATATAGAAGGAAAATAAATTACAATGATTTCAAAATTATTAAGTCTTCTCACTATATATACTGGAGAATGCAATGCAGAACTTCGATTTGACTCTCAAAGATTTGAACAATTTCTTTCCCGATAATTTCAACGAAGAGCAAAAAGCAAAAGCGAAAACTATTTTCTTGAAAGAACTTTCGCTTTCGTGCCATAAATTCTACGGAGGCAAGATGGCCACAGTGCCTAAGGCGGGGATTTATGGTTTCAATTGGTTTAATGTTTGGTACACACCCGGCGTCTCTAAAATCTCGACCACTATTCGCGACAACAACGACACTTCGTTTGAGCTCACCAACCGAGGGAACCTTGTTGCTATCGTTTCGGATTCCACGCGCGTGCTCGGCGACGGCGACTGCACGCCTTCCGGCGGTTTAGGTGTGATGGAAGGAAAGGCGTTCCTTATGAAATATCTCGGCGGTGTCGACGGTGTCGCGCTCTGTATCAATTCGAAAAACGCAAAAGGAGAACATGACCCAGATAAGATAATCGAGTTTGTAAAAATGCTGGAACCGAGTTTCGGAGCTGTGAACCTCGAGGATATTTCCCAGCCCAATTGCTTTAAAGTGCTCGATACGTTGCGCGAGGAGTGCAACATCCCTGTGTGGCATGACGATGCTCAGGGCACGGGTAGCGTGACTCTTGCCGGATTGATCAATGCTCTGCGGGTTGCTGGTAAGGAAATGAAGAATGTGAAGATCGTCTTCTTTGGCGCGGGCGCATCAAACACCACTATCGCCAGATTGATTCTCAAGGATGGGGCCAATCCTGGTAAAGTGGTTATGTTCGATACCAAAGGTTCACTCAATAAAAAGCGCAAAGATATCGAGGCAGACAAAGCATTCTACCGCAAGTGGGAAATTTGCCAAGCGACCAATCCATCATGCATTGAAGACATCGAAACTGCACTGACTGGAGCCGATGTACTGATTGCATTGAGCAAACCCGGACCAGACGTCATTAAGACATCTTGGATACAGAAGATGGCAAAGAAGTCGATTATCTTCGCGTGTGCAAACCCGGTACCGGAAATTTACCCGTACGCTGCAAAAGAAGCCGGTGCGTATATCATTGCTACTGGACGCGGCGATTTTCCCAATCAAGTCAATAACTCGATGGGTTTCCCCGGCATTCTCAAAGGTGCTCTGATGGTGCGTGCACGCAAGATTACAGATGAAATGGCAATTACCGCTGCCTATTCCATGGCAAATTTTGCGATGAAGAAAGGACTCAATCCCGATTACATTATGCCGACAATGGAAGAAACCGAAGTGTTTGCACAAGAAGCCGCTGACGTTGCCACACAGGCTGTGAAGCAGGGTGTTGCACGAATTCAACTGACCCATCAACAGGTGTATGATACAACACTTCGTGAGATCAAGGAAGCGCGTGATACTTTGAATCTGTTGATGAAGGAAAATTTCGTCAAGAAACCGGACATGGCACTGATCGAAACCGCCGTAAAGAAAGCGATCGATGCAGTGAAGTAATGAGAGGTGTCGTAGAAACCTTGACAAGGTTTTCTAAGTCTTAGCTAAGAGACCCTTGTCAAGGTTCTTTTAACTACACGGTGCGCGAGAAAATCGGTTTTTCCTTCGCCATCCTGGGCAAGTAGGCATCGAAACACATCGCAATATTGCGGAGAACAAAGCGTCCCGCTTCTAGAATGACAATGCGATCTGTTTCCAGCGCAAGCAAATTTAGTGGTAGAAATTCCTCAAGCTTCACGAGCGCATCCGCAAAATATTCATCGAATACTATTCCGAATCGCCTTTCGATGTTTCGTTTATCCAATTCCAGATCGCACATCAATCGCATAATTACGAATTTGCGAAGTTCATCGTCTTGCGTCATTTTGTAACCAAGAATGGTGGAAAATCGTCCGTTGTTGATCGCTTCATAGTACGCGGGTAAGTCTTTTGCGTTCTGTGCATACACCGCTCCGAAATGCGAAATCGCAGACATGCCGAAGCCGAATACATCCGCGCCGGCTTTGATGGAATACCCTTGAAAGTTACGATTGAGGTTTTTGTTCTTCTGCTCCCGTGCCAATTCATCGGTCGGTTTGGCAAAGTGATCCATTCCAACATACACATATCCAGCGCTTATCAACGTGTTGATGGTAAGCTGCAGGATGTGTAATTTGTTTTCAGCTGTCGGTAATTGATCCTGATGAAGGAGCTTTTGATGCTGCTTTATCCATGGTACATATGCAAAGTTAAAAACGGCAATGCGTTCCGGTGAAAGCTCAATCACTTTGTCGAGCGTTGCCTTGAATGACTCCACCGTTTGCAGCGGTAATCCATAGATCAAATCAATGTTAATGCTCTTGATTCCAAGTTCACGCGACCACTGAAATACCTGATGTGTGAGCGATTCCGGCTGGATGCGGTTTACTGCAACCTGAACTTCGTCGTTAAAATCCTGCACACCGAGACTGAACCGATTGGCGCCGCCATCAACAAAGGCTTTTAAATGATCAAACGTCAATTCGCGAGGATCGATCTCAATGCTGATCTCGGCATCAGAAGCGAATGTGAATCTCTCTCGAATATATTTCGCAAGATCACGAATTTCTTCCGGCGAGAGATACGATGGTGTCCCGCCCCCCCACGCCATCTGAACAACGTTTCGTTTCTTCGAAATGAACGATGTCGTGCGGTCAATTTCTTTTTTGAGTGCAATGAGATATTCGGACATTTTTTCACGATTGCTTGTAATGATCGTGTTGCAACCGCAGAAATAACATAGTGTATCGCAAAACGGAATATGCAAATACAACGACACGGGAGCAGAGTTGTTGCGGTTGTTTTCGATGAGATCATCTTCAAATTGCTGTGCCGTGTACTCGGCAGAGAACACCGGCGCCGTGGGGTAACTGGTGTATCGCGGGCCCGGCCGATCGAATTGTTTTAGAATGGAGAGAAGATGGTCATCAATATGAGACATACTGAATCTGTCAATACGTGGTCATTGATACGGAGACACGTGTCAGGCGTGAGCTGATTTTTTCTTACCTGTTTTATGTCCTTTGCGGACACAGTGAGTACAAATCTCAGCAGTCGGATGCTTTTTCAAATGCCCTGTCGAAATATCTTTACCGCAGGAGAGACACACGCCATACTTATTTTCGTCGTAGTCTTTCAGCGCTTCCTCAATTTGTTTCCCTTCCGTTCCAGCAAGGAGCATCTTTTCGCACATCGCAGATGGATTCGATTTGCATGGCTGAATCGGTTGATCGCAGAAGGGACAGACAAGATCTTTTCCATCTTTGAGTGAACGCACCCAAGGAGATTTGGACATTTTCTCCAGGTTCTTGCTGAGTGCATTCATCAAGATCTTTTTTTTCATTTGATTCTCTGCAAATCTTTTCATTTCGATCCTCTTTCCCTGAACACAGAGAAAGAGGATTCGGTTCCTAAGCAAGAAGCTTGTAACGGTTGAGCGCCTTCATATAATTTGCACGCTCATATGCGGAAGGGTCGGCAATAGATTTATGGCTAAGACTCCCCTTCATCTGCTCGATGGATTCGTACTCATGTTCCTGCATCCAGCGTTCAAGATCTTTCAATACTTTGCCGATATATTCCGGACCATGCATTAACAATGCCGAGCACATCATCGTCACATCTGCACCCACCATCGTCAACTTCAGCACATCTTCAGCCGTATGAACACCGCTTGTTGCTGCAAGGCTTGCTTTTATTTTTCCAAATAAAATTCCAATCCAGCGCATTGGCAGACGATTTGAATAGGAATTGCTCAGTTCGACACCCGGCTTCACATCCAGTTCTTCCAGATCGATATCAGGTTGATAGAACCGGTTGAAAAGCACCAAGCCATCAGCGCCTTCACTCACAAGACGCTGCGCGACATTCGGAATCGAACTGAAAAACGGACTTAATTTCACGGCAACCGGAATCTTCACCGCACCGCGCACTTCCTTCAATACATCCGAATAACGATTCTCAACATCCGTGCTGGCCATAGTTCCGTCGGTGGGTATATAATAGACATTCAATTCTAACGCAGAGGCTCCTGCTTCTGCCATCTTTTTTGCATAGCTTGTCCAGCCGCCCGGAGTAATACCGTTCATACTTGCAATAATAGGGATCTCTAATTTGTTTGCTGCTTTCGCAACGAGTTCTAAATATTCTTCCGGTGCAAAATGATAATCGCCGGTATCGGGAAAATAAGTTAGCGCTTCGGCAAAACTTTCTGTTCCATACGACTTGTAGTGATCCATCGATGCGGCTTCGTGAGCAATCTGCTCTTCAAAGAGCGAATGCATCACAATGGCCGATGCGCCTGCATCTTCCAGCCGATGCATCGAATCCATGGAACGTGACAAGGGACTCGCTGATGCAACGATGGGATTTTTTAATTTCAGTCCAAGATAGGTTGTTGAAAGTTCCATGTGTTCCGCTCCTCACAGTTTTGAGATAACCCGTAACACTCATTTATGATGAACCTCTGATGCCCCCCCCGAAGATTCCGGAGCGACTTGCGCATCACTGATTTCATTGTGTTAAGTACTCCAAATCAATTCGAAGCAGGTTTTTGCACATCACTGCTTTCATGTGCGAACTGCTCGTATATTGCCCAACGGACTTTGACATCTTCTTCTGCTAACTTCAGCAATTCTTGTGCACGATCTGGATTGCTCTTCGTCAGCACATTGAAGCGTGTTTCCAACGACGTGAATTCGGAGAGCGCTCCTTTCGGTGCTTTCGAATCGAGCTTGAACGGATTTTTCCCTTCCTTTATCAATTCCGGATTGTACCGGAAAAGCGGGAAGTATCCGGTTTCAACTGCAATTTTCTGATTCGTCATACCGCGTGCCATATCGATACCATGCGCGATGCAGTGTGAATACGCGATGATGATCGACGGCCCATCGTATGCTTCTGCTTCGATGAAGGCACGCACTGTTTGAGCATCATTGGCACCCATCGCCACTCGAGCAACATAAACATTATTATACATCATCGCCATGAGCGAGAGGTCTTTCTTCGCAGTTGGTTTTCCGGCTGCGGCAAACTTTGCCACTGCTCCACGGTTTGTCGCTTTCGACATCTGACCGCCGGTGTTGGAGTACACTTCAGTATCAAGTACGAGAACGTTTACATTCTTGCCGGATGCAAGCACATGATCCAATCCGCCGTACCCGATATCGTACGCCCAGCCGTCGCCGCCCATAATCCACACGCTGCGTTTCACGAGATTGTCTGCAATACTCAATAAACGCTTCGCTTCGGGCTTTTTAATGGCTGCCAACTTATCTTTTAAAATCTTCACGCGTTCACGCTGCTCATAAATAGTTGCTTCGTCTCTTTGAACAGCATCGATGAGTGCAGTTGCGAGATCAACACCAATATCGGTAGAAAGCAGCGTCACATACTCTTTCGCCATTTCGTTCAGCTTGTCAACCGTCAAGCGCATACCGAGTCCAAACTCTGCATTGTCCTCGAACAATGAGTTTGACCATGCCGGACCGCGCTGGTCGCTGTTCTTTGTCCACGGCGTTGTTGGGAGATTGCCGCCATAAATGGAAGTGCAGCCGGTTGCATTTGCAACAAGCATTCGGTCACCAAATAACTGGCTTGCAAGTTTTATGTACGGGGTTTCACCGCACCCTGAGCATGCGCCGCTGTATTCAAACAACGGCAGAAAGAATTGCGATCCCTTTACAGAATCGGCCTTCACATTGCGGCGATCGACTTCGGGCAATGCGAGGAAGAATTCGTAATTCGCTTTCTCCTGCTCGCGAAGAGGCGGCTGTGGCTTCATGTTAATCGCCTTCACTTTGGCTTCCTTCTTACTCTTCGCCGGGCAGACTTCCACGCACAAAGTACAGCCGGTGCAATCTTCCGGTGCAACCTGTACAGTGTACTTCATACCTTTATACTCAAGACCTTTATAATCCATCGACTTGTAGGTTGCGGGAGCTGACGCCAGTTTCGCGGGATCGTATACCTTGGTACGGATTGCTGCGTGCGGACATACCATTGCACATTTATTACATTGAATGCAAATATCTGTTTCCCACACAGGAATTTCGAGAGCAATGTTTCGCTTTTCCCATTGTGCAGTCCCTGTCGGGAATGTGCCATCCACCGGCATTGCAGAAACCGGAAGTTGTTCACCATTGCCGGCAATAATCATCGCAGTAACTTTTTTGACAAAATCAGGCGCCTTGTCGGAAACAACTGGCGGCATCTCGATCTTACTCGTTACACTGGACGGAATTTTTACTTCAAACAAATTCGCTAGCGTCTGATCGACCGCCTCATAGTTTTTCTGAACAACCGCTTCGCCTTTTCTCCCGTACGTCTTTTCAATGGAGTACTTGATGGCTTTAATCGCTTCATCCTTCGGCAGAACACCGGAGATGGCGAAGAAGCATGTTTGCATAATCGTATTCACGCGGCTGCCCATGCCGGTTTTCTTTGCCACCTCATATGCATCGATGACATACAATTTCATTTTTTTATCGATAAGCTGTTTTTGAATGTGGCGCGGCAGGTGATCCCAAACTTCATCCTTCCCATAAAGACTGTTCAAGAGGAATGTACTCCCTGGAATTGCCGATTGCAGTACATCAAATTTTTCAAGGAAGAACCACTGGTGACATGCAACGAAGCTGGCGCGGTCGATGAGATAGATGGAATGGATCGGACGCGGCCCGAAACGCAAGTGTGATGTTGTGGTGGAGCCGGACTTCTTCGAATCGTACACAAAGTACCCTTGTGCGTAGTTGTCCGTATCTTCACCGATAATTTTTATAGAATTCTTATTAGCACCGACCGTACCATCTGCACCTAAACCATAGAAGATAGCGCGAACCACATTGTCTCGTTCAACGCTGAAGTTTGGATCGTAGGTTAAGCTTGTATGTGAAACATCATCATTGATTCCGACCGTAAAGTGATTCTTCGGCTGCGGTTTTTTCATTTCATCGAAGACCGCTTTTACCATCGTCGGTGTAAATTCTTTGGAAGACAATCCATATCGTCCGCCGATAACACGCGGCATCGCTTTAAGCGGAGCGGTACCTGCTGCAATGGTCTCGCTCAGTGCAGTTATGACATCCAAGTACATCGGCTCGCCAGTGGAACCGGATTCCTTCGTGCGATCCAACACAGCAATGTTCTTTATGGTGGCTGGAAGCGCTTTCACAAAATGTTCGATAGAGAACGGACGATAGAGCCGGACTTTCAGCAGGCCAACTTTCTCACCTTTCTCGGTAAGATATTCGACAGTCTCGTGTGCTGTTTCGGCACCGGAGCCCATCATGACAATGACGCGATCGGCATCGAGTGCACCGACGTAATTGAAGAGTTTGTATTCGCGACCAACGACCTGTTTAAACTTGTCCATAGCTTTCTGTACAATACTGGGAACAGCATCATAATAGAGGTTTGCCGCTTCACGCGCCTGAAAAAATACATCGGGATTCTGTGCAGAACCTCGAAGCACTGGGTGTTCCGGGGTAAGTGCGCGTTCGCGAATTTTGCGAATCATTTCATCATCCACCATTGCACTAATATCGGCATCACTCAATTGCTCGATCTTCATTACTTCATGCGAGGTGCGAAAGCCGTCAAAGAAATGGATAAACGGCACGCGTGATTCGAACGTTGATGCATACGCGATGAGTGCAAGGTCCATTGTCTCCTGCACCGAGTTTGCGGCGAGCATTCCCCATCCGCATTGACGCGTCGCCATCACATCGCTATGATCACCAAAGATGGAAAGCGCATGCGTTGCAACTGTTCGCGCGGCTATATGAAAGACTGTCGAGGTGAGTTCACCCGCGATCTTGAACATATTGGGGATCATCAGGAGCAGACCTTGCGAAGCCGTAAAGGTGCAGGAAAGCGCTCCGGCTTGTAATGCACCGTGCACTGCTCCGGCGGCGCCGCCTTCACTCTGCATTTCGACTATCTGAGGAATTGTGCCCCACAGGTTCTTGCGTCCTTGTGCTGACCATTCGTCTGCCCATTCGCCCATATTTGACGAAGGGGTGATGGGGTAAATTGCTATAACCTCGTTGAGTTTATGGGCAACATAGGCGGCTGCCTCGTTGCCGTCAATCGTGACTTTTATTCGTCCATCCTTCGCTTCTGACATTGTATTTTTCTCTTTTAATCGATGATGAAATATTCACAGTCAATCTTCTCAGGCAAGAATTGTTCCGTTCTCCAGAGTCAATTTTCATTCAATTTCGCAAAAAATGTCCGCAACTACAAACGGAATTCGCAGTTTTGCGATAGAAATCCAAATAGTTTGCAGTTTTTAGTAGGCAGCTTTCTCTCAGAAATTTCATTGCTTTTTTCGCTCTCCTCTCCTACATTGCACACATTCAAAACGCAGAGGTTATGCGCTACCACGATTGAAGAACCCTTTTGGGGATTACCATGAAGTTGAGGAAGCTTCTGTTCTCTATGCTGGCGGCATCCGGCCTATTCTGTCTCAGCTTCTTCCTCCTCTCGCTCGTGTATCCTCTCCCTGATCCAAAACCTTATTCCCTTGTTGTCTACGATCGGCACGGAACATTTTTGCATGCCTTCCTCACCGACGACGATATGTGGCGATTCAAAACTACAGCAGAGGAAATTCCTCCGCGCTTCAAGCAGCTTCTCCTCTCTAAAGAAGACAGATATTTTTACTATCATCCCGGTGTAAATCCATTTGCTGTTGTACGCGCTGGCATTCAAAATCTCATTTCGGGAAAAAGAATTTCAGGTGCATCCACTATTACAATGCAGGTGGCGCGTTTGCTCGAACCGAAGAACAGGACATGGGGCGGAAAACTGATTGAAATGTTCCGCGCACTCCAGCTTGAATGGAAATATTCTAAAGACGGAATTCTCCAAATGTATCTTTCAATGATTCCTCTGGGCGGGAACATCGAGGGGCTTCAATCCGCGGCCCTGCTGTATTATCAGACTCCGCTGGAACGGCTCAACACAGCACAGCTCTTCGATCTTATTCTGATCCCCAACAATCCGAACGGATTGCGTCCCGATAAATTTCCGGAACGTCTGCATCAGGAACGCATTGTACGTTCACGTCTGTTCTTCCAAAAAAATATTTTCGACCGGAACGATTCCATCGTGTTCGCACAAACACCGACAACCGTTGTGCGAAAACCGCTGGAACAGTTTGCGCCGCATTATTGCCTTCACATCAAGCAGCTTGTATCGCAAGGAACACAGTACACAACATCGCTCGATTTGCCGATTCAGCTCAACGTGGAGCGCTTGTTAAAAAATCATCTCCGCACATGGAAACTATTCGGAGTGCAGAACGGCGCCGTGATGGTAATTGAAAATAAAACCATGCGCATTGCTGCGTATGCAGGTTCTGATAATTTTTCAGATTCCGCTTCCTTCGGTCAGGTGGATGCTGTTCAGGCGCTTCGCTCTCCCGGTTCCACATTGAAACCGTTCCTCTATGCCTTGCATATGGATAACGGAACGCTCACGCCGAAGACCCGGCTGCTCGATGTTCCGTACGATGCCGAAGGTTACTCCGCAGAAAATTATGATGGGACCTATACGGGTTCTGTCTTTGCCGACGAAGCACTGTGCAAATCGCTGAATGTTCCGATGGTTCGATTGCTGAAAAACGCAGGATTGACATCATTCGCTTTGCTGCTGCATAATCTCGGTTTTCAATCTTTGGAATCACAGCGGGAGAGAATGGGATTGAGCATGATTCTTGGCGGGTGCGGTGTAAAACTGGAAGAGCTCACCTCCGCGTATGCGGCAATTGCCAACAGCGGCATGTATGCTCCACCCCTCTACACGAACGACACATCGGCGGTGCGAAGGACGCGTGTCTTCTCCGATGCTGCTGCTTTTATGATAACAGAAATTCTCTCTGGTGTTCACCGTCCCGATTTACCGAATAATTTTGAATCGGCGGTGAATCTTCCGGTGATCGCATTCAAGACCGGTACGAGCTATGGTCGGCGCGATGCATGGACGATGGGATATTCGGCAGAGTACACGGTCGGCGTATGGGTCGGCAATGTGACGAACAAAGGAAATCCCGATCTCGTCGGGAGCAAATCGGCGGCGCCACTGCTCGTCGATATTTTTAATTCGATCTCACATAAGAATCAGAAAAATATTCTGCCGATGCCTGACGATATCAATACGCGCGATGTCTGTGCAGAAAGCGGCAAGCTTCCGACTCCGCGCTGCAAACATATCATCGAGGATTTTTATTCCATGAACCACACGCTCGGAAAATTTTGTGATGTCGACAACGAATACCTCATCTCTGTGGATGGAAAAAAACAGTATTGCGCATCATGCATAGGCAATCATAATTATAAATCGGTCACGTACCAGGATTATCCTAAAGAACTCTTAAACTATTGGAAAAAAATCGGAAAGAGATACACACTCGCACCGCCGCATAATCCTGCCTGCCTACGATTGTTCGCCGGCGAAGGTCCAAAAATCATCAGCCCGACGAATGCTATGACCTACCTACTGACGTCTGATGATGAACAGATTGCTTTTCAGGCCAGTTCCGGAGTCGATGTGCATGACCAATGCTGGTACTTGAACAATCAATTTCTCGGGCGTGTGAACGCAGGCACTAAAATTTTCAAACCGCTGGGAAGCGGCCAATATGTTGCAAGCTGTCTAGATGATAAAGGACGATTATCCACTGTTAAAATTATAATTAAGCATTTGTAATGGATATCTAGAAAAAAATTTCACTGTTTAACACCAATATCAGAAGGGATATCATCATGCGTACATGGTTTGTTGTTTCACTGCTCGTTCTCTCTCTCGGATTTTATTCATGTTCCCAAAGGGATTCAGAATCGTTATGGATCACGAGCACGATGCCGACAGGTGTTGTTGCGCAGAGCGGAGTTCTTCAATTTGCATTTTCACGCAGTGTAGTTCCTCCGGAATCCACCAATGTCTGGCTGAACACATCCTACATCGAATTTACTCCGGCGATTGAAGGAAAATTCGTGTGGCAGGATACTTCGCGCTTGATCTTCAGTCCTGACGCTGCACTCCCTGGCGATACGAAATTCAAGGGGAAGCTGAACGGCACATTGTTGGCAACAACGGCACATGCGAAGCGATTTGTTGGTGATGAGGAGTTTTCTTTTTTCACAGAACCCTTTACTATAAAAAGTATCGATTTCTTTTATGACCGTATCGATAATAAACGCACGGTCGGTATCAAGGCAAATATTGAATTCACCTATACCGTGAACCCGGCAGATGTCGGCTCGTACCTCAAGATCAAGATGGACGGCGATGAAGTGAAAACGTTTAAAGTGATGTCCTCTGCGGTCAATAAAGTTGTACCTCTGGAAATCGCCACGACAGTCCAATATGGCAAAGAGCGAGAGATCAAAGTCAGTGTCGATAACAAACTCGTCTCGCCCGAAACAAAAACTGCCATCACACTCGAAAAACCGTTTGTTTTTAAATTGCCCGCGATGGAAGATCTAAGAATTTACGGACATGAATTCGGGTATGATGGTACAGAAAGCTGGATCCGAATTAAGACTTCACAGGAAATCGATGCCGCTTCAATCAAGCAGTATATTGAGTTGACTCCTTCCCGTCAGTATACGGTCGAAGCAGAATCGAAACTTTCCTTCCGATTGAAAGGAAAATTCGAACCCGGCACATCATTCCATCTTGTTGTCAAAAAAGGTCTTGAAAGCTTGCTGGGGGCAAAAACACAAAACGATTATGAGGCAGATATTGTCATCGGAAATGTCACTCCTGCCTTTCGGTTTGGTTCATCGTCAGGCTCGTATATGCTGCTCAGCGGCATGCGAAGCGTAGAAATTAAAACTGTGAATATGGACTCTTTAAAGGTGCGCGTCAGCCAAATTTTCCAGAACAACCTCGTCCATTTTCTCGACGGCGGCAGGCATTACGATTATTATTATGACGACGAAGGAGGTGACGAAGGATATCATCGCAAGTTTCGTTTTTTTCTCGGCAATTACGGCCGCATCATAGAAGAAACAAAACTCTCGATTGCAAATAGTACAAACCAGGAAGTAACCACACTCTTTGATCTCTCTCCCTACTTGAAGACAGATTACAAAGGATTTTACCTGATCGAGATTGCCAAACCTGATGAATCATGGAGATGGACTTCGAAGCTGGTATCGCTTTCCGATATCGGATTGATTGTCAAACGGAGTGAACAAGAGCTTATCGTCTTTGCTGTGAGTTTGAGCGATAACCACCCGATGTCCGGCGTGAATATCAACCTTATTTCAACCAACAACCAGACGATGGCGTCGGTCAAAACAGACGGCGATGGCCTGGCGAAGTTCTACGACTTTGCAAAGTTAAGCGAGGACTTTACGCTGAAGCTGATCACTGCTGAACGGGATAATGATTTTAACTTCCTCAACCTTTCCGATTACCGTATTGAGACATCCAGATTTGATGTGTCCGGAAAAAACGATATCCAAGGTTTATATGATGCATTCCTATATGGAGACAGAAATCTTTATCGTCCGGGTGAAAAAATTTATGCAAGCGGAATCGTACGAAGCTTGACGAATACTTCTCTTGAAAATATGCCCGTGAAAGTTGAAATCTATAATCCACGCGCGTATATGGTCACGGAACTCCAGACCAAACTCAATGAACAAGGTTCATTCGAAATTAATTACCAAACTCTTGAAACAGCACCGACCGGTGAATACCGTATTGACTTGCGCACTGGAGATGGAATTTTCTTGACATCGTACAAGGTCAGTGTCGAAGATTTTGTGCCGGACCGGCTGAAGGTGAGCGTCAAGCCATCCACAGAATCCGCTCGCGCGGGCGAGGAAATTACCTACGATCTGCTTGCCCTCAATTTCTTCGGGCCGCCTGCATCCGGACGCAATGTTGAGTTTGAAGCGACATTTGAACCGCAGCCGTACCGGTCCAAACGTTTTCCTGAATTCTGGTTTGCCGATCAAGGGGCCAAAGCATATTCGGCAAATCCGTATGTAGAAAAACTGGAGACAGATAAAGAAGGAAAAGCGAGCGTTTCTTTCAAGATTCCTAGTGAGGTCACAGCAACGGGAGTTCTGAGTTTAAAGGGATTATTTTCTGTCTTTGATGAATCGGGCAGGCCGGTTCACCAGATAACACGAACGACAGTGTACCCAAAAGAATATTTTATGGGTATTCGCAATTATCTCGATTATTATGTTGCACCCAATTCTCCATTAAAAGTACAACTCATCGCCGTTGATCCTGATGATAAACCGATCAAGGATTTTAAGGCACACGTAGAAATCATCCGTCGCGAATGGCATTCAGTTCTCCGCATGAGTCAGAATAACACGCTACGGTATGTTTCCGAACAGCGAGAAATCGTCGATGAGACCCGCGATGTTGTTCTTAAAGAAACACCGACAGATTTTCTCTTCACTGTGAAACGCTCAGGTGATTACGTCCTCCACGTATCAAAATCCGGAGAAGAAGGATATAACCAGATTTCCTTTTATGCCTACAGCTGGGGATCGACAGATATGACATCGTTCGAAATTGATCCGGAAGCAAGAGTAGATATCGTTCTCGATAAATCGTCGTACGCACCGGATGAAAAAGCGAAAGTATTATTCCAGACTCCGTTCAGCGGAAAACTGTTGGTCACTGTTGAACGAAATAAAATTTACAGCTACAAATATTTGGATGTAGAAAAGAATTCCGCTTCAATGGAAATTAACATTGAAGAACAGTTTCTGCCGAATGTCTATATCAGTGCTGTCCTCTTCCGGAAAGTGAAGGATTTAAACATCCCGCTCATGGCAGGACACGGATTTGTGCCTCTCATGATCGAGAAGCCTTCGAACAAACTGAATGTAGTAATCGATGCTCCGGAAAAAATTCGCCCGCGCACAAAACAAAAAGTAAAGGTCAGTATCCCGAATGAAAAGAATGTCTTCCTTACACTCGCGGCG
Source organism: Bacteroidota bacterium (assembly GCA_049523215.1). Lineage (GTDB taxonomy): Bacteria > Bacteroidota > Ignavibacteria > UBA10030 > UBA10030 > Fen-1298. The sequence goes on along the minus strand of JBEKNC010000001.1, from coordinate 312,962 downwards.
GTTGATGAAGGAATATGTCAGGTGAAAAATTACCGGACACCTGATCCGTACAGCTACTTCTATGCAAAGAAAGCGTTGGAAACAGAGACATTCGATTTCTTCCGCGACCTTATTCCGGAACCAAAGAAGAAGAGCAGTACAGGCGGTGGTGACTTCGAAAAACAGCGCAGTTTGCAAGTGAATCCTCTCAGTGTAAAGCGGTTTAAACCGGTCGCTTTATGGTCGGGTATTGTCAAAACCAATTCTGACGGTAATGTAGAGATAACATTAGATATTCCGGATTTTAGCGGCGAACTGCGGATGATGGCATTGGCTTATAAAAATGAACGCTACGGCTCTGCTCAAAAAAGTATGAAGGTGGCGGATCCTGTTGTTCTTTCTCCGGCACTTCCCCGCTTCCTCAGTCCAGGCGATGTGATTACGATGCCTGTCACTGTATTCAATACAACCGATAAACCTGTTTCACTGAAACTGGAAGTCGTTACAGAAGGAGGAATCAGTGCAGTTCAGCAATCGGCATCGCTCGACATCGAAGCGAACCAGGAAAAATTCGCCCCCTTTACGCTCAAAGCGTCCGACCAGATCGGTAAAGCGGCTGTAAAAGTACAGACGCGTGCGCTTGGCGAAAAAATCGAATCGGTGACCGAACTCGCTGTACGTCCCATTTCTCCTTTTGTGGTTGAGTGTACCAGCGGATTTGCCGAGGCAGGCAAAGTCGTCACAGCAGAAATTCCAGACGTATTCTTACCGTACGGGAGACATGGCCATGTTGTGCTCAGCCCGTTCCCCGTTGCAAATTTTGCAAAAGAATTGAAGCATCTTGTTGGGTATCCTCACGGATGTCTGGAGCAAACAACTTCCAAAGCATTCCCGCAAATCTTTCTGCGTGATATTGCACTTCTGCTCGATCCTTCCATCATCGAAAAAGGAAGCCCTTCCTATTTCGTGAATGAGGCCATCAATAAAATCAGCGGAATGCAATTAGCGAACGGATCATTCAGCTATTGGCCGGGAGGAGATTACACAAATGAATGGGCCACCGTCTACGCAACTCATTTTCTTGTTGAAGCAAAAAAGGCAGGATACGCTGTCGGCGATGGAATTCTTAATCCTGCATTGAACTTCATCAAAACCGTAGCTCGAGACAGAAAAACGTATGATTACTATTACTATGGAAATAATCAAACGCTTGTCAAACGAATTGCAGATAAAACATCCATCTATGCATTATATATTTTGGCTCTTGCCGGTCAGCCGGACCAAACACTGATGAACTTTTACCGTACTTCAAAGAGCCTTTTGACCAACGATACACAGTACTTGCTCGCGGGTGCTTTTGCATTGAGCGGCGATCGCAAAGCATATCTCGAAATACTTCCGCCTCAATTCGTCACAGAAGAAGCAGGACGCACCAGCGGAGGGTGTTTCGACTCGCCTATTCGTGCAACCGGCTTGATGCTCAATGTTCTTCTTGAGACAGATCCGAATAATCCCAATATCGGCCGGTATATGGAATACCTCTCCGGTTTGTTTAAGAAATATTATTGGTATACGACTCAGGAAGAAGCATTTGCACTTCTCGGATTTGGTAAAGCAGCACGGCGAGCCGGCGGTGTAAAAGTAAAGGGTTCCGTTACCATCGGAGGAAAACAAATAGCATATGACGGCGGTAATAAAAAAATCTCCATCGACCAATTCGGCGGAAATGTCACCATCTCCTTGCAAGGCGAAGGAAGGATATACTACTCCATCGTTCAGGAAGGAATCCGTAAAGACGGCAAGGTGAGAATCGAAGACAAGAATCTCCGCATGAGGCGGCAGTTTTTTGACCGGTTGGGAAATGCAGCAAGCCTTGACGGGATAAAACAAAATTCTCTCTTGATCGTGAAATTGACAATTCAATCCGACATTAATGATTTGGAAAATGTCGCAATCTCTGATTTGCTTCCGGCTGGATTTGAGATCGAGAATCCGCGTTTAGCGGAAAATTCTCAGTACTCCTTTACCGCAGATGCAGATCAACCGGTGTATGTTGATATCCGCGATGATCGAATTAATTATTATACAAATTTCGAAAATGATCGGGAAAAGAAATTCTATTATCTCGTTCGTGCTGTTACCCGCGGTGAATTTAATTATGCGCCCGTTGTCGGCGAGGCGATGTATGATGCAGATTATTACTCTGCATCGGGCGGCGGCAAGGTACGTATTGGAGAATAAGGTTATCAATCACGTTATGGATATAAGATGATTAGTCGTCATTCCGATAAGAATTTTCATATAGCGATGGAAGGTATTCAAATTAAAACGCTCGTGCTTGGTGAAGCAACACTCATGACAAAGTTTAAATTATCGAAGAACGCTCTCATACCACGTCACAGCCATCCCTATGAGCAAACGGGATATTTGATCTCCGGCAATATTTTCCTTCATATAGAAGAGAAGAAATATGAAATAAAAAAAGGCGATAGTTGGTGTATTCAAAAAAATATTTCACATCAAGCGGATGTGTTGGAAGATTCAATAGTATTGGAAATTTTCTCGCCGCCGCGTGAGGACTATCAGAAGTACTTAGATACCGATTCCATTACTTCATAGTCGTATCGTGTCAACCAATGTTCTTGTCAGGCCTAAGTCCTGACATCACAATAGTTTTTATCAAACCACATGCAATGGGGCATACATGAAACACAATGTCTATTTTGACGGCAAAGTACAAAGTCTTGGACTCACTACGGAAGAGGGAAATGCCACTGTCGGAGTCATTTCACAGGGCAAGTTTACATTTTCTACATCTTCTGAAGAGCGCATGATCGTCACCTCAGGAACGCTCAAGGTAAAACTTCCCAAACAGAACTGGAAAGTAATGGGGAGGAACGCCGAGTGGGTCGTTCCTGCAAATTCATCTTTTGACGTGAAAGCGGATACAGATGTTTCTTACATTTGCTACTATAAGTGACACGTTCTATCCTTCATTCTGAAGGAGTTTTGACTCTGTCGGGATCAAGAGAAAAATCTTTACTATTCTCAAAGAAGAAAAAATTCTTCTTCTGACATAGCCGAAATCGGAATGACAAATCGTTCTTTTTTTCTTATCTTACTATAGAACATTATGACACAAGAGCTTGCTATACTTCTTTTCACCGCCGTATCTGTTGCGTTCTTACATACACTCTTCGGTCCGGATCATTACGTGCCGTTCATTGTCATGTCAAAAGCAGGCAAATGGTCGACCATCAAGACAACATGGATCACGATTCTCTGCGGCATCGGGCATGTCGGAAGCTCGATCATTCTCGGTTTCGTCGGAATTGGGCTCGGCATTGCAGTCGCACATTTACAGTCGCTCGAATCCATCCGAGGAAACATTGCCGGATGGATCCTGATCGCATTCGGTCTCATTTACGGCATCTGGGGCCTTCGACGTGCATATCGGAATAAGCCGCACACACACTGGCACCCGCACAGCGACGGCCATGTTCACGATCATACGCATGTGCATTCGGAAGAGCATACCCACGTGCATGAGAAAACCGAGAGTCCCAGTATAACACCGTGGATTCTTTTTACCATCTTTGTTTTCGGACCATGCGAACCGTTGATACCCATTCTTATGTACCCTGCGGCTCAAGGACACATTTTCAATGTTGTGATTGTGAGCCTCGTCTTCGGTATCGTTACCATCGGAACAATGCTCACGGTTGTTCTTGGCTCTATTGCAGGTTTACGCTTGCTCCCGACCGGACAGTTCGAGCGATACACCCACGCACTTGCAGGCGTCTCTATTCTTCTCTGCGGAATCGCAGTACAATTTCTCGGTTTGTAATTATTTTTTTGAGCGAGCAAGTGAGAGTATTACACTGCTTGAAAGTATTCTTCCCCGTTGAAAGTGTAAGTCATAATAAATTTTCCTTGCAGCAATTGATCGAGCGATTCTACGATCTCTTCCTTCTTCATCTCTAACGAAACGGTCATTTGATCAACTGTCATGGCACGGCGCTTGAGGAGACCAAGAATAGCCTGTCCATCCGTATTGTGTTCCTGTGTCTTATGCGTCTCTTTGAAAATTCCGACAATTTCGCTTCGCTCACCTAATATTTTTTGGATTTCCCTTAAGCGTTCTTGACTCGTTGGTTGGGCAAATGAATACGCCGGCGGACGAATAACCGTGTTGAGGTGAACTTTCTCCGGTTGAATTTCATCGATCACCTGCTTCATTTTGTAAACTTCATCGTCTTGATCATTGATACCACCGACAAAGAGAATTTCCATCCACATTCTGCCGCGGTATTCCTGTCGGAATTTTCTAATGCCTTCGATGATATTGTCTATATGAAGTTTCGGATTGGGCCGGTCGACCTTTTCGAACACTTCCGGTGTCACTGCATCCAGCGAAGGTGAAACGATATCGGCATCCATCAGATCACGACGAACAGCAGGGTCATCCAGCAATGTTCCATTCGTGAGCACGGCAACCGGTACCATCGTCATTTGTTTGATACCACGAATGATATCGCCGATCTTGGAGTTCAGCGTTGGCTCACCGGATCCGGAAATAGTAATGTGATCGAGATTCGGATATTCCGCAATGACTTCCTTCACTTCGGCAAGGATATCTTTCGCAGGAAAATATTCTTTCCTCGCGAGTCCGCGCTTATCGGTCACTCCGACTTCGCAGTATATACAATCGAGAGTGCACAATTTTTTGGGAATGACATCCACACCAAGCGATAATCCTAATCGCCGCGAAGGTACGGGACCAAACGTATATTTTCGTTGCCGCGACATTGCACTATCCAAAACACTTACCTCTTCTTTACAGTTCCATGAAGGAATCAAGACAGTCTATTCAAAACCAATCTCGACAACCTCATAACACACTCATGCTTGACTTCGCTCAAGATGAGAATACTTCCCTTAGAGGTTTTTTCAAGATGAGTACTAAGAATGTAGTAAGAATTTAGGAAAAAACTGAGTGGATAGTTTATTCGTTGTGCCATGCAACCCGCTTACCGAGCAAATATATATTCGTACTAAATTCTCTACACCACTGTTGACAAAAGAAGTCGCTGTAATTCCATGCCTATGTGAATTCTCCTAAAATCAATTACTGTACAGTGGCATATATATAGTATAGATACTATAAAATAGCAGAAAGATATTTGGAGGATGACTCACATGAAATCGAAATTAGTTCTTACTCTTCTATTTGTTACGATTTTCTTATCTCCCGGATGCTATACAGTTCTTCTTGTGGATGATACAACGGAAAATGCCTCTGTTGAACCCGCTCCGACCACTCAGCCAATTGTTGAATATATTCCAGTATATTATTTTCTGCACCAAGTTCCGGAACCTTTACCGCAGCCTCTACAATATTTACCACCAGCCATACACGTCTCCGATAGTCCATCTTCAACATCAACGGGATCGGAGGAACGTCGACTGATACAAACAGGACGAGGTTCTCCCGATTCGAATCCTGCACCGGCAAGGAATGATAATAATAACAATGGGACTCGAAATTCAGGAGTAAGAAGAGGCGGGCGATAATTTTATTACTTTGAATTCCCGGATGACAGCAAAGATTCCGCCAGTATGACACTTTCCTCAACTGCTTTCTTCGTCGATTCCGACAATTCTTCGCTGAATTCAAACTGTGAGGCAGGAATACCGATGACGTACGCTTTCAACGGCATTCGCTGATAGAGCTGTTGACTCAGATGGAGCAGGGATTCCGGGGAGATAAAATGCGTGCGCGGCTGGTCGTCCTCAACGCTGGGCACAGCCAACCGCACATTCGGCTGTGTGACATTTACATCTGCATCAAAAAAAATTACGATATCGCTTTCAGCAATCTGCTCAGCCAGTTCCGGCATCAGCTGGTGCATGCAGACACATTCAATTTCGGGGCGGCGCTTCGCAATCAACTCAGCGGCACGAATCCCCGCGGCATCATCACCGCGGAGTGTGTTGCCGTAGCCGATAACGAGCACCTTATTCATCGGCGAACTTCGTCGAGCACCTCACCGCCCGCACTGAGCAATTCCACATGCAGAATCTCGATCAATACATCGCCGCTTGCGTGATGCTTTGTGATGGCACGGTCGAGTAACTTGAATCGGTTGTCGCCGCTTGGATGGTTCTTGGGTTCTGGTTGTACCATAGGTGTTGTGTGAAGTCCGTTATTCGTTGTTAGTTGATGATACCCTTGTGTTCATAAATCGATCTCTCTTGATACCTTCTGCTTCTTACTTCTTGCTTGTCACTTGTTCCTTCAACCACGTACACCACTCTCCAATTCCTTGCTTTGTTGTGCATGATGTTTCAAATACTTTTAATTTTGGATTGATGCGGAGCGCATTGCTTTTCAATTCTTCAAGATGACAATTGACATACGGGAGAAGATCTATTTTGTTGATAATGAGGGCTGATGCATTCCGAAACATTCCAGGATATTTCAGCGGCTTGTCGTCACCTTCTGTTGTGCTTGCAACGACAATTTTCATGTTTTCTCCCAAATCATAATTAGCGGGGCAGACAAGATTGCCGACATTCTCAATAATCAAGAGTTGAACTCCCTTGAGGTTGATAGTGCCGAGTGCATCTTGTATCAAATTTGCTTCGAGATGACATCCGCCGTTCGTAATAATTTGCACCACGGGAACGCCAAACTTTGCTACCCGCTGCGCATCCAAGTCCGTCTGCACGTCTCCTTCAATCACTGTCACCCGAAGACTGTCTTTCAAGTATTCAAGTGTTCGTTCTAGAATACTTGTTTTACCGGAGCCGGGCGAGCTGACCATATTTACCACAAATACGCCATGGGAACGAAAAACTTCACGATTTCGGGCCGCAAGCTCATCGTTTTTCTCAAGTACTTTTCGTTCTACCGTAATAATACTCATATTACCTGTTCAGTCTCTTCCAATTCAATCTCCACAACATGCAGCTCTGTGCCAGAGAGTACTTGAATATCAGTACTCTCGCATTCACCGCACATGGCAAATCCATCTTCATTCTCTGTGGTTGTGTTGCAGGTACGACAATGAACACGGAACGGAATATGTTCAGTAATCAACCGTGCATTGCAGAGTGCTGACTCTGCCGTGATTGCGTGGAAAGAAAATTTTAATGAATCCGACACGATGCCCGCCACTGCCCCGATCTTTACACGCACTGCGGCTACTTGTTTCCATTCCGGCTCGGGAATGCTTTGCTGGATTATCTCAACAATATTCTGCGCAATTGAAAGTTCGTGCATAACAATACGTTTTCTTAAAGAATCCTCAATATAAGCGCAAGAACTGTACCGACCCGCATTCGTCTACTTTCGGACAAAATAAGCTTATCGCTTTTCAGTTATGCAAAAAAGGGGAAACCGCTTTCCTGAAAATGAATAAATTGGGGGTTTACGTAAGTCCTGGACCGGCAGTCTATTAATTCGTATGAAGCTCTTCGTCCAGAATGAATTCGTTTCCCCATCATTTGTAAACCCGAATTTTAAAGAACGAATGCGTCCACCGCGTTCTAACGAAAGACAATAATTTCTCGCTCGCTTCTATGATATGTTTACTCCACACATGAACTTCTCTTGATTTACAAAAAGGTCTCATAGTGCTTCACTTAGACTACTTCAATTTCCTTCAAACCACAAGTTCAAGTTGCAGATGTTGATACAGTACAGGTATACTGGCGCATTTTCATGAATCGATAACAAGCTAAGGTTTGCGTTTTTTTGTATTTCGGTGAAATCTTGTATATTTAATGTTGTCTAAATCTGGAGTGGAGTGAATCATTGCTCAACCTTTTTTATATTTATTATTCAAACAACTTTTCGGTTTTTCGCTCGTCTTTATTCATGTAAGCAGTGTGTAATTTCCATGTATGTTGGTTAGGAGTGAGCAATGAAAAGAAAAATCTATATCTCTAGTTCGGCGGTCGTTGTGGTCATCATAGTCGCGTATTTTCTCTTTGCAAGGAATCATAGTCAGGCGTACAACTTTAAATTCGACAAAGTCTCTCAAGGCGATCTTACCGTCTTTGTCACTGCAACGGGAACGATCAATGCTGTGACGTCGGTCGATGTCGGAACGCAGGTTTCCGGGATCATCGCAAAGCTGTATGCTGACTTCAACTCAGTCGTAAAAAAAGGACAACTCATTGCTCAAATAGATCCTACCTTCCTCGTGCAATCTGTAAAAGATGCCGAAGCAAATCTCGACAAGGCAAGGGCACAGTATGCAGACAGTAAAAGGAACTTTGAGCGGGAAAAAGCAATGCTCGAACGAGGACTTGATTCTCAACTCAATTACGATGCAGCCTTAACAACCTATGAATCAAATGGCGCTACATTAAAATCTGCACAGGCATCTCTCGATAGAGCGAAAATTAACTTAGCCTATGCAACGATCTATGCCCCTATCGACGGTGTCGTGATCAATCGTGCAGTCAACATCGGCCAGACGGTAGCAGCGAGTTTCTCTTCCCCTACATTATTTACCATTGCAAACGATCTAAAAAAAATGCAAGTACAGGCAACAGTTGATGAAACAGATATCGGCAGGGTCAGTATCGGACAAGAAGCAACGTTTACCGTCGATGCGTACCCGGATGATAAATTCACAGGTACGGTGTCGCAGATCAGGCTCGCTCCCCAGTCCATTCAAAATGTCGTCAACTACATCGTCCTCATCGATGTGAATAATGATCGACTGAAACTCATGCCGGGATTGACTGCAAATGTCAAAATTCTTATTGCGAGCGCGCAAAATGTTATGAAAGTCTCAAATATGGCTCTTAGGTTCCAGCCGCCAAATGATATTATTGACACGACCGGTGCCAGTTCAATGCTAGGCGAGTTCACGGGCAGAGGCAAAGATACTGGAGACTCTTCTAAGCTTCAATCCGATGGCCAGAGTATACAGAATGGGGGACAATTTTCGCAAGGAGACAGAGAGCGCTTCCGGGCTATCAAAGATTCAATTCAAGCGGCACACGGAGGGAAGTTGAGCCAGGAAGAGTTGCGAAGTGAAGTGCAGAAGATAATTGCAGGCAGAATGAACCGGAGCAATCCAATTGTTCAACAAAACAAACCTAAAACGAAAACACAGAAGGAATCAAATGATTTCGGCATTACATCGAATTTCCCAGAATATCAAAAAAACGCTTACGTTCCGTCTCATCAATCCGGAAGGGGTAGAGTTTGGGTTTTGAAATCGAATGGATTGCTTGAATCGGTCTTCGTCCGGACTGGATTGAACGATGGGCGGTTCACCGAAATCACTACCGCGAAATTGAAACCGGGAGATCAGGTTGTGCTCGGTGCAACGTCGACCAGCGAATCCGGAACCGAACAGGTAAAAAGTCCTCTCTCTGGTTCAAGTCAGCAACAGCGAGGAGGCGGCTTCCGATGATCCACGATCTCACTCTTTCATCGGCTAGCACGAATGGATCTCTCATACAGATAGAGCACCTAACCAAGGTCTATCAGCTTGGAGAGGTTGATGTGCATGCTCTACGTGGGGTATCAGTCAATGTATCAAAAGGTGAGTTCGTTGCAATTATGGGGGCTTCCGGTTCGGGAAAATCCACATTCATGAACATTTTGGGATGTCTCGACAAGCCAACGAAAGGGTCGTACATCCTTGAAGGGATCGATGTGGGGAAATTATCCAGAGATGAGCTTGCGATGATACGAAATAAAAAAATTGGATTCGTGTTTCAGGGATTCAATTTGCTTTCACGCACGTCAGCACTGGAGAATGTGGAACTTCCGCTGTTCTATGGTCCAACATCAAACAAAGTTCGAAAAGTAAAAGCGACCGAGGCGCTCGAAAGAGTCGGTCTTGGAGACAGAATCCATCATTATCCGAACCAACTCTCCGGCGGACAACAACAACGTGTCGCGATCGCGCGGTCGTTGGTGAATGATCCGAGCATCATTCTCGCCGACGAACCTACCGGCAATCTGGATAGTCGAACAAGCGTTGAGGTTATGGGTATCTTTCAGGAATTAAACAACAACGGCATAACAATTATTCTTGTAACACACGAACCAGATATTGCACAATTTGCCAAACGCCACATTGTGTTTAGGGATGGCAAAATCAGAGCAGACAAGGTTAATAGCAATCCCAAGATCGCGTCGGAAGTGATCAAAGAAATTCCTATGATCGACGACGAGGAGGAAGCGGCATGAAGATATTGAATATTTTTCTTTCAGCGTTCAGAGCTTTACAGCGCAACAAAATGAGATCCTTCCTGACCATGCTCGGAATCATCATCGGTGTCGCAGCCGTCATTGCGATGCTTGCCATCGGTCAGGGTGCAGAGTATTCCGTCAAGGAACAAATTGCGGCACTAGGAACTAACGTGCTCATGGTCTATCCGGGTGCACAACAGCAGGCAGGTGTGCGAAGCGGAGCAGGATCGGCAACAACACTTACAGAGGACGACGCGCTGGCAATTTCGCGAGAATGTCCTGCCGTGCAATATATTTCGCCCGGAGCGTTCGCCGGCGGCCAGGTCATCGCCGGTAATTTGAATTGGGCAACGAGTATTCAGGGCGTGGGATCCGATTACCTTGAGATACGTCAATGGCTTATCGAGTACGGAGATTTTTTCACGGATCAGGACATCAAAGCTGCTGCAAAGGTCTGTATACTTGGAAAAACAGTTGCCGATAATCTTTTCCCTGATGCAAGTCCTGTCGATCAAACAATTCGTATTCGCAACGTTCCGTTTAAAGTGGCCGGCGTGCTGACAAAAAAAGGACAAAACGCGATGGGCCAGGATCAGGATGATGTCATTCTTGCGCCCTACACCACCGTCATACGAAGATTGTCACACTTTCCCAATTTAAGATTCATTCTTGTCTCTGCAACAAGTTTGAAAGATATTGCTGCAGCGCAAACACAAATTTCCGAGCTCTTGCGCATGAGACACAAGATTCAACAATATGACGCAGACGATTTTACTATTCGAAATCAGACCGACTTGGCTGCGACAGCGACAGCGACCACACAGGTACTCACTATTCTGCTGGCAAGTATCGCCTCAGTTTCATTACTCGTCGGAGGGATCGGTATTATGAACATTATGCTGGTCTCCGTTACCGAGCGGACACGCGAAATAGGAATACGCATGTCTATCGGCGCACGCGCCAGGGATATTCTTACACAATTCCTGATTGAAGCGCTTGTTTTGAGCTTACTCGGCGGGATCACGGGAATCATCATTGGTGTTGTCGGCTCAAATGTGATTTCCAGTATTGCAAAATGGCCCACAATTATTACGGCATTTTCGATTATTCTTTCATTTGGATTTTCGATTGCAATCGGTATCTTTTTTGGGTTTTATCCAGCAAGAAAAGCAGCCATGCTCAATCCCATTGATGCCTTGAGATATGAATAATCCATAGCAACGAAATCCATCTTTTTTCTGGTTTCTTTAAAAAAGGTGGACTTCTCTTTTTTCTCCGATTTGCTTCCCGTCCAGAAATTTTTTAGCTTCGACTTCAGCAAACGATACATGTTCCTCTATAATATAGTGGTACACCATTCATGTTCATCGACCTAAGTGCACTGGAATGAATGAAGTTTTGTAACTACTCAGCATATATATTTTAGTAAAAAGAGAAATGATCCCATCTTTAATAAATAGGTAAAATGAAGCAGGAAGCGCATGATGATTTTTAGTATCCATGAGGATAAAATTTCCAAAATCCCCCATTCAATGAAGGGGGGAGCAAGGGGGGTTTTGGATAAACGGAAGCGATATTGCAGCAAGATTATATTGGCCAGATGCCAAACCCTTGACGCAAAAGGTGCATAAATGAGTAAAGACTTTCGCACAGCAACCTCTCTAAGTTTTAGCACGCCGTGGATGAAAAGGATATCATTGGACATCCTTTTGGGATTTCTGTTCATACAAACTGCTCTGATACCATCTTCCTTTGCACTTGATCCTCATAAGGCTATCACGCAGTACACTCACACTAATTGGCAAACTGAAGAAGGATTACCGCAAATTGCTGTGCAGTGTATTACTCAAACACGCGATGGATATCTCTGGGTGGGCACACAGGAAGGTATTGTCCGGTTTGACGGGGTAAAATTTACTGTCTTTGATAGAAATAATACGGAGGGAATTAATCACAATAGCATTCAGTCCCTCCTTCAAACCACCGATGGAAACTTGTGGGTGGGAACCGAAGGCGGTCTCACGCGAATGCAAGGTGGTAAATTCATTTCCTATACCGGAGCAGATGGGCTTGCGAACAACAATGTTGCCAATCTATACGAAGATGTTCAAAAAAATCTTTGGATTGCTACAAGCGGTGGCGGTCTCAGCGTATGGAAAAATGGCAAGTTTACAACATTCACAACAAAAGATGGACTTGCCGGCAACTATGTAACAAGTGTGACGGGAGGAAATGATGGAACCCTCTACATCGGCACGACCTCTGGGCTGGTAAAGTTTGCCAACGGAGTCTTCACCACATATACAACCGCCGATGGACTTGCGGATATCGATATCAGAATTGTATATCTCGATACTGACGGTGTTTTGTGGGTCGGTACAACCAGCGGACTCTGCCGGTTCAAAAATCGGAAATGGACGACTTTCACGACAAAAGATGGTTTGGTGAATGATCGAGTGAGGAGTCTGTGGAAAGACCGAGACGGGAACCTTTGGATTGGAACGAACGGTGGAGGCCTCAGCCGTATGTCGGGCGCACGAATCTCTTCCTATTCTACTATTGATGGATTGATCGATGGTTATGTCTCGGCATTTTGCGAAGACAGTGAGGGAAGTCTATGGGTTGGGACGGTGGGCGGCGGACTGAATCGTTTCCATGACGGATGCTTTACGGTATACGGTGAGAAAGAAGGGCTGGCACAAGATAATGTACGTGCTATCTACGAAGCGCATGATGGCTCAGTATGGGTCGGAGCAGATATTCGCGGCCTTACGCGCTTTAAAAACGGCTCGTTGAAAGTTTACACGGCGCCGAAAGCTCTTGCCAATGACGGTGTACGTGGTCTCTGTGAAGGTATGGATGGCTCGTTATGGATTGGGACGTTCGGTGGTGGTCTTTGCAGACTCAAGGATGGTAAGTTTACTACCTTTACCACAAAAGATGGGCTGGCACATGAAAGGATAAATAGCCTTTTTATGTCGAAAGACGGTACCCTCTGGATTGGGACACGCGGCGGCGGCATCTCTACATTCAAGAATGAAAAATTCACGAACTATACGGTGAATAAAGGATTGGCAGGCGATATCGTTCGGACTATTTTAGAAACTAGCGATGGGAGCGTATGGATATCCACGAATGGCGGATTAAATAGATTCAAAGATGGAAAGTTCTCAAAATATTCTACGGAAAATGGACTTTCATACAATATCGTCTACTCTCTCTTTGAAGATGAAGCCAAAGCCCTTTGGATTGGGACATATGGCGGCGGCCTCAATAGATTTAAGGATGGTCGATTCACGGTATTGACGACAAAGCAAGGTATGTATGACAACGCTGTCTTTCAAATTCTTGAGGACGATCAAAAAAACTTTTGGTTGACGTGCAATCGTGGAGTCTACCGTGTAAGCGAGAAGGAGTTGAATGACTGCGCCGATGGCAAAATCCGGACAGTACATTGCACGGTATTCGGAACAGCAGACGGGATGAGGAGTGCAAAGTGCAATGGAAGTTCGCAGCCTGCAGGGATTCGGACGAGGGATGGAAAACTGTGGATCCCAACGCTTAAAGGCGTGGCAATCGTTGATCCGGCAAAATTCGTGCAAAGTAATTTTTCTCCGCCGGTGTTTGTCGAGCAGGTTCTATTCGATAGGCGCCCAATAAAGATTGATAGCGTAGTACAACTTGGTCCGGGACATGGAGAACTTGAAGTTCACTATACAGCACTGAGCTTCGGAGCACCGAAGCTCGTGAGCTTCAAATATATGCTTGTGGGGTTCGACAAAGATTGGATCGATGCCGGCACTCGGCGCGCTGGATATTATACAAACATTCCTCCTGGGAGCTACACTTTCAATGTCATTGCCTGTAACAATGATGGTGTCTGGAATTTAAAAGGTGCAACGATCGAACTGGACATTGCTGCATATTTCTATCAAACGAATTGGTTCCGTGGTCTCATGACAGTGATCGCAATTTTGATGGGACTGGGTGCATATCGAATTCGCGTCAAGAATATTCAAAGGCACGAACGAGAGCTTATCCGGATCGTTGATGGTCGGACAAAAGATCTTCAATTGGAAATCGGCGAGCGCAAACGGGCTGAGTTGGCCCTGAGAGAAAGCGAATCGAAGATACGTACGATCCTTGCCTTTTCCCCGAACTCAACCGTTGTCACCGATTTGGATGGTCAAATCCTGGAGTGTAACCAAGCAACATTAATGTTGCATAACTTTTCGGATAAAACCGAACTGCTTGGAAAAAACTCATTAGAATTAATCGTACCGGAAGAAAGGGACAAAGCGGTAAAAGAACTCAATGCCGCTTTCAAAAAGGAATATTTGAGAAATCTAGAGTTCACTTTATTGACCAAAGACGGAAAAAAATTCCTAGGCGAATTATCGGTTGGCGCAATACGAGACTCAGCAGGGAATCCGACATCATTTGTAACGATTGCTCAAGACATCACTGAACGCAAGAAAATTGAAGAAGCGATGCTTAAATTTCGATTAGGCATTGAACGGTCTCCTGATGCCGTCTTTATTACGGATCCTTCCGGCACGATTATTTTTGTAAACCCCGCATTCGAACATTTGTACGGTTACAGTTATCAAGAAGCTGTCGGGAACACACCACGCATCCTTAAATCAGGGATACTCTCTCCGACAGACTACAAGCTTCTTTGGAGCACGCTACTCTCTAAGAAAGTAGTCTCTGGCGAGATCATTAACAAAACAAAGGACGGTCGCCTTCTCACTATCGAGGTTACTAATAATCCTATTATTGATGATCAAGACAATATTATTGGTTTTTTAGGAATTCATCGTGATGTCACAGCACGCAAGCATGCGGAAAATGCATTAAAGGAAAGCGAAAAAAAATACAAGAGTGTCATAGAAAACATACAAGATGTATTCTATCGCTCTGATAAAAACGGCCGGCTCATTATGGGCAGTCCCTCCGGTGCCCGCATGTTCGGATATTCCTCTATCGAAGAGATGCTCGGTCTGCCTCTAGAAATCCTCTGGTTGAATCCTCCTGAGCGAGAAATTGTAATCGCCAAGATCCGTGAGAAGGGATTGGTTCACGACTACGAAGCTACATTTGTCCGAAAGGATGGCACCGCTTTTCCGGTGACCATCAGTGCTCACTTTTACTATGATGAAGCAGGCACATTCCAAGGAACAGAAGGAATGATCCATGATATCACCGAGCGCAAACATGCGGAAGAAGCATTAAGAGAATCCGAAGAAAAATTCCGGACTCTAGCTGAACAATCACCAAATATGATTTTTATCAATAAGAAGGGAAAAATTGTCTATGCAAATGCGAAATGTGAAGAAATTATGGGATACACGAAAGAGGAATTCTATTCTCCTAATTTCAACTTTCTGACAATAACTGCACCAGAGTACGTAGAAATGGTAAAGGGGAATTTTAACAAACATATGAAGGGCGAAGAAGTCTTGTCGTACGAATATGCTGTTGTGACAAGACAAGGAAAGAGAATTGATACAATCATTACTACAAAATTAGTATCCTTTGAAAAAGAACGTGCGATTCTCGGCATCATCACAGACATCACTGAACGCAAGCGTGCAGAGCAGCAACTGCAAGAAAGCGAAGAGCGATACAGGCGTCTTGTTGAGTTTTCACCAGATGCTATTACGGTGTATAGTGAAGAGAAAATAGTGTACGTCAATCCTGCGGCTGTAAAACTCATCGGCGCTACGGATGAATCTCAACTGCTCGGACTTCCATATCTTGACATTGTTCATCCCGATTATAGGGAAGCCGTTCGTCAGCGGGTTATCATTGGAATGACAGAACAAAAAACATTACCGCCTACGGAAGAAAAATTTATCCGAATGGACGGGGCAATCGTTGATGTGGAAACAACATCGTTGCCGATTATCTATAAAGGAAAGCCTGCGATGCAGGCCGTTATACGAGATATTACCGAGCAAAAAAAGTTACAGAGCCAACTTCTTCAGTCACAAAAGATTCAGAGCATTGGCACACTTGCCGGCGGCATTGCACATGACTTTAACAACATTCTTGCTATAATCCTCGGGTATTCAGCTATGCTGGAGAATTTCAAAGGTGATGGCAGAAAACATGCTGAGGGTGTTGCCGCCATTAATCAAGCAGTGGATCGAGGTGCAGCATTAGTGCGCCAGATACTGACGTTTGCGCGAAAAACCGATGTCGCAGTTGAACCGGTGAACATTCCCAATCTCGTCCATGAACTTCTTTCGATGCTGAAGCATACATTCCCGCAGACGATTACATTTACGCAAACTTACGCACCAGACCTTCCGGAAATCCTCGCCGATCGCACACAGATTCATCAAATACTATTGAACCTGTGTGTGAATTCACGGGATGCTATGCCAAATGGCGGATCGATCACTATTAAAGCGAAACAGCGGACAAAAGATGAGGTGCGCGGACGTTTCCCATTAGCCGATGAGGAAAAGTACGTCTGCATCAGTATAAGCGATACAGGCGAAGGAATGGACGAAGCAACGTACTTACGTGTGTTTGACCCCTTCTTCACAACTAAAGAAAAAGGCAAAGGAACAGGTCTTGGTCTTTCAGTGGTGTACGGTGTAATGCAATCACACCATGGATTTGTGGATGTAGAAAGCAGTGTGGGGCATGGAACAACATTCTTGTTGTTCTTTCCGGTGCCGCCTCCTGCAGCCAAAAGCGTGGAACAGTTGCAACCGGAAAAAGTAAGACAGGTAGGAGGACATGAAACAATTCTTCTCGTTGAGGATGAATATTTATTATTGAAGAGACTTCGGAAGCTTTTGAAATCAAATGGGTACCAAATCTATACTGCAACCGACGGCAAAGAAGCCATGAAGATGTTCACACGACACCATAATAAAATTGCTACAGTGCTCTCCGATATCGGTTTGCCAAAGATGAATGGAATTGATGTATTCAAGAAACTTAAAGAAATGGATCCGCACGTGAAGGTCATTTTGGCAAGTGGCTACTTTGAGCCGGATATCAAACTCGATCTCCAGCAGGCTGGAGCAAAAGGATTCATCCAGAAGCCATACTCGAATGATGAAGTCTTGCGAAAGCTTCGAGAGGTTTTAGATGAGAAAAGCACATCATAGAGAACGGAAACATTTTTATGTTGTACGCGTTCTTAAAACAATGAGACATGATTCACCCTACGGCAACGTTCCTCGCCAAGCAACCCGGCAGGAAAAAATCGATCGTTACTCAGTAATCAATCAAGAAAGGACAAATGTATGTTCACAAACATCAAGCAAATGACCACAGCACTCGTACTTCTTCTCGGAGTGCTGATGCTCCTATCGTCTGCGGCACAAGCTCAACCACAACGGATGTCTGTTGAGGAGCACATAAAGATTTTAAAAGGCAAACTTAAATTAAGGGACGAACAAACCAAAAAGATCACAACAATTCTCGAAGATCAGCGTGAAGAGATGACCACAGCAATGAACGATAACCGCGGCGACCACCAGGCAATGCGCGCAGTGAGACAGGAGATAATGAAAAAGACGGATGACAAAATCAAAGAAGTTCTTACTGAAGAGCAGGTCAAGGTTTATGACAAGGTAATAAAGGATCGCCAAGCACAGATGAGCCGACGAATGAACAGTGGCAAACAATAGATAACAGTTGCATCCCACAAAGCCAGGTCTCCCCGACTGGCTTTCGTGTTTTCCCGCTATAAAACTTTTCCGTTTCTTTTATATACTCGTTCTTGCTTCTCTCTCCATTTCTCGGTACTATTTTTCTGAAACTATTCTACGGATAGACATGCAAACTTACATACGTTTTGCTTTTATCGTCATCGGTTTGGTACTAATTCAAACCACCTTCATCCCGTTCATCTCGCTCAGCGGATATCTCCCTGATCTCTTTATTTTGTATCTGGTATATATCGCTTTACGCCGCGGACAGATAGAAGCAACTATCTCGGGGTTTATCATCGGTTTGCTTCAGGATATAATCACCATTAAGTTTTTCGGGCTGGCTGCGCTCTCAAAGACCGTTGCCGGATTCGTGGCAGGCTATTTCTTCAATGAAAACACAACTGAGCAGACCCTTGGATCATACCGATATCTGTTGCTGGTCGGGATGTGTTCCATAGTTCATAATTTCGTGTACTTTACCATTTTCTTCCAAGGAAGCGAAAATACAATCTTCTTCTCTATGCTGGAGTCTACATTGGGAATGACAATGTACACATGCATCATCGGCATCCTGCCAATGTTTTTCTTCTCCCGCAAATTCAATGTCCCGTGGGCACAATGATCACTGCGGACGAAATCGATGTGTCTTCGCGGAGACGCGTTTTAGCGATCGTCATCATACTGGCATTCGTTGTCCTTTTTCTTCGACTCTACCAGCTTCAATTGTTGTCACATACGGAGTTTGGAAAAAAATCTGAGGAAAATAGTGTGCGCGTGGTTGTCAAAGAACCGGTGCGAGGATATATGTTCGATCGTACCGGTCGTCTTGTCGTGGATGTGGGACCAGCGTACTCGATCACTGTAACACCTGCGGTTTTCGACACAAACAATCTCGCTTTCTTGAGTTCGCTATTGCAATTAGATCCTGCACTCATTCAAGGACGCATCAATCGCGGTCGTGCATATTCACGGTTTTCTCCCGTGCGCGTTATTCGTGATATTGATTTTAAAACACTCTCCAAGGTGGAAGAAAATCTCTACTTACTCCCCGGAGTCAGCTATGATGTGGAATCCAAGCGATTGTATCCGTTCAACATACGTGCGCCGCAGCTGCTCGGCTATTGCAAAGAAATTACCGATGCTCAACTCGCGAGGTCCAGCACTGCATATCAACAGGGTGATCTTGTCGGTTCATCCGGATTAGAAGCAAGTTACGAAACATTCCTCCGCGGCGAAAAGGGATACGAGTTCATCTCTGTCAATTCCAAAGGACAACTCCTCGGACCGCTGGAAGAAGGACGACGTGATGTTCCTTCGAAAGAAGGATTCGATCTCATGCTCAGCATTGATTTCGGGCTTCAAGTATTCGCCGAATCGCTCATGACAAATTATCGTGGTGCGTTGGTTGCCATCGACCCAAACGACGGTGGTGTGCTTGCGATGGTGAGCAAGCCGGATTTCGATCCGTCTGTGTTCAGCGGTGTTACTTCGTCTGAAGTCTGGGCAAAACTAAACACCGATCCCGACAAGCCTCTTTTCAATCGTGCCACGATGACACGCTACCCGCCCGGCTCTACATTCAAGATGCTTATTGCAGCCGCAGCGCTGGAAGAAGGCATCATTGACGAGCATTACCGCATGACATGCAGAGGTTCATTCCGGTTCGGAAAAAAGGTGTTCAAAGACACTCACGTACACGGATCCGTTAATGTCGTGGAAGCTATTCAACGATCGTGTGATGTATTTTTCTATCAACTCATCTTGAAAATTGGATTAGATAAGCTCTATGAATATGGCAAGCGGTTTGGATTCGGTAAACCAACCGGAATTGATATTGGTGATGAAACATCAGGACTTATTCCATCCACCGAGTACTACGATCGAGTCTACGGAAAAGGAAAATGGACTCAGGGAAATCTTGTCAGTCTCGGCATCGGTCAAGGTGAGATCGGTGTCTCGCCGTTGCAGATGGCACAGTATGTTGCAGCTTTAGCAAACAACGGTACGCTCCTTCAGCCGCACGCAGTGAGTTCGATCCGCAATAAACGCACAAATAAAGTCGACATTATCGATCATAGTGAGATTCCGGTGTGGCTTAATGGCAATGTGATGAGAATGATCCGAGAAGGCATGCGGCGTGTTGTTGAAGAACCAGGAGGCACTGGCGGATTGGCACGTATCTCCGGTGTCGTCTCAGCCGGAAAAACTGGAACTGCGCAAAATCCGCACGGTGCTGATCATGCATGGTACGTCGGTTTTGCTCCGTTTGATCGGCCCAAAATTGCGATCGCCGTGATGTTGGAGAATGCTGGATTCGGAGGAACGAAAGCAGCTCCTATTGCCGCCATGGTTATGGAGAAATATCTTTTCGGTGAATTGCGCCGGAAAGTAAGCACGCGCGTATCTGCAACAACACCGCATGACACAATAATGCACACAACTGAAAGAGGAAAGCATTAATATGTTCTCGTACTTCAAAGAATATTTCGACTTCCGAGCGTTTCTCATCTGCCTTGCATTGGTGGTCGTTGGGTTAGTATCCATTTACAGCGCAACATTCGATATCAACAACGCAGCGAACTTCTACCGTCAAGCTCTCTGGGCAGGTATTGGTTTCATCATCATGGTAGTTACGTCCTTTATTCCCCTCCGAACTTTGCAGCGGCTTTCGATTTCTTTCTATTTTATTGTACTGGCTATCCTTGTGATCGTCTTGGTTATTGGAAGTACCATCAAAGGTTCGAAGAGTTGGTTTGGAATCGGTGGACTCGGTGGACAACCGTCTGAATTTGCTAAGATTGTAACTGTGCTGGCGTTCGCCTCCTATCTTTCTAGAACCGATGTCTCCATCTCGCGGATCAAACACCTTTCCATCTCCCTATGCATATTCGCTGCACCGATGTTTCTCATCCTTGCGCAGCCTGACCTTGGAACCACCATTGTCTTCTTTGCAGCTTTGCTGCCGTTACTTTATTGGGCAGGTACATCAAATTTTATCCTTATTGCCATCCTTGTTCCTATTCTGGCAGCATTTGGTGCTCTCTTAGGTACAACACAATTTTTAATCGCAGTTGCTATCGGTGCAATACTTCTGTACATCTTTCGTGAGAACAAATTTGCGGTAGCAGTGGCATTTGGCATTACGTTAGCAATTGGACTTTCCGTGCAGGTTATGTACGAACACATGCACGTGTATCAGCAAAAAAGAATTTCTGTGTTCCTGAATCCTGAAGCCGACCCTTTGGGTTCGGGTTATAATGTTGTTCAATCAAAAATTGCGATTGGCTCAGGTGGATTTTTCGGTAAAGGATTTCTCAAAGGAACGCAGACACAATTGAATTATATCCCTGAACAATGGACAGATTTTATTTTTTGCGTTACCGGAGAAGAATTTGGATTTTTGGGGGCGTCGATCGTGTTAGGATTGTTTGCGGCGCTTTTGTTGCATGCACTTCGAGTTGCGAGCATTTCAAAAAATAGATTTGGTAGTCTGGCAGCGATTGGTATTATGGGAATTTTCGGCACACACATAATTATGAATACCGGCATGTCTATGGGATTGATGCCGGTGATTGGTATTCCACTGCCATTTCTCAGCTACGGTGGTTCTGCACTCGTTGCCAATATGATGATGATCGGATTGCTGATGAACTTCTATGCGAACCGGAAAGAGTATTAACCACTCTCTTCAACTGAAGATTGGTTTCGCATCAGCATAAGACTCTTGATAAAATAGAGCTCAAACGCCTTCTTCATTCCCTAAAATTCCAGCAGCGCTGCCATCGAGCTTCTTCCCGCTCCTTATATCTTGCCCACCAAATCCAATCCCGGCTTCAGCGTTTTTGCTCCCGGTTTCCAGTTCATCGGACATACTTCACCACCATGTTCGGCAACAAATTTTGCCGCTTGAAGTTTGCGAATAATTTCATCAATACTGCGGCCAATGCTGTTATTGTTGATTTCGTAGGCTCTCAAGATACCCTGAGGATCAATCAGAAATGTTCCGCGAAGCGACAATCCTTCCTCCTCGATGAGTGTGCCGTATTCGGTGCATACCCGACGTGCTGGATCTGCCAACATGGGATATTTGATTTTCTTGATCGTTTCGGAAGCGTCGTGCCATGCCTTGTGCACAAATCCGGTGTCGACGCTGACCGAAATAACTTCCGCACCTTCTGCTTTGATCTCGGCATAATGATCTGCTAATTCTCCAAGTTCCGTCGGACATACAAATGTGAAGTCTGCCGGATAGAAGAAAAGAACCACCCATTTGCCTCGATATTCTTTCAGAGAAATTTTCTTGATTTGATCGTTCACATACGCATCTTCAGTGAAATCGGGAGCTGGTGTGTTGATTTTTACCATATAAAAATCCTCTTTCAATTAATGTTGAATTTGTAATGATTCGCTATCATGATACATAACAAAAAAACCAATGAGCGAAGTTCCCGTTGATTCTTTACCTTTTCATCTCTCAAAACTTCTTGCGATCTTATAGGGAGACGAGAAAAATGGAGATTGGTGAATGAGACAAATCAGCACTGTATTGTTTGATCTTGGAAATGTCCTTGCATATATCGATTTCAGTGCATTCTGGCGCGACCTCGGATTTCTTCGGGCAGAAGAAATTGTTCCTTTTAGAGACGGATACACGTCTTTAACATTGCAATATGAGACTGGATACATTTCAACAGATGACTACTTGAATGGACTTCGAACTGTTTTCAAAAAAAAGTTCGCAATCGTACAACTTGAGCAAGCATTTTCATGTATTATTCAACAACCTGTTGAAGGGGTAATAGATATTGTAAAACGCGTATCTACTATACATCAAACGGCATTGGTCAGTAACACCAATGAAATTCATTACAGACTCAGTCTAACGAAATTCGAAGGACTCAAAATTCTTCAGAAGCATTATCTCTCATACCAATTACACGTGATGAAACCAGCGCGTGGCTTCTATAATGCTATTATTAAAGATCAAGGGATCCATCCTTTCCAAATGCTGTTTATTGATGATCTTGAAATAAACGTGAAAGGTGCGCAAGCTGCAGGAATGCTGGCAATACGGTTTGAAAATTCTGAGCAGTTAGAAACAGACTTACAAAATTTAGGTATCCTCTAACACCTTCCTTTTATACAATTATTCAGACTGTACATCATCAATGAGATTACACCTTCACAGCGCCAATTCCCGGACGATCCATCAGCGTTACTTTTCCATCGATGATTTTCGTGCCGTTAAAAACATCGTTCTTGATGAGCAATGCGCCATCAAGATCTGCCCAATCAACCATCGGTGAAAGATGGGACGCTGCGGATATCGCACACGATGTTTCCGTCATGCAACCCAACATTACTTTCATTCCCAGTGAGCGGGCAAGTGTCAGCATCTTCTGCGCCTCGCGCATTCCCGTGCATTTCATCAGCTTAATATTGATACCGTGATAGACGCCTATAGCTTTTTTTATATCGGTAAGACGCTGAACTCCTTCATCACCAATAATCGGAAGCGGCGAACGCTCTGTCAACCATGCCAAATCGTCTATCTGTTCTTTCGGCATCGGCTGTTCGATCATCACCACGTTTCGCTCGTTCAACCAGTGAAGCATTTCCAATGCTTTCTCTTTGTCCTTCCATCCTTGATTTACGTCACCGGTTAATGGCTTATTGGTGACCGAGCGAATCGTTTCGATCATCTCCTTATCAGTATCGCGGCCAAGTTTCACTTTCAACACTTTAAACTCTTCTGCTTCCTTCGTTTTCTGTCTTACAACGTCCGGCGTGTCTATACCAATAGTGAAGGACGTGTTCGGTGTTTTGTTTTTATCATATCCCCAAATATTGAACCACGGCTGTCCCATCAGCTTGCCGATAAGATCGTGAAGCGCAATATCCACGGATGCCTTTGCGGCTGTATTACCCGGTTCAATTGTATCGACGTCATTCAGAATGGTTTCAAGATCAAATGGATTTTCGTACTTGCTCAAATCAATTTTGGAGAGGAACACCTGTACAGTTTCATGCGACTCACCAAGATACGGCGGCATAGAAGCTTCACCATATCCGATCACTCCATTCAATTCAATCTCTGTAAGCACAACAGGAGTTATCGTTCGAGAGTTCGTTGCAATGGTGAATACGTGTTTCAATTCCAAAGTGTATGGACGATACGTCAGTTTCATCGAACCGGTTTTAAAATGAGCCGGAATGCTCCCGGCAATGGCTTTATACGGATCGTTGATCATCATTGCTGCACCGGTTATAAGTGCAATGGATTTAAAAAAATCTTTTCTGTTTTGTGACATTATTATATGTTCCGTTATCTATGCGACAATGCCAAGCTATTAAATTGATCGGATAAATTCAAATCCCCTTTTGTGCCTTTATTTCATACTGTATACTCAACTTGATGAATGGACAATTTGAACAGGCTGAACAAGCGACTACGACAAAACAGTCCATGAATTGTTTTCACAGGCAATACCTCCGGTTTTGTCTAAGTGGATTATTCGGCTGAGGTGAGGATTCTTGAAATACAGACCGAAGCCCGATAATGCCCCATGTGAAAAACTTTTTAGGCGTTCCTTCTTTTAATAAAAAAATCCTAATTTTCGCTTGACTTTCTGCTGTATTTCCGTAAATTTCATCTCCAGTGTGGGGAAAAGTGGGGAATTCGGGAAGAGAATTCCCGATGAATTTAGACAGAAAAATAAGAGGGCGTTGTGTCATCATTTAAAGGTAGATATTCTTATTCAGTTGATGAGAAGGGACGCGTGGCTCTCCCTGCAAAGCTGCGGATAAATATTGCAACGAGTGCAAAAGGAAATTTTGTCGTTACGCGCGGTTTCGAACGCTGCCTCTATGTGTATCCACAGGATGAATGGAACAAGCTGGAACAATTTGTCCGGAGTCTTTCATTCCTCGATGCGCAACATCGTTTCTATGCGCGAACGTTATTTGAACGCGCAAATGATTCAAAGATCGACCATCAATCTCGAATCACACTTCCCCCGGACTTAATGAAGTTTGCTAATATTGATAATGAAGTATTGATTCTCGGTGTGCTGGATCGGATTGAGATCTGGAACCCCTCGGTATATGAAGAGTATCAGAAAAATCATCCGGATACTTATGAAACCGTTGCTGAACAGGTCTTTAAACCTCAGCACTAGTTTTGTGAAACGGAGTGGAGACATACACATATCATACTCCCGTTCTTACACAGGAGGTTCTTACATATCTTCTCACTGCGAAAAACGGGTACTATGTTGATGGAACACTGGGCGGCGGCGGGCACGCGAAAGCGGTACTTGAACGACTCGACCGCTTGGGGAAAGTGATTGGAATTGATCTTGATGACGATGCATTGGCAGCATCGCGTGAACGTCTGGCGCAATTTGGTGATCGCGCAATTATTGTAAAAGATAATTTCAGAAATATTAAGTTTGTTCTTTCTCAATATAAAGTGAATATGGTTCAAGGTGTGCTGCTCGATCTCGGTGTTTCATCGTTTCAAATTGATGAATCCGATAAAGGATTCAGTTTTCGAGCCGATGCGCAACTCGATATGCGGATGGATCGTCATCAACCGGTAGACGCCAAACAGGTTGTCAACCAGTACGATGAACAATCGCTTGCGGATATTCTTTGGAACTATGGCGAAGAGAAACACGCGCGGCGGATTGCAAGAGCGATGGTACACTATCGTATCCAACATCCAATTGAATCCACCGGTCAGCTCGCCGCTATAATAGAGCGAACCGTTGGCGGCCAGTTCCTGAATAAAACTCTGGCGAGAGTCTTTCAGGCGGTTCGAATGGAAGTGAACAATGAGATGGAAAATCTCCGGCACGCAATTCGTGATTGCATTGATGTCTTGAACCCCGGCGGGAGAATCGTCGTTCTCTCCTACCACTCACTGGAGGATCGCTTGATAAAAGAAGCATTTCGCACAGCATCGGCGCACTCGATTTCTTCGGGTCATAAAATTATCCCGGATACGATCGTGCAGCCTGTTCTGAACATGTTGACGCGAAAGCCGGTGACAGCATCGGAAGAAGAAATGGCGGCAAATCCTCGTTCACGGAGTGCAAAACTCCGTGCCGCCGAAAAAGTATAGGAAGAGAATTAATCGTGCAATCTGAAACACAAAATCTTGGTGAAGTGTATGCTGCTCGTGCAATGGCAGAATCCGAACCATCGGTTTCTACGATTTCCATTCCAAAAATTCGTGAAGCGCGGGATATGGTGTACAATGGAACAGACACCATACCGAGCAAAGAGACAACAACACCTGATGGCATCCCATTGGTCTTCAACAAAAAGCAGAGTCGGCGGAAGGTATCTCCGTTTACCATTATCTTAATTCTTCTTGGCGGTGCTGTAGCAAGTGTTCTCTATATAGGTAATATCTTGGCGGTTGGTCAGCTCATGGCACAGAACAATCAGCTTCAAATAAAGCACCGGCAAATCCTCAATGGACAGGAACTGCTGAAGGCGCAGATCAACCGGTTATCTAGTCTTGAACGAATCCAGCAGATTGCCCGCGATCAGTTGGGATTACAGAATTCGAAACAGCTTCCCGTGTGGATCGAGATCAATCCTGAACGCGTGAATCAAGTGGAAGAAGTGCTGCAACAACAGCTGGAACACAGACGATGACCTATCGGGATAGAGAACATGCTGTTCAGGAAAAAGAGACCATGTCTCTCTCCCGATCCCGTTTCCTGATACTAAAACTCTTCTTCGCCATTTTCTTCACCGTCATTTTTTTTCGGTTAGTGAAGATTCAGGTTATCGATGCCGGTACGTACAAAGACTTAGCACGAAAGCAGTATGAGCGATCATTCATCTTGCCAGCAACGCGCGGAAACATCTTCGACCGGAACGGTAATGTCATTGTTTCGAATACGATATTACTTTCATTTGCCGCTGACCCAAAGATTATTGGTGACCGTCAAGACCATGTGGCAGAAATATTTGCACGCGTTTTTGGAAAGCCCCCTTCATTCTATCTTGAAAAAATGCACGAGACAAATGAAGACCAAAACATACGACGATTTGTCTGGCTTGAGCGCAGAGTGACACCTGAAATCGCTCGCCGTATCGAAGCGGCAAAACTCGAAGGCATCGTGGTCATCAATGAGCCGAAACGGTTATATCATTACGATGAACTTGCCGGAGCGCTGCTTGGGTTTACCAATATCGACAACAAAGGAATCTCAGGTATCGAATTTCAGTATGATAACGATTTGAAGGGTTTCAATGGTTCTGTCGTCATGCAGCGAGATGGATTGGGACGTGTGCGTCCTTCCGCAGATTATCCTCGTCGCGAACCAATAAACGGGAAAGACATTTTTCTTACCGTCGATGTCAAATATCAAGCGATTGTGGACGAAGAATTGAAGCACGGTGTTGAAGCGAACGAAGCTGATGGTGGGTGTGCGGTGATGGTAAATCCAAAGACAGGCGAAGTACTTGCGATGTCCGTCTATCCGTGCATCAATCCAAACGATGTTGGTTCGCTCAACATAGCCGATGCACGCAACCGTATCGTCAGCGATGTGTTTGAACCGGGTTCTGTATTTAAAGTGGTTACAGCCGCTGCTGCATTCGAGAACAACCTCGTTACACCAGGAAGCCGTTTCAATGCTGAACATGGAAAGATGAAAGTATCCCTTGGCGGCAATAAGTTTCGTTTCATCAATGATTCCCATGAGTTCGACTATCTTACGTTTCAGGAAGCGATCGAAGTATCCAGCAATATTGTGCTGGCAAAAGTGGGGAAATTACTTGGCGGGGAAAAATTATATCGCAAAGCACGAGACTTTGGATTTGGAATGATTACAGGGATTGATCTTCCCGGTGAAGTCCGCGGAGTGCTGAAGAAACCGATTGACCATGACTGGTCAGGCACTACGACTCAAACCATGTCGTATGGATATGAAATCGGTGCAACACCTCTTCAAATTGTCTGCACATATGCGGTTATCGCCAACAAAGGGGTGCTCATGAAACCCTTTGTCGTTGCTCACATTGACGACGGCAATGGCGAAACGATTGCTGAGCAAAAGCCGCAAGCAATCAGACGCGTTGTATCACAGAAAACACTCGATCAACTTTTACCTGCATTTGAAGGAGTTGTTGAACGCGGAACAGGAAAAGAAGTGCAAATCAATGATGTGCGTATCGCTGGTAAAACCGGAACATCGCGCAAGTATTCTGGCGGTAAATATGTGGAGAATAACTATACGGCGTCGTTTGTAGGTTTCTTTCCTGTAGAAGATCCGCAAGTCGTTTGTTTAGTGATGATGGACAATCCGCGCTCACGAGGGTACTACGGCGGCAGCACCACCGGACCAGTGTTTCGTGCCATTGCAGAGCGCGTGATTATGACATCATATAAATTTTCCCGAACTGCAATTGCAAAGGACCCTGCTGCACGCGGCAGCATCGTTGTTCCCGACGTACGTATGCTGCAATCGTCGTTAGCAAGAAAATTGCTCACAAACTACGGACTCAATTGTCAGACATTTGGAAAGGGCAATTTGGTCATCAAGCAAACTCCTGAACCAGGGAAAAAAGTCGAAAAAGACGAGACGGTCTCTCTCATCCTCAACGGCGAATCCGTTGCTTCATCTGATGGAATGATTGCAGTGCCGGATGTACGGGGAATGAGCATTCGTCGCGCAATGAATCGGCTTGTTTCAGATGAATTTGAAGTAAAAGTACAGGGATCCGGTGTCGTGACACAACAATTCCCAACCGCGGGTGAACGAACGCGGCTGGGCTCATCTATCACACTTACCTGCATGCCGCGCACTATGGCACAGGCATCATTATATTGAATTGATCTGCTTATGAAACTCTCTCAATTACTCGAAGGTGTTACGGTTTCCAAATTGTTCCAAACGATGTATGGACAGATGGTCGTTACACATGAAGTGGAAATTAATAAACTCCAGTACGACTCACGGAAAATCCAACGCGATGATTGCTTTGTCGCACTCAAGGGAACGACAAGTGATGGACATGCCTATCTTCAGGGTGCTATCAATCAAGGCGTGAAAGTTGTCGTCCTACAAGATGATAATGCACTTCCGGATCCGTTCTGTATGCATGTTGGTGTCATCAAAGTCATAGTACCGGATACTCGAAAAGCGCTTGCCGTGATGTCGTCGAATTATTATGGTCATCCCTCTAAGAAATTAAAATTTATCGGTGTGACAGGTACAAACGGAAAAACCACTACTTCTCACCTGGTAAAGTCAATTCTGGAAGCTGCCGGAGAGAAAGTCGGCTTGGTCGGGACGATTGAATATAAAATCGGCGAACGTGTTATTCCGGCTACGCATACAACACCCGAATCGCTTGAGCTCAACGAACTATTTGCTTCGATGGTGGAGGAAAAATGCACATCGGTGTCGATGGAGATCTCTTCGCATGCACTGGATCAGTCTCGCGTCTTCGGACTCGATTTCAATGTTGCCATTTTCACCAATCTGACACAGGACCATCTCGATTACCATGGAACAATGGAAAAGTATTTCGAAGCGAAGAAAACTCTCTTTATGGATTTGAAACCATCTGGTTGCGCCGTCATCAACCATGATGATCGGCGAGGAGTCCAGATACGTGACGCTATCAACACGAGAACAATTTCCTACGGCATTACCTCTGCCGCTGATGTTCAAGTAAAAAATATGAAGTTTAGCATCACTGGAACAGTGCTTACATTGAGCGATGGACACGGAGAATTCACATTCACTATGCCGCTTATTGGAAAGTTTAACGTCTATAATGTCCTCGCAGCATATTCTGCCGGTATTGCGCTTGGAATTCCACGCGAACAAATTCTAACTGGTATCAACAATCTGAAAAATGTTCGCGGCAGATTTGAGCGCATTGTCTCTCCTGCAGGATGGACCGGAATTGTCGATTACGCGCACACACCGGACGCGCTTGAGAATTGTCTGAAAACGATTCACGATATTCTGCCGACACAGAATCGAGGTCGTATTATCACTGTGTTCGGTGCCGGTGGTGATCGCGATAAAACAAAACGCCCATTAATGGGTCGTATTGCAGGCGAATATAGTGATATCGTCATCGTAACGACTGATAATCCGAGGACAGAAGATCCAGAAAAAATCATTGACGACATCGTGCACGGCGTTATTCATCATGCGAGTGTGCTGCGTGAAATAGATAGGAGAACAGCAATTGAACGTGCTGTCAATTGTGCCCAGCGCGGTGACGTCATTCTCGTTGCAGGAAAAGGGCATGAGGATTACCAGATAGTGGGTCAAGAGAAAATCCATTTCAGTGACCGCGAAGTTCTGGAAAGTCTTTTATGATTGCACTGATAACTCTGATTTTCGACAGATCCAGAATTTCACAGATGTGTCGTCTGTGGAATCAATGGTCTGCGTTTCATCAAAATAATCTGAGCACCCAATAATGAAACTGACCAAGCCCGACATCCTCGCACTACCGCATCATAAAGCGATTGGGTTTGATGGACTGAAGAATTTTAAAATCCCCGGTATTTCGATTGATTCACGGACCATGAAGGCAGGTGAACTTTTCATTGCCATTCGAGGTGACCAATTCGATGGACATAATTTTATTTCCAAAGCCATCGAAATGGGTGCAGCCGGTATCATTGTAGAGCGCCGATGGGCAGAAACGAATGCAACAATGATGGTAAGCATCCATATTCCCAGACTCACCGTCGAAAATACTATCCATGCTCTTGGGCATCTTGCCAGATTATATCGACGGAAGTACGCCATTCCGTTCATTGCTGTAGGCGGATCTAATGGGAAGACAACAACAAAAGAAATGCTGAAGAGTATCCTCAGTCAAAAATATAGTGTGCTGTGCACAGAAGGAAATTTAAACAACCATATCGGTGTGCCGCAGACACTCTTTCGGATAAAGAAAGAACATGAGATCGCAGTTATCGAGATCGGCACTAATCATCCGGGCGAAATTGAATATCTCTGCACCGTTTTGGAACCAACACACGGATTAATCACCAACATTGGTCGTGAGCATCTGGAATTCTTCGGCTCAATAGAAGGCGTCGCCAAGGCAGAAGGTGAACTCTTTGATTGGCTGGCAAAGCATAACGGTACTTCCTTTGTCAATATGGATGACAAGAATCTTGTGCATTTAACAAAGAGGTTAAAGAAAACAGTACGCTACGGATTTTCTTCTCGCAGCGCATCCATCAAGGGAACAGTAGAATCATTTAACGCGAATGGCCAAGCTCTCTTGCGAGTGAAACCGCGAGCCAAAAAGGCATTCGACATCACTGTGGGTGCTCCCGGAGAACACAACGCACAGAATGCTCTTGCTGCAACAGCCGTGGGTCTTACTTTGAAAGTACCGCGTGTGAACATTCAAAAAGCTCTTGGTTCATTCCAATCAGCCAGCAAAAGGACCCAAATTCATCGAACTGCAAAAATAACCATCTTGAATGATACATACAATGCAAATCCTGATTCCACACTTGCAGCATTAGCAACGCTGCATACCATGGTATCAAAGGGAAAGAAGATTGCAGTGCTGTCTGATATGCTGGAACTCGGACATCAAGCAGAAGAGTTACATCAACAAATTGGAAAAGCCCTCGCTCAGTACAGTGTCGATATTCTTTTTACCGTTGGTGCGCTCTCAAAGTATACATATGATGCCGCGTTCGTGGAGACCAAAGCACATTTTGAAAATAAAACCGTGCTTATCGAGCATTTGCTTCATACACTCGACGATGGTGATATTGTTCTCATCAAAGGGTCGCGCGGAATGAAAATGGAAGAAGTAGTTTTCGCTCTCGATAAGCATTTTTCGCAAAAGGTAGAAACATAACTTATGCTGTTCTATTTTTTTACATACTTGCATAGAACATTTGGCATTCCGGGTTTTGGTGTTTTCCGATATATCACCTTTCGCGCCGGCGCAGCAGCAGTTACAGCGTTGATCATTTCGTTCTGGCTCGGACCGAAGATCATTCGTAAGCTGCGTGAACTCCAGATCGGCGAGGCAGCAAAACTTGAAGCACCCCAGACACATCTCATAAAAGCCGGCACACCGACCATGGGCGGATTGATTGTCCTTCTCTCGGTACTCATCCCTGCTTTGCTTTGGACAGATTTAAAGAATGTGTATATCTTGCTCATTCTCTTTGTCACAGTCACACTTGGTACTGTCGGATTCCTGGATGATTATTTGAAAGTTGTTAGAAAAAAACCCAAAGGGCTCATTGGTAAATACAAGATTGTCGGTCAAGTTCTTGTGGGATTGGTTGTCGGCAGTGTGATCTATTTTTTCCCGCAATGGATCGATTCGGAGTTGGTACGGTTAAAATCAAGTACCACTGTTCCTTTTTTCAAATATCTTGAATTCGATTTCGGAATATTCTACATCCCGATGGTCATATTCGTCATTACCGCAACATCAAATGCTGTGAACTTGACGGACGGACTCGATGGATTAGCAATTGGAAATGTCGGTATTGTATGTTCCACACTTGCCATTATTACGTACGTCTCGGGACATGCGATTTGGAGCCAATATCTCACCATTCCCTATTTACGCGGCAATGGCGAACTGACAATTTATTGTGCGGCAATCACAGGTGCATCTTTAGGATTTCTCTGGTTTAATTCATACCCAGCGCAAGTATTTATGGGTGATACCGGTTCGCTTGCGCTTGGCGGTGTTATTGGTGCTATATGCGTATTGATCAAGAAGGAACTTCTCCTGCCAACACTTGGCGGTGTATTCTTGATGGAAACAGTGTCGGTCATTATTCAGCGGTTCTATTTTAAATTTACTAAGAGACGCTACGGTGAAGGCAGGCGCGTTTTCAAAATGGCGCCCATTCATCACCATTTTGAACTGCTCGGCTGGGCAGAACCAAAGATTGTAACAAGGTTTTATATCATTGCCATTTTACTCATGATATTAAGTTTGGCAACGTTTAAGGTGCGGTAATTTTCAGAATGAACATTACACTTCTTCATAGGAAAAAAATATCCGTCATTGGCGCAGCGCGTAGCGGTGTAGCGGTTGCAAAACTGATGCAATCGCAAGGAGCTGATGTGTTTGTGAGCGACTCTTCTTCGGCAGAGAAACTGCAATCCTCAATCTTCAATCTTCAATCTGAAAAGATTGAATTTGAGGTCGGCAAACATTCCGATCATGTCTATAATTGCGAGCTCATGGTGATTAGCCCTGGTGTTCCCAGCAATGCGCTTGTTGTTCTTGAAGCACAGAAACATAGTATCAAAGTTGTCAGTGAACTTGAAGTTGGTAGTTGGTTTTGCCGGTCGCCTATTGTGGCAATTACCGGCAGCAATGGAAAAACGACAACCACAACTTTAATTGGAAGGATACTCGACCATGCAAAGAAAAAACATGTTGTTGCTGGTAACATTGGAACGGCATTCTCATCTATCATTTTGGAGCTGGCTGAAACAGATATTGTTGTTTTGGAAGTGAGCAGCTTTCAATTGGATCATATCGAGTCTTTCCGGCCAAAGATTTCAATCCTGCTCAATATAACACCGGATCACATGGATCGGTACGATCACTCGATGGAGAAGTATGCAGCTTCTAAAGCACGAATCTTCAAAAATCAGCGGTCAGATGACGTGCTCATCTATAACGCAGATGATGAATGGACAAACCGAGTCGTCTCTCAAGCACAAAGCCGTAAGGTTGCTTTCAGCATACAGCGAAAACTGAACGAAGGTGCATTTGTCGAAAACGAAAAACTTGTCACTTCTCTTGGAGGAGTCAAAACGGAAATCATCAACATCAATCAGATTTTCATCAAAGGCACGCACAATCTTTATAATTCGATGGCAGCGGCGCTTGCAGGACAACTGCTTGGAGTTAAGGCAGATCCGATTCAATTGACATTGAAAACATTTGAAGGAGTTGAGCATCGTCTGGAGTTTGTCCGCGAACTCAACAACGTCCGCTATTATAACGATTCGAAGGCCACCAATGTGGATTCAGTATGGTATGCGCTGCAGGCATTCAAGGAACCAATTGTGCTACTCCTTGGAGGTCGTGACAAAGGAAATGACTATTCTCGATTAGCCAAACTTGTGAAGAAACAAGTGAAGGCGATTGTTGCCATCGGCGAATCGGCAGATAAAGTAGAACAAGCATTTCGTGGAACGTCCGCCATTACAAAGACAGCGTCGATGGATGAAGCAGTCTCGACAGCTCGGTCTCTCGCACAATCTGGAGATGTGGTTCTCCTTTCGCCAGCATGTGCATCGTTCGATTGGTTTAAGAATTATGAACAACGCGGTCAAGTGTTCAAAGAACTTGTAAAGAATTTATGATTTCAAAGATATCACTAACTGTACACAGATTGTTGATTTCACGGAATATGAATCTATATAATCTGTTATTTGCGAAACATCCACGTAATCAGAATAAACAATGCTGAAGATTCAACGAAATCATATTGACATTTGGCTGCTCATTGTCGTGCTCGGACTGATGGTTGTTAGTCTCGGCGTCGTTTATAGCGCATCTGCGGAATGGTCATTAAAGCGCTTCGAAACTCAGAGCCACTATCTCGACCTGCATGCAATTAAAGTATTGCTCAGCATTAGTGCCCTGTTTGTAGGCTTGAGCATTCCGTATGGTTTCTATAGGAAATTCACAAAGCTCGCGCTCATGATTGCCGTATTATTTTTAATTATCACTTTCGTGCTCGGAGGTGAAACGAAAGGTGCCGTTCGATGGCTTCGCTTCGGTGGATTAGGATTTCAACCGTCAGAATTTGCAAAATTTGCATTGCTGTTCCATATAAGTCTCTTGTTGGCAACAAAAGGTGAAAATATCAGAGATTTTAAAAAAGGATTTGTCCCTATCATCATCTGGATTGGGATTGTTACCGGGTTGGTGCTTGCGCAACCCAATCTCAGCACTAGTTTGATGCTGTTTGTGTTGACGGTTGTGCTCCTGTATGTTGGCCGTGTCCGACTTCCACATCTTCTCGGAATGATTCTCGTTGCCATCGGTCTATTTACTCTCTATGTGCTATTTATGGCGTATGTATTGAAACGTCCGTATCAGTTGCAGCGCATCATGCATTTCGTACAAGGAGATCCGAACAGCAAACATAATTATCAACTCTGGCAAGGTATTATCGGCTTCGGTAATGGCGGATTATTCGGCGTCGGTCCCGGCGAGAGCCGACAGCGTGATTTGTTTTTGCCCGAATCATACAATGACTTTATCTATTCCATTGTCGGAGAAGAATATGGATTGCTCGGTACGCTCGTCGTGTTGGGTGCGTTTTTGTTTGTGATGCTGCGCGGTTTTCGGATTGCGAAACATGCAAAAGATGACTTCGCACGGTTTCTTGCTATTGCTATTACAAGCACAATTACGTTGTATGCATTAGTGAATGCGAGTGTGGCACTGGGAATTTTTCCCACAACAGGTTTACCGATGCCATTTATCAGTTATGGAGGTTCGTCTTTGATGCTGTCAGCGTTTTCCATCGGCGTGCTGCTGAATATTTCAGCGCACACGGATTTGCATCCACGGATGACTAAATCTGTAGAAAGCGATGTGGCGGCACTTACACCGGAGACGGGTCTCGGAAAAGCGTATTAAAGAGTGCCGAAAGAGAAACTGAAAATTCTCATCGCGGCAGGCGGAACCGGCGGTCATGTGTTTCCGGCAATCGCCATCGCAGATGAAATAAGAAAGTTGAAACCAAATGCGGAATTTTTGTTCGTCGGTACTAAAGGGAAAATTGAAGCGCGCGTTGTTCCTCAGCGAGGATACACGCTTGCGAATATCTGGATCAGCGGATTTCATCGTAGCTTGCGGATGGACAATTTGCTGTTTCCGATAAAAGTAGTTGTTTCACTTGTTCAATCGTTCTTTCTCATGAGAAAGTTTCAACCGAATGTTGTGATCGGAACCGGCGGCTATGTGTGCGGACCTATATTATTGATTGCATCAATGCTTGGAGTTCCGACCATTGTTCACGAGTCGAACAGTTATCCAGGAGTGACAACACGGTTACTTTCAACAAGGGCAACAAGGATCTTTACGGCGTTCAATGCAACAACGCGATGGCTAAAGCAAAAAGACAATGTCGAACTTATAGGTACACCAACGCGAGATGTACTTGGAACAATATCACAGGAACATGGAATTCGATTTTTCAATCTTGATCCATCGAAAAAAACAGTGCTCATATTCGGCGGAAGTCTCGGTGCAACATCCATCAATCAGGCTGTGAGAGAAATGATACATGAATTGACAGGTGCTGGAATACAGTTGATATGGCAAACAGGAAAATCAGATATGATATTCGTGGATGAAATGAAAACAAAAAAGAACACATGGGTTGGTGTATTCATCGATAAAATGGAATATGCGTTTGCCGCAGCCGATGTTGTTGTTTGCCGTGCCGGAGCAACAACACTGGCAGAATTGACACGTCTGGGCAAAGCAGCAATTCTTGTACCCTATCCGCACGCGGCTGCGGATCATCAGACATTCAACGCACGTTCATTAGTCGATGCCGGCGCGGCAATTATGATAACAGATCGGAATGTGAAGACAATGTTGAAGGATGAATTGATTTCTTTATTGAGCGAGAACAAGAAACGGCAGAAGATGAGTGAAGCTTGCCGGAAACTTGGAAAACCACATGCAGGCAGTGAGATTGCACGCCGAATTCTTGATATAGCGAAGTAATCGTGAACGGGAAAATATTTAAATATAAGCTCGATTTTTATTACCAGCAAACGCTGATATATCTTCTCACGATGGTATTGTACGCCGGCATCCGTGGTAGTTTTGTGGAAAGCGAGTTTAGTTTCGTATTTAAGGATCCCATTGTGTACATCATCGTGTTCTTTTTTTGTATTTCCTTAGTTGTATTGTTTCTTAATATCTGGCGCGATCGGAAATTCATCATGACCCCGGAACAAATGATATTTCATTCGCGGCACCGGGAACGAATTTTCGAAATCAAAGACATCGAATGGATACACATCGGCAAGGAACGATTCGTACAAACGGCCGGACGGTTTCAACAAATTTCCATCAAGATGAAAAGCCGAGCGATTCCAATTCGAATTCGAGTCGGACGATATGAGCACAATCGTGAGCTTGTTGCTGAGATGGAGAAAATCGCAAAAACAGTGCCCGGTAAAAAACAACGTCGTTTTGACATCAGACGGTACAGACAAAATTCAACTTTCTTTCAACGGGAATTATAAAGATGTTTCGTTCTATCAAGAAATTACATTTCATTGGGATCGGCGGTATCGGGATGAGTGGCATAGCGGAAATTCTGCTTGATCAGGGATTTAAGATCAGCGGCTCCGATCGCGCGCTTTCTGAAGTGACGGAACGCCTCCAGAACCTTGGTGCCAGTATATTCGAAGGGCATCGTGCAGAAAACATAGCACAAGATGTAGACACCGTTGTGTACTCTTCTGCGGTGCAACCGGATAACCCGGAAATTCTCGAAGCCCAGAAGCGAAACATTCCCATCGTGCGTCGGGCCGAAATGCTTGCTGAAGTTATGCGCTTGAAATATGGTATCGGCATCGCTGGCACTCACGGAAAGACAACGACGACTTCGATGACAAGTCTTGTACTGATGGAAGGCAGACTCGATCCAACAGTCATTGTCGGCGGTAAATTAAGCGGATTAGGCGGAACAAATGCGCGTCTTGGGCGCGGTGAATTCATCGTTGTGGAGGCGGATGAATATGATCGGTCATTCTTGTCCATCACACCGACCATTGCCGTGTTGACCACACTCGAAACCGACCATCTTGATTGTTACCGTGATTTGGAAGATATCAAAAGCGCATTTATTCAGTTTGCATCAAAAGTACCATTCTACGGATTCATTGTTCTCTGCCTCGATGAACCAGCGTTGTTGGATATTATGCCGCACCTGAGCAAAAAGAAAATTGTTACCTATGGTCTTAACCCTCAAGCGGACATTCAAGCGGTGGACATCCGACACAAGGATAACTCAACCACGTACACGCTTGTTCGTAGTAATCAAGAACTTGGCACAATCATGCTTCAGGTGCCGGGCATACATAACGTGCAGAATTCGCTGGGTGCAATCACTGTCGCATTGGAACTTGGCATTCCATTTAAAAAGATCAAAGTTGGCATCGAGAAATTCGCGGGTGTCTATCGCCGGTGGGAAAAGAAAGGCGAAGTGAACGATATTGCATTGTACGACGACTACGCTCATCATCCAACGGAATGCAGAGCAACCCTTTCCGGTGTGAAGTTAGGCTGGCGGCGACGGATAGTTTGTGTATTCCAACCGCATTTGTACAGCCGCACTCGCGATTTCTATGAAGACTTCGGCAAGTCGTTCCTGTTATCAGATGTGCTGGTTGTTACGGATGTATACCCTGCGCGCGAGGAACCGATTCAGGGTGTGAACGGCGAGTTAATCGTGAACGCAGCAAAACAGTTTGGGCACAAGGATGTTCACTATGTTCCAGATAAAAAAGAGATTCCTGCTTTTCTCAAGTCCATTGTGAAATCGGGTGATATTGTAATAACAATGGGTGCAGGTGATATCTGGAAATATGGTGAAGAATTTTTGAATCAAATAAAAAATTAAAAGTAAAAAGGAAATATCTGAGCAGCATAAAAATACTCCTTTGCATAAAACAATGATCTCATTAACTGACATACAGAAGATACTCCGCGGCAACATTGCTGTTGATGAACCAATGGCAAAATATACATGGATGAAGGTCGGTGGCCCGGCAGATTTCTACATCGAACCGATGGATAAAGATGATCTCAAGGCAATCGTTGCATATTTCCACGCGCATCATTATTCGTGGATGGTTCTCGGTCGGGGAAGCAATGTGCTTGTCAGTGATGAAGGAATTCGAGGTGCTGTTATAAATGTTGAACAGGCGCTTTCAAAAATTTATATCGAAGGCGGTCTTGTCATTGCTGAAGCCGGAGTATGGTTGACAAAATTTGTTGACTTCTGCATTCAGAATGAACTTGCAGGCGTGGAAATGCTTGCCGGAATTCCCGGTACTATCGGCGGCGCAGTAGCGATGAATGCCGGTGCTCACGGCGGTGAAATCGCTGATCATCTCGTTGAAGTTGAAGTCATCCGCAACGGACAAACACAGCAAGTGAAAAATGAAAATGCACATTTTGCATACCGGCATTCGGGATTTGATCAAGATGTCGTGTTGAGTGCAACATTTAAACTTCAACGAGGAGACAAAGAGCCGCTGAGTACAAAGCGTCGGGAATTGATTCTTCGCCGCAATGAGACTCAGCCGCTGGAGTTTCCAAACCTTGGTAGTATGTTCAAGAACCCGCCGAATACATTTGCAGCAAAATTGATTGAACAAACTGGATTGAAAGGCAAACGAGTTGGCGGGGCACAGATATCAGAGAAGCACGCAAATTTCATCGTCAATCTTGGCAATGCGAAAGCAGAGGATGTAGTAAAACTCATCGATTTGGCAAAACGTACGGTATATCAAAATTCAGGAGTGATGTTGAAATTGGAAGTAAAGATGGTCGGATTCTCCAGCTCTGCGAAGGAAGCAGCATGAACGAATCAAAACCGAAGACTTTTCATGTGCTGATGCTGATAGCTCTGGTGATTTGTCTTGCATTCGGTGCTAATGCATGGAAATCAAGCTTGAAAATCAATCAGATCAAAATAGACGGCAACCGGATCGTCAATACGAATGAAATTATTCAACTTACTCAAGTACAAATAGGTGCATTTCTGTATAAAGCTGACTTGACCGCAATTCAGCAAAATGTCATGAGCCATCATTATATCAAAAATGCTGTGGTTGAGCGAAACTTACCCAGCTCAATAAATATTCAAATTATTGAGCGCGTTCCTATCGCCATGGTGAATCTCTCCGAACCATTGTACTTGGATGAAGATGGAGTCGTACTTCCCAAAACTGTTTCATACAAGATTTTTGATCTGCCCATGATCACCGGAATTTCGACAAGTGAACCCTTCGTTTTAGGTTCAACTATTACTCAGCCAGACGAAATCGAAGCTCTGCAATTGCTTGCGGTGTTAAGAACCGTGAATCGTCCACTGTATCATAATATTTCAGAAATACAAGTGCGAAACGGTGGAGATATTGTGCTCTACTCAGCGGAAGGCGGTGTGCCCATCATTTTCGGACGCGGTGAACTGCCTGGAAAACTTATACGATTGGAAATATTTTGGAATGATATTGTACGCACGCGTGGAGTGCAATACTTGCAATATGTGGATTTACGGTATCAAGATCAGATCGTTGCACGTTGGAATCAAGAACCATTAACGACAAAGAACTTGTAACGAAGGATTGTTTAACGAAAATAATTTTTACGAGAAGGATGTGATATGGAGCAGGACATAGCAGTCGGATTAGATATTGGTACCACAAAAGTATGTGCGATTGTTGCATCACCAGACGACAATTATCCCGGAAAACTGAAAATACTTGGCATCGGCAAGAGCGCGTCTGAAGGATTGACGCGCGGTGTGGTGACAAACATTGAAAAGACAGTCCGCTCCATTCAATCGGCTGTCCAGGATGCCGAACAGCAATCCGGTGTAAAAATCAGTTCTGTTACGGTCGGCATCGCTGGCGACCACATTCAGAGTTTTCAAAGCCGCGGTGTCATCAGTATCAGCAGACCGGAAAATGAAATTACGCAAGAAGATGTTGATCGGCTTATTGAGGATACAAAGCGTGTCGCACTTCCGCTTGACCGAAGAATTATTCATGTCATTCCCCAGCAATTCATTGTCGATGGACAGGATAGTATTTACGATCCGGTCGGAATGTCCGGCGTGCGCATGGAAGCGATTGTCCATATCATCACTGGACTTGTTACGGCAGCGCAAAACATTTACAAATGCGTCCAACGCGCCGGTTTACATGTCAATGATATGGTACTCGAACCACTTGCATCGAGTTATGCAGTGTTGGATGATGAAGAAAAAGAAGTTGGAGTGGCTCTTCTCGATATCGGCGGCGGCACAACAGATCTCGCCGTGTTCGAGGAACGCACTATTCGTCATACAGCTGTCATTGGAATTGCCGGCAGAAAAGTAACGGACGATATTCGTAAAGGGTTTGGCATCCTCACAGATCAAGCCGAGAAGATCAAAGTGGATTACGGCTTCACATACGAGCCTGCAATCGTGGATAACCAGCCGATTCAAATTCCCGGTATTGGCGGACGCGCACCACTTGAAATCGACAAACATTTACTCTGCAAAGTTATTCAGCCAAGGATGGAAGAAATATTAGAATTCGCAGCGATGGAAATTAAACGTTCCGGCTATTCTAAACATCTTTCAGCAGGCGTTGTGCTCACCGGCGGCGGCTCACTTATTAAAGGAACTGCTGATCTTGCAAAGGAGGTACTCGGAATGCCGGTGAAGATTGGAATTCCGGGCGGATTCAGCTCTGGCCTCGTTCGAGAAATCGAGAATCCAATTTACGCTACAGGCGTCGGACTGGTGATGCATGAGTTGAAACATCGTGATCGTTCCGGTGTAAAAGCAGTTATTCAAAACGGAAAAGGCAAAACGATCTTCCAGAAAATGAAATCGTGGTTTGATGAACTGTAATATGAGTAAGAACTTTCTTAATAACAAATTCACAACAAATAAAAGGAGAACCCACCGTGCCTATCGAACTTGATACCTTAACTGGTCGAGGAGCAAACATTCGTGTTGTTGGTGTTGGCGGAGGCGGAGGCAATGCCGTCAATAGCATGATTGATAAAGGTCTTGTCGGCGTTGATTTCGTTATCATCAACACAGACCTGCAAGCGCTGGAGCGCAATAAAGCTCCGCACAAACTTCAAATTGGCAAAAATCTCACACGCGGACTCGGCGCCGGCGCTGACCCTAGTATTGGCTTCCGTGCTGTGGAAGAAGATCGGGAAGAAATCGCGCAAGCTCTGTCCGGTTGCGATATGGTATTCATCACTGCAGGAATGGGCGGTGGTACTGGTACCGGCGGTGCACCATTAGTAGCAAGCATCGCAAAGAGTGTCGGTGCACTCGTGGTAGGTATCGTGACGAAGCCCTTTAACAGCGAAGGCAAACGAAGAAATGGACAAGCCGAGCAAGGAATTGAAGAGATGAAGAAGAATGTCGATACACTCATCGTCATTCCCAACCAAAGGCTTCTTGATCTTATTGATCGCCGCACTCCGATTATTGAGGCATTCGAAATAGCCAATCAGGTTTTGTATAATGCCACGCGCGGCATCTCGGAAGTTATCACTGTCCCAGGCTACATCAACGTAGACTTTGCCGATGTGCGCACTATTATGAAAGAAATGGGTGACGCGCTCATGGGCACCGGCATCGCATCAGGCGAAAACCGTGCAACCGAAGCGGCACAGATGGCAATTTCCAGCCCGTTACTTGAAGGTGTTTCCATCGCCGGAGCACAGGGTATTCTCATTAATATCACCGGCGGTAAAGCACTCAGCCTTATTGAAGTGGATGAAGCAACAAAGGTCATTCATGAAGCAGCAGGCGAGGAAGCAAACGTTATTCTCGGCACCGTCATTGATGAAAAC
Organism: Bacteroidota bacterium; assembly: GCA_049523215.1. Classification (GTDB taxonomy): domain Bacteria; phylum Bacteroidota; class Ignavibacteria; order UBA10030; family UBA10030; genus Fen-1298. The sequence goes on along the minus strand of JBEKNC010000001.1, from coordinate 270,440 downwards.
ATGACGGAAGAGATCATGGTCACTGTTATCGCAACTGGTTTCAACAAACGAGCAGCGGCAGTTCAGCGACCCGCAAAACCAACAGCGAAACTGATCGACCACGTGCCGGTTGGTCCAACAGAGTTGCAGCGCTTTGAGGTGCCGACATTTGTACGTCGCGGTGTAGAAATTCCGAATACTCCGCTCCGAGAAGTTGGTATGCAGAGAGAAAAGATTGACAAGTCCGATACCGAGCGTCCAGCGTTTCTTCGTAAGATCATGGACTAAAAGACGATCATTCCATATTGAAAAAGTGGGTCTCCTTCTCTTCTCTCCTTGCACGGTGGGAATGAAGGACGGTTCACGCTTCTCCGGCCTCCCAGTTGCCGACTGTTTTCCCGGAAGGTCGGAGCTTATATTCTCCTCTAAAACAAATCATTTACTAAGCATTTTTCAACCCTTCAAAATTTATTTTCCCTTACTCTTGTTTTTATGAAACTTATATCGTAATATTACGATATACTAAGTATGGGAACATCTAAGAAAGAATCTTTTAGCGATAGTCAGAATCGCCTTGCGGATCTCGGGAAAGCCTTTGCACATCCGGCACGAATCGCGATTCTAGAATTCCTATCCAAACAGAATACTTGTGTTTGCGGTGACATTGTGGAAGAACTTCCTTTGTCTCAGGCAACTGTATCACAACATCTTGCTGAATTGAAACGTATCGGTCTTATCAAAGGTGAGATTGAAGGACCAAAGGTATGTTACTGCATCAATAAAAAAGCATGGCATGAAGCAAAACAGATTCTTGCTCAGTTTCTGAATGATGCGAAATCGTGCTGTTGAAAATTTTTTATACTCATCTATCGTAATATTGCGATAGTTATTTATAGGAGAATGACATATGAACACGGAACAAGAGATTAAAGAGATGGTGAAAGAGAAATATGGGGCCATCGCCCAACAATCCAAACAACAGAACGAATCATCTTGCTGCGGGAGTGGATGCGGATGCTCGAATGTCGAGTTCTCGATCATGGCGGAAGATTATACAAAACTTCCCGGCTACGTGCCTGATGCTGACCTCGCGTTAGGATGCGGCTTGCCGACAGAATTTGCTCAGATCAAACCCGGCGACACTGTAGTCGATCTTGGTTCGGGAGCAGGGAATGATTGCTTTATTGCACGATCTATTGCAGGAGAAACCGGACGTGTTATCGGAATTGATATGACGGAAGCAATGATCGAAAAAGCAAAAGCCAATACTACAAAACTCGGATTCAAAAATGTAGAGTTTCGTCTTGGAGATATCGACAACATGCCGATCGAAGATAACACCGCTGATGTTGTTGTAAGTAATTGCGTCATGAATCTTGTGCCAAATAAGCAGAAAGCATTTTCTGAAACATTCCGCATCATCAAACACGGCGGACATTTCAGCATCTCGGATATTGTCCTTCAAGGAGAAGTCTCGGATGAGTTGCGTAAAGAAGCTACCTTGTATGCCGGATGTATTTCAGGTGCGACTCAAAAAGAAGAATATTTGCACATCATCAAAGAAGCCGGATTTACGAAGATTACAATTCAGAAAGAACGAAATATTGATATTCCGAATGAAATTCTAGCAAAATTCCTTACCGTAGATCAATTGCGCGAATACAAGAAAAGCCGTGTCGGGATATTCAGCTTAACAGTATATGCGGAGAAACCATGAATATTTCGTATCGTCAAGCGATAGAGGTAGATACTGAAACGATCCGTTCTATTCTCGAAAGTCAAAAACTTCCAACGGAATCGGTGGGAACCGGTGCTACAGAGTTCTATCTTGCCCTTCATAGCGGAGCAATCGTTGGAATCGCCGGATATGAGTACTATGGAGAAGACGTTCTCCTGCGCTCAGTTGCTGTTCCCTCAAATCTACAGAAGAGTGGAATCGGTTCTCAGTTAGTCGATTGGATGATTGCTTTTGCAAAACAAAAGGGAGTGAAGAGAATCATCCTTTTGACAGAGACAGCTTCGAAGTTCTTTGCCAAGAAAGGATTTATTGCTGTAGATCGTTCTTCTATCAAAAACGACCCTATGAAGAAATCATCCCAATTGGGAAGCTGCTGCTGCAGTTCGGCTATATGCATGAAACTAGATTTATAATTCATTAGGTATGCATTAGGAAAGAAGAATGAATCAACCTATTCAAGAAATCATTGGACAGCGATATTCTTGTCGCTCCTACATTGATGAACCGATACGAGAAACGCATCGACAATCGCTGAAAGATTTTTTAGAGACACAGCAGATCGGTCCTCTGGGAACGCCTGCACGATTTGAACTTGTTGCCGCCACGCAGGATGACCGGCAGTCTCTGAAAGGACTTGGCACGTACGGATTTATCAAGAATCCGACAGGATTTATCATTGGTGCGCTTGAGCAAGGACTGAAGAACCTTGAAGACTACGGGTATCTTCTCGAGCATGCGATCCTCGCTGCAACCGATATCGGTTTAGGAACGTGCTGGCTGGGTGGTACATTTACCAAAAGCAGGTTTGCAAAGAAAATATCTCTGCGCGATACAGAGACCATCCCTGCTGTTGTCGCTACGGGATATATTTTGGAGAAAATAGGAAGAGACGGGCAGATTCGAAAATACTTAAGCGCCAATCGCCGCCTGCCAAAAGGACAATTGTTCTTTGTAGATACATTTGGCAGCCCGCTAACAACGGAAGCTGCAGGTGCATATGCAGAACTGCTGGAAATGGTTCGCTGGGCTCCTTCAGCTTCCAATAAACAGCCATGGCGTATTGTTCGAATCGGTGATACATGGCATTTCTATCTTCAACGAACCAAAGGATACGGCAAGGGAACGTTGTTGTTTAGCGTTCTCCGGCTTGCCGATCTACAGCGTGTTGACATGGGGATTGCCATGTGCCATTTTGAACTTACAGCTCGTGCACTGGGCTTGAATGGACATTGGGCAAATAAAGATCCTCAGATAAAAACCCCAGAAAACACTGAATATACAGTTACGTGGCTCAATGAATAATTCATAGAAGAGAATTTTTTATGGCACAACGCATTCTTATCCTCTGCACCGGAAACTCCTGCCGCAGTCAAATAGCAGAAGGATTTTTGAAATCATTCAACTCGAACTTAGAAGTCTATTCTGCTGGAACGAATCCTGCATCGCATGTTTCTTCCCGTGCAATTCAAGTAATGAAGGAAGTTGGAATCGATATCAGCCGAGAGGATCCAAAGTCGGTTGATCAATTTCTCAACGACTCTTTCGATTATGTCATCACAGTGTGCGATCATGCCAAAGAGACATGTCCGATTTTTACCGGCAAAGTACTGAACCGTATTCACATCGGGTTCGATGATCCGGCAGAAGCAACCGGTACTGAGGAGGAAGTGATCACAGTCTTCCGGCGAGTGCGGGACGAAATTAAAGAACAGTTTTATGAGTTTTATCAATCAAAGCTGAAAGATAGTCGAGGATAGAATATGGGATGTTCAGATCAGAAATGCGGTTGCGAAAATTCCAACGAACTGGTATCTCTCCAATTGAAAGTTCCAGCTAATGAATGCGGCTGCCAAAATGCCAAGAGTAAAACCGTCTCCGATTTAAAAAATAAGCACTATATCTTGGATGAAATTCAAACACCGGCAGGAATGATTCCACGCATTTCATCGCAATTGAACATAAGAGATTACCTTGGCGCTTTCAGAGTCCGCTGGGGAATTCGTCGAGATCGTTATCGAGTCGCTCCAGGGTTATATGCAGTTGGTACACCAAACGAATATTCAGATGTTCTCGTCACTGCAAATTATAAACTCACGTTTGATATAGTGCGGAAGAATCTCAACGGATTAAATGCATGGCTTCTGGTCTTGGATACCAAAGGAGTCAATGTTTGGTGTTCAGCTGGAAAAGGGACATTCGGAACCAAAGAAATCGTTCATAGAATACAAGTGACTTCGCTCGGTACAATTGTTAAACACAAACGGCTTCTCCTTCCGCAGCTTGGCGCAACAGGCGTTGCAGCCCATCTCGTAAAGGAATCTTCCAGCTTTACGGTCATCTACGGTCCAGTGAGGGCTTCAGATATTCAGCCATTCATCAAGGCTGGCTACAAAGCAATAAAAGAAATGCGGCGTGTGAATTTCGGTTGGTATGACCGCCTAAAACTTATACCCAATGATATCATTTATAACCTTCGTTATCTCCTATCTATGTTAATAGTCATCTCTGTTCTCTCAGGAATCAATACGAATGGGTATTCCATCCAACAGGCACTGAGAAATATAATCCCGATTGCAAAAATCATTGCAGCAGGATATATTGCCGGAATAGTTTTTACTCCATTACTTCTCCCATATATTCCTACACAAAATTTTTCATTTAAGGGACTTATCATGGGAATAATTGTTTCTGTGCTATTATTAGTGAACAATTCTCTAGGTATCAATATCATAGAAGGTTTAGCGGGCATATTCTTCATATCGAGTATTTCGTCATTCCTCGCAATGAATTTTACAGGGGCATCCACGTACACATCACTTGCCGGTGTGAAGAAAGAAATGAAGATTGCAGTACCTGTTCAGATTATATTCGCTGCACTCGCTCTCATTCTATTTGTTCTTGAAATCACAATCTAAAGAAGATAACTCTATGGAAAGACTAAGATATTTTTCGGAAGTTGTGACACTCCAACTTATTCAAGAGAAGTGCAATAACTGTGGCGTGTGTGTGAAAGTTTGTCCGCACGAAGTCTTTGAACTGAAAGACAAAAAACTGCACATTACCGGCCGTGATTTCTGCATGGAATGCGGCGCGTGTAAAAGAAACTGCCCCCAGGGAGCAATTGTACTGGATGTTGGAGACGGATGCGGATGTGCGGCGGGAATTATTCAGGGTGCTTTCAATGGAACAGCTCTTACATGCGGTGGCCCTGATGAAGGTACGTGTTGTAATTAACACAATGAGATAGAGATAAGAAAAAGGCATACACGATGATTTCATTGACAAAACAATTATCATTTGTTGATAGATTTTTAACGCTCTGGATATTTCTGGCAATGTTTATAGGCATCCTTTCCGGATATTTCTTCCCGGGAATAGTACACTTCTGGAATTCATTTCAATCCGGAACCACCAACATTCCCATTGCCATCGGTTTGATTTTGATGATGTATCCGCCGCTTGCGAAAGTAAAATATGAAGAACTTGGCGATGTGTTTAAAAATACAAAAGTGCTGGCGTTGTCGCTTGTGCAAAATTGGATTATCGGCCCCGTGTTGATGTTTGTTTTAGCAGTTTTATTTCTTCGAGATTATCCGGAATATATGGCCGGCTTAATCGTGATTGGTCTTGCTCGCTGTATTGCAATGGTTATTGTTTGGAACGAACTCGCAAAAGGCGATTCTGAATATGCCGCAGGTCTGGTTGCATTCAACTCTATTTTTCAAGTCCTCTTCTTTTCGGTCTACGCTTATGTTTTCTTATCCATTCTGCCTGGTTGGTTCGGGCTGCAATCTTTCAAAGTTGATATCACTATCGGTCAAATTGCCAAAAGTGTTTTGATCTATCTTGGAATCCCTTTCTTTGCCGGTATGATAACACGCTTTGTGTTGTTGAAACTAAAAAGTAAAGAGTGGTACGAAAAGAATTTCATTCCGAAAATTAGTCCCATGACATTAATCGCGCTTCTCTTTACCATCGTTGTCATGTTCTCTCTCAAAGGTGAATATATCATCAAGATCCCTCTTGATGTTATTAGGATTGCGATTCCCCTGCTTCTGTACTTTGTAATCATGTTTTTTCTCTCGTTCTTTATGGGCAGGAAAATCGGAGCCGACTATTCAAAGACCGCAACTCTTTCCTTCACAGCGGCAAGCAATAACTTTGAGCTTGCCATTGCCGTGTCGGTTGCAGTCTTTGGCATTAATTCCGGCGAAGCATTCGCCGCCGTTATCGGGCCATTAGTAGAAGTTCCGGTTCTTATCGGTCTTGTAAATGTAGCGTTGAGAATGAGAAAACGATATTTTTAGAAATGAATTTCCAAGAGATATAATCTTCATCTTTTTAGGGTTGGTTCTTTTAATCCTGAATTCCCTGTAGCCAAAGTATATCTGTTTCCGACGACAGAGACAGCCAAAACATTCCTTGGTTTCAAGGACACACTTGCCATTACCTTTAGACTAATATTGATGAAACTGAACGAACTTCCATGGCGCTGAACACTCAGGAATGAGATTTCCTTTTTAAGGCTACCGGATAAAACAATACCAGAGTGCTACGGCCTGCATTCCCTCTTCTGCACTTTTAATCAATTTCTGCACATCTACAAGGGAAGCAACCTGCTTATCGTCAACATCGAAGATAAACCCGCCGCGAACCGTCATCATCTTCCTATTTTCTGAATCGAAGAGATAATTCCCATGCATAGTGGCAACTCTCCGATTGTCGCCGTCATAAATTTCGTCACCTCTTGTAAAGGCGATTCTCCGGTTATGTCCATTATACAATCCGTTATCACGCATGGTATATTTCATAAATTTCATCTCTCAAGAGTGTATGCTGTTTGGTTGGAGAACGCCTGCGCGCATAATGCACTTATTGTCGAGATCGCCTTGAACAGATTCTGAGCATAGTGAACCGTACTTTATATATATTAAGTATAGATGCTTTCTGCATCAATAGCGAGATGTATGTTTTTTTAATGTTGGTTCAAATGAAGAATATCGTTTCTGGAGTGTTTCAGAGTCTTTTACGTACTCTGTGGAGAAGGAAGGGGAAATACATTGGAACCTCTGCAGCATTATGCTCGTTTACACATAGAAGTGTGGGATGATCTAAAAAGTCCAAAAAGTATTTCATTTAATTCCCAAGAAAGGAACTGATCTTGATGAAACGATTATTCACAGTGACACTCATGGGGCTTATTACTGTTTTAGCACTGCAATCATCCGGGACAAAAATGAAGATAGAGAACTTCACGTTGGATGATTACAACAGTGTTCGACATTCGCTCACTGATTACAAATCCTTCAAAGCTATCGTCCTGATGTTCATTGCGACACAGTGTCCTGTTTCCAATGCCTACAATGAGCGTATGGTGCAACTCTTCAAGGATTACACTTCCCAAGGTGTTGCATTCATCGGCATCAATTCAAACAAACAAGAAGGTACCGAGGAAATCAAAGAACATGCACAGGAACATGGCTTTCTCTTCCCAATCCTCAAGGATACGAACAATACTATTGCAGATAAGCTTGGAGCTTCTGTGACGCCGGAGATTTTCGTGCTCAACACAAAGTTCGAAATTCTCTATCATGGCAGAATCGATGATTCTAGAAAAGAGGCAAAGGTAAACTCGAAAGATCTTCGAACCGCTCTCGACGCGATTCTCACCGGCAAGCCGGTCGAGGTTACAGAGACAAAAGCCTTCGGCTGCTCGATCAAACGTGTTCAATGATGATCAAACAATTTCTGATCCTCAGCTTGTTGAGCCTTGTTACGATTGGCAATGGCTGCAAATCGCATAATGTGCAGGGAGTTCGTTCTGAGAAAAAAGACGGTACAGAGGAATTAATAAGTTCAGATCGAACGGTCGATCTTATCGACAAGGCCGGTCTGCAAAAGCTTATTCATGAAAGGCACGGGAAAATTCTTTTGCTGAATATCTGGGCCACGTGGTGTTTGCCATGCATCGAGGAGTTCCCCGATCTTATCAAGCTTTATTCGTCGCAAGGAACCGACACCCTTGAGATTGTCGGTATCAGTGTAGATGATTCTGATGATGTAGCTTCAAAGGTTGTACCATTCCTCGAAAAACATGCAGTCCCGTTCAAAGTCTACCTTGCTCATTTTGTTAATCAGGATGATTTTATCAACTCACTGGATAGTACCTGGAACGGTGCTGTTCCCGCGACCTTTATTTATGACTCTCTGGGAAAACAGCGGTTCTTGATGATCGGTGAAAGAACATTCGATCAATTCAAGCAGAAGGTTGAACAGCTTGAAATAAAGCGATAAGACTTGCACTTGTCTCAAGCGCTGAGGGCATCTTAGATTACCTCAATATTTTTAAAGAAGAGTGGAAGAGAAAAAATGTAAAAGTCACCGCAACAACGCGGGGCATATTAATTTGTTGTTGCCGACGTCGGCAAATCACCAGTCTCACAACGAGTCGTCGCAGCTACAATTATTTCCTAATCACTCTATCGATCGCACTTCGAACGGCATTCACATCTGCCGGTAATAGAATGGGCGGATTGGCATAGTGTGAATCAATTCCCTGAAGTGTTTTTTCATGGTAATCCACTTTGAATTGCGAAAATTTTAATCCATGCGCTGTGGAAATCACAACAACACGGTCTTTCTTTTTTATGACTTTCCGTTCGATCAGTTTATGTAGCGCGGCTAGTGCAACGCCTGTTTGTGGACAAGTAAACAATCCGGCTTTATCTGCGCGGGCAGAGGCGTTTGCAAGTTCATTTTCCGTTGCTTGCTCAACAATGCCGTCGAATTCTCTTAACACTTTCACTGCACGTTCGTAACTCACTGGAGCACCGATCTGAATTGCTGATGCAAGCGTCTTCTTTGCCTGAACCGGCTGATATTCTTTATATCCATTCTTAAAACTCAGATACAACGGATTCGCATGCTCTGCCTGAGCACAGACAATCCGCGGGAGTCTCTTGATGAGGCCGAGGTCACGCATCATCAATAAACCTTTTCCCAATGCGCTGACATTGCCGAGGTTTCCTGCAGGAATAATTATCCAATCCGGAACTTCCCAATCGAATTGCTGAACGATTTCAATACCGACCGTCTTCTGACCTTCCATTCGCAATGAGTTCATTGAGTTGGCAAGATAAATCGAATTATCAGCGGTAATTTCCTGCACGATACGCATACATCCGTCAAAATCTGTATCGAGCGAAAGCACCATTGCACCGTTGGCAATCGGTTGCACAAGCTGTGCCGTGGAAACTTTTCCTTTGGGCAGAAATACGATGGTTGGAATTCCAGCCGCAGCACCGTACGCAGACAATGCCGCCGATGTATCTCCAGTGGAAGCGCACGCCACAGCGCGAATCGGTTTCCCGTCTGCCATCATTTGCTTTACAACAGAAACGAGCACGGTCATTCCGAGATCTTTGAACGACCCTGTATGGCTATTGCCGCAGAGTTTTACCCACAAATCGGGGACTCCGATATCCTTGCCTAACCGTTCTGCCCAGAAACAGTTGGTATGCCCTTCATACATCGAGACAATGTTTTCGTTATCAAGATCCGGACAGACCCATTCTTTCTTTCCCCACACACCACTCGCATAGGGCCATTTGTTTGTCCTCGTCCGGTCATCGAATAACTTTTTCCATGATGCTGCAGTTCGGCGTTTGAGCGCTTTGATATTGTGCTGAACATCCAGCAAGCCGCCGCAATTCTCGCAGTTGTAGATCACATCATAGATAGAATATTTTTTTTCGCATCCTCTAATACATTCTAACCAACTGTGTTGCATATTTTTCTCCTTTACGATATCCAACCATTTATGGCTGTTATTGTACCCAGATCGTTACGATACTAACAATCATCAGAGAAAACATTGTATATCCCAACATTTGACTTGCCTTCTCCGACTTAATAATCTTTGCAATCACATCACCCATCTTCAGCCAGATGAACATCGACGGTATACCTATCAGTGCAAAGAATGCAGAAAAAAGAAAAACGTTAAGATGGATGTTATCAAACTGCGGCATAAATGCGCTTGCGCCGCTGATTGCCATCACCCATGCTTTCGGATTAACAAACTGCTGAGCAAATGCCTGACCGAATCCAATAATCGCTTTCTTCCCCGGTTCAATTTCTACACTAAGCTTACTCACAATGAAGGCAAGATAGAGCATCCAAATCGACCCGATAATTCTAAGAATCAAACCAAGAACGGGACTGCTTGCGATGATCTCTGCAACACCATATCCGGACAAATACAGCATGCAAAAAAATCCGAGGGCGATACCTAGCATGAGCTTTCTCGAGTCATAAAATCCATACGCTTTGCCGTACGAAAATAACAATAGGTTGTTCGGCCCTGGAGTAATACAGGTTACCAATGCGAAAATTAGAAAGCCTACTAAATTAAATGCCATAATGCGTCTGGATGGTAATTATTTGCGTTTCCAAAGAATTCACATTTGTGAGCCGTAATCGGAGCGTGGGATTTTCTAACTCTTCAGGAAAAACTCCATCAGCTCATAACCGTTGTTGAACAGTATTCCGGTTTTGGCAGCATTCGTTTCGCTGAGAGGAAGATGGATATTGTGGCTGATTCCCTCACCTGCTAAAGCAAATGGTATCGGATCATTTGTATGTCCTCGGGTCGATACAGGTGTCGGATGATCCGGCATTACAAGAATCCGCCAGCTTTTATATTTCTGAAGTTCTGCCATCACAGGCCCGACAATATGCTTATCGATTTCTTCCAAAGCTTTTTTCTTTATACTTGCGTCTCCGGCATGTCCGGCTTCATCCGTCGCTTCCACATGAACAAGAACGATATCATATTTCTTGAGCGCTTCGATTGCCGCAAGTCCTTTGGCATGATAATTCGTATCGAAATATCCTGTCGCTCCTTCAACTTTGATAAAATCGAATCCAATGAGATATGCTAATCCTTTGACAAGATCGACTGCGGTGATCGCTGCACCTTTGAGGCCATACTTTTTTTTGAATGGCTCCATCCTTGCTTTTTTTCCATGTCCCCAGAGCCAAATAGAACTTGCTTCGTTCTTTTTGAGGTTTCTGCGAACAAGATTAATCGGGTGATCCTTAAAAAGTTTTTCACTCTTTTTTATCAGCTCAATGAGAACTTCCGCATTTTTCCCGCTCGGGAGCAAGTCGATGACTTTTTTTCCAATATGATCATGCGGTGGTTGAAGCTGGAGATTTGAAAAGTCATAACCATTGACAATCATAAGATGTCTATAACCAACACCCGGGTAAAACCGGATACGATCACTGCTGAATTCTTTATTCAACTCATCTATAAATTTCTTGCCTTCTTCACTGGAAATGTGTCCGGAACTGTGGTCAAGCATGTTGCCATCGGCTGTCGTCACAAGATTACATCGGAATATCCAATCGTTTTCTGTAATATTGATACCTTGTGCAACCGCCTCAATCGGCGCTCTACCAGTATAGTATTTTACCGGATCATAACCGAGCACTGCCATCATCGCCACATCGCTGCCCGGCTGAAGAGCGGGAGGAACCGTTCGGCACAACCCTTGTCTACCGGTCATCGAGATGGAATCGATGTTCGATTTTTCTGCAGCTTCGAATATTGTTTTCCCACCGAACACCTGTAACGGTTTATCAGCTGCTCCATCGGGCACAATGATGACATACTTCCTGCTCAATGACAATACTCCTTTATACAAATTCTGTTAATGCGGCAAATAGTGAAGCAATTTCAGGAGATCGGAAAAGACTCCCATCGCTGTCACATCAGCACCCGCACCGGGACCTTGCACTACTAATGGCGTCTTCGAGTACCGCTGAGTAGTGAATGCAACGATATTATCGCTTCCCTTGGTCGATGCGAGCATATGATTTTGAGGAACTTCCAAAATACCGGCAGAGGCTTTGCTCCCCTCCAGCAAGGCAACATATCGCAAAACTGAACCTCGTGCTTGAGCCGCTTCTAACCGTCGTTTCATTGCTTCGTCATATTTTGCATAACGTTTGAAAAATTCTTTCGAGAAAGCACCGCTGCGCAACGGCCGAGGAACAAGACTTTCTACTTTGATATTATTCATATCCATTTTCAAACCGATTTGTCTGGCAAGAATTAAGAGCTTTCGAGCAACGTCATTGCCGGATAAATCTTCGCGCGGATCCGGTTCTGTATATCCGAGCTTCAGTGCATCTTCAACAAGTGCACTAAACGGCATCGAGCCATCAAAATGATTAAAGAGGTGGCTTAATGTTCCGGAAAACATTCCTTCGATTTTAATAATTTGATCCCCACTTGCAATTAAATCTTGAAGTGTCGAGATAATCGGCAGCCCTGCGCCAACGTTCGCTTCGTAGAAAAACATTTTTTGCCGACCCTTCATCAACTCCGTCAACCGTTTATATCGCGACCAGGGAAGAACATTCGCCCTCTTATTCGGTGTAACGATATGCATATTTAATTTTACGAAGTCCTCGTAGAGATCAACAATTTCAGAGCTTGCAGTACAATCCACAATAACACCATTGGTGAGTTGGAGCGTGGCAATATTCTGCAATAACCCTGAATAATTCACTCGCTTTGATGAGCTATCAATATGCTCTTTCCATCGTTTCAGATCGATCCCTTTTGAAGAGAACACCGCTTTGCCGATGTCGTATATGCCGCATACACGGACATCATACCCTTCCGAATGAAGATACGATTGCTGTTGATGAATTTGTTTGAGAAGTGTACCGCCTATATTGCCAGGACCGATAAGTACGACGCCAAGTTTTTTTCTTGGTTCGAAGAATGCTTCGTGAATGACATTCAAGGCAAGAAGTTTCTGCACTTCATCGATCACAAAAGAGATATTACGCTCTGATGCGCCTTGAGCAATCGCGGAAATATTCACATTATTCCGCCCCAATGCCCCGAAAACTTTTCCCGATACACCGGGTGTACCTTTCATTCCGTCGCCGACAATGGCAATAATGGATTGATTCGGTTTCTCGTCCAACGATGTTAGTTTGGACTGCAATTCAAAGTGAAATTCATGATGAACTGCTTTTTTTGCTGCCGCCGCATCAGAAGAGCTGATTGCAAAGCATATCGTATGTTCGGATGATGCCTGCGAAATCAAAATGACATTGACACTGTGAGAAGCGAGTGCTCGAAACAATCGCTCTGCAATTCCAGGAACTCCTACCATACTCATGCCGCGCAGTGTGAGCAGCGTGCAATAGTCAACAGAAGTAATTCCTTTTGCCACGCCTTCCCACCGGTCTACGTGATGCGAAATGCGTGTACCTGCCGCTGTGGGATTCAGCGTATTCTTAATGACAATAGGAATATGTTTTGCCACAGCAGGCGCAATCGTTGATGCATGAAGCACCTTTGCGCCGAAGTAAGAAAGCTCCATCGCTTCTTCGTATGACATATGCGGCACAACGAATGCCGCAGGAACGGAACGCGGATCAGCGCTCAGAATGCCGTCCACATCAGTCCAGATTTCAATGACGGATGCATCAAGCGCTGCGCCAAAAATTGCCGCTGAATAGTCTGACCCATTTCTGCCAATTGTAGTTGTCAGACCGTCATCGGTTGATCCGATAAATCCGGTCACAACAGGAATGAGCCGTTTGCTAGAACCTGCAAAGAGCTTTGTGAAATATGATTTAATCGCTCGATTGGTTTTATCAAATTGAACGATGGCACGAGTAAATTGATCGTCGGTTTTCACCATCTCGCGTGAATCCACAAAGCATGATGGTTGAGTTTTCTGGAGAAACGATGCAATGATTACTGCTGAGAGACGCTCGCCGAAGCTTGCTGTTAAATCAAGCGCACGCGGAGAACTGTGACGCAGTAAATAAATTCCTTGTAGTGCATCATGAAGTTCAGAAAGCAGTACTTGCACATGAGCGACAACATTCTTTGGCGGACGTCCATTATGCAGAACCTTCAATGTTGTGGTATGACGCTTAACAAGTTTTTTGTAAATGGATTGAAATTCTCTATTGCCTCTTTCTGCTAACTGTGCGCATTCTAATAATTGATTTGTTACTCCTTGAAAAGCGGAGACAACTACAATCGCACGTTCTTTCTTAGCAGCTTCGAGAACAATAGAAGCAACATCACGAATACGTTCCGGGTTGGCAACGGATGATCCGCCAAATTTGATGACCTTTTTTGTAGACATAGGATTTCCCTGCTTTTAAGAATTCGTCGACAACATTCTATGCTGCAAAATATTTGCAAGTTGCAGCATATCTTCCATCACGCCGGCGGCTTTGATTTCCGGACCGGCACCCGGCCCGGAAATAACCAATGGCATTTCTTGGTAGCGGTGAGTAAAGATCTCGACAGAATTTGCCGGACCGCTCTTTGACCCGATATGACCGTCTTTTGCAACCGACGTCAATCCGACTCGTCCGCCCTTGGATGAAAGATGTGCAACATAGCGAAGGCTTCTTCCTTCACTTTGTGCCAGCCGTACTTGTGCAGCGTACATCTCATCAAGTGACGGCAGTGCAGTCATAAATTCTTCGACTGTTCGCGATACCCACGTTGGTGGATACATCGGTTCCGAAGTCAGGTTGTGCATTTCAAGCGGCCAACCGGCTGTGCGTGCAAGAATCAAAGCTTTCCGCACAATATCATATCCACTCAAGTCATCGCGTGGATCAGGTTCTGTATATCCCATGTTCTTCGCATTGGCTACAGCGACAGAATACGGAACGCCTAACTCTAGCGCAGTACACAAAAAACCTAATGTACCGCTGACAGACGCTTCAATACTCGTGATTTCATCTCCTGTATCAAGCAGATACCGTAGCGTGGAGATAATAGGAAGCCCTGCTCCCACCGTTGCTTCATAACGAATAAGCGGATGATCAAAATACATTTTCGCCTTTGACCATTCATCAGCAAGTAAAATTTTATTTGCGATGACAATGCCGCATCCCGCTTCAAGAGCATCTTTCACGATGGGTCTAGTTTCTAATGAATGTGTCGCATCTATCAGGATAGTCCCCGGCCGCAGTACATCATTTAACTTTGTGTGCGGGTGAAGATCAGCTACACCATTAAGTCTTCGATGCTCATCGGTATCACGTAGAATCTTCTGCAACATTTCTTCGGGAATGCCGTCGTTCTCCCACATCAAACCGGATGAATCAGAAATGCCCACAAGGACAAATTGAATTCCCGTTCGCTGGGCAACGATCTTGTGTGTGTCAAGAATTTGACGCACCAAAGTACGTCCCACCGGGCCTAAACCAAGCAAGATAAATGGTACATGAATATCCATTGTTCTTTTCTTTTATATTCCCGCAGCAACCATGTCGCCGATCTCTTCGGTCGTGTATCCCATTTTCCCTGCTGCGAGATTTTTAATTTTCTTCTGGACAAGGGTAATGACCGAATTCTCGACTGCTTTACCTGCTTTTTCTTCGCCGATTGTTTCTAAGAGCATACCGAGCGCGCAAATTCCTGCAAGCGGGTTAATTACATGTTTTCCGGTATACTTCGGCGCAGATCCGCCAATGGGTTCAAACATGGAGACACCTTCCGGATTAATATTGCCGCCTGCTGCAATACCCATACCGCCCTGCACCATCGCGCCAAGATCCGTAATGATATCGCCGAACATATTATCGGTCACGATCACATCGAACCACTCCGGATTCTTCACAAACCACATCGTTGTTGCATCAACGTGAGCATAGTCGGTTTTAATATCCGGATATTCCTTTTTCACTTCATCAAATGTCCGCTGCCAAAGATCCCATGCAAATGTCAGTACATTCGTCTTGCCGCAGAGCGTGAGTTTTCGCTTCTTACTGTTCCTTTTTTTGCAGTACTCAAACGCATAACGAATACAGCGCTCAACGCCTTTGCGGGTATTGTGAGATATCTGGATAGCAACTTCATTCTTCGTGCCTTTATTTTCAAAACTTCCCAGGCCTTTGTAGAGGCCTTCAGAGTTTTCGCGCACTACAACAAAATTAATATCTTCAGGTTTCTTATCTTTGAGCGGACAGAACGCTTCATTGTACAACTTGACCGGTCGCAAATTAATATATTGATCGAGTGCAAAACGTGTCTTCAGGAGAATTCCCTGCTCAAGAATTCCCGGTTTTACGTCCGGATGTCCGATTGCGCCCAAAAAGATCGCATCGAATTTTTTTAGACCTTCAAGTTCTTCGTCGGTAATCGTCTTGCCGGTTTTCATGTACCGCTCACCACCGTAATCAAACATAGTTGTATCATAGGAAAATCCAAATTTTTTCGAAGCAACTTTCAAGACTTTTAAACCCTCAGCGACTACTTCCGGACCTGTGCCGTCACCGCCGATGACTGCAATATTGTATTTCTTTGCCATTGTTTTTCTATCTCTCCTTGGTATTATTTCTTTTTTCTTTTACAAGTTATTCAATAATTTGCTTAATTCCTTTGATCTTTCCGTCGCTGTTACAACAGCGTTAATCAACATCGCCCTCAGTCCATGCGATTCAAGTTCATGGATGGCATTAATGGTCGTTCCACCTGGTGTCGTAACTTGATCACGTAAAATTGCTGGATGAAGTCTGGAAGTTTTTGCTAACTTCGCTGACCCAAGCACCGTTTGGATCGCCAGCTTTGTTGCAATATCACGCGAAAGCCCCATTTTGACTCCGCCATCAATCAGTGCTTCGATAACCATATAAATATATGCAGGGCCGCTACCGCTGAGTCCGGTGACTGCATCGAGTTGGTCTTCTGAAACAACAACGGCGTCACCAACTGCTTCGAAGATAGATTTTGCAATTTCTTGCTGCTCTGCGCTCACATGCTCGCCATACGCAAGTGCTGCCGCACCTTCATCGACCGTTGCAGCAATATTTGGCATGGCCCGTACAATGCCGAGTTTGGTGCCGAGCATCTGCTGGATAAATTCAATCCGAACACCGGCAACAATGGAGATCACAAGATGGTCGGGCCGAATAACTGGTTTAATAGTTTGTAGTACACTGGCAAGCGTCTGCGGTTTTACACAGAGGAGAAGTATCTCCGATATTTCCGCTGCTGCACTGAGATCTGCGGCGATGCGAATTTTCCATTCAGCCGCAATTGCCTGCAGTTTGGGCAGGTCAATGTCGCATGCTATGATCTTTTTCGGCGGTGTAAGTTTTGCGTTGATGATACCCTTCATCAACGCTGATCCCATGTTGCCGATTCCAAGAATCGCAATCGGTTTGTCGATATGGTGGTGATCTTCATGTTCGTGTGTCATATCTTTTCCTCTTGGCTGCATTGCTGTTCTCTTTTATCGTGAGTGCGCTGCTTCGTATTGTTCAACTTCTTTTGTAAATCTTCGTAAATACTCCAATTCATCGACTCCATTCAAAAGGCAAAATTTTGAAAACGGGTCAATCGGAAACTTTGCATGTGTACCGGATGGAAATGTAATCTCCTGCTTTTCTAGGTTAATTGTCACCTCAGCATTCGGCGATTTCTGAATTTCATCTTTCAATTGCTTATGTTCTGATGCCGTAAGAATCACCGGAAGCAATCCGTTCTTCATGGAATTACTGCGGAAGATATCTGCGATCGTTGTACTGATCACTGCACGGAAACCGAATGCAGTCAGCGCCCACGGTGCATGTTCACGCGAAGAACCGCATCCAAAATTGTCCCCTGCCAGTAATACCTGCGATCCGCGATGCTGCGGCTGGTTCAAAACAAAATCCGAATTGGGAGTTCCATCAGAGTTGTAACGCCAATCGCAGAAAAGCTGTTCTCCAAGCCCTTTCTTGTCGATGACTTTCAGAAACCGCGCAGGAATGATTTGATCCGTATCGACATTATCCACGAGCAGTGGAACGACACGCGATGTTAATGATGTAAAAGTTGCCATAGGTTTCTCGTTTTATGATAAATATGATGTTAGGGTTTCAATGCCTCGATTTCGAGCCGCATAATATGAACGTGTACTTTTCCAGCTTCGTCTATGACGTGCTGGTCAAGGTACGCGTCTGCTAACTCAGAGATAAACATATTTCTTTTTGTTTCAGGCACTCTTTGTGTGTAAGGGAGCCAAGTCGTCCGAATCCATAATTCAAAACCAGCGCGGCCGGGGTGCGCCATATCCTTTTCAATCAATTCTGCCCGAATTTCTTTCAACCCAGACTCGCGCAACCATTCTTGATACTCACTCGGTCCATAAAAAGCATATGGAAAATGATAGTCCTGAAAGTATTCACACCATTCCCGTGCGGCAATCTGTTTTTCTAACAAGGTTATGACTTCTGCCGCTCCGCCCTTTCCGCCCATTTGAAGAAGGATTTTCCCTCCTTGTTTCAAACTTGTAAAAATACCGCGTAAGACAGGCCTATGATCAAAAATCCAATGCAAAGTTGCATTTGAAAAGACAACATCGAATTCATTCTCAAACGGCAAGCTGTTTGCATCCTCTCGTTGAAATTGCAAATTTATAAAAGTATCTCGAGGATACATTCGTTGTGCAAGCACGATCATCTCTTCCGAACTGTCAATACCCATAACGGAACCATTGGGAATAAGTGAAGCAATTTCTGCCGTCACCTTACCGTCGCCGGATCCGATATCGAGCAATGTTTCATTGCCCTTCAAATTTAATTTGCGGATAAGCTCACGTGCCCATTGCTGTTGGACACTGGAACTTTTAGCGTAATCAACCGCATTCCACTGATACGTTTGCATTTTTCTTTATGAGAGTAATAATGTTCTAACATCCGTAATTTTACCTGTCACTGCAGCGGCTGCAGCAGTTAACGGTGAGGCAAGCAATGTGCGTCCTCCTTTGCCTTGTCGTCCTTCAAAGTTCCGATTGCTGGTGGAAACGGCATATTGACCGGCTTTAATTTCATCACCGTTCATTGCGATGCACATTGAACAGCCGGACTCGCGCCACTCTGCTCCGGCGTCTGTAAATACTTTGTGCAATCCTTCTGCTTCCGCCTGACGCTTAATCTCCTGCGAACCTGGAACAACCATGGCGCGCACATGTGGAGCAACTTTGCGTCCTCGGAATACACGTGCAGCTTCGCGCAGATCTGACATGCGGCCATTCGTACAGCTGCCTATGAAAACGACATCGATCTTTTTTCCCACAAGAATTTCATCCGGCTGAAGTCCCATATAGTGAATCGCTTTTTCCAATGTTTGCTTATCCGCCGCATTACTCACTCCGGATGGATTAGGAACGCGTCCGGTGACCGGCAATCCCATTCCCGGATTAGTGCCGAATGTCAGCATCGGTTCAAGTTTGGAAATATCCAGCGAAACAGTCGCATCGTATACAGCACCTGCATCCGTCGGCAACAAGCTCCAGCGCTTCAGCGCTTTTTCCCATGCTTCACCTTTGGGAGCGAATTCACGATTTGCGAGAAATTCAAATGTCTTATCGTCCGGTGCCATCATACCGGCACGCGCACCGCCTTCGATTGACATATTGCAGACAGTCATTCGTTCTTCCATAGAAAGAGAGCGGACCGTTGACCCGGTGTATTCAATGACGTGTCCTGTACCGCCGCCAACACCGATCTTTGCTAAAAGTGCAAGGATAATATCCTTCGCTGTCACACCGACACTGAGCTTCCCTTCAATGCAAACTTCCATTGTTTTCGGCAGACGTTGCAACAAACATTGAGTTGCAAGGACATGTTCGACTTCGCTTGTGCCGATACCAAACGCGAGAGCGCCAAAGGCTCCGTGTGTCGCAGTGTGGCTGTCACCGCAGACGATCGTCATTCCCGGCTGGGTAAAACCAAGTTCCGGTCCGATGATGTGTACAATCCCGCGCTGCGGATTATTTTTGCCGTAGAGACGAAAACCAAATTCCTGCGCATTAATTTCCATCTGACGCATTTGCTTTGCCGCAAGTTCATCTGAAATCGGAACTGATGGAGGAAGCGTCGGAATACTGTGATCCATGGTTCCCACCGTACGATCCGGACAGCGAACCTTGAGTCCACGTCGACGTAATCCATCGAATGCTTGCGGCGATGTTACTTCGTGGACAAGTTGTAAATCGATGTACAAGACAGCCGGCGAGTCCGGTTCCTGCACAACTACATGATTATCCCATACTTTTTGAAAGAGCGTACGTAGTTGAGCCATAGTATAATCCATTTAAATTGTTCGATTCGTTTTCTTTCATTATAATTCAAAAACCATAATATCGGTTATCCGATATTTTTAAATTCTATTCTCTTTGATAACGTTTTCTTTACTGGACAGCTCTGCACAATCTGCATAAGCTTCTCTTTCTCCAATCCGGTTAACTTTCCATCAACTTCTATCTTGTATTCGAATACTGCAGATTCAGGCTCGTTTCTATTAAGCGATACTTCTGTTTTTACCTTAGAAACATCCATGTTATGGTTTTCAGCAAACATCCTTATGTGCATATTCATGCAACCTGCTACTGCTGCCTCGAGAAGTTCATGCGGTCTAAAACCTGAATTACTCCCCATTTGTCAATCGTCGTATCTGAAAAGGCTGAATGTTCGCCATTAGAAAACTTCGTCTTATAATTTATTTCTTCATTTTCTGTTCGTATCATTTTATGATTCCCAACATTCTATAAGGTTTATTACATATTTCAAAAAGCATGTTACCATATATTTTTCCTGTTCAACTTTCCTTTACTTTTTGCTGTCAAAACTTTTATCTATTTTATATTGCCAAATGTATGCAGTCATTTTATTCCTTGATTTTCATATTTTTACCAACGGAAAAACTATTCCCCAATTTTCTGCCAATAGACCAATATTCTCGAATTGTCGCACAATACACTAAAGGATCTACTTTCGATATATCAATATCTTTAGGCTTCAATTCATCAATTTTGTCTGCATCAATATGTGTCTCAATGATTTCACCGAAAAAGACATTGTACTTTTTAAAAGGGAATTCATGAACAACTATGCACTCCATATTGAAAGGACATTCTTCAATAATCGGAGGAACTATTTTTTTACTTTTTAATGGTGTAAATCCTGTATCTCTAAATTTGTCTGTATTCCTTCCAGAAACAATGCCACAATAGTCTGTTTCAACGAATAATTTTGATGAAGGAATATTGACAGAAAATTGTTTGTACTTATTAATTAATTCAAATGAATGTCTATTTCTTTCTAATGATATGCCAATAATATGAGGAGATGAACTCATCATTCCAATCCAAGAAATGGTAATAATATTTGGTTTTTTAAAAGTGCCTGACACGACAAGTGCCGCTGGCACAGGAAAAATAATATCTTTTGGGCCAAGTTGTATTTTCATTACGATTTTCCAGAATCAAATTTCAAATTGCCAAAGCGTAATTAAGAATGCTTTCCACATGTATTTCGGTCGTGTTGAATAATCTGAAATCATTAAAATCCTCTTCTTTCAATAGAAAGGGCAATTCTGTTCCACCTAAGATCAAACCCTCAATATTGTTTTGCTTTCTCATTTGATGAACAATGTCAATAAATGCTCTCTTTGTCTCTTCAAGAAATATTCCCTTCACAAATTCATTCATGTATTTATCATGAATATAATTTTGCGATTCAGGAGGTGGTATTATAATCTCTATACCTTTTTTGGAAAATCCAGCTTGATAAAACCCACCTTGCATCGTTGATTTGGTACCAAACAAACCAAGCTTTTTACAACCAAGTTTTTTTGCATTTGCCAAAGCTGCTTCGACAATGCTGATCAATGGAAAAGTTGACTTTTTTCTTAGCTGTTCAAAAACAATGTGCGGTGTATTGGATGCTAACACTGCAAAATCAGCACCGCCGTTTTTCAGCTTCTGAATCTCATCACTTAAATAATCGACTAATGTGTCATACTCTTTTTTCGCGACCAGATCCAACATTCGCGTCATATTAATACTGTTAATCAATATTGACGGATAGTGATGAGTACTGTCTTTCTCTTGAAAGCCCGTAATGATTCTTTGATAATAATCTATTGTCGATGGAGGTGCTATACCTCCGATAATTCCAATGACTTTTCTTTGCATCTCTTTTCTCAGGCTGTCACACTGTCCTTTGGAAATATTTTTTTCTGTTGTTCTTCTTTTCGTTTCTTTGAAGCCAGAGCGCGATTCAATGCTTCAATGTATGCGCTCACGCTTCCGGTGATAATATCCGTGCTTGCTGCACGTCCGTTAAACAATAAACCATTGAAATCGACTCGGACAAAGACTTCACCAATAGCATCATGCCCGGAATGCACAGATTTAATGGAATACTCTGTCAGTTTACCAACAACACCTGTAATCCTCTCAACAGCTTTATAGGCAGCATCAACCGGGCCGTCGCCCGTTGCAGAATCTACTATCAACTGATCACCTTGTTTCAATTCAATCGTTGCCGTCGGGCGCAGATTGGTGCCGCTGGTGATTTGGAGATTAACCAGATGATACACTTCTTCTGTCGAACTGACGCCTGACTCTAGAATGGTTTCTAGATCTTCATCAAATATTTCCTTCTTCTGATCGGCGATCGAGCAAAAGAGTTGATACGCACGCTGAAGTTCTTCGTCTGTCAATTGATAACCGAGTTCAGCATACCGCTGTTTCAACGCATGGCGGCCTGAATGTTTTCCAAGTACCAGCATGCTATGCTTGATCCCAACAGACTGCGGCGTCATAATCTCGTACGTCAGAGGACTTTTCAACATCCCATCCTGATGAATACCAGCTTCATGCGCAAACGCATTCGCACCCACGATTGCTTTATTCCGCTGTACCATCATTCCGGTAAGACTGCTCAACAATTTACTCGATTTATAGATTTCTTCGGTATCGACATTCGTTTTCAGACTAAGCTTTTCGTGCCGTGTTTTTATCGCCATGACGATCTCTTCCAGCGATGCATTACCCGCACGTTCACCGATACCGTTGATGGTACATTCTATTTGACGTGCACCATTTTGAATTGCAGCAATGGAGTTGGCAACGGCCAGTCCGAGGTCATTGTGACAATGCGAACTCAAAACAGCTGACCCAATATTGGGAACGCGTTCGCGAATCATGTGGAACATGGCACCGTACTCATCAGGAATTGCATAACCCACCGTGTCCGGCAGATTGATGATCGTTGCACCTGCTTTGATGGTGGCTTCAACAATTTCACAAAGATAATTAA
Organism: Bacteroidota bacterium; assembly: GCA_049523215.1. GTDB lineage: Bacteria > Bacteroidota > Ignavibacteria > UBA10030 > UBA10030 > Fen-1298. Next base: position 247,570 of record JBEKNC010000001.1, on the reverse strand, counting down.
TATCACTCCGGGAGGCGTCTTCGCATGAAAATTCAATATCATCACACAATGACTTCGCATATTGCACAGCCCAGATGGCATCCTTTAATACTTGCTCTCGAGATTTCTTCAGTTTGTATTTGAGATGTAGATCCGAAGTTGCGATAAATATATGTATGCGTGGTTTTGCTGCTTCACGAATTGCTTCCCACGCACGATCGATGTCCGGTTTCACTGCACGAGCAAGTGCGGCGACTGTGCAGGTCTTGATCTTTTCTGCAATCAATCTTACCGACTCGAAGTCGCCAACAGATGAAATAGGAAATCCTGCTTCAATCACATCCACGCAGAGCAGTTGGATCTGACGGGCCATGCGAATCTTCTCTTCAAAGTTCATGCTGCACCCGGGTGACTGTTCACCGTCGCGCAACGTCGTATCGAATATAAATACGCGGTCTTCCATGGTCAACTCTCCTATATCTTTTTATTTTCTATTTGTACTAGTTTACGAATCCAATCCATCAGTGCTGAAAATTGATCCGGTGCAAGTGATTGTGCTCCGTCGGAAAACGCTTCTTCCGGATTCGGATGCACTTCGATGATCAATCCATCAGCACCCGCAGCAACAGCAGCCTTTGCCATCGGCGTTACGAGACTTCGTACACCTGTCCCATGACTTGGATCAGCGATGACGGGCAAATGACTGAGTTCTTTCAACGCGGGCACGGCGGAAAGATCGAACGTGTTACGCGTATAATCTTCAAATGTCCGGATGCCGCGTTCACAGAGTATCACTTGCTCGTTGCCTTGAGACATAATATACTCAGCCGACATTAAGAGTTCTTTTAATGTGCTGGACTGTCCGCGTTTGAGCAAGACCGGTTTCTTTAGCTTGCCGACTTCTTTCAGCAAAACAAAATTCTGCATATTGCGTGCACCGAGTTGAAGAATGTCCGAATACTCCGCAACCAGCGCGACATCGGTAGGAGTAATGACTTCTGTAATAATCAGCAATCCAGTTTTTTCGCGCGCTTCAGCGAGAAGCTTCAATCCTTCCTCTTCTAATCCTTGAAAACTGTACGGTGATGTCCTCGGTTTAAATGCTCCGCCGCGCAGCACCTTGGCACCTGCTTTCTTGACCTGTTCTGCCGATTGTAAAATCTGTTCTCGACTTTCTACAGAGCATGGTCCCGCCATCACGACAAAGTGATCGCTTCCGATGACAACCGGCGGCATGGAGCTTCCACTCGGTGCAGGAATCGTTATATTCGTACGTGAACCATGCCACTCACGGCTGGCAAGTTTATATGGCTTCAGAATCGGAACGACATTTTCCACTCCATCAAGGGAATCGAGTGCCTGCAGGCGAAATTTACCGCGCTCATCGCCTACACATGCAATGACCGTGCGCAGTTCCCCATAGATTGGGTGAACTTTGAATCCAAGTTCTTTGACTTTGTCAAAAACATGTTCAATTTGCTGCTGGCTCGCACCAGCCTTCATCACAATAATCATCGAACAACTTCCTTTATGGATAACCTACTGCATTAGACTGCACCGGGTGTACGGTGCTTTAACAAATGATAACTGATCGAATCGACCAGTGCTTTCCAGCTTGCTTCCACCACGTCCGGAGACACGCCAACCGTATTCCATGACGATTCATCGTTCTCGGTTTCGATCAATACGCGCACCTTTGCTGCTGTGGCATTTTGCGTGTCAAGCACCCGCACCTTGTAATCGGTCAAATGGATCTGACTTAATTCAGGATAAAATTTTTCAAGAGCCTTACGCAATGCTTTATCGAGTGCGTTGATCGGGCCGTCTCCTTCGGCAGCGGTGATTTCTGTTTCGTTGCCTACGCGTATCTTAATCAACGCTTCGGAACGTGCGTCCTTTTCAAGACTATCTTTTTGGATACTGACCTTGAATCGCTCTAAATCGAAGAAATGTTTCATTTCTCCGGTATGACGCTTCACCATCAACTCAAACGATCCTTCGGCATCTTCATAGCTGTAGCCGTAGTGTTCCATCTCTTTGATTTCGTCAACAATTTTCTGCACGGCCGGAGATTTCTCATCAAGCTCCACACCTAATTCTTTTGCTTTAAAGATGATATTACTTCGTCCAGAAAGATCAGAAATCAATACTCGACGAACACTGCCAACTGCTTCCGGCATAACATGCTCATACGTAAGCGCAGTCTTCATCACCGCACTGACATGAACGCCGCCTTTATGAGCAAACGCACTTTCCCCGACAAACGGAAGATTCTTCTGGTGTTTCATATTTGCCAGTTCACTCACATAGCGCGAGACACCGGTGAGATGCAGCAATTGTTCATCTGAAACGCAGCGATATCCCATCTTCAATTGGAGGTCGGGTATAATAGAGCACAGATTGGCATTCCCGCAACGTTCGCCATAACCGTTGATCGTACCCTGTACTTGGATACATCCTTCGCGTACTGCCAGCAATGCACTTGCGACTGCCGTTTCGGAATCGTTGTGCGTGTGAATACCGAGAGGAGTCGAGACTCTTTTCTTGACTTCGCGCACTATTTCTGCTACTTCCCATGGCAATGTTCCGCCGTTGGTGTCGCAGAGAACAAGAATTTCTGCACCAGCTTTGCCTGCAGCTTGCAACGTCTGCACAGCGTAGGCTTCGTCATGTTTATACCCATCGAAGAAATGTTCTGCATCATAGATTACTTCTTTCCCATGCTTCTTGAGATAGGCAACGGAGTCGGCAATAATCGTCAAATTTTCTTCAGGAGTAATTTGCAGCGCTTGTTTCACATGCAGAAGCCACGATTTTCCGAAGATGGTTACAACCGGTGTCTGCGCATCCAACAACGCACGAATATTCGCATCCTTTTCAACAGGATTTTTCGCACGGCGTGTGGATCCGAACGCTGCAATCTTTGCATGCGTGAATTTGGTGTCACGGGCACGCTCGAAGAATTCCATATCCTTGGGATTCGAACCGGGCCATCCGCCCTCGATGTACGTTACACCAAACGAATCGAGCCGTTTGGCAATCTTTATTTTATCTTCGGCAGAAAAGGAAACATCTTCTCCTTGTGTGCCGTCGCGCAGCGTTGTGTCGTACAATGAAATTTGTTGCATAGACAGCCTTTGCATGATCTATGAATGAAAAATTTTAATTAATGTGCAGAGGCGTTTGAGAGAACGCCCCGACACTTTGCAATACATCAAACCGAATTAATTCTGTCCTCGGCCACTGACACCTTTAATCTTCTTGGAAATAGCTTTCGCTCTTTCTTTGGGGCGAAGCGCACGGACAGCGGCACCGGTTTTCCACATTTCAGAATCATGAATTTCTGCGAGTTTCTTCGCCAAATACTCTTGATAATCCTTGCCGCCACAATCTTGAATTACTTCGCGAGTTTCCTGGCCGCTCTTGACGGATTCGTACAGCTTTTCGAACACCGGTAGATTTGCCTGATGGAAAATCGGTCTCCACTTCAATGCACCGTGTTGTGCAGTGACGGAACAGTTTGAATACATCCAGTCCATACCGTTTTCATCAACAAGCCGGATAAGACTCTGTGTCAGCTCTTCAACCGTTTCGTTGAACGCCTCAGAAGGTGAATGGCCATTCTTGCGAAGGACGTCATACTGCGCCTGCATAAGGCCTGCAAGTGCGCCCATTAACACACCACGTTCGCCCGTGAGATCGCTATAGACTTCTTTCAAAAATGTTGTCAGGAACAAATACCCAGAGCCGATTGCGATGCCGACAGCCAAGCAGCGTTCTTCTGCTCGGCCGGTTGCATCCTGAAACACGCCATAGCTTGAATTGATACCGGCACCGGACAAAAAATTACGACGCACATTCAAACCGGAGCCTTTTGGAGCAACCAAGATCACATCGACATCTTTCGGCGGGATCACACCTGTCTCTTCTTTATAGGTAATAGAGAATCCATGCGAAAAGTATAACGCATCGCCGGGTTTGAGATTCTGTTTGACCGCAGGCCAAATAATTCGCTGAGCAGCATCAGATACAAGCATCTGGATAATTGTTCCGCGCCGAACAGCTTCTTCAATCGGAAAAAGAGTTTTGCCGGGAACCCAGCCGTCTTTCACTGCACGATCCCAGTCTTTTTTATATTCTTTTGACTGGCCGATGATCACATGAATGCCATTGTCTTTCATGTTGAGAGCTTGTGCAGGTCCTTGTACGCCATAGCCAATAACAGCTACAACTTCCTTCTTGAGAACTTTGCGCGCTTTTGCAAGTGTAAATTCTTTACGTGTGACAACTTTTTCTTTCTCACCGCCAAAATCGATGATTGCCATGTATTTTTCTCCTTATTGATTACTTGTTGTTTTATTATTCTACATTCGTTTTATGATGAATCTAACAACCGACAACACAGAGTTACTCAAATTACCTTCATGATTTTATTTTTAAGTTCCTTCATCATCTTTTTCTTCGTGTCTTCTCGCGGACACGCTCTTATGGTAAATTTGAAAATCCCATCAATTGAAGATCCATCGCACGGGCAACTTTCCGTCCTTCTGCGATCGCCCATACGACTAATGATTGACCACGTCTCATATCTCCCGCAGCGTATACTCCGGGAATTGAAGTCAAATAATTCTCGTCCGTAGAGACATTCCCACGAGAATCGAGAGCAACACCCAACTCGTCGAGCAGTCCACTCTTCGTCGGACCGATGAATCCCATGGCAATCAATACCAAATCGGTGTCGATGGAAAATTCTGATCCTGGAACCGGTTTGAAATCCGGTGCTGGACTGACACGTACGGCATGCAATTTCTTTACATTGCCTTCTGCGTTGCCTTCAAAACGAGTTGTCGCGATAGACCAGTCTCGTATTCCGCCTTCTTCGTGAGCACTCTCTGTGCGCAACTGCAGCGGCCACAACGGCCATGGTGTGCTTGGAGATCTGTCAATCGGAGGCTTAGCCATGATCTCAAACAGCTGGACTGATGCCGCCTTCTGCCGATGGCAGGTGCCAAGACAGTCGGCACCTGTATCGCCGCCGCCAAGAATAATCACTCGCTTGCCTGCTGCGAGAATTGATTTTGCCGGATCAACAACGGTCCCGCCAACGCGCTTATTTTGCTGTGTCAGAAAATCCATCGCAAAGTTAATTCCTTTCAACTCACGGCCAGGAACTTTCAGATCACGGGGAGATTCAGATCCGCCAGTAAGAAGTAAAGCGCTGTACGACCTCTGCAATTCATCGGAAGCAATATTCACTCCAACATGGGCTTTCGTTGCAAACACAATTCCTTCTGCCTGCATTATTTCGATGCGCCGATCAACCTGAAATTTTTCCAATTTGAAATCGGGAATTCCATAACGTAACAATCCGCCGATGCGGTCGTTCTTCTCGTACACCGTCACATGATGTCCAGCACGATTTAATTGCTGTGCCGCTGCAAGTCCGGCCGGTCCCGATCCGATCACTGCAATCGTTTTTCCTGTTCGTACTGCTGGACGTTCAGGCTTGATCCATCCTTCGCGGAACGCAACATCGATGATCGAACGCTCGATCGCTTTGATCGCGACGGCCGGTTCATTGATAGCCAACACGCATGCCGTTTCGCACGGCGCGGGACAAATACGTCCGGTGAATTCCGGAAAATTATTGGTCGAATGCAAAATACGGATCGCTTCTTTCCATCGATTCCGGTACACAAGATCATTCCAATGCGGAATGACATTGTTCAACGGACATCCTATATGACAGAAAGGAATTCCGCAATCCATGCAGCGCGCGCCCTGTGTCTGAACCTTTTGATCTGCAAACTCTTGATAGACATCCTGCCAATCATTAATACGCTCGGCTATCGGCCGGCGTACCGGTGTTTCGCGCTTGAATTCCAAAAATCCAGTCGGCTTACCCACGGGCCACCTCCTCGACAACTACTGTCGATGTCGTTTTCTTCACAGGCGCATTTGCTGCTACGCCTAATACTCTCTTATAGTCATGCGGAAATACTTTGACAAATTTCTTTACCAGCTGCTGCCATCGGTCAAGAATAAATCGCGCACGGGGACTTGCAGTGTATTCGAAATGTTTTTCCACTAGTTTTCGCACTGTTTCTTCATCTTTCGCATCAAGCGGATCGACATCAACCATGGACCGGTTGCAGAGTGTTGCAGAAAACGCACCGGTTTCATCCAGCACGTATGCAAAACCACCGGACATACCTGCCGCAAAGTTTTTCCCCGTTGGTCCTAGTACCAGCACAGTTCCATTTGTCATATATTCACAGCCATGAGCGCCGACTGCTTCGACAACTGCGGTCGCACCTGAATTGCGGATTGCAAAACGTTCACCTGCTTTTCCATTGAAGTATGCTTCGCCGCTCGTTGCTCCATACAAGATGACATTGCCGACCACTGTATTTTCCTCAGGCGCACACTTCGATCTTCGTGAAGGATAAATAATAAGTCTGCCGCCTGACAAACCTTTTCCTGTGTAGTCGTTGGCATCTCCTTCAAGCATGAGTGTAATACCCCGCGCCAGAAATGCACCGAAGCTTTGACCTGCGGAACCGGAAAAATGGATCTTAATTGTATTCTTCGGTAATCCAGCGGAACCGTATTTTCTGGCAACTTCTCCGCTGAGCATCGCACCGACAGTCCGATGAACGTTCCGAATCGGGAGATCAAATTCGACCGGTGCTGCCTTTTCAAGTGCATCCTTTGCATTTTCGATCAACTGATAATCGAGCACATCTTTCAATCCATGCTCCTGCAAAATTTGGCTGCGGCGGCCAAAACGCGACGGCGCCGGAGGATTATGCAAGAGGAACGAAAGATCGATATGTTTTGCCTTCCAGTGTTCGACCCCCTTACGTGCTTCCAGCATATCGACGCGCCCAATCATTTCGTCAACTGTTCTGAATCCAAGCTGTGCCATGATCTCGCGCAATTCTTCAGCAACGAAGAAAAAGAAATTGATGACATGTTCCGGTGTTCCTTCGAACTTCGCACGCAGATCTGGATCTTGTGTCGCAATACCGACAGGGCATGTATTGAGATGACATTTTCGCATCATAATGCATCCCATCGAAATTAATGGCATGGTCGAAAAACCATACTCTTCCGCACCCAGTAATGCCGCAATAGCCACATCGCGGCCTGTTTGCAGTTTTCCATCTGTTTGCAACCGGACACGGCTGCGCAGGTCGTTCAACACCAGCACTTGTTGTGCTTCTGCAAGTCCGATCTCCCATGGGATACCGGCATGCTTAATGGATGACAATGGCGATGCTCCTGTTCCGCCTGAATCACCACTGATGAGTATCGAATCTGCATGCGCTTTCGCTACACCTGCAGCAACGGTGCCAACACCATTTTCCGCAACGAGTTTCACCGAAATGCGAGCGCGCGGATTGACATTTTTCATATCGAAAATCAATTGCGCCAGATCTTCGATGGAATAAATATCGTGATGCGGCGGCGGCGAAATAAGTTGGACACCCTGAATAGAATGCCGCGTTCTCGCAATGATGGCATCTACTTTATGACCGGGGAGTTGCCCGCCCTCGCCGGGTTTTGCACCTTGTGCAATCTTAATCTGAATTTCATCTGCATTGACCAAATAATTTGCCGAGACGCCAAAACGAGCTGAGGCAATTTGTTTGATGGCGCTCCGGCGAAGATTTCCGTCGGCATCTGGCTTGAATCGTTCTTCTTCCTCGCCGCCTTCACCGGTATTCGACCTGCCGCCCATGCGGTTCATCGCAACAGCGAGTGTTTCATGCGCTTCTTTACTAATGGAACCGTACGACATTGCTCCTGTGACAAATCGTTTAACGATTTCTTTTACCGGTTCCACTTCTTCTATCGGAACAGTACGCGTTCCTTTTTTGAATTCCATCAGTCCACGTAAGTTATACAATCCGCCGTTTTGATTGTTCAGATGCTGCGCATATTCCTTATAACTCTTCTCATCCGACAACCGCACTGCTTGCTGAAGTTTCGTGATGGTTGTGGGATTCACCGTATGCCGTTCACCGTTGATGCGGAAATAATAATTCCCGCCGAGATCAAGCTCTGTATCGACGCTGGTGAGTTTCCGGAACGCAAAGTCATGCTTCATCTTTGCTTCCATCGCTATCTCATTCAGTCCGATACCGCCGATGCGCGATGCGATACCTGTAAAATATTTCGCGATAAGTTCTTTTCCTAATCCGAGCGCTTCAAACACCTGCGCGCCCTGATAACTTTGCAATGTGGAAATACCCATTTTGGACATTGTTTTGAGTATTCCCTTATTTACTGCTTTCTTATAATTGTAAACCGCTTTTTCGAATGTGATCCCCTCCGGCAAATATTCGCGATTTGCAAGTTCTTCCAATGTTTCGATAGCGAGATACGGATTGACCGCACTTGCACCGAAGCCGATGAGCAAGCAGTAATGCATCACTTCGCGCGGTTCGCCGGATTCCACAATCAGCGCCACCTGTGTACGGGTCTTTTCCCGAACGAGATGATTGTGCACTGCAGTCAGCGCCAGCAAACTCGGGATCGATGCGTACTCTTCATCGACACCACGGTCGGAAAGAATGATAATCGTGTACCCAGATTTTATTGCCAACGACGCACGGCGACAGAGGCCATCTAATGCCCGTTCAAGTTCTTTTTCGCCGCCATCAACTCGGAAAAGCATCGGCAGCATCGTGGCAAGAAAATCGCCTTGCGAGACTCGCCGCATTTTTTCCAGATCGCGGTTTGTCAAAATCGGTTCAGGCAATTTCAGCGTATGGCAATGCTTCGGTGTCTCGTCCAGCAGGTTGCCTTCCGTGCCGATGTAACTCGTGAGCGACATCACCAATTCTTCACGGATCGAATCGATCGGCGGATTGGTAACCTGTGCAAAATTTTGTTTAAAGTAATTAAACAAAGGCTGCGGTTTATCCGAAAGACATGCCAGCGGTGTATCCGCACCCATCGAACCAACAGGTTCCTGTGCATCAGTTGCCATCGGAACTACGATCATCCGGATATCTTCGTCTGTGTATCCGAACGCGCGCTGGCGTTTGAGCAAATCCTCCGGACTAAAACCGATTTCCCGCGGTGGCTCAGGAAGCTGATCTAGTCGAATTTGATTATCTTGAATCCATTGAGCATAGGGCTGCCGGTTCGCAAGCCGTGTTTTAATTTCCTCATCCGGAATGATTCGCTTTTCCGTAAGATCCGCAAGCAGCATATTGCCCGGTTCAAGACAACCTTTGTGCTTCACGTTCTCCGGTTCAACATCCAGCACACCCGTTTCAGATGCCATGATCAGAAAGTTATCATGCGTCACCAAATAGCGCGCAGGACGGAGTCCATTGCGATCAAGCGTAGCACCAATCACACGGCCGTCGGTAAATGCAACTGCGGCTGGACCGTCCCACGGTTCCATCAACGATGCGTGGAATTCATAGTATGCCCGTTTCTCAGGAGACATATCGGTATCCGCTCCCCATGCTTCAGGAATAAGAATCGTCATCGCATGCGGCAGACTGCGTCCGCTCATAGTAATAAGTTCGACTGCATTATCCAACGCCGCAGAGTCGCTCACGCCCGGCTGGATGATCGGAAACAATTTGTTGATGTTGCTGCCAAACACATTCGACGTAAGAACTGATTGACGTGCATGCATCCAGTTGACGTTGCCGCGCAGTGTATTGATCTCTCCGTTATGACAAATATACCGGAACGGATGCGCAAGCTGCCAGCTTGGAAATGTGTTCGTAGAAAATCGCTGATGCACAAGACACAGCGCACTCATCGTTTCGGGATCCGACAGCTCTTTATAAAAGCGTGCAATCTGCGGCGCAATCAGTAATCCTTTATAAATAATTGTCCGTGCAGACAGCGACGGAACATAAAAGAAATTTTTATTCAGAATAGTCGACGCAGCAATTTCCGATTCGGCTCGTTTCCGAACGATATACAGTTTACGCTCAAGCTCGTCGGTTGTCATCCCCGGAGCGCACCGAATGAAAACCTGTTCAATGTACGGCTGCGAGACACGTGCAACGCGGCCGATAGCATCGGCATCCAGCGGTGTATCGCGCCATCCGAGCATGCTTAACCCTTCTTCTTGCACAATTCTCTCGATAATAGCTTCGCACTCGAACCGCGGCTGCGGTTCGACCGGCAAAAATAACATCCCGACACCATATTCGCCTTCGGGCGGCAGTGTAAAACCAAGTTTTCCGCACTCTCTGGCAAAAAAAGTATGCGGTATTTGGATGGTAATACCGGCACCGTCTCCCGTTTTCGGATCGGAGCCGCTCGCGCCGCGATGGGCGAGGTTTACTAATATCTGAATTCCCTTCATGATCGTGTCATGCGAACGCTCGCCGTTCACATTGACGATAAAACCGATTCCACACGCATCATGCTCGTTGCGCGGATCATACAACGGGAAATCTTTAAATACATCTGAAGTCATTTCTCTTGCCTTTGTCCTGTCTTTCTCACCTTATCTATTTATGCTTCGCCTTGAAATTCTCGCTTGATTGCAACGCGGCCCGTGCGTGCCAGTTCTTTAATCCCGAACGGTTTCAACATATTAATAATTGCATCTACCTTGAGTTGCGTACCGGTCGCTTCTATTGTCAGTGTTTTTGGACTGACATCCACCACCTTCGTACGGAAAATTTCCGAGATCTGCATGATCTCCATCCGCGTTGTTGGTGTGGATTGTACTTTCACCAAAGCCAGTTCTCTATCGACAAACGCGTCATCTGTCAAATCCACAACTTTAATCGTATCGATCAGCTTGTGAAGTTGCTTCATAATTTGCTCGATGATCTGATCATCACCACGTGTTACAATGGTCATACGCGAGACAGCTTCATCTTCTGTCGGACCGACAGTGAGACTATCGATGTTGTACCCTTTGGCGGCAAAAAGTCCGGCAATTCTATTTAATGTACCGAAATGGTTTTCTACCGTCATCGAAATTGTGTGCTGTTTTATCTGTTCCTTTGTCGCTGATGATGCCATGGTATCTTCTCCTGTTTTCAGTAACATTATCCTTTTGCATGAATCATCGTTTTGTGTGTCGCGTGTGTTTGTACCAGCGGCTCCGGACTATCCATGATTTCGTTCACCGTTTGTCCGGCAGGAATCATCGGATACACGTTTTCTTCCGGTGCAACGACAAACTCTACCAGAATTGGGCCTTCATTATATTTCAACGCTGTTTTGATAGTGCTTTCAACTTCTGCTGGTGCTGTCACTCGCATTCCACGAATACCGTATGATTCAGCCAGCTTCACGAAATCCGGACTGGTAATGCGTGTATGCGAATACCGCTTCTTCCAGAATAATTCCTGCCATTGACGTACCATTCCGAGAAATCCATTATTGAAAATGAAAATTTTTAATGGAAGCTTATTTTGCGCAACGGTTGCCATTTCCTGAATATTCATTTGAAAACCGCCGTCGCCGCTGATGCAGATAACCGGCAAATCGTTCCTTCCAAATGCTGCGCCCATGGCAGCGGGAAGCGAGAAACCCATTGTTCCTAACCCGCCCGACGTTATACACGTGCGCGGGTGTTTCCATTTGAAGAACTGCGCCGTCCACATTTGCGATTGACCAACATCGAAAACAACGATGGCGTCACCGTCTGTAATCTCACCAAGCTTATGGATCACATGCTGAGCACGAAGTGATTCGTCATGCTTATACCGCAGCGGATGTTCGGCTTTCCATCCATCAATAGTCTTCAACCACTCTTTCGTTTCCAGCGGTTTCACAAGTTCATTCAAATGTTTGAGAACGCGCTTCACATCTCCGACGATTGGAACATCCACCGGCACATTTTTACTAATGGCTGACGGATCAATATCGATATGAATTTTTTTTGCGTTCTTCGCAAATGCTTCTACTTTTCCGGTGACACGATCATCAAATCGCGCACCGATAGCAACAAGCACATCGCATTGATCGACAGCCATATTGGAGTACCACGTTCCGTGCATGCCAAGCATGCCGAGCGCCAGCTTACTCTGCTCAGGGTACACACCCAATCCGTGTAATGTCGTGGTGATCGGAGCACGTAGCTTATCTGCAAGCGCACGAACTTCAGTAGACGCATTGGAACTTATAACACCGCCGCCGACATATAATAGTGGCCGCTTCGCTTCATTGAGAAGTTCCGCCGCTTTCTTGATTTGTTTGATGTTTCCCTCCACAGTCGGATTATAGCTGCGGAGCGCAATAGTCTTGGGATATTCAAACACAGCTTTCGCCGCAAGCACATCTTTCGGCAAATCGACAAGCACGGGACCGGGTCTGCCGGTGGTGGCAATGTAAAATGCCGCCTTAATAGTATTCGCCAACTCGTTAACATCTTTGACGAGATAATTATGTTTTGTGATCGGGCGCGTGATGCCGACGATGTCCACTTCCTGAAATGCATCGTTCCCGATAAGCTTCGTGATAACCTGACCGGTAAACACAACAAGCGGTATCGAATCCATATACGCATCGGCAATGCCGGTGACAGCATTCGTTGCACCGGGACCGGATGTCACCAGTACAACCCCGGGTTTGCCAGTCGCCTTTGAATATCCTTCCGCCGCATGTGTTGCTCCTTGTTCGTGCCGCGTGAGAATGTGTTTGATGTGTGTAAGATCGTGCAGCACATCATAGATACCGATGACAACGCCACCCGGATACCCAAAGAGAATATCGACACCTTCCTCAACAAGGCACCGTACAAAAATTTCTGCTCCTGTCATCATTTTCCCTTGATGATTGTCTTGTGCTTTTGTCGGAGTCATAACAGTATTCCTGAATTAGTTCTTGGATGCAAAAAAAATTCTCTTTCTTAACTTCTCAGCGTTGCACCGGTATTGGCGCTTGTTACAAAATGCGCATACCGCCGGAGCCATTTGCTTGTTGTACGGGGTTTGAATTCCGGCAACGCTGCAATACGTGAACGGATTTCTTCATCGCTTAGACGAACATTTAATGTACGGGCGTCAAGATCGATGTCGATGATATCGCCTGCGCGCAATGCCGCAATGGGACCGCCGCCCGCTGCTTCAGGTGAAACGTGTCCGATGCATGCGCCGCGTGTTCCACCGGAAAAACGTCCATCGGTAATGAGCGCAACTTTTTCTCCCAATCCCATGCCCATAATTGCCGAGGTGGGCGAGAGCATTTCCTGCATACCGGGTCCGCCGCGAGGTCCTTCGTAGCGAATCACGACCACATCGCCCGCTTGCACTTGTCCCGCAAGAATTCCCGCTTGCGCTTCTTCTTGACTTTCAAAAATACACGCAGGTCCGCTGTGCTTGCGCATAGAAGCAGGAACTCCGGCAGCTTTAATAACGCTGCCTTCCGGTGCGAGATTCCCGAAGAGGATCGCCAATCCGCCTTTTGCCGAATGCGGATTTTCCACGGGACGAATAACTTCTGCGTTCTTCACTTTTGATTTCGCAACAATACTGCGCAATGTTTTTCCGCTCACCGTCGGCCGATCAAGATGCAGCAGATCGTCCCTTTTTCTTGTTATTTCATTGAGGATTGCGGGAACACCGCCTGCCTTGTGCAAATCTTCAATATGCCACGGACCCGATGGACTGATTTTTGATAAATGCGGAATTTTATCCGCCACCTCATTGATGCGTGAAAGTGGATAGTCTATACCGGCTTCGTTGCAAAATGCAAGCGTATGCAGCACAGTGTTCGTACTTCCGCCCATCGCCATATCTAACGCGAAGGCATCATCAATAGCATCTTGAGTAACGATATCGCGGGGCCGGATATTTTTTTCAATCAGCTTCATAATTATTTTTCCGGCTTCCTTCGTCAGATCATTCCGCTGTTTGCTTTTCGCAAGAGCGGTTCCGTTGAAAGGCAGCCCCAGTCCGATCACTTCCAGAAGACAGTTCATGGAATTGGCAGTAAAGAGTCCAGAACATGAACCGCAGGACGGGCAGGCGAATTTCTCAAGAATCTTTAACCGCTTCGCGTCCATGGTGCCGGCTTTATACGCACCGACTCCTTCGAACACGGAAATAAGATCGATGGTTTTGCCATCGGGAGTTCTTCCTGCTTTCATCGCGCCGCCGGTAACAAAAAAAGTGGGGATATTGGTACGGAGCGCGCCCATCACCATGCCGGGAACAATTTTATCGCAGTTCGGGATGCACACCATACCATCGAAAGCATGACCTTCGATCATTGTTTCGATGCAATCGGCAATGAGTTCGCGTGAAGGTAAACTGTATTTCATTCCGGCATGCCCCATGGCAATGCCGTCATCGACCGCGATAGTGTTAAACTCGAACGGCACACCGCCGGCTGCTCGGATGGCTTTCTTCACTAACTTTCCGAATGCCTGCAGGTGTACATGGCCGGGTACGATATCCACATAAGAATTAGCAACAGCAATGAACGGCTTGCCGAAGTCCGCTTCTTTTACGCCTGTAGCACGGAGTAAGGCACGGTGGGGTGCTCGTTCAAACCCTTTTTTGATGATGTCGGATCGCATAGTTCATTCCTTTCAGACAGAATACAATACATTTTTTCCTCTGCCAGAGGAGAACGCTGCAAGACCTGATTTATTGTGGAACCGATTTCGGTGTGCTTCGTCAACCTCTGGCTTTACTCAGCCTACAATAATAAGGCTAAGTACAAGCAGGAGGCTAAGAATAAGAGTCAGCGGTAAAATACCAAGTGTGGACAGAAGAACCGTTGGCCGGATGTTTCTTCCGATGGTGTTGAATGATGTAAATGAGGTTCTATGGTTGTTCTGTTTCACTGTATTTCAGTAAATAAATTCTCCTATACCATACGAAAATCTTTTGAGTTTGTCAAGAGTTAAGCAGAAAAATTTTAATCTAAACATGAAATTTAGGAGTATTTATATGGGGAAATGATGTTTTTTGCAGTCGGTAGCACTGCTATTGTTGTTATTAAAACAACTGTCATTTGTTTTGACTTTAGTATCGGGACGTAAGTCCTGACAGAAAGAGCTAGTAAGGACTTTTCCCATCTTCCACAGAAGAAAAAATGTCCGTAATCGCTTGGAGTCAGGGTATCTATACTTTTATGTATTTACTCTCAACACCAACTATATATTTATTTTCAGGTAAGCCCAATCTTATAGCAATATTTTGTCTTCTAACCTTTCGTCGGAAGTTCCCCAATAATGCAATAGTGCTTCGGTAGAGCACCTCTCATTTTTAACCACTTTAACCACCAGAATTATATACTTAACTTATTTGAATTTCAAATATAAAAGAAGTAACCATTGCAAAAACACAAGGTTATTTAGGAAGATTTAAAATATGTCGGATAGCGCGGTCAATCATACTGATTGATTGGGCTGTTTTCGCCTGGCAATCAGCATTTTTCTTCAACGTTTGTCAAACCATGGTTTTTTTCGGGTATTGGTAGTTTCTATTTTCTTTTGTGAAACCTGATGGAACCCCTTTACGATAACCCCTATAAAATTGTACAACATTTTCGAACCAGTTACAAGCTGAAAAAATACTTACATAGAACCTATCTCAAAAATACGTTGTCACTCCCGAATGTTTCAATCGGGAGTTCAGAATTCTGGATGCCTGCCTATCCGCCAACCAGCCCGCTACGTGTTCTGGCGGGAAAGACGGCGGATGCACAAAACGCAAAATCCATGGGCATGACAAGAGTATTTTGGTGAACCACCATTTTTGAGATAGGTTCATCATATGTTTTCTATTTTTGCAACAAGATTGTCCAACATCGGAACCGTGGAACCAACGTTCTTCGTGTAATTGTTAGATAATACAACTTGTTTTGCAAAGGAAGACTTGTTCGTTTCTAAAAACTTTCATATTTTAAGATAAGAAGCAGTCAGTAATCAGTTGTCTGTAAAAAAGAATATACATATCGCAAATCAACCAATCATTAGTTACTCATAACGAATTATAAACATGAAACTGACAGTGTGTATTAATCACGTACCCGACACCGCGGCAAAGATCAATATTGCTGCCGATGGGAAGAACATCGACAAAACGGGCATTACGTTCATTCTCAATCCCTACGATGAGATTGCCATCGAAGAGTGTCTCCATCTCAAAGAAAAGAACGGCGGCGAAGTTATCGCTGTCTCGCTTGGCGGCGATGCACATAAGGAAACGCTGCGCAAAGCGCTGGCAATGGGAGTCGATAAGGCTGTACTTTTAAAAGACGATTCTCCCCGCGATTCTTTCTCCGTTGCACGTGCTCTCGCCGATTATTTGAAAGAAATCTCGCCTGATGTCATTTTCTTCGGCAAACAATCTGTCGATTCGGATGACGCTGCAGTTGGAACGATGGTTGCCGAGATGCTGGGATTGCCCTCTGTCTCCGTTGCTGTCAAGTTGGAAATCACGAACGGCACTGCCATTGCTGAACGTGAGATCGAAGGCGGCAAAGAAAAAGTTCAGGCCACACTTCCAGCTGTGTTCACAGCACAAAAAGGATTGAATGAACCGCGCTATCCTTCGCTCAAAGGAATCATGGCAGCCAAGAGCAAGCCGATTGAAGAGAAAGTGCCGGCAGTCGCACAACCGAAGGTTGAGGTTGTTGCATTGCGTAAGCCTCCTTCAAAGAGCGCCGGCAAGATTGTCGGAACTGATTCGAGCGCAGTGACAGAATTGGTACGTTTGCTCCACGAAGAAGCGAAAGTGATTTAACAGACAAAGTTTTTTTTATTGCGAGATAAGATTTATATGAAAATCATAGCAATTGCAGAACAACGAGATAATAAATTTAAAAAGTCCGCATTTGAAGTTGTACGTACGGCACGAACTATTGCGGATCAAACAGGTGGCGAGGTCATTGCGCTTGTGATTGGCGGTCAGTTGCAGACAATTGCCGGTGAACTAGGCGGATATGGAGCACAGAGAGTTCTTGCGGTCCAACAACCGAAGCTGGAAAAATATTCTTCCACAGCTTATTCAAAAGTCATTGCAGAAGTAGTAAAGAAGGAACAGGTATCGGTAGTTCTCCTTCCCGCAACAGCGATGGGCAAAGATTGTGCACCACGTGTTGCCGTAAAACTTGACGCCGGCATTGGGTCAGAATGTATAGCACTGAAAGTTGAAGGCGAAAACATTATTGCATCGAGGCCGGTTTATGGCGGCAAAGCATTGACAGACATTAAAATCAATTCTGCTGTGAAAGTTTTTACTCTTCGCCCAAATGTTTTTCCGTCTGGAATGAGCAGCGGTAATGCAGCAAGCGTTGAAGTTGTGGATATTCCTTTGACAGAATCTGATTTTACATCACTCGCAGTCGAGACTACACAGGCATCCGGTAAATTAGATGTTGCCGAAGCCGATATCATTGTCTCCGGCGGACGCGGCTTGAAAGCTGCAGAGAATTTCAAAATGATCGAAGATCTGGCAGGTGCCATCGGCGGAGCTGTCGGTGCTTCGCGCGCAGTGGTCGATGCCGGATGGCGTCCGCACAGCGAACAGGTTGGACAAACGGGAAAAACCGTTTCACCATCGTTGTATGTTGCTGTTGCTATTTCGGGAGCAATTCAACATCTTGCAGGTATGTCCTCCTCAAAGTATATTGTTGCTATCAATAAAGACAAGGACGCACCTATTTTCCAGACAGCTGACTACGGCATTGTTGCAGATGCATTTGAAATTGTTCCTGCACTTATACAGGAAATAAAAAAACTTCTCGGAAAATAAAATGTCCGCAGAGGACCGAATTCAAGTAGACATATTGGGATTGTCCAGCAGTCAATCCAGTGGCGGGGCATACGCGTTGATACTGAAAGAAGTCAACGGAGCGCGCCGTCTGCCGATCATCATCGGTGCATTCGAAGCACAGTCCATTGCACTGGAGATGGAAGGCATTAAACCTCCGCGTCCGCTGACACACGATCTGATGAAGAGTCTCATTGATTTACTGGGCGGTGAGTTGGTCGATGTCTATATTAGCGAGCTGCGTGAAGGCACATTCTTCGCTCGTCTGAATCTTGACACACAGGAAATCGATTCGCGTCCGAGCGATGCAATTGCATTAGCTGTTCGTTACGGCGCGCCTATTTATGTCGCTGAGAAAGTGATGGCAGAAGCCTCCTTCCTTTCTGAAGGTGAAGAAGGAGAAAAGGGAATTCCCCCAACGGCGAAACCCGAACAACCAGAGACATCGAAGCCTCCGCTTTCCAAGCTCGAACAGTTAGAGCAACAGCTTGTCGAGGCCATTGCAAAAGAGAACTATGAAAAAGCTGCACAGATCCGCGATGAAATTAAGCAGTTGCAAGTGCGTAATTCATAAAAGCATTATATTCAATCTCACATACCTTCAAGAGCCATTCATTTTCATTCATCTATAATGGAGGATCATTCTTTGAAACAGACCTCAACTTCTCTCCTGTTGATTCTTGCATTCGCATTTCTCGTTCCGGTAACAAGCATGGTTGCAGCAGTAACCACAGACGATTCCACTTATGTCAGTCAACTCATCACACAAGGAAATGATTTTGCAGAAAAAGTATTCGACAACCAAAAAGCGCTCGAGAAATACAACGAGGCGCTTGCTCTTTCCTCCAACGATTATGAAATCCTTTGGCGATTGAGTCGCACGTACGTCGATATCGGCGAACATCTTCCCAAGAATACTGATGTGGAGAAACAAAAACAGTTGGAATGGTATGAAAAGTCGTTGGACTTCGCCAAGAAAGCTATCGCTACCAATCCGAAAGGAGCAATGGGGTACACACGGGAAGCGATTGCAAACGGACGCATTGCTCTTTTTCGCGGCATTTGGGAATCTCTCGACCTCGTGAAGCAAACAAAAGCCGATTGCGAGAAAGCAATTGCCTTGGATTCGACAGGACCAGGAGCTTATTATGTGCTCGGACGCACGAATGCGAAAGTGTGCGAGAAACCAAAATTCATCCGCTGGCCACTCGGGATCGGCTGGGCGAATATGGATGACGCTGTGAAGAATTACGAAAAAGCAATTGAGCTGCGGCCGAATTTTATAATGTACCGTCTTGATTGCGCTCGTGCTTACATTGAGATGAATGAATATAAAAAAGCACGCAGACACTTGACGAAAATTGCTTCTCTCCCGAAAGAAGATGAGGATGATGATATTTTTAGGAAAGAAGCGGGGGAATTATTAGAAAAAATAAAAGATGAGTAGTTTATTTGGACTGTCGCCGTAGTTGAAAACGCATTGATAAAAACTATATTTTTTTAAATCTCGGTGTTAGTTTTTGTATCGGGATTTTATTTTAGATTTAATATCTCTAACCTCTTTTTTGTTGATATTATTTCACACCCCGGATCGGAATATCCCTTAGAAGAATCATCGAGCACCAGCACCCAGTCATTACCATTCCTTACATTTCCGGGAGGTTGGAAGTACATTGTTCCGGAGTTATTCATCGTTCCGATCTCCTGCACTGCACCATTACGGGGATTGTACCATGTGGCACGGACTTCACTTCCGGAAATTTTCCCCATTGCTATCGTGAATGATCGTCCTGTGTATGTATAAGCAAAGAGATAACTTTTACCCCTTGTTGTCGCAATAAACTCATAACGCTTTCCCTGATCAACAACGAGTGTAGAATCATATATGCGTTCAAAGTATGGTCGAGATAAAACCAGATTTGAAAGATAACGCATTTGAAACGATCCGGAATCATCTATTGCTTCGTACCAATAATTATGTGCCCCATAAGCGCGATTCTTATCTCGCGGCTTGTACATTTGCATAACGGCATTATCACCATAGGTATGTCCGCACGCGCCGGCAAAGACCGACCAGTATGCATATCGACGACAGTCATGTGCATTCCAATACGGTTGAGTTGTATCGTGCAATCCCTGCGGAATATTTTCATATGATGGTTCGCCATCGAGGGTTGGTTTAGGTGGGTTCTTCGCATAGTCCTCTAATACATACCGCCAATTGTCCTCACCTTTCCAGCTTTCTGCACCATCGCCTTTGAGTTGATCATACCGGCGATGTCCCGATTGAAACATATTAAAATCGAGCCACAGCTCGTTGTGAAACCATGTGGATGATTGTGTCCGTCCAAATGGATGATACGTGATAAGATGATTCGGATCATTTGCTTTAAGTGCCATTCCAATTGCTTTCCATATTTCCGGACGAACATCACCGCGAAGATCTCCTCCATTAATCCAAAAAATATTTGGTTTGGAACCGAAACGTTTTGCCAACCACCTTGCATACATAGTTACATTCTCCACAGTCGTTTCCGGCTGTTTGGCAACTTTGCCCCACAGGGGAACAAGCGCAATGCGGATACCGTTCTTCGCCGCCTCATCAATAATATATTCTACATGATCCCAAAAATCGTATTGCCGTGTATCGGTGAAATTTTTCCCATCTGTAATACACAGGCAAGATAAATTATTTTTTACGAACGCCGAATCACCGTAGATATTCACAAGCGGCATTGCAGGAACCACCATACACTGAATCACATTAAATCCCTTTGCTCTCCTGTTTTCCAAATAGCGTGTTGCCTCTTCACGTGTCAGTTTTTCAAACAACAGCCAGCCCGTATCACCCAACCAGAAGAACGGCTCACCATCTTCATATTGCAGGAATCGCCCATTTTCCGAAACAGTGATATTCCTGTTTATACGCTGCATCATATTATTCTTTTGAGCGTCCAATTGTGCCATCATGAGGGTAGGAAGAAAAACCTCCAGAACGAGCAATAATGCTGTCGAGACAGGATGCGTAGATATCATCATGAGAATTACCTTTTCCAATTGTTGCGATAAAGAAGAAATGTAAGAGGAAAGAAGAAGGATATCAATCGGTCGTCATGCTTACTTTTCCCCCTTCCTAGAGAAAGAATCAATATATTCATCACAAGTGTAGATAGAATAATATAAACTCATACAAAATAATTAGATATGAACTTCGTCAAGCTGATCTGCTATTGTCTTTTCCTTCTCTTGCTCTGCTATTTCACATATTTTCTGTCGACCGATTACCAAAAAAATGAAACACGCAATCACGTTTCGTTTATCATTTGGATTATTGACACTGTTGACCTCTTCATTCATGAAACTGGACACTTGATCTTTGGTCTCTTTGGAAGATTCATTGGATTTCTCGGCGGTTCCTTATTCCAGATCATTATCCCGGTTATTACAGTTCTTGTCTTTGCCCCGATCAACATTGAGATCAATTCCCTTTTCTCTGTATTGGACGGGCCAAAGCATCGTGAATGTTTCCATTTACATCGGTGACGCGCCCTATAAACGATTACACTTGATTTCTAGCGCCGCAATCCACGATTGGCGATGGCTCCTGAGTCATACGGGAACAATGGAATATGCTGAAGACATCGCCATGATCGTCAATGTCACCGGTCTCTTAACTTGCTGCATTGGAATTGGTATTGGATTTTATTTCGCTACCCTCGACTTTCGTCGATTGCTCTCGCCAGAGAAATATCCGCATACGTAATAACTTTATCCTCCCTTGGTAGTGTTCATATTCTGCTTTTTTTATCCTTCTGTTCATCCAAAAATACAAACCCGACACCCATTTTTTATCTAATGTATATGCTCATCATCTTCGTCCTAAAAATAAAGTAATCAATAGGTAGAAATACCTTGATTATTTAATAAATATCGTTATATTACTATATATAGTAAGGTGCTTTAACTTAAAAACCTTACTACATTATTACTAACATACTCAGTGAGAACATTTTATGAAAAAAATTGAAGCAATTGTACGTCCTCATGCTGTGGATGACATTCGCGAGGCACTCCAAGAAGCAGGGTTTCGAGGAATGACAATGATTGAAGTCAAAGGCTTCGGGAGACAGAAAGGACATACCGAAGTCTATCGCGGAGCAGAATATCAGGTAGACTTTTTACCGAAAGTTAAATTAGAAATCGTAGTTCCAGATGACCGAGTAGAAGAGGCGGTTTCCATCGTTATCCGCATCGCAAAAACAGGCAAAGTTGGAGACGGTAAAATCTTCGTCTTACCGGCAGAAGACGCAATACGTGTTCGAACAGAAGAGACAGGAGAAGAAGCGTTATGAGAATAGATTCTGGTGATACGACATGGATGTTGGTGTCCACAGCGCTTGTTATGCTGATGACACCGGGATTAGCATTATTTTACGGCGGCATGGTGCGCCAAAAGAATGTGCTGGGTACTATTATGCAAAGCTTTGTGGCATTAGGGTTGGTTACAGTGCAATGGGTGTTAGTCGGTTATTCACTTTCTTTCGGTCCGGATATTAAAGGAATCATCGGCAGCTTGCAATGGGCTGGTTTACAGAGCGTAGGGCTCGAACCCAATCCAGATTATGCAGCAACCATACCGCATCAAGCATTTATGATGTTTCAAATGATGTTCGCGATCATCACGCCCGCTTTGATCTCAGGTGCGTTTGCGGAACGCTTTAAATTCAGCACCTATTTGGTCTTCGTTCTTCTCTGGTCAACTCTTGTGTATGCGCCGCTCGCACATTGGGTATGGGGTGTTGGCGGATGGCTTCGGTCGTTGGGTGCATTGGATTTTGCAGGCGGACTTGTAGTACATATTAGTTCCGGTGTGTCAGCTCTTGCTGCGGCAATTATCATAGGTAAACGGAAAGGACATGGGCACGAACATATGCCGCCTCATAATTTAACCATGACATTACTTGGTGCTACATTGTTATGGTTCGGTTGGTTTGGATTTAATGGAGGAAGTGCTCTTGCCTCAGGTGCGCTTGCAACATCTGCATTCTTAATGACTCATATTGCAGCGGCAACAGCGACACTTTCGTGGCTCATTGTGGAATGGAAGCACCGCGGCAAACCAACGCTTCTCGGCGCAGCGTCAGGTGCGGTTGCAGGTCTTGTGGCAATTACGCCGGCATCCGGTTTCGTCGGTCCGCTTGCCGCACTTGCAATTGGTTTTGGCGCCGGTGCGATTTGCTACTTTGGCGTGAACATTAAGAATTTCTTCGGTTATGATGATTCACTCGATGCGGTCGGCATCCATGGCGTCGGCGGCACGTTTGGGGCGCTTGCCACAGGTCTCTTTGCATCGAAGGCAATCAATGCTGCAGGAGCCAATGGAGCATTCTTCGGCAATCCGTCTCTCATTCTTGTCCAGCTCTTGGGCGTTGCAGTAGCAATTGTATATGCATTCTGTGTTACATGGATTATTCTCAAAGTACTTGATTGGGCGATGGGATTACGAGTTCAACAGGAGGAAGAAGTGCAAGGACTGGATCTCAGCCAACACGGTGAAAGCGGTTATATCTTCTAATTAGAACTGCATAAGGGGCGCTTGGAAGTTGTGTGTGTAAAGCGCTCCATTTTTATTCAATTATTTTCCGCATAAGCAACAATCCTCTTTCCTCCTTGTTTACATTTCTTGCATCTCCATCAAACTTTCTTTACGTATACGCATATTTGTTCCAATGACATAAAAAGCATACAATCAGCATAATAACCTTGATTAATTAGTAATAATTACTAAATTACTATAGTTAATAACATGTTGTACCTCTAATACCTTACTCATAACATTTCAAGAAAAACAACGAAAGTCCTTTATGAAAAAAATTGAAGCCATTGTTCGTCCACATGCTATAGATGATATTCGCGAGGCGCTACAAGAGGCGGGATTCCGCGGAATGACAATGCAAGAAGTCAAAGGCTTTGGCAGGCAGAAAGGACATACCGAAGTTTATCGCGGAGCCGAATATCAGGTAGATTTTCTACCGAAGGTCAAATTAGAAGTCGTTGTGCCAGATGGACGTGTAGAGGAAGCAGTCTCGATCATCATCCGCTGTGCAAAAACAGGTAAGGTCGGCGACGGGAAGATCTTCATCTTGCCGGTAGAAGAAGCGATACGTGTTCGAACAGAAGAGACTGGAGATGAGGCATTATGAAAATAGATACGAATGACTTGACGTGGATAATGGTGTCTACAGCGCTTGTTATGCTGATGACACCGGGATTAGCATTATTTTATGGCGGCATGGTGCGGCGTAAAAACGTTCTCGGGACAATCATGCAAAGTTTCATCGCACTCGGCGTCATTACACTGCAATGGGTATTGTGGGGATACAGTCTGTCCTTTGGACCAGATTGCGGTCATGTTATCGGAAATTTGTCATGGGCCGGTCTTGCCGGTGTCGGACTTACTCCAAACCCTGATTATGCGGCGACAATTCCACACCAGGCATTTATGATATTTCAAATGATGTTTGCAATAATAACTCCCGCGCTCATCACCGGTGCTTTTGCTGAACGGTTCAAATTCAAAACTTATATAGTATTCCTTCTCTTGTGGTCCACACTTGTTTACGCACCGATTACGCACTGGGTTTGGGGTGTGGGCGGATGGCTTCGGTCATTAGGAACATTGGATTTTGCTGGTGGGTTTGTAGTGCATATTAGCTCAGGTTTATCTGCACTTGCCGCAGCAATCGTCGTAGGCAACCGCAAAAGTCATGGTCATGAACATATGCCACCACATAATTTAACAATGACATTAACCGGCGCTGCATTGTTATGGTTTGGTTGGTTCGGCTTCAATGCAGGCAGTGCTTTGACCTCGGGTACATTAGCCCTTACAGCTTTTATCAACACGCAATGTTCTGCTGCAGCGGCAACATTATCATGGGTATTTATGGAATGGTATAAGCGTTCTAAACCGACTGTTCTCGGAGCAGCTTCAGGTGCAATCGCTGGACTTGCTGGTATCACTCCTGCAGCAGGATTCGTGACACCTTTAGCGGCAATATTCATTGGACTATGTCTTGGTGTTTTATGCTATTGGGGAGTATCGTTGAAAAATCACTTCGGTTTTGACGACTCTCTTGATGTCGTCGGTGTTCATGGTGTTGGCAGTTCATTTGGGGCAATTGCAATCGGTTTGTTTGCAACCACAACTGTGAATGCTGCGGGGGGAAATGGACTTTTTTACGGCAGCTATTCTCTACTTGGTATTCAATTGTTCAGCGTTGCAGTGACTATCGTTTTCTCGTTCGTAATGACATGGTTAATATTAAAAGTTCTTCAGAAGACAATGGGTCTTCGCATCGAAGCTCAGGAAGAAGAGGAAGGATTGGATCTCAGTCAGCATGGTGAAAACGGCTATATCTTCTAATCTCCGAGCATAACAGTAAGTATGAATATATAATAAATCTGCCGTATGATATACATTGAGTTTTTTTGTATCTTCCGGCAGACTTTATTTAAAAGTGTTCACTGTCTATCATTCTTACAGTAAGGGTTTCCAGACAGGATATTGCTTCTTCCTTTCACTTTTACATTTTTCCTTAAATCAATCGATTTGGCTCTCTCCTGAACTTTTCTTATCTTATAGAAGAATGATCATGCTTTCGAGCCACATAAAACTTACACCACCGTAGCTTCTCCTCTATTCTTCGGGGCATCATACATGCCTCGCTTTTCTTGTACTCAAAAAGAATCAAACCTTTTTAATCAGATTAATTATTCATGAAACATAACGAACTTACACGACGCCGAACATTTGGCATTATCAGTCACCCTGATGCAGGGAAAACAACGCTTACAGAAAAACTGCTGCTCTTTGGCGGCGCTATACACACGGCAGGTGCAGTGAAGAGCAACAAGATCACAAAGACTGCCACCTCCGATTTCATGGAAATTGAAAAGCAACGCGGCATCTCTGTGGCAACCTCGGTGATGGGCTTCGAGTACAAGGGATATAAGGTCAACATCTTGGACACACCGGGTCATAAGGATTTTGCCGAAGATACCTACAGAACTCTTACAGCCGTAGATAGCGTTATCCTCGTGATCGATTGTGTAAAGGGCGTAGAAGAGCAAACGCGAAAGCTCATGAACGTCTGCCGGATGAGAAGTATACCGGTGATCGTGTTCATCAATAAAATGGATAGAGAAGGACGCGATCCGTTTGAACTTTTAGACGAGTTGGAACGAGAACTTGGTATTCATACGCGGCCGCTCACATGGCCCATAGGCATCGGTGTACGATTTCAGGGTGTGTACAATTTATTTGAAAAACAATTGGAGCTCTTTTCCCCCAATAAAACGCGCATCTCGGATGATATCGTTGCCATTGACGACATTGCAAGTCCGCTACTTGATGAACATATCGGTGTTGATTCCGCCGCTAAACTTCGTGAGGATATTGGAATCGTTGAGGGAGTTTATGAGAAGTTTAATGAAGAACATTACCGTGAGGCATATTTTGCTCCGGTTTTTTTCGGCAGCGCTATCAATAATTTCGGTGTGAAAGAACTTTTGGATACTTTTGTGAAGATTGCTCCTTATCCACAACCAAGGGAAACAAGTGTCAGAAAGGTTGATCCGACAGAAAGTTCATTCAGCGGGTTCATTTTTAAAATTCATGCGAACCTCGATCCTAACCATCGGGACCGTATTGCATTTTGCCGTGTGTGTTCCGGTAAATTCGAACGGAATAAATATTATTATCATACACGTTTAGAAAAAGAACTTCGCTTTGCCACTCCAACAAGCTTCATGGCAAATGAAAAAAGTATTATCGATGAGGCATGGCCTGGTGATGTGGTTGGATTGTATGACACAGGATATTTTAAGATCGGCGATACGCTCACAGAAGGTGAACAATTTGTTTTTAAAGGGATACCGAGATTTTCACCGGAAATCTTCCGGCAGCTTATCAACAGAAATCCTTTCAAGGCCAAGCAATTAGATAAGGGAATTCGTCAGCTTTCCGATGAAGGTGTCGCTCAACTCTTCCTTCGCCAGCAAGGCAATGTGAAGATCGTCGGCACTGTCGGTGAGATGCAATTTGAAGTTATTAAATTTAGATTGCTGCACGAATACGGCGCGGAATGCGATTTACAGTCGCTCAATATCTATAAGGCGTTTTGGATCACGTCGGTAAACAAAGAACAATTTGAACGCTTTCTCTCATTTCAAAATCCCCATATTGCGTATGACAAAGATGATCATCCGGTCTTTCTTGCCGAAGGAACATGGTCATTCCATACAGCACAGGAGATGTTTCCTGAGATCGAATTCCATCTGACATCGGAGTTCAAGCACGATACAGATATTGTTCAAAGCATTGGACAATGGGGAACATCTTAAATCCCATCTCATCCGTACTCATTCTGAATGATCGCATAATCCAAGATTAGTCTATAAATTATTCAAGTAGTTCTGAATGTATTATAAACGCGAGTGATTCGCCTGCTTTTATTTTTTCATTTCGTATGATGTTGGCGCTTTTTCTTCCAGTATAGCGCGTTCAATGATTGTGCGTACTCGTTGGATTTCCTTCGATACGTTGTTTCCTTGCAATACCGGTCCATGACCACACACTAACACATCTGCCTCAAGTGCTGCAATACGATCCAATGTCGAAAGCCATTGCTGCCAATCCCTGACACTACCTCCCTCAAGGTTCGGCAAATATCCGCTGACTACACTATCACCACAAAAGAGGACTCGGTCGGCAGGTACAAACACACAGAGATTCGTCGGAGTATGCCCTGGAGTAAGTAAAACTTCAGCGTTGAGATTTCCCAGATTGAACTTTATTTCTGATGTTATTTTATGAATCGGATTGACAATTCTTGTATCGGTAAAAACAATCGCTGCTTCTTGTCGCTCGCGCCGAACAGCATTTGGAGTACACGCTATATACTCATCAATATCGTTTTTCAGTTCAGAGTCTTGTCGTTGAATCCCAGCATGACCATACACTTCAATACCATAATCAGCAAAATGACTATTGCCGCTTATATGATCAAGATGTCGTTCTGTATTGATCAAAAGCAACTGATTGGATGGTCGAACCACTTGGGCATAGCCCCTAATCGTTGCCGCAGCAAGTGTGTTTGGACCACTATCTACTATAAGCGTTTTTTCATCGCCGACAATAAATCCAGCATTAACACTCCACGGAGGAGTATATGCAAACCCCATCAAAGCAAAACAATGTTGTGCTATTTGCATTGATATTCTTGACTTTTTGTATACTAATTATCCTTAAAGTTTTTGGGAGGTACTTTTTTATATCCTGCAGGAACTTCAAACTCACTCGCGGCGGCTACTTTATTCTCAATCTTTGTAACGGTCGTTGTGATACCTGCGACGGTTGTTTGAACAGGAAATCCCTCTACCTTCATCATTGCTGCAACCATTTCTCCCGCCTTCGGCATCTGTGCTGCCATCCGTTGGCCAAATTCTTTAAAGTCTTTTTGCATGCTGCTAAAATCGGGCACACCGGCCGTTGTCCACACGCTTCCAATTTCGGTAGTGTCCTCTTTCATTGCATACTTGATACATATATACCCACTGATGTTTTTTTTCTCGGCAGTTTTTATCACGTCGATTTTAGCATTTTGTCCTCCCATAGCCGCTTTCCCCATCATTTGTTCCATCATTTTTCTTTGTTCGGGAGGTAGGTTTTTTAATTTTTCATTCATCTCTGCCAGTTTTTTGTTCGCTTTTTTTGTGTGCGCTTCCATTTCTGCGAAGGTCATCTCGGAATATTCTTTCTTTTGCGTGTCAATAAAGTACACCATTTCCTTATCAAGACGGAAAATCGATGCATTATTTTCCGACGATTGCTTGAACATGTGTGTTCGATAAGATGATGTAGAATGAATTTCCTTTC
The DNA here is from genome assembly GCA_049523215.1 of Bacteroidota bacterium. Classification (GTDB taxonomy): domain Bacteria; phylum Bacteroidota; class Ignavibacteria; order UBA10030; family UBA10030; genus Fen-1298. The sequence continues at coordinate 218,926 of JBEKNC010000001.1, read as the reverse complement.
CATTTGCAATCTGTACTATTGTCGTGCTTTCCCAGTATAATCCCTGACCAACGACAATACCAATAGCTGCGACAGTCAGTACAATCAGTATTGTTCCCTTTAAAATAATATTTTTCATGGTTGCTCCTTATGGTTAATGAATGAGTTTATTCAATGTAAAAAAATCGTTCATTACTCTCAATAAACAATTTTACTCGATCTCCTGCACTTTTCATCTTTGCACCCATTGAGTACCGCATACCGACTTCATCGGGCAGCCCAGGCATGATGCGTTTACATCTTTTGGGGCTTGGAAAGGAACGTTCACATCGAGTATTTCTTGGAAGAGCCGTGCAAGGAATTCTTCGATCTTGTGAAGTTCATTCATCTGCTGCATCGTATCTTCGTACAGCGGAACTTCGCTTTCCATCGTTATTGTCTTCTCACCAAGATACAGATATGCTGGAATGATTTGTTCCACCGGTAACCGCGATGCATCCCTGTAGAGTAACAGATACAGAGGCAATTGCAGGGAATGCACTGCATCGCTCCATGTTGCACGATCATCGAAATTTAATTTATCAAATCGAATGGGTTTCTTTTTCGGATTGGCGCCGGTTTTATAATCCAGAATGGCATGCGCATTGCCCCGTTCTTCAATGCGGTCTATACGTCCTTCACACTTGATATCGGCAACGAGCGCTGTTAATTTCTTCTCGAGCGCACGAATCATAACCGGCCCTTGTTCAATCACCTGTGCTTGATACTCTGTCAGGTACTCCTTCAATCGACGCTGAATCTGTTGTTTCAAAAGAAACACCGCACCGCCCGGTTCTTTTCCAAATGTTTCTACAAAGAGTTCCTCTGTGAGACCTTCCATACGTGCACCATCAAGGTCAGAAGACCTCAACGGAACATCTATCAATCGTTCAAAATACTTTTTCAGCACTGCGTGCACGAACTTGCCGACATCCTGCGCTTCGAGATCATCCGACACCTCTTCTTTTTCTTCAAGCTTCAAAAGATAGCGATAATAGAATTTGATCGGACAGCGCAGATACGTATCAAGAGCGCTCGCACTGAATGAGAATCCGCGCAATACCGACATAACCTGCTCGGACTTTTCCATAGGAGCCACCAATTCATTCGCCAGCTTCAATGTATAATGAACTGTCTCGATCTGCTCTTCGGAGGAACAAGATCGTTTCTTTTTCTCCTCTTCCCACAACAGCTTTTCGACAAACCTGCTTTTCATCGCATCTCCTGTATCGGTATAGAAAAGATGCACACGCTTGGCACTGCGCACCAGCAAGTTGAAATAATATTCCATCAGCGCATCCCGATCGCGGCGCGTTTCCAATCCAAGACGCTCCCGCAACTGCTGGGGTAACAGCATATCGCTCGTTGGGCTGCCGGGAAGAATTTCATCATTCACATTGAGGATGTAGACATTATCGAACTGTAAGCCGCGGGTTTCCAGCATTCCAAGCACCTGCAAACCGCGTAGCGGTGTTCCGGCAAACGGCACTTCCTGCATCCCAACATACTGCCGAAGAAATGTGAGATACCCCTGCACATCCCGGAACGACACATTTCCGATCAAAGAATGTTCTACACGCTGGAAGATCTCAATTATCGTTTCTGCGTAACGCCGGAACAATGGATGTAACCGCGCAGTGCTTTCTTCATACATATAGGAAAGCAGTGCAATAGACTTTTGTGCAAACCCGGTGAGTGAACCAAGCTGATCAAATGCTCGTATGGTCTGATTGTGGATCGTGCATACATGCTGTTTGAGTTGTTCTGGTGTTATTTCCAGCTCTTGTTTATTCAACACAAAGGCCACGCTGGAAAATACATCCTCTGCCTGTTCGACATCGTTCAATGTCATGAGTTTCTTCGATGCATCGCCTGTCAATTTTGTTTCAATCGCGTGAAACAGAATACGGGTTACGTCGGTGCGCTGGTTCCAGCGGATGTTCTTTGTGTACGGATGAAGAATGAACTTGATATACGATGATGCCGAAAACGCATCGTTCTGTTTTGTAGCAAGAAGTTCAAGCAGATTGTTGAAAAACCCGAAGATCGGTGTCCGGATAATAGGATATCCGAGCGCAATGTTATATTCTTCATCGCCAAGCAAAGAAAGTGATTGGTGATACACCGGAAAGAGAGAATCGTGTGCAGGGAGAACGATGACTGAATGTTCATCCAGAGGCGTTCCTTCCTTCATCTGCCGCTCAATACATGCCGAAAGTGCAAACACCTGGCCATGTGTATCGGATGCTTTGGTATAACGAATCTCTGGCACTGGTGCATTCTCATCTATCTTATCGGACTGATACACCATCCAGACATTCTGACGTTTCTCGATCTCTTGAAAGATGATTTGTTCGGAATGCGTCTGCTTGAAGAGTCCGGCAATGATGATCTTTGAATACATATCCAGATCAATTTCCTGAATGCGGCCTGCAACATCCGCGTACCGCATGGCGCGCGTTGCATACCCCGATTCCTCAACGAGCGCATAGAACTGTTTGTAGTATGCTTGCAGAGAGAAGAGCCGATTGTGTGTCAGCATACTTAATTCTTCTTCAATACGCCGATCCGGCAGATGAGCGAGACAAAGTTCTTCCAGTTCGCTGAGTAATTTAATTCCGAGCGGAAGGAATTCATCTAATGCAGTAAAGTGCTCACCGCCCAATCGTTCACTCAATCCTGTGTGAACGCGATACAACAAAGCAATCGCTTCCATCGGCTCCAGATCTTTACGTGGCTCCGCAAGAAGCTGTTGGTAGAGGAAAAGAACAAAATCATCGATAGAAAATATTTTGGGCGGGATAAAGCTGCCGCCAACATGCACTGCAAGTTCCTTGCGAATAAAATGCGCAGGACGTTTTCCGGGAAACACAAGTGCGATACGAGAATAATCTCTGATATCATTCGGTAACCGATCAACAACTGTCTTGACAAGAGAATCATGCGGGCCTATGACAATACGTTCGTTCATACTATCACTCTAAGATTCTTTCTGTCAACGAACGCAAGGATGCCCTGTATGCTTCGTTCAGGATAATAGCTCTTGAGGATGTTCATATACCTCTGTACCTGCTCGGTATATCCTTCTTTGTCATCTCCGGTCTTGAAATCTATCACCGTAACGGTGTTTGCATCCACAACAATACGATCCATCCGGAACAGTCCAGCATCAGCGCTGACAAATTCCTGCTCGTTAAGAATTGTTCTTCCTGCCTGCGAAGTAAACCATGGCAGTATCTCAGGCGAAGAAAAAAATCCTGCCAACGTATTCTGCAAACGATGAATATCCACCTCTGCCGGTGTATTCAGCGCATGTTGTTCAATAAGTACGTGGAGTAAATCTTCGATATGCTCGTCAACAAATTCTATCTGCGATAAGATCGCATGAATACGATCGCCGCGCTGTCGTTCATACATAGCCAACTTTTCTGCACTCGTTGTATCCATCGAGATGGAGCGCGTGGCAAACCGCTTTTCTGCTTGCGGCGTGAGGATCGAATCTTTCTTTTCAACATTGGGCTTTGTCGTCTGTTCATAGCCCATCTGCGGCAAGAACTTAGAAGGCTCGTCGTACTTTTCACTCTTCACACTGAGAACGTACATCTCCTCCCGCGCACGCGTAAACGCAACATAGAGCTTATTCAGGTCGTCCACATCGTGCGTCAACCGATGCTCGTCATACAACTGCCGGAATTCCTCTAGCGACTCTGCTTCTGTCTTCGTTATGTGAAGCAATCGTATTCCGTCCGCTTCTTCCTTGAGGATGCGTGATGATGGATTCTTCTTCGTGTCATACAAGAGAACAAGCACCACACGATTACCAAGACCTTTTGCTTTGTGAATCGTCATTACTTCCACAGCGGCGGCTCCGCGCGGAAGGATGATATTCCATGAACTGTCATCGCTGTCCTCTTCGGCAAACGTGAGGAAGTCTTTCAGGTTGTTTTGTCCGAGATCTTCAAAGTTCTTGATTACTTCTAACAACTTTGCCAGTGTTCCTTCTTCTTCACTCATCAACGAGAAGAGCTGGAACCGCTTGAAGATTTCCGTCGCCAGATCATACAAAGGCAAATATCCGACAACAGTGAAAAGTTGTTCAAAATATTGCTGCCAGAGCGATGGGTATCTTTCGCGAAACACGATGTACAACGGCACTGACCGACTGTTTCGCCGCGCTTCCAGAACGAATGCATGAAGATCTTTTTCGACTGGTGGATCTGACCGTGCGCCTAATATTCGGACAAATGTTTTACTGAGAATAAACGACGCGAATGCAAGATCGTCGATAGGCGAATCGAGGAAACGCATAAGCGCAAGGAGATCGCCGGTAATTCTTCTGCTGCGGATATCGAGACTGCTGTGCGAGACGAATGGAATCTGCGCACTGTTGAGCCAGCCGCTCACTTCCACCACGTCTCTGTTTTTCGGTGTGAGAATGGTGATGTCGCCAAATTCATATCCGCGCGCACAGCAATCGGCGATAATGTCCAGAAGCCCGGTTCGCTCCGGCAGAAGCTCACCGTTCGGTTCAAACGAAACAACTTCCACGTACCCTTTGCCGCGGCTGTTTTCCTGTACTTCCTGTCTGAACGTGGAAAGCCCGCTCGCATTCGGTGCATCATTATTGTAGTGTGCAGGAACGATCTCATGAAACACTGTTTTACTGAACTCAACGATCCGTTCGCGGCTTCGATAGTTGACGGCGAGATTCTTTACCTGCGGTGGTGCGGAAGGAAACACCGTCGTCTCCATAACCTGCTTCATAATGTGCCAATCGGCGTGGCGGAAGGCGTAGATGGACTGCTTCGTGTCGCCCACGACAAAGAGACTGCCGCGTTTCGAGAGCGTTTCTTCCAGCAGCGGCTTCAGTGCATCCCACTGAACATGCGATGTATCTTGAAACTCGTCGATGAGGTAATGCACAATCGCTTCGCCTAAATAGAAGTACACTTGCGGCACAATCTCCTGCGAGATATACGACACAAGCGCACGGTTCACATCCGCAAGATAGATCTGGTTGCTGCGGCGCATGCTTCGCTCTATATTCTCGCGTAACAACCGGTGCGCCTCAACGGAGGGACGATAATACTGCTCGGCAGACGAACGGATGTACTCAATCTTCAACGCGCGAAACTGTTCTAAGTGCGGTTTGAACTGCGTGTTCCAATGCTCGACTTTTTCCTTCTCTGCTTTTGTCTTTCCTGCCTTGAGCGGCTTCTCGATGCTTTTAAGCGAAATCAGTTTATCGATGTCGCACGCATCTGCGGCGGTTACAACATTCTCAAACAACGACGATGTCTCCAACCCGGATTGGCGGACAAGTATGAGCAATTGCTGAAAAGCCGCAAGCAATTCCTTCTGCATATCCCGCGCACGGGCGCCATCATCTTCCGGTAAAAGAACGTCCTTCGATTGCGCACTCAATGTTCCGTACAGCTCACGCACTTCCTGCGATAGCTTTCGGAACGGATTCCAGACATAGCGCGCCAGCGATTGCGAATCCACAAGCCGTGCGGTGAGTTCTTCCAGCAGACGTTTCTTTGCCGGCTCCGTGGAAAGTTCACGCACAAATTGTTCGAACGCAGCATCGAGCAAGGGGCGGCTATCTAGAAGAATTTCAATGGTGGGGGAGTATCCAAACTCCAGCGCCGATGCACGAAACACACGCACCATAAAACTATCAATGGTCTGCACTTGAAATGCGGAGTAATCCTGCAAAATAGCATCGATCAATTCTCCGCATCTCGCACGGAGCAGTTCTTCATTCATTGAAACGATATCGAGTAACCAACCGAGAACTTCGCGGTCGCCATGATATGCTTTTTTCAAGTATTCCAGAACACGTTGGCGCATCTCGGCAGCGGCGTTTTTGGTAAATGTCATTGCCAGAACATTATTCAGCCGATTGTTTGGCACGTGCTGAGAGAGTAAAAGCTGCAGCAGCTTCAACGTGAGCGTATGCGTCTTCCCCGTTCCAGCTGAAGCAGAAACGACTGTAAAATTGGGTAAATGAAGTTCGGTATCGCTAAGGAGAACAGGGATCACAATTTAGTCAGCTATCATATTTTTCATTAAAAATGTAGCCAATAAGTCGCTGGATTGCAACGGTGATGCAAGGGGAAAACGAGTTCTACTTGTTGTCTTCGGAAGGGAATTCACAACGACAGAAGTAACAAAGAAAAACATTCGGCTGTGCAGGTCTTTGTTGCCTACATAGTCACTTAAATTTCTTTCCAGAAATATTTTCTTTTGCTTAATGCTTTTCGCGCTTCTTTACGTCAACTGACTGCGGATCGAAGATCCCGCTGCCATACATCATCAGTCCGGCAATCATACCTCCTAAAAAACCAAGAACCATAATTAAAACAAGCCTTCAGAATTCCCCAAACCACTTTTTCATTTTCTTTCTCCTTGTGTTGTCTTTGCAGTATAAACAACCACTCTGAATCGATTTGCCGAACTAATATGCGGACTTTTCTGTTTTTTCCAATTCCTCAAAATATTTTCGTATCAATTCCTGATAATCTTTGGAATACCCTTGCTCCAGGGCTTTCAGCAGTTCTTCCCGTAATTGATTTTTCCCTTCCAACGAATTCCAATCCAGATCTTTGGGACTGCGGCGCATCATTTGTGTACCGGTTTCTGCTTTGCGTTTCTTTTCATAATCACGTTCACGCGTAGATTTGGAAGCATCCAGAAGTCGGGAAAGAATGCGTTCCTGTTTCTTGATCGTTTCGGGATTCACATTATTCTGTTCGAGATTCTTGACAACTTCTTTCATCTCTTCGGCAATTTTTTGAAGATCACCCAATAACTTTTTTTGATCGCCGATTTGCTGTGCTTCACGGTTCAACTCCTCTAATGATTTTTGGATTGCTCTCTGTTCTTTTGCCAGTCGTGCCGCTTCCGCCGCTTGCTGCGGAGACATCCAGCCAATTTGTTGTGTCTGCATGTTGAGAGACATTTGCTGACCTGTCATCATTTGCAATTGCTGCATGAGGCTTCCTGCACTGCCTCCGCTCCCTCCTTTCGTCATTGCTTGGAGCGCATTCTGCACCTGCATTGCTGCGCGATTAAGCGCTGCCATGGCTTGCTCTTGTTCTTGTGATGCCGTCACACCGTTTCGCATATCCAAAGCGCGCATGGCGTTATTCATTCGCGCCAATGCCTCACCAATTGCTTTGCCCATTTCCGGTGTTACAGCAAAGGATTTTTGCGATAACTCGCTTAACCCCTTGATGATATTGTTCAAGTCTTGAGCAGCACGCTGCTGGTCCTGCGCATTTTGCCGAAGCTGCGGAGAATTCTGCGGTGCTTGTTGTGATTGCTGTTTCAGTGCTTCTTCATCTTTCGAAAGTTCCAAGATATTGTTGATCGCTTTGCGCATTTCGTTCATCACATATTGCGATTGCTGCTGAAGCATCTGCTGCTGCATTGCATCCATGTGCTGACCGAACTGCTGGAGTTGTTCTCCAATCTGTTCCTGCGTTTGTTGTGCCAGCTGCATCTTTCCCATTTGCATTTGCTGCGATGCTTGCTGCATTTTTTGATCCAATTGCTGCTGTTGCAATTGCTCCAGAGATTTCTGCATTTTATCTGCGGGCATTTCCGTAAAGAACTCTTCCATTCGGTGTTGAAGATCAGCGGCTTCGCGTTCCATGGCCTGTTCTTTCTCGGCAAGATCAGCTTGTTTTTTTGCCAGTTCTTGCTGTTTCTGAGAGTCGTTGGATGCCTTCGAACTTTCTTCCTGCAACTCCTTCTCCAACTTCTCCAACTCCTGTGCACGTTTTTTCACTTCATCCATTTTCTGTTCGATCTGGAGGCGTTTGAGCAGGTTCAATGTTCGCTCTATGCTCTGGCGAAAACGTTCTTCAGAGAAGGTCATGTTTTGCATTGCCTGCTGGAGCTGCTCTTTGCTGATGTTCGGCATCTGCTGCTGCAATTGCTTGAGCGTCTTCTGTAACTCTGTGGCATCAAGCTGCTGGAAGAGCTGCTGAAGCTCCATGTATTTCTCCATGGTTTCTTTCGAAAGTACGTTTTGCTGTTGCATCTGCTGCGTCATTTGCTCGACACGGGATTGCACGGTCTCCAGATTCTTTTGTACTTCTTGGTACCCCTTTGCCATCTCTTCCATTTTTTTTTGTGTCTGCCAATCGGGATCCTTATTCTTCTTCAAGTCACGATTGATAGACTCAATATTCTCTTTCAATTTCTTTGCATCATCAAGTGACTGCTTCAGATCATCTATCGAACGCTCGTGCTCTTTATCAACATCGGCAAATACTTCGTCTAATGAAGGAAGCCGGAGAAGATAGAGATTACTTCGTCCGCTTTTCGGACCTTTGACCGCATCGTTATCAAAAACTTCTGCAAAATATTCAACGACATCTTCCGGTACAAGATTGAGACTGGTGAGATTCCAGATATAGGACAACTCAACCTGTCCCTCAGTAGTGACAGAAAAAGGAATCGAAACAAATGTATATTCGGCGTGCGCCTGTTCGTAACGCGATTTCACTAATCTGTAACCGAGACGCATACTGGAAAATCCGAAATCATCCTTTGCTTTCAGAAAGAGTGGAATCGATTGATCACCAGCAATATCAATGTTACGGCCCGGATCGACGATCGTAATAGTGGGAAATTCGTCCATCACCACCTTAAGTTGATAGTGCACCGGTTCGCAGTTTGACAATCCCTCTTCATCAAGAAGAGAGATAAAGTATGAATTATCTGAAGAGAGAGGAAACGATGCAGAGAAATTTTCTTGTCGTGTTGTGAGCATCAACTTCGTATTGTTTCCGAATTGTATAACTGATTCTTTTAATGGCTTGCTTGCCGCTCCAGATATGGTAACACGTGTGCCTATCAACGCCGTAACATCACCGACAAATTCATCCATCATCATCGGCGGGATTTTGGTATATGCGGGATAATCGAGACGCACGCGAAATGACCGTATCAACGGACGATCCAACACGGCGAGCGTATAGCGTTCACTTTCAATATCGGCAAATTGAGCAAAGTATTTTGTCGTTGTGCGTACCGCCTGGAATGTTGTATTGAATACACCGTCAGAATCTGGTTTCACTTTTAATTCGTCGAAATTCTCCTGTCCCTCTTGCTGCCGGACGATGGTGAGTTCCGGTGAACGTGGAGTGAATGCCGGAAGAAGTGATGTCACCTTTACTCGCACATCAACATTCTCGCCTTTGACTATTTCTTTATTACCGGGTGAAAGCTCAATTTGATACTTGGGCGGCGGTGTAAATTCCTGTGTAAAATGAATCAATCGATATGCCGCACCGGAGATCGATGCAGGAAACATGAGAAATATCAAGATTGTACTACCGAGACTCATCATCAGCCAACGGTATTGTTTGGGAAGATGAGTTGTACTCACAGATTGCTTGAAATCGAGCGGTTGAATTTCTTTGGCAAAATCCTTGAATGTTTCATCAATTAATTCCATTGAGTAAAGTTTGGAAGCGGAGTCGATCTTTATCGCAAGCTGAAGAGCATTCAACAACCTATCCTTGATAGAAGAAAAGAACGCGCCAACGTGTCTCGCGATCTCATCCTCTGTGATCGATGACATTACACCGATCAATCGCAGGAAAGGACGAACGATCATCCAACTGCCGGCACCCACAAGTAAGAGAGTAAAGAGAATAACAATTATTGTCCTCACCATTTTGGAAAAATCGAACAATGTCTCTGCGAGAACAAGAATTGTCGTTATAATGAGAATACCCGCACAAAAAACGAGAGTACTCGAAAGGAGATCCACACGGTTTTGTCTGGTTCGAACTAGATGCAACCGATGCGACAACATTGTCAATATAGAAGAAGATTCTTGCATACTTTATTCATACAATCACAAAATTACTCAATCGCAAATCATGAATTTTTTATTCTTCAATCGCGTTTAATGTGTCAGCACCCAAACAACAATGTTCGTTCCGAACCGCAGAGCTTCTTGACGGACGGATTCCGGATCGCCATGCACTTCCGTATCGTTCCAGGCATCGCTCGGATTCGATTCGTATGTATAATAGACGACCAATCGGCCTTTTTGGAACAATCCAAACCCCTGCGGTGGTTTTCCATCGTGTTTATGCGACTTTGGTACACCATCCGGAAAACTGAAATGGCAATGATAGAGACCATAATTAAATGGCAGTTCTACCAATTCTTGATCGGGAAATACTTTTTTCATCTCACGTCTGAATGCCTTGTCCATCCCGTAATCGTCATCTGCATACAGGAAGCCGCCTTGCTGAAGATAAGATCGAAGACGCTGCACTTCATAATCAGAGAAAGTAATATTACCATGTCCTGTCATAAAAAGGAATGGATACGCGAAGAGCTTATCGCTGGAGAGGTCCACAAACTCACACCTTGGATCGCAATCGATGTTCGTGTTCTGCTGAACAAACTTCAGCAGATTCACTTCTTCTGAAGGATCATTATACCAATCGCCTCCGCCGCTGTATTTCAGGCGTGCAATGCGGAACTGGGATTCTATGCGTGGTTGGGCATCCGCAAGGGATAGCCAACAACACACAATCAACAACAGATATTTCAATCTATTATTCACTTGTACTTCTTACCCTTGGTACTATCACAATTAATGTAGAAAACGATACTGCGAGAAGCAACGAATGATATCTTGCAACTCTGAGTTCTTCTCTCTAAGTTATTAATAATAAAAACAACTATTGGTGTATCTATGAAAACCGCCAAAATCTTCTTTCCTTTCGTTTTTTGTATTCTCGTTTTCTTTATCGACTGCCATGCACAAAAGGACCGCATTGACCGGCAGCCTGCCGTTGCGGGGTCATTCTATCCTGCTAAGCAAGAGGAACTAAATGCAACGTTGAAGCAACTCTTTGCCAAGGCAGTACCGTCAAGAAATATCAAAGACGTTATTGCCATCATCTCACCGCATGCGGGGTATGTGTTCTCGGGAGAAGTGGCGGCATCGAGTTTTAATCAGATTGACTCGGAAAAAGAGTACGAGAATATCTTCGTCATCGGATCAAGTCATCATATCGCTTTTGAAGGTGCATCGATCTACTCGCACGGCAACTTCATCACCCCGATAGGAGCTGTAAAAGTAAACACGAAGTTTGCCGATCAGCTTATAAAAAAATACAGCTTCTTTTCTGATCGCACGGATGCACATGAGAGCGAGCATAGTCTGGAAGTACAGCTGCCATTTCTACAATACCGGTTGAAGAAAAACTTTAAAATCGTTCCTATTATTCTTGGCACTCAATCAACATCCATCTGCCAACGTATTGCTGAAGCGTTGCGGCCGTACCTGAACACAAAAAATCTCTTCGTTATCAGCACCGACTTTTCCCACTATCCAGCGTATAAAGATGCAAAGAATATCGATAAAGCGACTGCAGATGCAATTCTAACAAATGTGCCGAATAATTTGATTCAGTCAATGGAAACATGCGAAGCGAAAGGTTTTTCCAATCTTGTCACATGCCTCTGCGGCTGGACGAGTGTGCTGACGCTGATGTATATGACGGAGAATAATCCGGACATCACCTTCACACACATTCAATACAAAAATTCCGGGGATACTGAATATGGCGAAAAAAATCGGGTTGTCGGTTACAACGCGATTGCAATTGCGTTAAAGGAAAAAAAGGCGCACACAGAATTCAAGCTCAATGATAAAGATAAAAAGGAGCTGCTGCTGATTGCACGCAATACGATCATTGAATATGTGAAGAATCGCAAGACGCGAGAGATAGACGAGAAGAATCTATCACCGACAATGAAAACAAATTGCGGCGCTTTTGTCACCCTGAACAAGCATGGCGATTTACGCGGCTGCATCGGACGTTTCGATGCAAGCGAGCCGTTGCACAAAGTAGTGCAGGACATGGCGATCGCGTCGTCAACACAGGATTATCGATTCCCACCAGTTGCGGCCGATGAAATTCCGGAATTGGAAATCGAGATCTCTGTGCTTACACCAATGCGGCGCATCAATTCCATCGATGAAATCCAATTAGGGAAACACGGCATTTACATCAGAAAAGGGCAGAACTCCGGGACATTTCTGCCGCAGGTCGCTACCGAAACCGGATGGACGAAGGAAGAATTCCTCGGCCACTGCGCACAGGATAAAGCCGGTATCGGCTGGAACGGCTGGAAAGATGCCGAGTTGTATATATATGAAGCACTGGTGTTCAGTGAAAAGAAGTAAGCGGTGAGTTATGAGTGATCCATTGTCAACTGTTTTAAATTGAAGGTTTTTTATGAATACGAAAAACGAATTTATACAACCGAAATTCATTAGCAAACGCGAATTTCTTCGCCAGTGCACTTTTTGTGCCGGAGGATTTGCGCTTGGCGCGTACAGACCAAATGTATTTTCTATTTCAGCGAACACTGATTTAGGAAAGTTTAGCAAGGAAGCGCTCTTCTATTCGAAAACCGCCGATGGATTACAATGTGAAAAATGTCCGCAGGGATGCATGCTTGTCGATGATGGTGATGTCGGATTCTGCCGCAGTCGAGTTGCAAGCAATGGAAAAATATATTCCATTGCATACGGCAATCCGTGCGCAGTGCATATCGATCCGATCGAGAAGAAGCCATTCTTCCATTTTCTTCCGACAACACAGGCATTTTCTATAGCAACCGCTGGCTGCAATTTCCGGTGCCTCAATTGTCAAAATTGGCAAATCTCCCAGGTCAGTCCGAAGGAATCCGACAATGTCGACTTAATGCCTGAAGAGGTTGTCAAAGCTTGCATAGCAGCCAAATGTGAATCAATTGCTTATACTTATTCCGAGCCGACAACCTTCTACGAGTACGCATATGATACAGCGAAGCTTGCAAGAGAGCAGAAGATTCATAACCTGTGGAAGTCCAACGGTTACATCAACGAAAAACCGCTTCGACAATTGTGCAAAGTACTTGATGCGGCAAACATCGACTTAAAAATTTATGATGACGAAGTTTATAAAAAAATCAGTTCTGGAAAACTTGCACCTGTGCTGAGAGCGCTTAAAGTATTCCGGGAGGAAGGAGTCTGGTTAGAAATTACCAATCTTGTTATTCCGACATGGACAGATAATTTCGATACTATCAAACGAATGTGCGAATGGTTATGTTCCAACAATCTATCGGATGCGCCGCTGCACTTCAGCAGGTTCACGCCGCTTTATAAACTCAGCCAGCTTCCTTCGACTCCGATTGAAACGCTGGAAAAGGCGCACACAATCGCAAAAGAATCAGGAATCAAGTTTGTCTATCTTGGCAACGTAGCCGGACACTGGGCAGAAAACACATACTGCCCAAAGTGCAAGAAAACCATCGTCGAACGGCGCGTGTTCACCATCCTGAGCAATCACATCGTGAAGGGGAAGTGCAAATTCTGCGGAGAAAAAATCTCCGGCGTGTGGTAATATCTCATGCATCGACCACAAATACTCAAACTGCACGTATCTCTCTTTTACATCGGTTTCGGTTCCATCCTCTCGCAAATTCTTCTTGTTCGTGAATTCCTCGTCAGTTTCTACGGCAACGAACTATGCATCGGCATAATCTTTGCCTGCTGGTTGGTTTGGATCGGCATCGGGAGTGCGGTTGGAAACAAGGTGGTCAAGAGATTACAAAGTATTTCGCATCTTTTCTTTGTTCTCATTATCCTAACGCCGTTCGTAACGTTCATGCAAATTCTTGCTGTGAAATTTGTCCGTGGTTTTATACACACTCCAACCGGTGAATTCCTCTCCATGATGGAACTTCTTGGATTTTCATTTTCGGTTCTCAGTGTTGGATGCTTTTTGTGGGGGATATTGTTTACGCTTGGTGCAAAGATGTTTTCATCAGAAAGAGAAGAACTCTGGCGAGGTGTGAACAAGGCGTATGTGCTGGAATGTGTCGGAAGTGTCGCAGGTGGATTGCTTTTTTCATGTGTACTTGCATCATTACTCTCAACTTTGCAAACTGTGTTTTTTTTGCTCTTTATTACCTGGAGTATGGCGCTTTGGCATGGTTTGAAGAGTAAGAAACAGTTCAAGACAGTCGCTCTTCTTTGCCTCATCGTCTTGTATTATATTCTTCTCCAGCCAATCCGTACGCTTGAATACCAGATGGATGCATACCAGTGGTCACTCATCAATGATAAACTCACATTCGTACGATCGATTGATACAAAATACCAGAATCTCTCGCTTCTCCGTCTGGAAAATCAACATACGATTTACACAGACGGGCGTCCGGCGTATAACATCCCCAACACCTACGAAGCCGAAGTCTTCATACATTCCATTCTGGTTCACCGCTTTGATGCAAAGCGTGTGCTTATTCTCGGCGGCGGATTCAACGGCATACTCAAAGAAATCTTGAAATATCCTGTTCAAGAGATAGAGTATGTGGAGATCGATCCCGCACTTCTTCCCTTTGTCGAACCGGTATTGGACAAACAAAATCAGCAAGCGCTTCGAGATCCCCGTGTGAAGATTATGTCTGGAGATGGGCGTGAATTCCTATCTCGAAAGCAGCGTTCCCTCGACGTTATCATTCTGAACATTGGAGAACCGTCGACGGCAAGCTTGAATCGCTTCTTTACCTTGGAATTTTATCAGCAATGTTCAACTCGACTGACATCAGATGGTATTCTTGCATTTTCTGTCCCTTCCTCCGCCGAATATATTACAGATGAAATGAAAAACCTGAATGCTTCCATCTATCATACATTTAAACAGGTATTCCAGAATGTATTAGTCATTCCCGGTGACCACGCCATTTTGATAGGATCGCGGAGTAAAAGACCGTTCATGCAAGATCCTGATTCGCTTGCACATCTCTATGCGACTACCAAAATTTCAGCAGAGTACTTTTCCAAATACATGTTTGAAGAAAAGATGCTACCTGATAGAATCAAATATATCTCAAACACATTAGAATCAATCCAAGACTATCGTGCGAACACTGATACTGATCCTGTAACATACTATTTCGACTTATTGCTTTGGAATCGATTTCTGCATGGAGACAACAGATTTTTTTCTTCCATTACTCGTACGGGGATATTTGTTGTTGGCGCTCTTGCTGTGGGAATTCTGTTCATCATCATCCTTGTACGTCGCAGACAAATAGAAAAACGGGAACGGAACGCACTCGCTATCATCATCGCCTGTGGAGGAATGATCGGCATGGCGCTCAATCTTCTCCTCTTATTGAATTTCCAAGAAACATTCGGATCTATTTATGAATTGCTCGGTGCGATGTCGGCCGTGTCCATGCTTGGGTTGGCCTTGGGGGCGATGTTTGTTATACGAATCATTGAGAAGCACAAGACGAAGTTCATCTTGCTTGTTGTTCTCATTGCGCTTTTGAGCGTTGTGCTTTTATTGCCTCAGTTGTTACATCTCTTGCTGCGCGTGCATTCCATGCCATTCACACTTATCATCACTATGTTTTGCAGCGGACTCATCGGAATGTTGTTTGGGATTGTCAATCGGCTTTATTCTCATCACACAACAGATCTTGGCAGTGTCTATGCCTATGATGTGGTCGGATCTTCTGTCGGTGCGTTGATAGCGTGTTCTGTGCTCCTGCCGGTGCTGGGAATTCAAGAAATGACCATGTTCCTAGCACTCGTCCTCGTACCAGCAATTATTGCGGCAATATTTACTCAGAGAGGTTTCTAAATTTTTTCTCGATTTCTATCGCGTATTTTGTCCTACGAATTGCAGAACCCGTTTATCGAGTTGGGGCAGACTACCATCCCGCAAACATGCTTGCTGGTATGCCAGAATAAAAGAGCGGCCTCCGTTCATTAATGTTGCCGTAAGTGCCGGCCTGCCAAGGTGTGTGTCAATCTCGTATGCCATCCGTAGACCGGAAGTGGCTCCGTAATTACCTTCGAACGAACCGGAAAGATTTGCATCCATTATAAGTTCCTGTGCGTGTGCACGTGTCAGATTCGGCGATAGCATTTCCCCAAGGACACGGTTGAGCATGTCCACTGCTTTCGATGTCACGTCAAACCACTTTCGGGCAGGAGTCTCTCCTCCAAGATGCGTTTGCAGAGAAAGGTAGTACGCAACACCTTCATTCTGTACTAACTCAAGCAGTTGATCAGCAATGTTTCTTGGCCTTATTGAGTCGGGGAGGGATTTCTGCAGCACGGAAAATGCGGCATGAAAACATTCATGTGCTGTTGTGCTAAGCACTTCAATGAACTGAGCCTGTTCGTTCGGTGGCCCTTCGATCAGGCGAGCAAGATTGACAACAATAACAGGTTCCCCTTCCCCGTCGTCGACAAAGGTGGGAGTGTCAAAATTCCATACAACACGGCGCACAAACGCTGAGGCTCGTTCGTTTCCAATCACAACAAGATACACCGAAAATCGAGTAGATATTTTTGCTTGTTCCGGAAAAAATGAGGCGATCGTTGCAACAATACGACGATCGAGCTGTCGTTGTTTAATATTGTTGAGAAGTTTTCGAAGCTCAGGTATGTGGTTTTTTGCAGGGAAAAAACCATAAACATCACTTTCGAATCTCGTAATATTTTGCGCCAGTTCAAGTTGGTCACGGAAGTCATCATCCGATTTCGTCGTGCGTGCCAGCATCACGCTTGTTGCTGCCGCAAGTCGATTACCGCGAAGTTTTGCAACACGATCTGCATTGCCGATACGGCGATCAAAAAAATCAAGTGTCTGCTCGGCGGCACTGTAGTCAATTCCCAACGAGAACTCGAAGTTCGGATGTGTTTGTGCACGCAAAACTTCAGTCGTCAGACCAAGGAATAGTATTATTGCTGCAATTGTGTTTACGATAGTATATGATGCAAAGTTCATACTATTTCTCTACGATTATAGAAAAGGTAAGAGGAAAGTAGAAGGATGTCAAACCGCATTGTTTCTTTTTCTTGCTCTAATGCAATTTCCCTTTCTTACAACATTTCCATACATTTCATGCAATGAGATAACGTTGATTTCTTGAATTAAATTCTTAAAAAAATTATGCCTTATGCCGGCGAGCTGAGCGCTCTTATTACCGCAATAATGTGGACGGGAAGCGCGCTTGCATTCGCTGCTGCAACTACTCGTGTTGGATCAGTCTATGTGAATGTTGTGCGGCTTCTTGCTGCTGTTTTACTCCTCTTTGTTACAATTGTTGTTTGGAACATTCATGATGACATTTCAATTATCCAGACGGGATATTTAGTCGCGAGCGGTTTGGTCGGGTTCGTTTTCGGCGATACCTTCCTTTTCAAATCATTTGAATATAACAGCGCACGGATCGGCATGCTTATTATGTCGGTTGCACCGGCAGTGGCTGCGCTGCTTGCATTTATCTTTCTTGGCGAGATACTCACGTTCATGAGTATGGTTGGAATGTTCGTCACGCTTACCGGTATTATGTTGGTTATCCTTGAACGTAAGGAATCGTCGACGCATCATTTACCTGTATCAATGGCTGGAGTATTCTATGCTTTTCTCGGTGCGCTGGGTCAAGCGGGCGGGTTGGTACTGGCAAAGTTCGCATTCGTCATAGGGCCAATGAATGGATTTATCGCCACGTTCATCAGAGCATTTGCCGCCACCTTGGTGCTCATACCACTGAATTACTTTACAAGACGATTGAGACAGCCGGCAGCCGTATTTTCGAACAATCCGAAAGCATTGGCTTTTACGTTGCTTGGTGCTTTTCTTGGTCCCTACCTTGGCGTGACGTTCAGTCTTATTGCAATCTCGATGACCAATGTTGCGATCGCCGCAACAATTATGTCGATTGTTCCTATCCTCATGCTGCCAACGGTGTGGATTCTCTTTCGTGAACGGCTATCGTGGCGGGCTGTCGTCGGAGCATGTGTGGCGGTAGCAGGAGTTGGAATCTTATTCCTTCGGTGAATCTGTTGGAAGAGATTGAGATGAAGTACTTTCCTGTTGTTTTTTCATTTTTGCAAGATACCCGCCATAGAGTTTTTCTGCACACTCCGGACACACACCATGACTGAATGTCGCTTCTGAGTGTTCATTGATGTACTCTTCCAATTGACTCCAATATCCTTTATCGTTTCGTATTTTCTTGCAACTTGCACAAATTGGAATAAGACCACCGAGTATTTTGATTTTGGCTAATGACTCATCGACACGCTTTTTGAGTTCTTTTTCATTTTCTAAAAGCTGCCACACACGCAATCGATATGCACCAAAGCCGATCAGAATTACCAAAAGAATTATAAGACTACGAAACCAATTCGTTTGATAGAAATGCGCAAGAAGGTTCACTCTAATTTTTACGCCGTTCCAATTCCAAATATCGGCGTTATTACAAGCGATAACCTTGAATTGGAAATTCCCGGGCGGAAGGTTGGTATAATATGCAACGCGCCGTGCACCTGCATCAATCCAATCTTTATCGAACCCTACAAGCATGTATTTGAATCTCACTTGCTTCGGCGCTGAATAACTGAGCGCCGTATAGTGAATTTCAAGATCACCGTGCCCTGGTCCTAATTGCACAATACTATCGATCGGTACTTCTTGCTTATCAAAGAGTACTCGTTCGATAAATACGGGCGGAGGTATCGTGCTTTGCTGAATGCTTTCCGGATCTATGATTGCTACACCCTTCATAGTCGGAAACCATAGTTTTCCATCATGAGCACGCATCCCTGCCGGTTGAGAACTTCCATTGCACTTGGCACTCCTCATTCCGTCCACTGTGCCAAATACAGTGCAATGAACCGACTGGATTTTTCCATCGGCAAAGTCATTCAACTCCTTCTCACTCACTCGATAGATTCCTCGATTACACGTTAACCAAAAGTTTTTTTGTTTGTCTTCGAGAATCTGAAACACAGTATTGTCGTACATGCCCTGTTTCGTCGTATATATTGTAAATCGGCCATCTTTATATCTGTTCAGACCACCTCCATAGGTTCCAATCCACAAGGCTTTGCTTTCATCTTCGAATATGGTATAAATGATATTATATGAAAGCCCATCCTTGGTCGTATAACTCGTCAGCTTCCCACCTTTGAGTCTATTCAATCCAGAACTAGTACAAATCCATATGCTTCCATCGCTCGCCTCTAGAATCGTTCGGACCTCATTGTTTGTCAAGCCATCGTTCGTTGTATAGGTTTTGAATTTCCCATCCTTCAACGTACAGAGTCCACCACCGCGGGTACCGATCCAAAGAGTGTTATCTTTCGCCATGAAAAGCCCAAATATTCTATCGTTTGCCAGTCCATTTTTCGTAGTGTATGTTGTCCATATGCCATCCTTGAATCTACAGAGACCACCGCCATAGGTTCCAACCCACAAAGAACCATCGGGACCTTCAGAGATGGCACGTGCACCAAAGCTGGCTTGAGCAAATGTCGTGGTGTACGTTGTCAATGCACCATCTTTGAAACGTGTGAGTCCACGATTATCTGATCCGACCCATACTGAACCATTTCGTGTTTCATATATAGCACGAGTATTATCCTGACTCAGTCCTTCCTTTTCACCATACACCATAAACTTACCATCATGGAAACTATGCAATCCACCGCCTACAGTCCCCACCCAGAGATTTCGTTCGTTGTCTTCAAAGAATGTCCAGACATATCCATCAATCAATCCATCGTTAATAGAATAATAAGAGAACCGGGAGTCCCACATACGGTTGATCCCTCCGCCATCAGTTCCAAGCCACAGATTGCCATCATGATCCTTGAGGATACTTCTTACGCGATTATTCGTCAAACCATTTTTTGTGGTGAAGGTTATCCATTTCCCATTCTTGAATCGGCAGAGTCCGGCAACTGTACCAACCCAGAGAACATTATCAGAATCAAGGAATAACGAGAGCACATTATCATTAATTAGACCATCGGCAGTCTTATAAGTAATAAATTTTCCGTTGGAATATTTTGTCATTCCTCCCATTGTACCGATGTAAATGGTTCCATCCTTTCCACCTGTAATGCTAGTGATGAAATTATGAGCAAGTCCATCTTTTGTACTAAAATTCTTAAACTTTCCGTCTTTCCATACACTGAGACCGCCTCCGCCCGTAGCAATCCAAAGATTTTGTTGGACATCTTCATAGAGACCATATACATTGTCGTTCGCAAGGCCATCTACGTTCGTATAGGTAATGAATCTACCTTGAACTATACGTGTCAAACCGCCTTGCGTTCCTGCCCAGATGCTTCCATCAGCAGTCTGTATAAGCGATTGGAAACTGTTGTTATTGATTCCCTGTGTATTCGTTCTGTCAAAGACAGTAAATTTTACGCCATCAAACCGTACAAGGCCTTCCTGAGTGCCAAGCCAGAGAAATCCGTCACGTGTCTGGGTGATACATTGTACTGCATTCTGCGGCAACCCATCGTCAATTTGCCAATTGGTATGAGTGTACTGTGAGATAGCTTTTTGAGGATCAAGGGCAAAGGAAGATGGGGACATACACACTTGTATGAGGAAGAACCCAACAAGAACCTTCGATGGGATCCTATTCATCCATCGCGTACAACAACTCCGAGACTCTATTATTCGAACATCCGTATGCATTTTGTAATATCTCAATCTGGATTTTTATCTCAGGATATATTAAAATACTGTTTTCTAAATTTGAAAACCAATGTTTTTTCACACAGTGATTAGAGGAGAATAAGTCCAATTTCCTTTGATAGTGTAAGAGCGGGACATGTTGTGCAGCAGAATATTTACCGTGATAAAAGTCAGTGTTGGCGTCTTATTCCTTCGGTGAATCTGTTGGCGGAGATTGAAAGACGGTATCCTCGCGCGGTTTTTTCATTTATGTATAATATTTCCATAAAACTTTTCAGCACATTCCGGACAGATACCATGTGTAAAAGATGCTTCAGAGTGATCTTTAATGTATTTCTCCAGTTGATTCCAAAATCCGCTATCATCTCGGATTTTTTTACAATTGGAACAAATAGGGATGAGACCACCTAATATTTTAATCTCTGCTAATGCTTCATCAACGCGTTTCTTTAATTCTTTCTCTTTTCTGATGAGAGTCCATACGCGCCAGCGATAAATCCCAACCCCAATTCCAATCACCGAAAGAATCATAAGTCCATAGAACCACCATGTCTGGTAGAAATGCGGTTCTAGTTCAAATGCAAAGCTTGCTCCTGTCTCATTCCATACTCCATCATTATTACATGCTTTAACACGGAAAACGTATTTTCCCGGTGCAAGATTTGTATAAAAGGCTGCACGACGTATGCCCACCGTTCTCCATTCTGTCTCAAACCCTTCCAATATATACCGGAATTGTACCTTCTCCGGCACTTGATAACTTAATCCACTATAGTGGAATTCCACCCGTCCTTCACTAACAGGAACGTGGATATCCTGATGCGGTGAATACTCTACTCTATTCACTACCATTCTTTCAATCATCACCGGTGGCGGAAGACGATTCTGTTGAAGGTTGTTGGGATCTACAACAACGATACCTCCATTAGTTGAAAACCAGAGACGACCGTCAGAAGTTTTACATGCCCCTGATTGCATGTTCCCAGCGCAATCACTGGTCACCATGCCGTCAGCAGAAGTATATCCTGTGCATTGAATATGATCGATTTTTCCTTCAGCAAAATCGCCAAGCATCTGTTTGCTGACGCAGCTTATACCTTTCATGCCGCCCAACCAAAGGTACCCGCAATTATCCTCAACGAGTGAATACACTGCATCGTTATACAGCCCTTGTTTATAAGTGTATCGGGTGAATTTTCCATCTTTAAATCGCACAAGGCCACCGCCATAGCTTCCCATCCAAAGAGTGTGTGCACTGTCTTCCATCATTTCATAGATGGGTTCAAATGGTAATCCGTCTTTTTGTGTGTACGTTATGATGGTATCATTTCGCCAACACCTCACTCCATCGTTGCTTCCAACCCAGACAGTGCCGCTATGATCAACAAAAATGGAACGAATCACATCCATCGGTAATCCTTTATCCCGATAATTCACAAATCGTCCATCTACCATCCGATGAATTCCACCGGCAGTTGTTCCCACCCATAAATGTCCCTGAAGATCTTCTCGCATTGAACGAATAAAAATATCCGCTAATCCTTCCCTTATCTTGTATATTCTGAATGTACCGTCACGATATTGCGCCAGTCCACCCTCTGTGCCAACCCAGAGGTCACCTCGAGAATCTTCAAGAAGCGACCGGATATTATTATGGGGAAGACCATTTTTTGTAGTGAATGTCATGAACTTCTTCCCGTCGAATCGCACCAGACCAGCAGATCCGATCCATACATTGCCATCGTGCACCTGTATAATAGACGAAGCACCATTGGAAGGTAGTCCCTCGCGCATAGTATAGTTGAGAAATTTGCCTTTCCAAAATTGGTCTAGTCCGTTATTATATATTCCAACCCATAAAATCCCTTCACGATCTTCCAAAATGGCAACTACCATATCGCCCAAAAGGCCATCGGATATGCTGTATGGCGTGAACACACCATTGGCAAACTGGCAGATACCACCGTGCTCTGTACCAATCCACATGACACCTGAACGATCTTCATAAATTGCCCGAATAGCGTTATAAGAAAGTCCATCAGCCGTCGTATATGTATACATGGAACCTTTCTTCCACCTGACAAGACCTCCATTCGTGCCAATCCATACAGTACTATCAGATCCTACATAAATACTCCGCACTGGTTTTTCCAGAAGGCCATGTTCACGATTAAAAAATGAACATTGTCCGCGGCGATATACATTAACTCCTGTTTCCGTTCCTATCCAGATATTTCCTTGGCGATCTTCTGCAATCGCATAGACCGTGTTGCTCGAAAGACCTTGTGCTGTTGTGATAGACTCGATTTTTCCATCTTTGTACTTCTTCAGTCCTGCATTCATCGTACCGATCAACAAATTTTCCTCGTGATCCGTTGCCAGCGCCCGAATGATTTCAAGTTCTTTACCATCATTCGTTGGATGATAGGTGAAGACACCATTCTTCAAACTAACGAGTCCATTGTACGTGCCAATCCAAAGAGTTCCATCTGCAGTTTCAAGCAACGCTGTGATATCGTTATGCTTCAATGCAGGCGTGTTGTTCTTGTCAAACACTTGAAAGCCTTCTCCATTGAAACGAGCTAGACCATCTTGTGTGGCAATCCAGAGATACCCGTCTTGTGTTTGAACAAGTGCCCTTGCAGAATTATGCGGTAACCCTTCTTTGTTCGTCCATGTTCTGTGGATGTACTGTGCGAGAGATTTTACAGGCAGCTCTTGCGCAAGAGATCCGAAATATATAAAGAGACTGGTGAGGAGAAATAATATCAACCATGGAGCTATCAAATTTTTAATTTTCATTAATATCTATCTAAGACCATACTGCATGTAGTATAAAGGGTTTTACTTGTCAATCAAACCACATTTAAACGAACAATGATTGTGAGAATATCATTCAATATAGATTTATTTTTAGTCCTTTGGTAAGTCTGTAGGAAGAAATTGAGATAAAATACCCCCCAACTTTTCATTGTTTTTTGAAAGAAATCCTTCGCGTAATTTTTTTGCACATTCTGGACAAACACCATGGCTAAATGTTGCTTCGGAATTCTCTTTAATGTAACGTTCCAACCCTTTCCAATAGCCTTGATCATCCCGCACTTTTTTACAGTTGAAACAAATCGGAATAAGTCCGTTGAGTACTTTTATTTTCGTTATAGCTTCTGCAACATATACTTTAAGCATTTTTTCTTTTGCTACGAGTCGCCACACACGAAGATGATGCAAGCCAATGCCGGCTCCACAAATAAGAATGACCGCCATGCAATAGAACCAAGAAGTTTGATAGAAATGCGGTTCCAGCTCGAACGCAAAACTAGCTCCAGTCTCATTCCAAACTCCATCGCTATTGCAAGCGGTAACGCGGAAAGTGTATTTTCCTGGAGGTAAATTTGTATAGAAAGCGTTGCGTCTTGTTCCCGCACTTCTCCATTCTTTTTCAAATCCTTCTAACATATAACGGAAATTTACTTTATGCGGTGCTATGAAACTCATTCCTCCATAATGGAATTCCGCTTGTCCATTGCCAGGAGAAAAATGTCCGTAATTGTAAGGCGAATAATCTACTCTATCGACGACAACTCTTTCAATAACAACCGGTGGCGGGAGATTATTTTTCTGTAATTTTTTTGGATCAACAACAACGATACCCTTTGGAGTCGGGAACCAAAGACGTCCGTCAGAAGTTTTGCATCCGGATGGACCCGTACACTCGCTCACAATCATACCATCAGAAGAACTATATGAAGTGCACTCAACGCGGTTAATCCTTCCGCTTGCGAAATCGTCAAGCATCTGTTTACTGACACAACTTATCCCTTTCATGCTACTCAGCCATAAATTGCCGTAGTTGTCTTCAAGAATTTTCATTACAACATCGTTGAACAAGCCCTGTGCCATTGTATAACGAGTAAATTTTCCATTTTTCCGTCTTACAAGTCCGCCGCCGTAACTCCCCATCCAAATTGTGTGTTCGCTGTCTTCAATCATATCGAAGATAGGATCAGAAGGCAGTCCATCTTTGTTTGTGTACGTTGTTACTGAGCCGTTTTGCCACCGCAGAAGCCCTTCGTTACTTCCAATCCAGAGGACACCTGTATGATCGACAAGGATGGAACGAATTAAATTGACCGGCATTCCTTTCTTTTGGTAATTAACAAAATGTCCATTTTCGAATCGATTTATACCGTTATTATAGGTTCCTGCCCAGATATATCCTTCATGGTCTTCTCCCATCACACGGATAAAATTTTGCGACAACCCATCTTTTATAGTATAGACACGAAATTTACCATTACGGTACTGCGCAAGTCCTTCGCGCAAGCCAATCCAAAAATTGCCATGCGAATCTTCAAAGAGAGAGCGGATATAATCGCTGGGAAGTTTATTCTTTTTAAATGTCACAAATTTTTTCCCGTCAAAATGCAATACGCCGCCGCCCTCCGTTCCAACCCAAACGGTACCATCATGGGCTGTCAGCATCGCGCGAATAGTACGGACAGGCACTCCATCGCGGGTTGTATAGTTTAGGAATTTACCTTTCCAAAATTGATTCAATCCTGCATTAAACGTACCGACCCAGAGACTTCCTTCGCGGTCTTCCAATATAGTTGTGACATAATCACTTGAAAGGCCATCTATGGTACGATATGAGGTGAATATATTATTCTTTAATCGACATATTCCACCGCGCTCGGTTCCTATCCACAATGCACCCGATCTATCTTCATAGAGAGAAGCAATAATATCATCGGAAAGACCATTGGTAGTTGTATATGTACGAAATGAACCACTCTTCCATCTAACAAGTCCGTTCTCTGTACCTATCCATACAGTGTTATCAGATGCAACACAAAAACTCCGAACTGAATTACTTGGAAAACCATTTCTCGTATTATAAAACGACCATGTGCCATGCCGATAAACGTTGAGACCCTTCCCGCTAATTGCTATCCAAAGATTTCCTTGATTATCGACTGTAAGAATATTCAATGAGTTGTTGCTAAGACCTTGCGCTGTTGTAATGGAATCAAATTTCCCATCCTTGTACTTATAGATTCCATTATTCATCGTACCTATCCAAAGGTTTCCTGCACGATCAGCGGTTAATCCTCGGACAGGGCCTGTATTTATTGGGTGACAAGTAAAAACGCCGTTCTTTAATTGTGTCAGTCCATTGAATGTTCCAATCCATAGACTGCTATCTTCAGTCTCAAAGAGTGATGTGATATCGTTGTGTTTTAATGCTGATGTGTTCTCTTTATCGTACACTTGGAAAGCCGTGCCATTAAATCTGGCAAGGCCATCTTGTGTGCCGATCCAGAGAAATCCATCGCGTGTTTGAACAAGTGCCCTGCTTCTATTTTGCGGTAACCCGTCGTCGCTTGTGTATATTTTGTGGATGTATTGTAGAAGCGGACTTGTATGGGGTTCTTGTGCGTGAATTCTGGAAAATACAAACAAACCGGTGAAGATACACAACATCAACCGATGCAATATTATACTCTTTGCATGCATCAGAATAATCCTATTGCTTGTCATTATATTGAAACATAATGCTATTTGAATTAAAATGTCAAAGATTTTTTTCGCAAAACACATCCTTAGGCCAAAGGTTCATTCAGCTCGTCATCTTTTTATTTTCTACAAAAAAACATTGATACTTATTCTATCACATCAACAATAGAAGAACTTGCCGTAATAAGTCTTTTATATACATATATTTGACAATATAATATGGTACTTGGAGATCAATCAATAATATAGGATGCAAACGGGATGCCTAATATTATCAAAGCAAAATTGACTATTGTTAGGGGTGTATAGTTGTGCCCGAGGATAGCAATATAATCAGCGATATCGACCAACGAATGCAAACATCGTTTATATTGTAATTACTCAGGCAATAATTTTTCGATATGTGAATTCCGAGCGTGACAGTACGATGCCAATGTGGGAAAGCGAATAGTTCTTTCTTCTCCGTTTTTATTCTGCTTTAGTCTATCATTTGAAATTCTTGAGTAGACGGGCGGATATCATCGTGCATGCTGCGAAGAGCACGGAATGCTGTTTCGCTTCCTCTTAGCAGAGCTTTGTGAAATATGCGGTATGCCTCTCCTTTGTCCTGCGGCAGACCAATTCCTTTTTCGTAACAATATGCGAGTGTCAAATCTGAAAACAATGAGCCCTGCTTTGCCGTTGCACGAAGAATGGAGAGTGCAGTATTAAATTCCTGTGTATGGATTTGGCCCAGTACATTCGCCGCCGCAAGCCGGATCTCAGCTTCAAGACTGCCTAACGAAGAAGCGCGGCTCCATAATTCTATTGCTTTGTCACTGTCTTTCTGAGCCCATCGTCCGGTAAAGTAACATAAACCTAATTCCACCATCGCAGGTACGTGTCCTGCTGACGCAGCTCGTTGGAGTAGATCGAATGCCTGCTTCTCATTCAACAACTTATTGAAACCGACGGAAGTCAACCCGGACCAAACATAAAGCGCATCCGGATCATTCTTGGATGACCGCAATTCGAGCTCTCGAGAAAATTCATCGGTCACCATCAATTTCCAGAGCAACGTTAGCGCCCGGTAAGAGTCAAGGTGAAGCGCGCGCAGATAATACACTCCAGCTAAAATAATATCCTTTTGAACATTCAGTCCACGTTCATAACAGCGTCCTAACAGGCACAGTGCCTCCGGATTTCCCGCGGTTGCAGATGAAAAAAAAATTGAGCGAGCACTTGAATCCAGCTTTGTCGTCAGTATAGTATCAGTTGATGCTGCACCTGAAGAAGTTGTTATTCCTTGATATGCTTCGCGAATCAAAGTTGTGTCTTCGATTGTGGAAATCGTGTCCCTATGAAAATCAATGAATAACAAACTAAATCCCGTATCGCTGGGAGTTGTTTGTGGTGCATTGTTTTTCGTTCGCTCTATTTCAGGCACAACAATATCTGCTGTTTCCATTGTATCCATCCCGCGTCGTTCCATCTCTTTTTTTGAAATCTTTGCGGCCTCCGATCCAAGTTCAGACGCTCTTTTAAAATATCGGTATGCTTTCGGCCAGCTGCGCGGCAGAATGAAATTTTCCGTGTACAGCAATCCCATCACATAGAGCGCTTCTGGATTTTCTTGTTCTGCGGCTGCACGAAAGTGATTGAACGCCTTAAACGGATTCCATTCAGTTCCCATGCCATTCATCAGGAGAATGCCAAGATTAAATTCTGCAAGAGGTAGATGTTGATCAGCAGCTTTCTGTATCCAAAATGTCGCCTTCATTGTGTCTGCCGGAAATCCCCTGCCGAGTAAATAACGCAATCCCAACTCGTGTTGTGCCGGTGATTCACCTGCGTTGGCTTTCTGCATGAGAACAAATGCTTCGAGGAGTTGGAGATCCAGCGTAGAGGGAAGAATGAGTGGTACTGATACCGCATCAGCACTCCGAAATGCTTGCGGTTTCTTTTTCTCTTGCGCCTGCAGGAAATGTGATGCAACGGAAAACAGAATAACTGCTGCTAACGTAAAGGAAGAAGTTCGTCTTTGAATATCCAACCTCATTTTAGTAACCTTGCATACAATTTCGTATATTATCAACGCAATTGCCATATCCAACTGTTCTCCATAGACGAATGGTCATAATTAGACGGGCAGAGGAATACTTCGTTCCTCTCGTCTCGTGAGTGGAGGAGATTTATTGACTCCATCTTGAAAGAAAACTTATGAGTGACAATAAAATTATCTTTTCCATGATCGGTGTTGGAAAAGTTGTGAAACCGAATCGTCAAATTCTGAAGGACATTTATCTTTCTTTTTTCTACGGTGCGAAGATTGGCGTTCTCGGGTTGAACGGCGCAGGCAAAAGTACGCTTCTTCGTATTATTGCCGGTATCGATAAAGACTATCTTGGCCAAATCACGGCGCAAAAAGGAATTACCTTTGGGTTTCTTTCGCAAGAACCGGAACTTGATCCAACAAAAACCGTCAAGGACATAGTTGAAGAAGGTGTGCAGGAAATTGTAAATTTAGTGAAGGAATACGAAGCCGTTAACTTGCAGCTTGCCGAACCAGATGCTGACTATGATACATTACTGGAGAAACAAAGTAAACTCCAGGAAAAGATCGATCACCTGAATGCATGGGATCTCGACAGTAAACTTGAGCAGGCGATGGATGCACTGCGTTGTCCGCCGCCGGAAACATTCATCAACGTACTCTCCGGCGGTGAGCGCCGCCGTGTCGCACTCTGCCGTCTCTTGTTGCAGGAACCCGATGTATTGCTCCTCGACGAGCCGACGAACCATCTTGATGCCGAATCCGTTGCTTGGCTGGAGCATCACTTAGGTCTCTACAAAGGTACAGTTATAGCGGTGACACATGATCGTTACTTTCTTGATAACGTCGCAGGATGGATTTTGGAACTCGATCGCGGTGAGGGAATTCCATTTGAAGGCAACTACTCCTCATGGCTCGATCAAAAGATACGTCGATTGGAAGTTGAAGAGAAACAGGAATCAAAACGTCAGCGCGTGCTGCAACGAGAACTTGAGTGGGTGCGTTTAAATCCAAAGGGACGTCACGCCAAGAGTAAAGCACGTATTGCTGGATACGAAAAGATGCTGACAGAACAAGCCGATAAACGCGACGAAGAGATGGAGATCTATATTCCACCCGGTCCACGGTTGGGGGATGTTGTCATCGAAGCAGCTGGAATATCAAAAGCGTATGGCGACAAGATTCTTTTCGAGAATATGAACTTCGCACTCCCTCCCGGCGGTATTATTGGTGTCATCGGTCCCAACGGCGCCGGTAAAACCACTCTCTTCAAACTCATTACCGAGCAAGAGCAGCCGGATGAGGGAACAATCAAGATTGGCGATACGGTGAAACTTGCCTACGTCGATCAAATGCGGCCTCTTGATCCGGACAAAACAATCTGGCAGGAAATCTCCGGTGGAGAAGATCTTATTATGCTTGGCAACCGCGAAGTAAACTCGCGCGGGTATGTGGCACG
Organism: Bacteroidota bacterium; assembly: GCA_049523215.1. GTDB lineage: Bacteria > Bacteroidota > Ignavibacteria > UBA10030 > UBA10030 > Fen-1298. Next base: position 189,339 of record JBEKNC010000001.1, on the reverse strand, counting down.
ATTCAATTTCAGCGGAACCGATCAACAAAAACCGGTCGGAAAACTCTCCGGCGGTGAACGGAACCGCGTTCATCTTGCAAAAGTCTTGAAGGACGGCGCCAACGTACTGCTGCTCGATGAACCAACCAATGACCTTGACGTCAACACACTTCGAGCATTAGAAGAAGCGCTTACTGATTTTGCAGGATGTGCCGTGATCATCTCGCATGATCGCTGGTTCCTCGATCGTGTGGCGACACATATTCTAGCATTTGAAGGTGACAGCAGTGTAATGTGGTTCGATGGAAATTATTCAGAATACGAAGAACATCGAAAAAAACAACTTGGCATCAGTGCCGACCAGCCGCACCGCATTAAGTACAAGAGGCTAACCAGAAGTTAATTTCTCAAATTGCACAGATTTTTCACTGAGTCCAGGTTCCTTCATAGATGGAGTCAAGCACCTCATTGACATCTCTCATCCATTGCGACATCTTGACTCCTCTGTGGACAATGTGATTCCATGCAATCATCCGATGATCACCCGTTATTGATTATCATGAACGCTGCGGAGATACTCTTGGAATGTGTCTTGAGTATAATATTTTCCATAGTTTCATATAAAGTGTTTGGCTTTTTTCCTAATTCTACAGTATAATGACTCGAATAAAACAATCCGGGAGACATTATGAAAATCCTTCTAAGTCAAATACTACTCTATTGTGTGCTCTTCCTTGAGATTACAGTTGCACAAACAGCCCAATCATCAAAACGGACACATCGTAAAGTAGATACAGGAACAATTCTTTTTCTCTTTCAAAATAAAATTTTTGGATCGTTAAACACGAAGTTGATGGAATATCAAACCGCGTTTGAAGAAGACAATCAAGAAGAAGGCAACGTTTATGAAGCCTTCAACACCTTTGCTTCGGCAGTTCCATTGTATGAAGCAATTCTCAACAATTGGATACTGCAGTATGCGAACACCTATCAACCTTATGTAGCCAGAGCCAAATATTACATTGCATGCGGAGGCGCAGCACGAGGTGGTAAATGGGCAAATGAAACGACTGAAAAACAATTTGAAGAAATGAGGCGATATTATTCCTTAGCATTGGAGGATATAAAATCCGCATTGACACTAAACCCAAAATTAGATATTTGTTATAGTATGATGATCACAATAGGAATGTCCGTAAGCGATGATAGATTAAAGAAGAATGCTCTTGCAGAAGCATTGAAATATAATCCTTATGGTTATCGTGTTCGTGATGTATATCTTTATTCGCTCACACCACGCTGGGGTGGATCTTATCAAGCTATGGAAGAGTTTTGTGATGAAGCTGAAAAATACTCTGCTTATAATCCAGATCTAAAATCGCTGCGCACCGCAATTCTTTGGGATAAAGCTGGTATATTAATGATCGAAAATAATTACGAAGAAGCAGCTCAATATTATACTAAAGCTCTGGAATATCGCGAGGCTGCCGGCTTCTATATAGCACGCGGCAATTGCTACTACTACTTACAAGATTATAGGCGCGCGTTAAACGATTATGAAAAAGCCCTAATTCTGGAACCTAACAATCCTGATTATATGGAGAGGAAATCCAACGCACTCTTTCACTTAAACAGGTTGAGTGAAGCGCAAGAGCTTACGGAGAAAGCATCGCGTCTCGATCCCAACAACAAGTGGGTTCAAAAGAGAAAAGATTTTTATGAAAGCGATGGAGTAAAAGCATATGGTCTCTCAAAACAAGGAAAAGAGCTAGTCAAAGCTCAACGATATCAAGATGCGATCTCTGTATTTACGGAAGCAATCCAGTTAAACGGCGATGGATATTACAACTACTTTGCGCGTGGTTCATGTTATCTTCAATTAAAACGCTACGAAGAAGCGCTCAAAGATTACAACGAAGTACTCATACGGAAGCGCGACGATCTGAAAACGTATGACGCTATAGGATGGATTCAATATCACATTGGGAAGTATGATGAAGCCATCTCTACTGTTAATACAATCATAAAACTGGATCCAAATAACTCAGAGGCATATTACAATCGTGCATTAAATTATATTGCAAAAGGAAATAAGAGTGAAGCGCTCTCCGATGCGCGTCGCGCATGTTCCATGGGATATCAACGGGCTTGTCCTCTTGTTGAACGACTGCAGTAATTCCTCCTCAAAAACTATTACAGAAGATTAAAGGAGAATAAGGAAGGAAAGAAAAAGTTTGTTATATTTTTTACCAAATATTTACCGCGAATGTATTTTAGATAACGTATAAATTCCGCCGGCTCGTAATATCCGCTAAATCGTGAGATGAGTTGAAATCGTTTATCAAATACCATCGTTGTCGGATAACCATTCACACCTAACATTTTTGCCCATTCTTGTTCTGTGTACTGATTCACGCCATTCGTTATCAAATTGGTTGATTCAGCATTGAGTTTGATTAGTACAAAACTCTCTGCAAGTAATTGTTGAACTTGTGGATGACCATACACCGCTCGATCCATTTTCTTACACTATCCGCACCAGTCGGTATAAACATCAACCAACACATACCTTCCTGAAACCTGTGTCGCAGCAACGCCTTCATCCCATTGATATCATCGAAGCGATGTAAGTTCTTCATTAGTCTGTGCAAATAAAACTACTAAAGGAAGAAAGAAAAACACACTCAGAACGCATGACCCTCGATAAGTAAAATAATTGTGGCGAACCATGATGACTTCCTCTATAATGAAATTCCGCTTTCGAAAGTATCGGAATAGGAGAATGGAGTTGAGAAAACAACTAATATACCATTTCTCCAGCTTCACCAGCATCGCTTCTAGAAAATTTTTACCGCGATTATCTCTTTTTGCTTTTCAATTTCTGATTATTCTCTTTGCCGAGACAGAAAGAAATCCACATTCTTATACTCGCTCACGGAACGGCGTATAATGAGTCAACGTTGGTCCGGTATATACTTGACGCGGCCGATAAATACGGCTGTCCTTTGCGTCATGGATCTCCTTAAAATTTGCTATCCAGCCCGGCATACGTCCGATCGCAAACATAACGGTATACATACTCAGCGGAATTCCGATTGCCCGCATAATAATGCCGCTGTAAAAATCTACGTTGGGATAGAGTTTCCGTTCAATAAAATAAGGATCGCTCAGTGCAGTCTCTTCCAAACGTTTAGCAATATCAAGCAGCGGATCTTTTCGCTTTAATACCGCCAACAACTCGTCGCATTTCTTCTTAATGATTCGCGCCCGCGGATCGTAATTCTTGTAGACACGATGGCCGAATCCCATCAGCCGTTTTCCCGACGTTTTATCTTTTGCCGCTTCGATGAATCGCGATCCGTTGTCGCCTGATCTATGAATATCTTCAAGCATTTCGAGAACAGCTTGATTCGCGCCACCATGGAGAGGACCCCAGAGTGCGCACACACCCGCAGCGGCACTGGCAAATAAGTTCGCTTGACTTGATGCCACCATACGGACTGTCGAGGTAGAACAATTCTGTTCGTGATCTGCATGCAGCAGGAAAATAAGATCGAGCGCATTCACAACTTCGGGCTGCAATTCGTAATCCTCATACGGTTCAGAGAACATCATATGGAGAAAGTTTGCGGTGTACTTGTATATTGGTTTGGGATAAATGATCGGAAGTCCAAGCGATTTCCGATAGGAGAAAGCCGCTATCGTTCGTACTTGAGAAAGAAGTCGCGCAGCTTGCGTCAGAAAAACTTCATCAGGGTTCAATACTTCGGGAAGGAAACAACCTGCAGCATTGATCATAGACGAAAGGATTGCCATTGGATGTGCATGTGTAGGAAATCCCTCGAAATGAAATTTCATGTCCTCGTGAAGCATTTCATTTTTTGTCAAAAGACTTGAAAAGTCCTTTATTTCCTGAGAATTCGGCAGCTTGCCATAGATAATAAGGTAAGCCGTCTCAATGAATGTCGATTTCTCTGCTAATTCTTCTATGGGTATGCCACGATAACGGAGGATTCCTTTTTCACCGTCAATGAAGGTAATATTGCTAAGGCAAGAACCGGTATTTCCATATCCTTCATCCAGAGTAATATATCCTGACTTGCTTCGAAGTGTCGAGATATCAAGAGAGTGTTCCCCTTCTGAACCCACAACAATCGGAAATTCGTACACCTTGTTATCCAACTCGAGTTTGGCAACTTTGCTCATATCCATTCCTTATCTAAATATTGTTTTTCTTTCCACAACAATAAAAACTTATCCTCATCGAGAAAAATAAGATATTTCAATTCTCCCAACGACCAACTCTTTTCTATTTCTCCAATTTCACTAAAATATCTTCCAGGAATCCTTTTACTTCAATCATCTCTTTTTTGATTTCTTCGTCCTGAATTTTTTTCTTTTGCGGAACGTTGATCAATTCGAGTTGTTCTCCGGTGTCCGGTTCCGGGGTAAATTCTTTCATCACCTGCTTAGCACCTTCGATGGTGTACTTCTCATCTCGCAGCAATTGCTTGATGTGTATAATGAGCTTAATGTCTTTGTTGGTGTAGATACGGTTGCCGGCGCGATTCTTTGCGGGTTTGAGTTCCGGAAATTCTGTCTCCCAATAACGCAACACGTACTGCTCTAGTCCGGTAATCTTGCTGACTTCGCTGATGGAATAATAGAGTTTCTTGATGCTGGAATGTTTCATAGACACCTCATTCATAGGTCAGTTACTCAAAGGAAAAGTAGTAAATGCTGCGGTGGTTTGCAATCTGGCAACATTGTAACGCTTGTGTCATAATGATATTGAGAGAACCATTGGAAGGTTTCCATTCCCACCTACGCAGGGAGCTCTGTGTGAACGTAGCGGTGAAAATTCTTAGGAAATTTCTTCCGCAGCTGCATGGCCATCGCGACAAGAATCTTCAGCGGCGAAGACAGCCGGATGCGTTTAGAGAATACATCGTAGTGAGCATGCTCGATACGAAGAAGAAGCAGATAATAGATGTTTCCCATCGTACGTGCGGCGGTAAAAAGCGGCTTGTCTTCTTCGACAAGACATGCTTTTGCACGGCGAAAATATTCGTGAGCGCGTTCACACTCGAATTTCATCAATTCAACAAAGCGATTGTTATATGTCAAGTTTAATAACTCTTCTTCAGTATAATTGAAATTCCTTAAATCTTCCAACGGCAAATAAATGCGTCCGTTTTTGGCATCGGCTTTGATGTCGCGCAGAATGTTTGTCAGTTGCAATGCTATACCAAGGTTAATGGCGTACTGTTTCGCCTTCTCGTTTGTATAACCGAAGACTTCTGCACAAATCAACCCGACCGTAGAAGCGGCGCGGTAACAATATTGTTCCAATTCAATGAACGTACCATACCGAGTGTTCCGTAGATCCATCTCCATTCCCTTAATCAATTCATAAAAATGTTCTATGGGAATATGGAACCGATGAATAATGGCCGCGAGTCTGTTTAACAACGAGTAACGCGAAACGCCGTAGAGCGATCTCTTGAGTTCCTCTGTCCATTGCAAGAGCAGCGCATGCTTTTCTTTTTCGTCTCCCGCTTCATCGACAATATCATCGGTAAAGCGGCAAAATGCGTAGATGGTCTCGATGGCGTCGCGTTTCGGGCGCGGCAAAATGAGGAACGAGTAATAAAAACTGCTCTTTCGATTCTGCGAGAAATTCGGTATGACGGATGCTGCTGTTTGCACGATTCTAAGTTACGATAAATATGAACGAAAGAGAAGTCCCAGTTTGTCTAACGTGCTAAGTGCAGGCCGTTGTATCAGCACATTATAATCCTGTTTGTGTATTTTCTGCAAAATTCGTGTGCCGCCATTCCACGTAAGTTTCAGTTCCAGCGACAGATCTTTGCTTACCTTCGATAATAACGGTTTTCCTGCTACAAATAGTTCCGCTGTACGTTGAACTTGAAATGCCATCAATTCACGGAAATAGTTGTTAAATCTCCGGTGAAGCAAATCTTGTTCGGAATAGCCAAACTCTTCTAAATCCTCCAACGGAAGATAGATGCGGTCTTTTTGCAAATCCACAGATATATCTTGCCAGAAATTTGTCAATTGAAGCCCCGTGCAAATATGATCGGAAAGCTCCATCATCGTTTCGCTCCGGTAATTGAACAGGAGCAGCACCAATCTCCCGATAGGATTCGCGGAGTTGCGGCAGTATTCCAGCACTTCCTCGAACGTATCGTACCGTTTCACCGTGACGTCTGAACGGAAAGCCGTAAGAAGATCTTGAAACAATTCGACAGGAATTTGAAAACGCTCCACTGTTTCAGCTAAGGCAGCAAAGACACGATGCGTCGGATTACCGTTATAGCATTCATCAAGATACTGTCCCCACTGGGAGAGGTTATCCATTCGTTCGGCGAGAGTATAGCCCGGTTCATCGGCATAGTCATCGGCGATACGGGCAAAAGCATAAATCGCCCAAATGTGCTTTCGAATTTCTTTTGGAACGAACCAAGAGGCAATAGGGAAATTTTCGTAATGACTTCGTGCAATCTGTTCACAATATCGGAACCCTTCTTCCCATGACCAGTGTTTTCGTTTGGTATGAAGTTTTGAATCGCGCATACTTAAGAGAATGATGGGAATACATTTCTATAGAACCAATATGAGAAACGGCGATGGGAAAAGCAAGCGGTTTACAGAGTGGTTTCATCTACCGGCACGGTATACACTTCAATCGGCGTGTCGAGCCCTTTTACGAGAACAGGTTCGTGCGGCTCTGCAGGAATCTGATCTTTGATGAGTTCATACGTGCGTTTAGAAATCATGATACCTTCCACCGGTGCATTGGATTCAAGACGGTTAGCCAGATTGACATCTGAACCAAGCACGGTGTACGCAAGTTTTTTTCTCGTTCCCATATTCCCTACAACAACTTCACCCGTGTTGATGCCAACGCGGATCTTGAGCGGGAATAAACCCTCTCGTACCCACTTCTCTTTCAGCTCACGGCATTTTATCTGCATCTCGATGGCTGCTTTCACAGCGCGTACGGCATGGTCAGACTGCGGTTCGGGAGCGCCGAAGAATACCATCAGCCCATCGCCGATGTACTTGTCTACCGTTCCTTCATACTTGAAGACGATCTGAACCATCGCATCAAAATACTCTGCAAGGAAATTTTGAATTTGATCCGGCGACATTGTGGAAGAATAAGTGGTAAAGCTCTTTATGTCGGTAAACATGATTGTCAGCTCTTTCTTCTGAACCTCGAAAATAGATTCCGGATGCGCCAGCTGACGTTTCACCACCGACGGCGGCAAATATGCTTCAAATGATCTTTGCGTCGCTTCTTTTTCCCGCTCCTCATTAATGAACCGATACACAAGAACGGCAAACACTGCAACTAAGGTGATAATTGCCGGTTGAACTATGTTGAAGATGAGATTACTATATAAGAAAGCAACGACGACCAGGAGGAGGTACCCGATGAGCAGAAGCAATGCGCCAACCCACAGACCGCGTGATGATAGTTTCAGAGCAAAGAGCGCGACAAATCCAAGCAGCACAATTTCTACGAATGTCATTTCCCATGGATTAAGTTCCCGCAAAAAATTTTCTGTTAAAATGGTATGCATCACATTTGCATGGAGACCGCTGAGTGGATAGTTGTTATCCGTCGGCACAGGAGCGATATCCGTTGCTCCAGTAGAAGCGTCGGCAACAACAACCAGTTTGCCTTCAAATTCAGGCTTCATTGAATATTCCATATTATCGCGGTCATCCGAAGCGCGATAAATGAGCGCGAAATCATAATTGATAATTCGTTCCCAAGGACCGACGAAGTTCACGATAATATTGCAACGTTCATCTACAGGAATGACAATGTCATGCGGCGGCGCGCCGGGGCGATGTGCGCCTTTCAACGTGACACTTTTTCCGGGATGGACAAGAATATTTTCAGGTTGAACCATCAAATAATCACAAATTGCATGGAATGCAAAACTCGGATAAAATGCATCTTCGTATCGCACCAATAACGGCGCCCGGCGGAAAACACCATCTTGATCAAATTGCAGAGCTAAAGAGCCGAGTCCGCGTGCAGAAGATGCTAACTCCGGAAATGTGATCCTCGGATTTACGCCGACATACATTGTACTAGCATCGCCTTCCACTTGAACGTACCACTTCGTGCGGGATAAATATTGCCAAAAAGCAGCAGGTTTTGGCGGACGCTGCTTGGCAGGTTCATCTTTCAGTGCAAATCCCATACCGAAATAAGCATTTCCTGCCGATCTATTGCATGCCATAAAGAATGCATCTTCCGCTGAATCCTGAGGCGCATTAAAGATGTAATCATAAATTTGCACAGCAACACCCAAGTCGCCAAGGTTACGCACAACCTGACCGTAATGGAGTCTTGACAAATATGAACCGGTCAGTGTTTGAATAGTGCTATCGGTCTCGTTGACGACAATGATTGTGCTGTCATACGGAATACGAGATGGGAAATACTTGTAGCGGAGAACGTACAATTGGTCCACGGACTTTGCGTTCCATGTACCAAATAGTCCGGGGAGAAACCAGAACAGGAAATGTCCAAACAGGAGAGAGGACACGATGATGATCACCGTGTCCCTCAACGTTCGTTTCTTACTGATGGTCAATGGTAATAGTCTTGCTGTAGAAATTCTTTGCTGAAATTTGCGTGGCAATATCAGCAACATCTGGACGGCGCACTACTTTTACCGTATCTGTGCTTCGAATATTTCCTCCGATGGTCAGCGGTTTTTCTGCAATCGTTGCAAAAGTGGAATACCGTTTTCGAAGTCCGCGGATTTCCGATACAACATCCTGTGCCAATGGTTTCCTGTCTGCAGGATCAGCAGAAAAATAATTTCCCAATTTTACCTCAAGATCAAGAAGCCGTTCGGTAGAGCCTACGAGGAAAAAGATTTCTTTTCCTGTGTTTTTATCCAGCATCATCCAATTACGGCCCTTGGGGATGTAGTACGGTTTCGCCACAACATAATCGGTCTGTAATTGACGGATTGAATAAGGAAACAGCAGGGTCAAATCTCCCTGTGAATCAAGGTAGACGGCATAGACATAACAATCTTTCGTCATTTTTACCATCATTTTAATTTCATCTCCACTTTTTAAAACCGTATCACGAGTGATAGGAATGGGGACCGGTGTTTTCCCATTGTATCCCAAGACGCCAAAAGCCCAATCAAATTCGATGTTCGCATCATTTTGCTGAACCGTTGGCGCGGAGGCAATTGGTTGTTCGCCGAATCGAAATCCGACCACTAAAAAACTTAGAACGACCGCAAGAAGAATAATAGAGCGCATAATTGAAATCCTTTCTTCAGTGAGGAAGAATTGAAATGGTCATCTCTTTGTCGTACGCTGTTTGACTCCGCGTCGGATTTTGCGAACCATGAGTCTTCCGTTTTACCTGCTCTTCAACATATCGCATCAACTCATTGATTGTCACTGTGTAGTCATTATCATAATCGGCCTTGCCTTCCATACCTTCCAGCAAATAATAAGTAAAGACTCCGTGAGCCATTTCCGGGAATTCCTGCGATACTTCCCCGGATGCACTCGCCGTGAATACGACGACACCTTCTTTCGACTTCGATAAATCCGTAAGGTATTGATTTACCAAGTTCTGCTCGCTCACTCCTACGCCGCGTGTTGCAAAATTGACGCTGATATTACCGCTGTGGCAAGCATCGGAGAACACAATAATACGCTTTGCGCTGATGTAGCGTGCTAGCACGGTTTGAATATCCCACATAGGAAACGCCGAAGTACCAAGCGCGGTTGGATCACTATCGCTCGTCAGCAGGTAAATGTTTTGCGGACGTGCAGGTTCCGGCGCGCCATGTCCTGCAAAATAAATGAGCACGAGATCCATGTCAATTGCCTGATTCAGGAAATTAATGAGCGCATTCCTCACGTTCGCAAGTGTCGCATCTTTATTCAGCAATACTCGCATGTGGTCGGAATCGTATCCGCCGCCTTCAGGTCGTCGGAGAAAATTTGCCAGCGCTTCTGCGTCCTTGTCGGCGTACTTTAAACTCGGGATCCCAGGGTTCGTGTATTCTGATACTCCCACAACAACCGCCCAGCGCTGCGGACCGGAACCACCGCGCTCTTTCTTTGTCCCACCAGAAACAGATGAAATTCCGGAAAGCGCTGATAGGGTACGATTAACACTAATCGTTTTTGAAAATTTGTCGCCTGCCTTACTTGTGATCGATAATTGAATTTGATTATAACCGAGAACAATTGGAATATCTTCCGAAATGACATCGCCCGCTGCCTGGAACCCCGGCTCCTGCCCGTTCACAATATCTACCATGTTGGATGAAATCGAATACGAAGAAACATCGAACCATGTTCGAAATTTAAGTGGAATAGAAACCGCACCGATCTCAGAATTGTTCACCGGGTTTTCGATTTCCACTGCTTGATCCTTCGAAAGTCGCCGAACCTCTCCGCTCATGCTGATGGAATGATTCGCTTTATCCGAAACACGGATCTCGTATGGAATCAACCCGACAGAATCAAGCTTCAGCACAGTGCTGAAACGATGAGAGGATTTCATTCCGGCAGGAATTTTTGCTGCATCTTCTGCAGAAATAGCCGTGAGCTTGACATGTGTACCGTTTATCGTCACTTCTTTTACGTTGGTATCGTCATACACCAAACCTCGAAGTTCATATTCATGGGCAAAAACTTTTGCAGAGACCGACCCCGCCGCAGGCTGTTCCATAACAATGCCCGGATTGATTGAATCAGGCGGAGTAAGAGTCACCTTCCAACTCTTTAAGAGGCCCGTACTTGTTCCGGTCAGGAGCGTTTCATCATTGAGAAAAACCGCATAGGTTGCATATCCATCATGCTCGGTCATGGTCTTCACATTCATCGATGCTGCGAGGTCGAAGATTTTTATCGTACTATCCGCAGCCGTTGAAACAACCCATCGCGTTTTTGGATCGAACGCTACAGACCAGATAGGGCCTTTCTGTGCATATGTATTTTTCAATACACCGGATTGTGCATCCCAGAGAAGTACCTTTCCGTCGGCAGTACCGGCGGCAAGATATTTTCCATTTGCACTGTAGCACAATGTCGTACTCCTATCTTTTGCATCGTTGAATGTAGAAATCGTTTTTAAAGTCCCAATGGAAAAGATATTGACCTGACCTTTCAATAACCCCACCGCACCGTTTTTTGCATCCGGCTGAATAGCAAGCGCAGTAATTTCTTCTTGAAATGCCGGTACAGATCCTATAGCAGTACCGCTGACAGCATCTGTGATAGTCACCGTTTTGTTTGCGCCTGCAGAAAAAATCCATCCTTCATCCTGGAATACCACCGCATTGACTGCCTGCGAATGTATCGAGAGCGATTTTGATATGGCTCCGGTTGTCACATCGAATAAGTATACTTGTCCATCGATTGCACCGAGTGCTAATGTTTTCCCGGAGGCGGAAAAAGATAAAGCATTCATATATATCGGTGTGCTGATGGGGGACGATTTCTCCTTAAGTGAAGGAATATCATAAAACCTCAATATCTTTTCCCGAGAGAGAACAGCCAAGAGATTTGCTTTGGAAGAAACAGCGCCTCGCATAACCGGCCCTTTGAAGGCTTCTACAGATTGAAGCTGCTCTACGTATAATTCTTGCTGCGAGTAAACGACAGCAGCGACAATAAGTGTCATCATCCATATAGAGAAAATAATTCTTCGTCCCAAGGTACACTCCTTATTCGATACAAGCGCTTCTATTCTAGGGATGGACGCAGTATCGTTATGTGTTTCGTATGAAAAGAAAAGAACGTTTTTACATTCCCACTGGTGAGTACAAGGTACTATAATTTTGTATTAAAGAATCCGAAAATGACGGAGTTTTGGTTAGGATTATTCCTATGTTCTCTTTTTGTTTGAACCAATATTCGAGGATTTTCAGATAAATATCAAGCAATGCTCATTATCTGATTCCTTCGTCCTTACTCAACCTCCAACAATCACTGCGGGACCAACTTCACAAAGAGATCGAAGAGACGCGCGCAAACATTTTTATCTTGCAATGTTGCCTCCGGCTCTGATTCAAGCCCGTAGAGAATATCACTAAAGGAAGAGAGAGAAATTTTTGACTTTGGATTCTGCTGTATGAAATCCTGCAGACGATTGAGAAACAAAAGGATTTCATCTGCGCATCCGATAATTTCGGAATCATCCCCCTTTAATAAAATTTTACCAAGATTGGAGGCTTGAGAAATAAGAATATGTTCTCTAGACATGAATTACCGCTGCTTCTTTTTCCACCATCGATTGAGCCGCTCGCGAATATCTTTTTCTCTTCCAAGATCGGTGGGTTTATAATAGAGCTTCTCTTTCAAATTATCCGGCAAAAATTGCTGTTCAACAAAGTGACCGGGAAAATCGTGACTGTATTTGTATTCTTTTCCATAGCCGAGTTCGTCCATTAATTTTGTTGGAGCATTGCGGATATGAAGAGGCACTGGAAGATTCGGAAGATTTCGCACATCACCCCACGCTTCTTCAATTGCACGGTACGAAGCGTTGCTCTTCGGACATGAAGCGAGATATGTCGCCGTTTGCGCAAGCACGATACGCGCTTCCGGCATTCCGATGTAATCGATTGCGGTGAAGCACGATGTCGCCAATGTAAGAGCGTACGGATCGGCGTTGCCAATATCTTCTGAAGCAAGCACGATCATCCGGCGCGCGATGAATTTCGGATCCTCGCCTCCATCGAGCATACGTGCCGTCCAATAGACAGCAGCATCGGGATCGCTGCCGCGCACACTCTTTATAAAGGCTGAGATAATGTCATAATGCTGTTCGCCTTCTTTGTCATAGAGTGTAAATTTTCGCTGGAAGGCTTCTTCAATTTTCTGTTTCGTGATCGTTATAGAACCATCGGCGGCTGGTTTTGTCAGACGGATGGCATTTTCTAGCCCGTTGAGAAGTTTCCGTGCATCACCACCGGATAAAAGCATAAGGAACTCACGATCAGCAATTTCGATCTTCTGTTTCGATAAAATCGTATCGCTTTCCAGTGCATGATTAAGAATTGCATTCAGCGATTCTCTGCCCAGCGATTCCATTACATACACTTGACATCTTGAAAGAAGCGGCGAGATGACTTCGAACGATGGATTCTCCGTCGTCGCACCGATCAGCGTGATTACCCCTTCTTCGACCGAATGCAGCAGCGCATCCTGCTGTGCTTTGTTGAAACGATGAATCTCGTCAATAAAAAGGATAGTGCGTTTGTTCAGTGTCTTGAGATTTTTCTCGGCACGAGCAATGACTTCGCGGACGTCTTTCACACCGGCTGCAACCGCATTGAGCTGATGAAACTCCGCCTGAACATAATGTGCTACCAAACGCGCCAATGTTGTTTTGCCCACTCCTGGTGGACCCCAGAAAATCATGGATGCAATCTCTCCGCTCTCCAACATCAACCGAAGCGGCTTATCGAGCTGAGTCAAATGGTTTTGTCCGACAAATTCGTTCAATGTTTTCGGACGAACACGTTCCGCTAATGGTGCTGATGGGGGATGTGCAGAACGAGATTCTTCTTTAGAAAACAAATCGGACATAGGAATATTTTATTTTTTTTTCTTTTGAGAGATTGGCTCATCCATTTCCAGATGGAACCTGTGCAGAAAACGATGAAACACCGGTGCAACCAAAAAGCCAACAGCGATGATAAACATAAGTCCGCAATACATGGAATAGACGCCGGCAAAGATCTTTCCGGCATCGGTGTGAAGCTCGTTCACAGGACCCATCCCGCCCATCAACATTGCAGCGTTAACAAAAGCATCGACCCACGAAAAATTCTCGAAGATCCGGTATCCAACCATTCCCATCAATAATGAGAATGTCACAAACCCGGCAGAAAGAAGTGCAAAGGAAATCATCCGCTTTATGAATTCCGAACGCGGCAACAAAGGTTTGCTGCGGTGCTCAAACATGCTTTTCGTCATAGAGAATAGTCCTTATTTCTCTTTCTTCACCTGATAGACCGTTTCCCCTTCGCGTTTCATTCCATAATTTTCACGAGCAATTTTTTCTATCGTTTTCTTATCCCCTTCCAACGCTTTGATTTGTTCCTGGAGCCGTTTGGTTTCGGCACTATCGGCTTTAAGTTTCTCGATCCATTCATTGTGCTGCGATTCGAGACTGAGTCGTTTGAGAATCCCTTTATTATCAAATAAAAGGTAGAGAAAGATAAAAAAGAGAATAACGAGAAGTATCGTGCGTCTTTTATTTTTTGCCGCCTTCTTTGCAATTCGTTTCAGGAAGCGTTCCGGCTGGATGTTTCTATAGAATTGATTGTCCATCAAACTCATACTTATGTATACCAATTATTTTTCGGCTGGTATGTTGTTTTGAGTTTCTTTTTTGCGGTATGCCGTGACAGTGCAAGCTGAATCAATGTATCTAACAATGCGGAATATGGCAGTCCGGAAGCTTCCCAGAGTTTCGGATACATACTGATAGAAGTAAAACCGGGAAGAGTGTTTATTTCGTTGAGAACAATACGATTTGTTTTTCGATTCACGAGAAAATCAACGCGAGCCATACCTGCACAATCCAGAACCCGAAATGCATCCAACGCATACGTTTGTATTTTCTTTGCAATACGTTTCGGCAGTTTCGCAGGAATGATTTCCGTTGTCTTTCCATCAACATACTTCGCATCGTAATCATAAAATTCATTCGATGGAACAATCTCGCCTAAGACCGACGCGGCAGGATCGTCATTTCCCAGCACACTGCATTCAATCTCGCGTGCGTTTTTTACTCCCTGTTCCACTAAAATTTTTCTATCAAACTGCGCCGCCTGTTCTATCGATGCAAGTAATTCCTTACGGCTGCCTGCTTTGCTGATACCAATACTCGAGCCGGAGTTAGCCGGTTTAATAAAAAGCGGATATTTTAGTTTTCGCTCAATCTCTGCAATATTTTTTTTCTGCTGCACTTTGTATATTTCATACACAAACCAGACGCTTGGTGATACGGGAAAATGTGCCTGCTGTAATAATTCTTTTTGTATCACTTTATCCATTCCGACTGCCGAGCCAAGTACTCCAGCGCCGATATATGGAATATCCGCGAGTTCCAATAATCCCTGAAGCGCGCCGTCTTCACCATGGGTACCATGAATTAAAGGGAAAATAACATCGAGCGGCATCCCGGCACTGCCGCTCTCACCTAGAACAACCAGCGATTGCTTGCGGGGGTCAGGTACGAGTATGTGCTCCGGTTCGTTATCGATAGATTTTTTTTCCTTCAGCAGCCGAAGTGTTTTCCCGGAACTCAGCCATTGTCCTGTCGGCGCTATTCCGATAGGAACAACTTCATACTTCTCTTTATCCAGCGCATTGATGACAGATGCGGCAGAGACAAGTGAAACTTCATGCTCGACTGATCGCCCACCAAAAATGATACCGATGCGGATTCGGTGATTAACCGGTTCTTGGCTCTTTGTTATAGACAATTGATTATTTTTCTGATTTGGATATTCCATATTCCTACGTACTTCGTGAATATGATAGGGAAAAGAGTGGAGAGGTGCAACGAACGTCAGAATAGAGTATTGCGTTTCGATAGAAAACTCAGTAGGTTTTTGCAGCTGGATCATTCATCAGACTCAGCATTTATTACTGGAGATCGATTTTCATGAGCAGTCCACTGTTCGCAAAAAAACCACTATCCCTCCTCCTCGAAGAAATGAAGGGAGAGAATCGCCTGCGCCGGGTACTCGGACCCGTAACCCTTACCAGCCTCGGCGTTGGGGCTATTATCGGGACTGGTATTTTTGTATTAACAGGTGTCGGTGCCCATGATAAAGCCGGCCCGGCATTGATTCTTTCCTTCGCCGCTTCAGGCGTCGCCTGTATATTTGCCGCACTCTGTTATGCAGAATTTGCTTCAATGGCACCTGTTGCAGGTTCGGCTTACACCTACGCATACGCAACACTTGGCGAACTTTTTGCTTGGATTATCGGATGGGACTTAGTTCTGGAGTACGCTGTCGCTTCAGCGGCGGTTGCACACGGATGGTCAGCTCATTTTCAAGATCTTCTCAAAAGTTTCGGTATAGTCATTCCCTTCTCATTTTCCACTGCGCCAATTGATTTCGATACAGGAACCGGCCATTTCTTTGCTACTGGATCATATTTTGATCTCTCTGCTGTCATTATTACAGCGATTATTACTGCTATCTTAGTAAAAGGAATAAAAGAAAGTGCTGTATTCAACACAGGAATGGTCTTTGTCAAGCTTGTGATTGTGCTCTTTGTGATTGTCGTTGGAGTTTTTTATATCGATCCGAATAACTGGCAGCCGTTTGCTCCTTTCGGATTTACCGGTATCAGTTTCTTCGGGCACACATTGTTCGGACAAACTGCCAGCAATGGCGTTCCGCTTGGGATGCTTGCAGGCGCAGCAATTATTTTCTTTGCCTACATCGGTTTCGATTCTGTTTCCACGCATGCAGAGGAAGCACGAAATCCTCAGCGTGATGTTCCTATCGGTATTATTGCCTCACTTCTTATTTGTACGGTATTGTATATTGCAGTCTCTGCAATCATTACCGGCATGGTTCGTTACGATCAAATTGATATCAATGCTCCGGTTGCAAATGCCTTTGCGCAAAAAGGATTGCCCTGGGCGCAGCGCCTTATTGATGTCGGAGCCATTACGGGCATTACCTCCGTACTGCTCGTGATGATGTTAAGCCAGCCGCGGGTATTGTTAGCAATGGCACGCGACGGTATGGTGCCTGAGAGTTTCTTCGGCGCAGTGCATTCTAAATTCCGCACACCGTGGAAGTCGACCATTCTCACCGGAATCTTTGTTGCTGCAATGGCAACACTCCTTCCGCTTCGTATACTTGCAGAGTTGACGAACATCGGAACATTGCTGGCATTTGTGATCGTTTGTGCAGCAGTGCTCATTATGCGCAAAACCAACCCCAAAGCAGAACGTCCATTTCGCGCGCCATTCGTACCCTTTGTACCGATCGCCGGTATTGTATGTTGTTCGATACTCATGTTTTCGCTGCCTGTAGAAAACTGGTGGCGTTTGTTTATCTGGCTGGGAGTCGGTTTCATTATCTACTTCAGTTATGGACGACGGCACTGCGTGACAGCTCGAATTCGTCGGGGTGAAGTGGTTGTGCCGGTAGAAGAAGTAACAAAGTAAGAGAGCACGAATGAATCGGCAAGCATTCTTAACAATGTAAGACGTTCATCGAATGACAGGATTTTGTACCTGTCCTTACTTTTTACAACCGGAGAAATACGATGAAAACAAAAGAACATTCCCATCAATTCAAACGCGGACTCGGACTACTCGATTCGACGATGATTGTCATTGGCTCGATGATTGGCTCGGGAATTTTCATCGTCAGTGCCGATATTGGACGGATTGTTGGAGCACCCGGATATCTGCTCTTAGTTTGGTTGATTACCGGTGTGATGACGGTGATTGCCGCACTCAGTTATGGTGAGCTTGCCGGTATGATGCCGCATGTTGGCGGACAATACGCGTATCTTCGTGAAGCATATAATCCTTTCATTGCATTTCTTTATGGATGGGCATTGTTTCTAGTTATTCAAACAGGAACGATTGCTGCAGTAGCGGTAGCCTTTGCAAAATTTACAGGTGTTCTCATTCCCTGGTTTAGTGAAAAAAATATTCTTCTTTCCGTCGGTAAGTTCCACATTACTGCAGCACAAATTCTTGCAATTCTGAGCGTTATTCTCTTGACCTCTGTGAACATGCGAGGGTTGCAGGAAGGAAAAATTGTTCAGAACATTTTCACATTTACAAAAATCATCGCTCTTCTTGGATTTGTTTTTCTCGCATTGTTCGTTGGTCAAAACACTTCTGCCATCGCTGCAAACTTCAGCAACTTTTGGAGTGCGACCTGGACACAGGCAGCTGATGGCAAGATTCTTTCTATCTCGCCACTCTCCGGCATGATGCTTCTCTCCGCTATTGGTGTAGCCATGGTTGGTTCACTTTTTTCCGCTGATGCGTGGAATAATATTACATTCACTGCGGGAGAAGTCACAAATCCAAACCGTAACATTCCGTTAAGTCTTGCACTGGGAACAGGAGCGGTCATTCTCATTTACATTCTCGTAAATATCGGGTACCTGTTGGTTCTGCCTTTGACCGGTTCGCCTGAAGCAACAGATGCAGTAGGACGAGGAATTCAATTTGCCGTCAGCGACCGAGTCGGTACTGCAGCCGCTTCCGTTATTTTCGGCGAGAATGCTTCAATTATTATGGCAGTGATGATCATGATATCGACCTTCGGATGCAATAACGGATTGATACTTGCAGGGGCGCGCGTGTATTATGCAATGGCAAAGGATGGGTTATTCTTCAAGAGTGCAGGAATGTTAAATCAGAAATCAGTGCCCGGTGCTGCACTTGTTGTCCAGTGCATATGGACATGTCTCCTGTGTCTCTCTGGTACTTATAGTGATTTGCTTGACTATGTCATCTTTGTCGTGCTGATGTTTTATATTCTCACAGTGAGCGGGATTTTTAAACTACGAAAAAAACGTCCGGATGCTGACCGGCCGTACAGAGCATTTGGTTATCCAATCATACCGATAGTTTACATTTTCCTTGCCGCCGCTATTTCGATTGACTTGCTCATCTTCAAACCTCAGTACACCTGGCCAGGATTGGGAATTGTGCTGTTAGGAATACCGGTGTACTTTGTTTGGAAGAGATATAGATCCAGAACTGTATCATAAACAGCAACGCCCTCAAAAGGAGGGCTTTTGTATTTCAAAGATTGGTTTTTTAGCCTAATTCTTCCAGGGTTTGGCGGGGACGGATGATACGTACACGATCTCCGTTCACGAGAATTTCAACGGGACGAGGTCGACCATTGTAATTAGAACTCAGCACAAAACCATATGCTCCTGTAGTGAGTACCGCAAGGTAATCACCTGCATTTGTTTTTGCCAGCATCCGATCATGGGCAAAGAAGTCGCTGCTTTCACAGATCGGGCCAACAATATCAACCTTCTCGTGTTCGTATGTATCAATGGATACTGGAACGATTTGATGGTACGCCTGGTAGAGGCTAGGCCTCAGTAAGTCGTTCATGCCGCCATCAACGATGACAAATTTCTTCGTTGAATTTTCTTTAACAGAAATCACACGAGTAATCAACATTCCGGCATCCGCAACAATCGAACGTCCCGGTTCAATCCAAAGTGAACAACCAGATGGCTGCAGAATGGGTAACACTGCTGCGAGAAATTCTATGGGTGTTGGTATACTATTATCCGGCGTTTCTTCTTTTGGAAGCGCTTCATGTGTGATGGCATTATTATACTGAACACCAAAACCGCCGCCAAAATCAATATGCGTCAAATTGATGCCGGCTGAACGCAATTTCTCGATCAATCCGACTACATAGTTCGCCGTTGCTACAAACGGTTCCACTTTCGTAATTTGTGATCCAATGTGGGTATGAATTCCAATCAGTTCCAGCGATGATAACGAGGCTGCATACTGATATACCTCGAATGCCTTTGACGCCTGGATGCCAAATTTAGTCGATTGCAGACCCGTGGTAATGTACGGATGGCTTTGTGCATCAATATCTGGATTGATGCGAAGCGCAATGCGGGCTTTCTTTCCCATTCGAAGCGCTGCACGTGAGATCGTGTGCAGTTCTGCTACCGATTCAACGTTGAAGGAAAAAATGTTCTGCTTCAATGCGTATTCGATTTCATCTTCTCGTTTCCCCACACCTGCGAAGACAATTTTGTCCTGAGTAAACCCGGCTTTTAACGCAAGATACAACTCCCCGACAGACACTACATCCGCACCAGCGCCTTCTGCAGCAAGTAATTTTAAAATAGAATGATTCGCATTCGCCTTCAACGAATAACACACAAGATGATTCGTTTCTCCCAGCGCGCCGCGGAGTGATCGATAATTCTCTGTGATTTGGTTCTTGCTATAAACGTACAATGGCGTACCGTACTCTTCCGCTAATTCTTTTAACGGAATGTCTTCACATGTGAGAGCGTTTTTTTTATATGTTATATAATTCATGTACGATTTGAGATTTTCGATTGATAAGAAAGCATCGTGATATATCTATTTCTATTCCTCATTTATGTAAGCAACCCAATAAGCATATCTAACGGCATGCGCAGTGTGAGTACAATAGAAAAAACAGCATGTTGGAATGGCGCTATTCGCATCAGCATAATAACAATGAGGATTCCGAAGAATCCGATTTGCCGAAACTGCTCGCCTACTTTTTCCGGAAGCAACGATGACAATATATGCGAACCATCTAACGGTGGTACAGGAATCAGATTAAAGACCGCAAGAAAAATATTCAGCGTGATACCGGCGGCAAACATGCGAATCACAAATGTTGCCATTTCACGTTGAAGATCACTTTCGGCCAACGTCATCGAACCGAGAATGTGCACTGAAAGAATGTAAAAAATCGAACAAAAGCATGCCATCAATAAGTTAGAGAACGGACCCGCAATGGAGACAAGAATATCGTCCCGGTGGAAATTACGAAAATGAGCCGGATTGACTGGTACCGGTTTTGCCCATGCAATAAACACAGATCCGGCAGAGATAAACGACAACAATGGAATTGCAATAGATCCAATTGGGTCAATATGGGGAATCGGATTAAATGTTAACCGGCCGGCATCACGAGCTGTGGTGTCGCCCAGACGCAGCGCCACCCATCCATGTGCTATTTCATGCACGACTATAGAAAAAAGCAGAATCGGTAATACATACAGAGAATCCAAGAGACTGTCCTTTCAAAAACAATCCGTCCCGCTGCGATGCGGGACGGGCAAGAAATACTATCTGCACTCAATACATATAGTAGGTACCAAAAAATGTGGTGGAATTCAAGAAGTTCCCTTATGTAAATCATTGCATCTGCGGCACTGTTTTTCTATATTCATTCCATATTTCATATAGCATCATTATGCACTTTGACTGTCCGAGGTTTCAAATGAACATCAGATTCTTGTCCTTGCTCTCCGGTATCCTTTGCGTTGCGACGATTCTCAATGCTCAGGCACCCTCTGTTCAACTAAAGATTAAAGAAAAATCCGGTTTCTTAGGTATGGGCGGTCCTCGCACACTGAAGATCGAACTCTCGAATCAAAATCGCCAACAATCATTAACAAGCGACAGCGTTAACAGTGGGGAGTACTTCTACTTTCTTGTGACACCTTTAGAAGATTGGAAGCTTGATGAAGATTTTGCAAAGGAAGAGATTTCTAAAATCAATATTAATCAAGACGGAAATAAAATCTCCATTGCATGGAAGAGTGATTTGATCAAGGGGGGAAACAATGCCATGTTGCTTGGATTCTCAAAGACGTTCAAATTCAACCTTCCCTTTTCGTTCCAATATCCGGTCGATGAAGTAATGAATCAGGCAGAGTATATAGTACCGCAGGAACTATGGCCGGGGTTTACGACAATCACCGATCTTACGAAGCAAGCCGAAACCGCGACAGTTGCGAAACAATTCAAATCAGCTATTGGATTCTATGAGCAGATTCTGGGGAATAAAAACTTGCAGATTTTCCCTCAATATAAAGAGTCAAAGAAAAAGCGCACTCAATGTTTCGATAGTTTTCATAACGAAACTTCTTTGTCGTTCCAAGCGGCAGCTACAAATGCACAAATGGATTTGAATTCACGTATTGCCCTTATGGATAGGTTTAAGCCAAACTTTAAGATGATACTCGATTCATTACCGCGGGCCGAGTGGAACATCGGTTCGCTTGATTCAGCTATCGCCCCTATTTTAAATCAATGCCGAAATTCACTCGCTCATCTCAACAGTATTCGTGATTCGCTCCAGCATATTCTGGACGATCAGAATGTACGATGGATTGTCGAAGGCTCCGCAACGGGTAAAAACGGTTACCTTTATGAATACATGATCCAAACATTAGCATCGGCATTTTCATCTCTCAATTTTGCTGACACACTTTCACCAGAATTGAAAGTGAAGATATCAGATGAATATCAGACACGTTTGGTAAAATACGACATCATGTCGTCGTATGATACATTCATCCGCATTTGTAACGAACGGTATCAAACACATCTTCCCATTTTTCCGATCGATTTCCTTCCAAACCTCAAGAAAGACAGCATTTCTTTTTTCCTGCCCTATTATTCAATGCTCAAAGCAGTAAACGATTATTACTACGGCAACTTCGCAAGCGCAAAGAAAGAGATCCTCCAAATCTTCCGCACGAATTACGAACCGGACATCAATAGTCGATTTGACGTAATGCGTGTGGTTATTGCGAACCGCGAACAACGTATTTCACCGGACGTGATGAAGATGTTCGAAGAAGCAGAACAATTGGAAAAAGCAAAAGATCTTCAGAATGCACAAGACAAATACCGCCAAATCACATTGATTGCACCAAATTTTGCGTACGGGTTTTTTATGCTCGGGAAATTCTACAGTCGTACAGGCGATCCCATCCGGGCAAATTATTCGTATCAACGGGCATATCAAATTGACTCGCTTTATTTGAGCGCTTATCGCGAGAGCTATAGTATCTTTCTGAAGCAGAGCAACTTCAAAGAAATTATTAACATGTATTCCATAGCACTTACTAAAGGGAACAATTATTGGGAAATTAATTATACTCTAGGCGTAGCTTTTGCCGGCGAGGCAGATCCGGCACGCGCCATCCAAAGTTTTGAACGCGCACTTGCACTCAATCCAAAAAGCTATAGTACCAATATCCAGATTGGACTCGCGCATCAGAATGTAAAGAACTACCAAAAAGCGCGCGAGTATTTTAACAATGCCATCGGCTTGGATCCCACGCGGCAGGAAGCAGTCGATTATCTGACAAAGTTGAACGAACTCCAGCGAACCGGCAGATGAATCCAATGTTTCAAGAAATGTTGCGAAAGGGATTCCAAGGTGAATCCCTTTTTGCTTTTCATTCAATCGGTTCTTATATTGAAACGCCCAATTGCAGGCGTTTATGAGAGAACGCTCAGCTTATTGGGCATTTTTTACAAAGGGGCACGTGGCGAAACTGACAGACGCGTCCCGCAAAACGATTTCGGGTAGATGGCGAAACTGGCAGACGCGCTAGCCTTAGGAGCTAGTGGAGTAATCCATGGGGGTTCAACTCCCCCTCTACCCACAGAGGTTTTGCGGGATGGGGAAACCCATGCGGGTTCGAGTCCCTCCGTGCCCACGAATTATATATTATAAACTAAAGGAAGTTGAGCGTGGAAGTAACTATTCAATCGTTGTCAGATGTCTCACGCGAAGTGGAAATCACCGCCACAACAGAAGACCTTACGCCTCATTTTGATAAAGCATATCTAGAGTATCGAAAGAAAATCGAAATTCGTGGATTCCGAAAAGGGAAAGCACCCTTAGATATCGTCAAAAAACTTTATGGCGATTTAATTGAAAACGATTCTCTGAATGAAGTTGCTACCGAGATGTACCGCAAAGCTGTAAAAGAAAAAGAGTTGAAACCCATCGGCGAACCCGTACTCGTCGACATGGATTATAAACGCGGCGAAAGTTTTCGGTGTAAGATTCAATATGATATCCGTCCGACCATAGGGGTGAAACAATACAAAGGTATTGCAGTAGAGAAAAGTGTGCATACCATAACCGATGACGAGGTTGAAAAAGAAATCATCCGTCTGCAACGGATCAATGCTACGATGGAAGAGGTGGAGGCTGTTACCGATCCAGAGCATATTGTCACCACGACCCTCCAGGACTTAGACGACAGCGGTACTCCGGTAATCGGGAAGAAGAGTGATGATGTTCGTTTTTATCTCGCTGACGATCAGCTTGAGCAGCCATTTAAGGATGCGTTAAGAGAAGCGCGAAAAGGCGGTAATTATCGCGTGCAATTTGAACATAAGCACGGTGAGCATGCACACCCCGTCAACACACAAATCATCGTTACAAAGATTCAAAAAGTCACACTCTCACCGCTGGACGATGCGTTTGTCGCTAAAGTCACAAAAGATAAGTTCATAACTGTCGATTCATTACGGGCAGGAATTCGGGAAGATATCATTGCCTATTGGAAGGAAAAAACCGAACGGCAGGTGATCAACTCGATAACATCTGAAATTATCCGACTTCATGAATTTCAGGTGCCGGAATCGCTTATACGCAGTGTGCTTGAAGGACTCTTGGAAGAAGTGAAGAATGAATATCCCAACAAACGATTACCGGATGAATTTAACATCAAGAAATTTAACGAGGAGAACCGCGCGTATGCCATCTACCAGGCAAAGTGGGCATTATTGCGCGAAGAGTTGATCAAAGCAGAGAATATCACTGTTTCCGATGGAGACCTTGAAAAGTTAGCAGAAACGGAATCTGTTAAAATTAAAATTCCGAAAGATCGTCTTATCAGCTATTACAAATCTTCCGATCAGATCAAAGATCGCCTTATCGGCGATAAGCTATTGAAAATTCTTGTGGACTCGGCAAAAATAAGGGAAGTCCCTGAAAAAGTATAAAAAAAAGGAAAAAATCATTATGGCATATCCTGAAATCTATAATCAACTCGTTCCCATTGTCGTAGAACAAACCGGCCGTGGCGAGCGATCATTCGACATTTTCTCGCGGTTGCTGAAAGAACGGATTGTCTTCCTCGGCACACCTATCGACGATACCGTCGCCAGTCTTACCATTGCCCAGTTATTGTTCCTCGAATCGGATGACCCGGATAAGGACATTCACCTCTATATTAATAGCCCGGGCGGAAGTGTGTCTGCTGGCCTTGCCATTTATGATACGATGCAGTATATTCGTCCAGATGTTTCCACCATCTGTATGGGTATGGCGGCAAGTATGGCCGCTGTGCTGCTGGCAGGTGGAATGAAAGGAAAGCGTACAGCACTTCCTAATGCGCGGGTGATGATTCACCAGCCATGGGGTGGCGTCCAAGGTACGGCGTCTGATATCAGTATTCAAGCAGAAGAGATTCTCAAAACCAAGAAGCGGATTAACGAGATTCTTTCTATGCATACTGGACGTTCACTTGATCAAGTTGAAAAAGACACGGATCGAGATTATTACCTCGCTGCCGATGAAGCAAAAGAGTACGGGTTGATTGATAATATCCTCGTGAAGCGAATCGGTGAAGTAAAGAAAGAAAAATAATCGTTCACAAATTACCGATAATGAATAAAAGTCGGAAACGATATGACACAGAAACCTAGGCAAGGCGAAAAAATTGCGTGCTCCTTCTGCGGACGCACACCAGAAGAAGTCAACAGTATCATCGCAGGACCGGATGTCTATATTTGCGACCTTTGCGTTGGGAGTTCTGTTGACATCATCAAGAACAATATGGCGGCAATTAATGCGCGGCGGTTTGGCTTCCGTCGTTCACTGACACCTGTTGACATTAAGAAGTCCCTTGATGAATTTGTCGTTGGACAAGAGCATGCCAAGCGCACACTTGCAGTAGCGGTGTACAACCATTACAAGCGCATCGATGCAAGTGATCAAATGGCAAATCTCGATGAAGTAGAAATCGAGAAGAGCAACATCCTCCTCGTTGGGCCAACAGGAACCGGTAAGACACTGCTGGCACAAACACTTGCTCGAATTCTTGATGTACCTTTTGCCATTGCCGACGCAACGACATTAACAGAAGCCGGATATGTCGGTGACGATGTTGAAACGATCCTCGTCTATCTTTTACAGAACGCCGACTATAATGTTGAGAAAGCCGAACGGGGTATCGTTTATATTGATGAGATTGACAAAATTGCTCGTAAAGGCGACAGTGCTTCTATTACGCGTGATGTTTCCGGCGAAGGTGTACAGCAAGCACTACTGAAAATCCTCGAGGGCACCATCGCCGGTGTTCCACCGAAAGGCGGGCGCAAACATCCCGAGCAAAGTCTCATTAACGTCAATACAAAGAACATCCTCTTCATTTGCGGCGGTGCATTCGATGGATTGGAGAAAATTATCGAGCGGCGTGTGAGTCAAAATCCAGTTGGGTTTGGAGCTGATCTCAAAGGAAAGAAGAGCAAGTCCCGTGAAAAAATTTTACAGCAAGTAGAGCCGGATGATTTGCTCAAGTACGGATTGATTCCGGAATTTATCGGCCGGTTACCCGTTACCGCTACACTTGATCCGCTTGACGAAACTGCGCTCTTGAACATCCTGACACAGCCGCGCAATGCAATCGTAAAGCAATATCAAAAACTCTTTTCACTGGAAGGTGTAGAATTGGAACTTGAGGAGAGTGCGCTCAAATCAGTTGTCGATAAAGCAATGGAACGAGGCACAGGTGCTCGCGCCCTCCGCTCTATTATCGAGGCAGTGATGCTTGATGTGATGTACCATCTGCCCTCACGAAGCAATGTTTCGAAGTGCATCATCACCAAAGATACCATCCTCAAAGCGAAAGATCCGATTTACCTCTACGAGGAACGAAAGTCGGCATAAAGCAGTTTTAACAATTTACTGTCAGATATACTATCAACGCCTGTCAAATTCTCTCTGGCGGGTGTTGTGTTTTTTTCAGGCGGCATAATCCATCGTAAACGCCGTTTTGCATTGGAGAATAATGACAACCATGTTGTTGTAATCGGCAGGTAGGATGCTTGGATCATCGTACCGAAATTTGATGAATTAGACGACTTCTGTTCTTGTTCTTGAATTCACAGCTGCTTTCATTTTGAATATCTTGAAGTGACCTATCCCCCATTTGTTCAATCTGAATTTCATTGCTGTGTTCAGGCAACCCAAACCATATTTCATACTCCGAACAAAATTAATGGAAGATGCTTCCGGAAAATATTTTGCCGGACACGTTATCTCACCTACACGGAACCCTGCATACAGTATCTGTGAAAGCATCTGATTATCGAAAACAAAATCATTTGAATTATCATCCAAGGAAATCGTTTCCAGAACTTTTCGAGTAAAAGCCCGGTAGCCCGTGTGGTATTCCGACAGCTTTTCATCCATCATAATATTTTGGATGAGTGTTAACAAACGATTATTTATATACTTATATATTGGCATCCCTCCCTGAATCGCTTTTCCTCCAAGGATACGAGAGCCAAGCACAACGTCATATTCTCCCGACAAAAGAAGGAACACCATTGCGGGAATCAGTTTTGGAGTGTACTGATAATCAGGGTGAAGCATGACGACAATATCCGCACCACATTCAAGAGCTGCCCGGTAACAGGACTTTTGATTTCCACCATAACCAAGATTTTTTACATGGACGAGCGTACGGATATTAAGGCTCTTCGCAACTGCTACCGTGCGGTCAATACTGGCATCATCAACAAGAAGAACCTCGTCAACAATGTCGAACGGTATTTCACGATAAGTTGTTACTAAAGTCTTTTCTGCATTATATGCTGGAAGAACGACAACGACTTTTTTATTTCGTACCATTGGCCTGGAGACCTTTCATTAGCTTATCTACACTTGTTCAATTCCAAGAACAATCAATTTATTAATATGCAACGCCCCTGTTATTGCTTTGTTTGGTAACTTTAATATCCTGTAATTGTGGTGCTTTTACTTTTAATTCAAATCTATATCCTTCAAGATATCCCATCGGATACCATGAGAAGTTCATTTGCCAGCAGTGAAGATCCCGCGTAACGCTGACGGACTGAATGAAGGGCTTTTTGCTGACAAAATCATACGATATACCATTGAGTGCAATTTGCCACTTCTCCGTAAGATTGAAAGAAAGGCTTGCATTCACCGAAGACGAACGAGAATAACTTTGTGGAGTTGACTGCAACTGCGAGAAGTTAAAATAGACACTGATGTTCCATGGAATACTGAAGTCTGCATCTTCTTGGTCAAAAGGAGAATAGTACACTTTTTTCTGACCTAATGATTGCATCGTTTGCCCTGAAGATTTTTCCTGCTCTTGTATAGTACTATCAGGAATACCTGCATTGCTCGGCTTCTGTTTCTTCTCGCCTTTGAATGATGTGGATAAACTCAGCGAAAACGATGTTAGATCTCCAAACTTTCCCACTTCCTTCAACAAAAACCGATTGATACGCGCGCCTTTTGTACCATAGGCAGTGACAGCATTTGGATCAAAAGCATAAAGATTGTAAACTGCATTTCCTGAAACATCAAGATACTGTCCGATGTTTGTACGATAGCCAATAGTCACATCACTAAAGTTCATAGAGTCTTTTGCAAAATCATAACTTGTACGCGCACCTATATTGATTAACTGAATCTTGTCTTCTGTTTTTGCGCTGTCTCCTTTTTGTATCTTCATCTCAAAATTGTTGCCAACATCAAACGATCCCGTCATCGAATACTTCTGCATTTTATCGCCATAAATATAAATCTGCTTATTGTAAAAAAGTCCGAATGTAGGTGTAACAGTTTGACGAATTGCTGTTATACCTAAAATGTCGGGTTGAAACATTCCGAAGAGCTTGGTGCTGACATTCACGCCGGTGTTCACATTTCCTACAATATTTTTCGTTCGGGACGTGCTGTGAGCGAGTAGACTATCTGTTGTATCACGAAATGGTTTTTCATTTTGTCCCCATGTCCGCGCATCACTGAAAGAAAGCGATGGTGCTATATTGAAATATCCAAGCTTGGGGGGGGAAATCAAGAAAGATAGTCCTTGTGAGAGCGATTGTGTCTTGGTGTGTAGAAAATCATTTATGTTTGTAAGATTTTGCTCAGATGGTGATGATTTAACTGAATCTACTACCGCAGCAACTTTTGACTGGTTATTGCTCGCATTCGCATTATAGCTGAAGCCCAGCATCTCAATGAAGCTCGGCTCAGATCCTGTAGTTGAGGAAAATCCTCGTGTCTTGGTTGTTTTGCGAAAAGGAAAAATTTGTCCTTGCGAAAATGAAATAGATGGCAGATTTTCGTTTGTTTCACCGGTAATAAGATTTTGATCACGATAAACATTAATGGACAATGATCGGTTTGATGCTTCCCAACTTTTCCAATACGTAGCATTTGAAACGACATTTTGCTGGAGAATATCGCTCAAGTTGGTACTAAAGTTCTTGAAATAATTGGTGCTCATAAATGTAAAATTGATATCCAGATGCGACGATGGGCTGATTTGTTGGCCATGAGTAATGTTTACATGGTATTGCCGTATTTTATTAAAATTCGGGTCGCTCGCTTCTCCTTCCGGAGTACTAGTAATCTGTGCTGTGATACTGCCTCCAAAGTTATAGCGCAGCGCATAGCGAATGTTTGTTTGGTTCTGCCATCGGCCGCGCGAATAGATATCGAACATTGTTGCTATATCCCAATAATCGCTTACAGCTAAAAAATACCCAATATGGCTCAGGTACCACCCATACCGGGCATCTTCACCGTATGCAGGAGTGATAACACCGGATGAACGTCCGCCATGGGCAGGAAAGACACCGAATGGCAGCGCAAAAATCGGTACACCGGCAACGAAAAAAAACACTGGCTCTGCCACCACTTTGTCGCGCACAAATACTTTCATTTTGGGACTTTCGAAATAGAAATGCGGATCCTTGTCGTCGCACGTAGTATAGGTGCCATCGGCAACGCAGAGAACATCGGGTTCTACTTTCTTGATCTGCGTACCGACATAGTAGCCATTGTCCATCTGCGTGGTGCCGATCTTAATTTTTCCTCTCCGTGTCCGAAAATTGTACCTCACTTGATCACCGTGATATTCATTGCCGCCATCGCGCATAATAGGTTTGCCGATGACAGAATCCGCTTTTACCGTATCGGCTGCGCCGTACGCAACAAGCGTCGCATCATCCCAATTGACATTCACCCGCTCAGATTTCAAACCGATGGTTTGGTACTGCAATTCACTTTTACCATAGAGATTCATGTACCGCGTGCGGAGGGAATAGATAATGGAATCCTTCGCAGTATAATTCACAAGCGTATCGATGCTTGTGTTTGCTGTATGCTTCGTTGTGTCATTTTGAGAGACCGATGCTTTCATGGTATCTGCTTTCACCGGTTGCGCTGTTCCGAAGCCGATACCGAAAGTAGAAACAAGGAAGCAAGATAGAAGAAACCGTGTCATCGTGAACACAAGATAAATAAATATCGAGAGAAGTGCATTGGACGATGAACAATTGAGAATAGGTTTGTCACCACATTCCTAATTGAACAGATATAAGTACGCCGAAGAGATGCTTTTCGAAATTCAGACTTGTATAAGTATAGAGACCAATTCCTGCAAACCGTGTCGGACGCCAGAACCATTGCGCTTCCAGTGGCAGGCTCACACTCGTATGAGTAACTATTGAAGTAGGTGTTTCATACGCAGCACGCACCAATCCAATACCGGCACCGATGGAAGCATAGATTGGTTCCGACTGCCACAGAGGTCCATACAAAACACCATAATCAGAAAATTTATAGTTTACCTGTGTCGGATCAATTTTTTGAACGGTGGGATTTTTATTCGTCACGCCGATCATCCGCGCACTGATCATGCTGTGCTCAAACTGATAACAGTACACCATACCGGCATTCATTGAAAATGTATTGCCGACCAGCGAAGGACCTGCTCCGAGACTTACCCACCAAGGATGATTTTGATGCTCGAGTTGAGACTTGAGATACGAGACAGGGGAGACAAGAATGAGAAATCCTGCTAGCCATTTCAGATATCGTGATAGCTTCATACAATTCCTTCCTTACAGCATTCCATTCCGTTTCCGAAGAAACCACTCCAGCGCAAATACAAAGATGACGAGTGCAAGCATCCAGCGAGAATTCCAGATTTCGATCTCCGCCGACTTACTGACATCCCGTGGTTTGAAATTGGGTAAACTGGTAACATCGTGCAGAAGTGAACTAAATTCATTACTTTCGTAGTATCGCCCTCCCGTCTGCGCAGCGATCTGTTGTAGTAGCGGCTTGTTCATACGTGTCTCAAGGTACTCCGCATGAAAACCGCCGACAGAGAATGTACCTTGATCCTCGCCGATGAGTGTGCCATTTACCTTCACCGTTGCCACAAATTTATATTCTCCCTCCGACAACCGATCATACACTCCTTGATACTGACCGCTGCCGAGCGGGTTCAGTACCAACGGACTCATATCGTTTCCATGTTGCACGCGCACTTCGATCTGAGCATCATCCAACGGCTGAAAGCTGTCGTCATATACTTGGGCAGTAAATTCCACAGCATCTTGTGTTGTAAAAATATGCTTAGAAGGCTGAACGACAATTCGCCTCGCATCTTCTTGCGTTGTCAGCCACCGGATGGCATTACCGAGAAAGCTCTCAAGTACTTTTTCCGTTCCACTTCCGGAACTGGACAGCATATTCCAGCGCCACAATCCGTAGCCAAGCACAGAAACAGATTTCTTCTTATTCACATTTCTTGCAACAATAAAAGGATCGTTCAGCGGCGCCGATTGGAATCGAACCGTAGCAAGAATCTCTGACTCAACCTTTGCTCGGAATATTCCCTTCGGTTGGAAGACAGGAGGGAGTTTGGACCACGCTTCAAGCGAATTGGCAGCATTACCAATTTTCAAGATCGGGTTATTCCGCTGTGCTTCCGGAACATTGGCGAAGACTTGAAGTTCATTACCGTCAACACTTCCAGCACTGAACGGTAATACCGGTTCTAATGTACGCAGCTGGTCGAAATTCATCGTTCTGCTTAACACAGTCAACAATGGCCTCTCAGCGGCCAACACTACTTGTAGACTCTGCGGATTACTGCGTGAGGTTGGGAAACCAATAATTACCAAACAATCAGTTTCAGCAAATCCTTGTGCCGTCAGTTCACCCTCATAGAACAGTCCATTTTCCCGCTCAATGAAAGTCTTCACTTCAATATTCTTGTCATTTGTCAACATGTTTTGGATACAAGCCACATCCTGACTTGGTGAACCTGCAATGAGAGTCACATGCAGTTTGCTTTTTAAGACTTTTGTGAAAAAACTTATGCGATTATTTTGCAGTGCGAGTTCACCGGGGAGTTGAGAAATTTCTGCCTCAAATTTCTGCGTTCCCTCTTTCTCTGGAAAGAATGAGAGAGGAACAAGATAATCCCGTATACCGGGTTCCAACACCAACGATTTCTCGTCAAGGATTCTTGCACCTTCAAGAAGAGACACTTGTACACGCTCGCCACCGAATCCCGCACTGTGTACCATTACATTTACAGGTACTTTAGTGCCAACATAGGTAATCTCATTTGTTAACACCTTACGAATGAGAATGTCCTT
This sequence comes from Bacteroidota bacterium, assembly GCA_049523215.1. Taxonomy (GTDB): domain Bacteria; phylum Bacteroidota; class Ignavibacteria; order UBA10030; family UBA10030; genus Fen-1298. The sequence goes on along the minus strand of JBEKNC010000001.1, from coordinate 157,034 downwards.
TTGCTCGCTCGTATCGCCCACACCGATGGTGAACACTGATACACCCAATTCTTCTGCTTCGTACAACGGATTCATTCCGACGGTTGAGTTGCCATCCGTGATAAGTACAACAGCTTGAAGATTGGAAGAAGCAGATGTTCGTTTGATCGAATTTAACGCTTCGGCTATATCGGTCGCCTCTCCTTGCAATGTCAATGAATCCTCAGCAATCGCGCTTAGGTTTCGAACTTTTCCGTCGAAGAGTGAATAATCAACTTTTCCGTCTTTACCGATCTGCTGCCATATCGAAGAACGAAGGATCGATTTGAGCGTCTCATCCCTTCGCCCTGACTTATCTTTAATTGCCATACTCTGGGAATTATCTACCAACACCTCAACAATGGGTTGATCAACTGAGTACGTAATGAGTGAGAGCAACGGTTCACCGATAAGTAGAAACAGAAAAAACAATCCTAAACTACGGAGGGAAATGAGAACAATCCGTTTTAACGAAGAAACAGGCGGCACGGTGACGTGATAGACAGCCATTGCCATTGCAACGGAACACATACCAGCGAGTAAAAGGAGAACAACACGGAATGAAAGAGAGAAGTGCAACTCTGGCATCGGTAACGTCTACTTGAGAAATACCATTTTAATTGAAAACATTTTATCGAGTGTTTCCAACCGGGCAAAATAGACGCCTGCAGCAACTTGGCGTCCACGATCATCTGTTCCATCCCATTGCTTTGTGTCACTAGAAAAAACCTGGCCCCGGTAGATCGTTTTTACACGTTGCCCCAGAAGATTAAACACCACCAGTTCAACATCCGTCGGCACAGGGACTTTAAAAGTAAGCTTTGTGGGATTTGCCTTGCTAAATGGGTTGGGAAAATTTTGATATAGTTTGTTTGCTATCGGAGTAATGTCATGCATCATAGCAGCAAATGCATCCACAAATCCATGCCCGTAATAGTTATTTGGGTACACTGTCGTTTGGATTGTGCCATCATTAATGTGTCTGGCTGTCTGAAGTAATGCTTGCCGTACTTGCATATTGGTGAGTTCTGGATGTGCCGAGAGCACTAACGCTGCTGCGCCCGCCACAAGTGGTGTTGAACACGATGTGCCCCCGACAGAAAGATATCCTGTTGTTGTAGATCCATCAGCCCAATACACTCCCATACCTTGTGCAACAACTTCTGGTTTGATACGCCCGTCTGCTGTAGGACCACATCCACTGAAAGACGCCAGTTCGCCGACCGAGGATGTCGCACCAACAGCGATAATGCTGTCAGCATCTGAGGGAGACCAAAGAGTTGAATCGGCGTGAAGAATTTGACCATTATTACTGAAAACATATCCTTCATTTCCTATGGCTGTCACTACTAAAACTCCTTTCCTTGATGCAATCACAGCAGCCTGCGCAACTTTTGTCGTTCTTCCATTCAAATCAGAAGTGACATAGGTTGGCGGAGGCGCGAAATCCTTATATGCGAGCGATGACGAAGTAATATCAGCGCCAAGACGTTCCGCCCATTCGAGCGCAGCGACGTACGTATCCTCTTCACTATGAAAATCGACTCTTCCGCTGCTATCCATTTCCGTCTTGGCAAGAAGAAACGAAGCGCCATACGCCGCACCAATGAGTTGACCAGGAGCAAATCCACCGACAGCAGAGAGTGTGCCTGCGCCATGGTTGCCTTGTTCAGAATTTTCCCACGACTGTCTGTTGACATTACTGATATTATGGATAAAATCGGAATCTGCAACAATCTTGATATTCTTTAATGCTTCGTGTGTTCGATAGTTATTGAATCCATCGTCCAGCATACCGATGAGAACACCAGTACCGGTCACACCGATTGCATGAAGGTCAACCACTTTCATATTCGTCAACTGTGTTGCCGATGGCCCATAGTCTAGACCCTGAGAACCCGATGCTTTCTTAAACGGCAGTGTAGGTGATATGCTTGAAGACGGTACCGGTCTTGGGTGTTTCATCACTGCCACTTGCTCCGTGGCAGCCACTGGAAGCAATTTATTTATTGCTTGAATTTGTTGTTGTGTGCCTTCCACCGATACTGCATTAAACCATCGCGATATTGTTCGTATTTTGACTCCTGTTTGTTTGATCTGAGCAATAACAGCTTCCGAGACAGGAAGGTCAAGTTGGTCAATAAGACGATCCGGAGGAAGTACTTTTGCGCGGCGTTTGAGTGCACGTTCTGAGATACCAAGCAGGGCAGGATTGGTTGATTGAAGAGTGGTTGTACCTTGGTCGCGGAAAAAAACCCACATACGTTGGAGAGAAGAAGACTGCGCGCTCGCAACCTCTGACAGTAACATCATCACACAGAGTAGTATCTGCGTTTGCTTTTTCATCTATGTCTTCACGTTGTTTCGCAATCACAATGCTGGTTATGACTTCACATCGTGAACCAATTTTTCAACAATCTGAATAGCTGAAACACCTTCTGCTTCAGCATTGAAGCTTGTCACAAGACGGTGACGCAACACCGGTCCGGCTATTGCTTTCACATCGTCAATATCCGGAGTAAAGCGCCCGCGGAGAATTGCGCGTGCTTTTGCGCCAAGAATGAGATACTGTGATGCCCGCGGACCTGCTCCCCACCGAATCCAATTTCTGATATAGACCGGCGCATCTGATGATGATGGACGTGTCGAATCTGCCAGCCTTACAGAATACTCAATGACATTATCTGCTACAGGCACACCGCGTACAAGATTTTGAAATTCAACAATATCATGAGCAGAAAGAATGTGTTTGACCGATGCATCATATTTGCTTGTTGTGGATTTGACAATTTGAACTTCTTCCGCAAACGACGGATAGTCGAGCCAAAGATTCAACATGAAACGATCAAGCTGTGCTTCGGGTAATGGATACGTTCCTTCCTGTTCAATAGGATTTTGCGTAGCAAGAACGAAGAATGGTTCATCGAGCATATAGGTTTCGCCGGCAACTGTCACGTGATGTTCCTGCATTGCTTCTAACAATGCCGCTTGCGTTTTCGGCGGCGTTCGGTTGATTTCATCGGCAAGAATAATGTTGGCAAATACCGGACCACGCACAAACTTGAATGCCTTCGCTCTGGTAGATACATTCTCTTCGATAATTTCCGTTCCGGTAATATCGCTCGGCATCAAATCAGGAGTAAATTGGATGCGGCTGAATTTTAAATCCAGTGCTTGCGCCAGTGTTTTAATCAGGAGCGTCTTTGCTAATCCCGGCACACCAATGAGCAGACAATGTCCGCGCGAGAGCAGCGTAATAAAGAGATGTTCAATTACAATATCCTGACCTATGATCACTTGAGCGATTTCTGATCGCAGGTCTTTATATGCCTGCGTGAGTTGGTTTAAAAATTCGACATCGCCTATTGGTTTTACGTTTTTCGCCACATGCGTACCCGTGATAAGTGTTGTGTACACCGCCGATCAAAGGCGGATATCGACGTAAATAGTCTTTTTTAGTTCATCAAGCCATTCCGCATTGAGCTTATTACGCTTCATGTAGAGTGCAAGCTGCTCGATGCGTTTATAATCATCTTGAACATTGATTGCATGTGGTAGCGTTCGTTTACGCATCCAAATAATGTGGAATCCATAGGATGCTCCAACCACGGTTCGCTGTGGTTCGCTTATTTCCCCCGCCTTCGTATTCTTGATTTGTCCTGCAAAATCCGGTTGTAACTGATCTACAGTCAAAGTACCTAAATCGCCACCGACTGATTTTGTATCTTCATCCTCTGAATACTTACTTGCAAGTTCTGCAAATGATTCACCTTTCAGTACCCGTTCCCGAAGAGCCCGCAAAGTATCTACGGTTGCAGAGTCGCTTGCAGGTCCTTTGTCAATCTTCATGAGAATATGTCGTGCATGCACGGATTCTCCGCGCCTGCCGATCAATTGAATGATGTGAAATCCAAATTGTGTCTTGACAATTCCAGAGATGTCGCCTTCTTTCAATCCGAAGACGGTCTCTTCAAATTCTCGCACAAATACTCCGCGCTTTTCCCATCCCAAATCGCCGCCGCTGGCTGCAGATCCAGGATCTGTTGAATACCGTTTTGCAAAATCAGCAAAATCACCGCCTGCATGAATACTATCAAGAACCGATTGCATCAATTGCCGTGTTTTTGCTTCCACCGCAGTATCGGGTTTAGGTACAATATAAATATGGCTCAGCTCGAACTCTTCCGGAACCTGCGGCAAGCTATCTCTGAAGGATATAAAGAAGTCCTCCACCTCGCGCCGTGTGACAGAGATCGAGGCTTCACGCTGCTGGCGTACTTTCTGCACCAGAAGCTGATTCTTGATTTCCGTTCTGTATTCACGTTTGATACGGCTTATGGATTTGCCGTACATTTGTTCCACTCGTTGCTCGGAACCAACCTGCCGGACAAAATTTGCTATCTGCTGGTCGAGTGCGCGTGTAATATCATCATCCGTCACTTCGATGCTGTCGATCAATGCTTGGGCAAGAACGAGTTTCTCTGAGATCAATCCATCAAGCACTTGCGTGCGTAATCCTTTTTGATTCGGATCGATGCGGTTTTGCATCGCTAGAAATGACACTCGCTCGTTCAACTCTGATTCTGTGATGATTTCCTTGTCCACAACCGCCACAATACGATCGATCAAGGTCTGAGCCGATAGTATTAATGGAATCAAGAGAATTGTCAGCAACAAAAATATTTGACCATACTTCATATTTTCCCTTATTCTTCGATTTTCAGCTTTCCGGAATCGGATGTCGAGTTAACGAACACTTCAATTGCATGTTTTGCACGAAGATTCTGAATGAGTTGATCAAACAATTTTCGTCGCCGCTCAACAGTCAATCTTCCGCGGATTTCTTGTTCCACCATCGGTACTTCTGCAGTTTGTCCATGTTTGACAAATTTCCAGATAACCAAGATGTAATAACCGTTATCAGTATTAATAGGAAAGGAGAGTTCACGGATTGCCACTTTCGTGGCAACGCGCCATAGTTCTGCCGGCATAAACGTTGCTTGCGTTTGGTACGATGAATCTACGCGCATCAGTATAGAAGATTCTTGCTGAATGACAGCGGAACTCCATGGTGTTCCTTTCAAAACAAGATTGCGAAATTCCGTAGCGGCATCTCGATTCTTGAAGAGCACGTAGCTGACCAATGCGATGTCGTGCATCAAATCGAATTCCTTGATGTGTGCATTGTAGTACTGTCGAACATCCTGCGGAGAGAAGTTTGACAGTTGCTGGGAATACACTTCTTTATCCAGCAGCGCATTGATGGTAAGTTGGCGCCGCACATCTTCTACTTTCTGACTCATTTCATCTGAGCGATCCAACCCGCGTTCTACTGCCTCGCGATAAAGCGATTCTTCCGTGAGCCACCGTTGAATGTACTGCTGAATTTGTGCTGGCGATGGCTCGTATGATGTATCGATATGCGCACGGATTTCTTCTAACGCCAACGTTTTATTATCAAGACGGGCAACAGGCGTCTTACCTGATTCCGTTTTGGAACAACCGGCTGCCATAATAGCAAAAAGAGCCGCGAGAAGAAATTTACTGGAGTTCAACCCGTTTCCTCTTGAATGCTTCTGTCAGAGCTTCTTTATTGATGGTCACTGGATACTTTTTCTTGAGCGCTTCAATCCATTCTTGCTCACGCTGCTTTGATGCCACTTCTTGATATCCGCTCGCAACCTCTGGCATTGCTTCCTCGAACGTCTTCACGTGTGCGCTGTCCCTGCCCAATGCCTTAATGATAGACCAACCTGTTTCAAATTTAAACGGCGCAGTGATGCTGTCGATTGCCATCGTTGATGCCTTCAATGACAAATCATTGAATGTGAATAGTTGGAATCCCCACACACCTTTCTTTGCTTGATATCCGAGACGATTGGTGCATTCCTGTGCAACATCCATGAAGTCCTTGCCATGTTGCACTTTCCAGTACGCTGCCTTTGCTATGCTATCCGTTGTTGTATAGATTTCGGCAAAGTTGACGCGTTCCGGCCAGCGGTAATTTTCCATGTGCGCATTGTAATATTCCCTCAACAACGAATCATTCACCATAACTTTTTTCCATACTTCGTCCTGTTCGATACGATAGAGTAGCGTTCCCTCTTCATATTCCTGCAGGAGTTGAGCGAGTATAGGATGTCTCTCTGCAGCATGTCGTGCATGCTGTTCGAGCGCCACGACATCGACAAGCTTAGTCACGAGCACCCAAACATTTGCGGGAGTTAAGATATAGTCTTTGTATTCGTTTGTGGTTATTACTTTATCGGCAAAATCTTTTACTTTCAATGGGCGGCCCGTGCAATGGATAAGCGTTGTTTTCAACATTTCAGTCGAAAAGGTATCTTTCCAATTTTCATTACCCGCCGTCTTAGTGGTGTCAAGCTTGGAAATCAACATATGCACGGCTGTAGAATCGATGAGAACACGGTATTGAGTTTTCAACTTCCCTACGTAATTCTTATACTCATACTGATAACGCACTTGTTGGTACTGACTCTTCATGTCCTTCTGCATTTCCACAAACGATGGTAATGCTTTTTTTTCTGTGAGTGTGAAAATATGATAACCATAATTGAACTTCATCGGCTCTGATATAGAATCGATTTGCAACTTGTAGAATACATCTGCAACCGCTGGCGGAATCCGATCACGTTCATAGAATCCAATGTCGCCATTGTTCGCTACACTTTGAGGATCTTGACTATATTTTTGCACCACTTCCTTAAAACTAGCACCGCTTTTTAATCGCTTATATAACATCCAAACAGTATCACGAACCGCAACAGTATCGCTTGATGATTCGTTGAACCGAAGGAGGATGTGGCTTATGCGGACAGATCCTGGATTCGGCCGCCGAGCTGTTACTTTTATTACGTGATACCCATATTGAGTGCGTAGAGGTCTTTTGGTATACTCTCCAGGTTTCAGTAAAAAACACGCATCACCGAACTCCGGCACCATCCTATCGCTTGTAAAGAAACCGAGATCGCCATAGTTCGACTTCACTGTTGGATCTTCCGAATACCGAGATGCAAGTGAATCAAAGGGAGTATAAGGGATTTGATCGATAGCATTCACGGCGCGTATATATGCCATAAGCGTATCTTCAGGTGTTGCATATCTCTGAAGACGGAAGAGTATGTGGCTTGCACGTATTTCTTCCTTTTTCCTGTCATAAAAATTTTGAACGCCCGGTTCTACAACCTCTTTTTCAATCATATAAGACTGAGCAACAGAGGTATTATAGGAATCCATCTCGCTGACAATAGCAGAATCCTTCTCCAGCCCCTGAGCATGTGCTTCTTTGACCTTAAGCTTAAATTTTATGAGCAGGTCAAGAAATTTTTGCCTGTCTTCAAACGACGTAGCAGCACTCGAATCCCAGCCGCCGTTGTTTTTAACAAAGTTGTCTTCAAAGCTGCGGAGTGTGATTTTTTCATCACCAATAGTAGCAAGAATGGGATTGGATGCCCCACAACCGATGAAAAGAATAACAATAAAAAGGGGAACTCCGAGAATAAATATGCGCGTCATAGTTCTCTTTACCTCTGATTATGATTTTGAGATGATAGGTGCAATACCTTAGTAAGTAAAAAAGTAATCAAAAATGGCTCAGCAAGCAAGAAATTGTACGGGTAAAGCAAGAAGTAGAAAGCCCTCCTCGCGAAGGGCTTATCTATCTGTTGAAGTCTCACTACTGTAACTTCCTATCACTTTCTACTTCTGATGTCTTACTTTTTGCTTAATTCTACAATCTCTTTCTTCCGTTTCAAAATCTGGTTCGCCTTCCCCGGTTTTACGATAAACCATTGAGATGAATGAGAAGATCGAACAGTATACTTATTCGTTGTTTTGTTAAACGAGAAGCGAATCTGTACACCGGCATACATAACCGCCGCCATGATCTTCGGTGATATTGTGCTGTCAATAAAGTCATCTGCTTGAAGATTGGAAAGTGAGGAAAGAACACCATCTATCACCAATTGTTGTACCTTGTCCTTTCCGATAAGCCATGTGCTGTCTTTGAATGCCATCGAAAATGTCGTATCACCATATTGGTACTGCACTTCTTTTATGCTTTCCTTCGGTGTGGTGAAAATCGTCTTATCACGCCAATCTTTTACCGGACGGCTAAACATATAGCTGTATGCCCCTTCGACAAGGAGCACATCATTGGAATTAAGTTTTCGCGCGTACGACTCGGTATAACTTGCCGCCATCTTACCAAGAATAAACGATGTCTTCTCAATCCCTTTTTCATACACCTTCACTTCTGTTCCTGTTTGATCAACTTGAAAGACGGAATGCTTTTCCGGTTTGTTGGAGACCGTGCTTTTAACCTCAAGGTTTTTTATCTGATGAATGATTTGACCGATATTCATTTGATTTGCTTTATAGTTGATCGGTTGAGCGATATACCATTCAGTTCCACGTTTTTCTAATACAAGAGAAAACGTTGGTGTTTTGATTTCTATTTTGTCCACCGATACCGAATCGATAACAGTGAAGAAACCCGTACTCGCTGAACTTGCACTTTGTTCTCCGGGTTTTTGGAGAACAAGAAAAGCGACAATCAACAAAACAATAAACAGTCCAATGAGAATGTATGTATTCTTCTTCATAACTCTTTACCTTCTACCTACTCCACCTACAGTTGGCTTTCTAACGATCGTTTCAACGCGATGCGCCGTCTCCACCGCAGTAAACCATAACCAATAACAAGGAATGGCGGCAAAAGGAGGGCACCATACTTTAGAATCTTCTTGGTTCCATCAGAGACCTGTTCCAATGGAGGTTGATCAATGTCCTTAGAGCGAATCGTAATCAAACCTGCGTCGTCGGCAAGGAAATCTACGATGTTTACAAAGAATGTTAGATTACCGCGATTACCAGCGAAGTCGTCTTTCATAAAATCGCCATCACCCACAACGATGATACGCGTATCAGGACTCTTGGTCGTGTGTGGTACCGGAGATTTTCCTTCAAAGAAGCTTTTAAAGGAACCACTCACCACCGCAGCCATCGGAATATTGGATTCTGCCAGTTCTTCTGGTGTATAGCGATGAAACGGATCAATCATAACAAATCCACTTTGCCGTCCGCTGTGTTTAGAAGAGCGAACTAAGACTTCTGCTTTCAATTCTTTGTTTGCTGCTAGAGTTGTATCGAGCGAGCTGACGAAGTAGAAAATTAGTCCCTGTAAATCTTTTACAATAGGATTTGACCGGTCAACATTGACAGCATTGGGAAGATAGGGAAATGGAACCTGGCTTCGCATCTGAAATTGACCCTGATTCTGCATCACGGTTATGCTGGCACATTGTGCATCTCGCACTAAATCGCCGTTGATGCGGATACCATAATTCTCAAGCATATCTTCCAATCCAATATCCACCGACCGTGCAACCTTATACTGAGCACTCAGATCAACATTCATTTTGTTAAGCAGGAATGCCACTTTTCCGCCGCGCATGAGGTATTGATCGATCTGGTATTTTGCTGTGTCGGAGAATTTCGTTTGAGGCGCTATGATAAGTAATGCCGCCAGATCTTGCGGAATCTCAGCAGTATTTGAGCTCAGATCGACCGGTACTGATTCATATTGTGCATTGATCTCTTGGCTCGCGCGCTGCATGCTGGTCAGCGCCGTTTCCTGATGACCGGTGGTGTAACCGATCCGCTTTTTTGTTCGAGATGTTAACCGTTTGATTGCTGCGCTGATATCATACTCCAGCGAGCCCAGATTTTGTATCACCGGTAAGACTTCCTTCTTGTCCTCATACATCATTACAAGACCGAGGAATGCGCGTTTCACTTCAAATTTATCTTCCTTCACTATTTGCACTTCTACCGGAGGAATTCCTGCCTGTTGTGCCTCACGTTCATTCTTCTCGCCTTCCGGATTGATGAACTCGTAATACAGATTACCCTTCGAGTATGCCTTATAGTCATTGAGAATATCCAGCACAGCACGACGATTGTTATTATATGGTGCCGGCAGATCTTCCGTAAAGTATGCTTTCACTGTTACACGATCATCAAGATCGCGCACTAAGTTTTTACTTGCATCGGAAAGTGTGTACACCCTTGCTTTCGTCAAGTCGAGACGACCGAAGATGCGCACAGAAATGAAGTTCACCAGAATTAGAATTCCGAGAACTAACAGTACTCGGAGAAGTGTTTGAGTTTTTTTAGTATTCATAGAAGTCGGAAATCAGTTTTCAATGATACATTGGACATTCTCACATCGGATATCGGCATTACCACTTACGTCGTTCCAGCGAGACAACCGAGAGATACAACGAGAATCCGAGAACAGAAAGAAAATACACGACATCCCGCGTATCGATTACACCTCGTGCGATGTTGGAGAAATGATAATCAACGCTCAGAAATTGCAGAATACCTGTTGCAAAGTCGGGCATTACTATCAACATCTTATCGATAAAAAAGAGGACGACACAGAAAAATAAGCCGAGCATAAACGCAACAATCTGGTTTTCCGTTAGACTTGACGCCAACAGTCCTACCGCTACGTAGACACCGGTCATGAGCATCAACCCGAGGTATCCTCCAAATACAGGACCGTGGTCGATATCACCAAGAAACACAATGATAAAATAATAGACAAGTGTGGGAAGCACCGTAATACCGACGAATGCCCACGATGCAAGAAATTTTCCAAGTACGATTTCTACATCGTGGAGTGGCTTTGTGGAAAGGAGTTCTATTGTACCGGATTTCCGTTCTTCCGCCAGAAGGCGCATAGTCATCGCAGGAATCACGAAGAGGAAAATAATGCCGGCATATTCAAACATATTCCGGAGCGTCGCAATATTGACAAGGAAAATGTTGCTGGCGTAGAACCAGCCCATCAGAACAAAAAAGACCACTATAACTACATATGCAATCGCCGAATTGAAGTAGGAACGCAGCTCTTTCCGAAAAATTGTGTTTGTATTGCTTAAGTTTGGTAACGCCTTCATGTAATTCTCTATGTTCATATTGGATTACCCATAATTATTATGACTCAGCTACTCAGTAGTTGTCAATTTACGGAACACTTCTTCCAAACTCGTCGCTTTGCGCGACATTTCCAACAATATCCATCCTTCGGATACCGCGCGTCGGAAAATTTCTTCACGAATATCGCTTCCCTTGACGGTATGAATGAAGAACTTGTGCAGATCACCCTCCTGTCCGCCGTACTCTACCGACTCAACCTGTGAAATTTCTTTGAACTTCGGATACATATCCGTCATTGCGTTGACAATCTTGCCTGCTGGCAATTTCAATTCCAGCGAAATCTTTTCCGAGCCGCGGAAATCTTGCCGTAATTGCTCCAGCGTCCCATCGGCAACAATTCCTCCGTCATTAATGATGATGACACGGTCACATGTTGCCTGTACTTCCGTGAGAATGTGTGTGGAAAGCACAACAGTCTTTGCGCGGCCAAGCTGGCGGATGAGGTTGCGGATTTCGACTATTTGATTTGGATCGAGACCGCTGGTCGGTTCATCAAGAATCAGAACTTCGGGATCATGAATCATCGCCTGTGCAAGTCCCACACGTTGGCGAAATCCTTTCGACAATTCACCGATGTCTTTATGCCGAACTACGGCAATACCGCAGACATCGATCATCTCTTTCAGACGGCTTCTTAACAATGCATCTTTCAGTCCATGCAAACGTGCAGAGTATTCAAGGTATTCCAGAACGTTCATGTCAAGATAGAGCGGGTTCATTTCCGGCAGATAGCCAATTTTTTTTCGTACTTCAAATGAATGCTCGGCGATATCGAATCCTTCTACTTCCACCGAACCTGAAGTCGGCGGCATGTAGCAGGTGATAATCTTCATCGTGGTAGTCTTCCCGGCGCCATTCGGGCCGAGGAAACCGAGAATTTCACCGGTCTTGACATCGAATGAGATGTCGTTCACTGCTTTCTCGGTGTCATAATATTTCGTCAGGTTTCGTACTGCTATTGCCATAGGTGTCTTATATGTAATGGTTCAGAGAATATTGGTACTTTGGAGCGGAACAAGTTTATGAAAAAAGATGCACATTTTCAAGAAGCACATATCATTTTTTTACCATCTTTAGTACAAAAACAAATTGAACGAATGTAAGTAGACGCGCACACTATTAGAAAGGTTCCTAGTATTATCTGGGTATTTGATTTTTTCGCGGTGCGATGACCACGAAAGATCAATCTTTTTGTGATAGGTATATAATAGAGGTTGAATAAAGAGATTTGTATATTGAAAGAGAACCAATACAATCAGTCCTTTTTAACGAAAAGTACAAGGGATATCAGATAATGAAAATTTTCATTTTTATACTTGCTGTCTGTACGGGAGCCACAATAACAGCTGCCCAACCATCCAGAACCGAGTTTACAACTCGCGTAAATCCGATGCATGATTCACGACCAAACAATGTATCGGTTCCAGATGTCTATTCGATCAGCACAGAATTCGACAGTATTCTTGTGCTTCGATTCAAATATGATGTTGACCTGTTGACAAGTCTGGACAGCCTTATGAAATCCTACAAAATCCAGAATGCCGTAATTCTTTCTGGTATCGGTTCGGTGCGGAATTACAGGTATCACGTAGTGAGTAACCGAACCTTTCCGACAAAAAATATGATTGTGAAAGATCCGAGTGCCCCTGCAGATATCGTCAGCATGAACGGATATGTAATTAATGGAAATGTTCATGTGCATATAACATTTTCGGATGCAGATAAATCATTCGGCGGACACCTAGAACTTGGTACAAACGTCTTTACTTTTGCTATCGTCACTATCGGTGTGTTTAAGGATGGGATAGATCTCAAGCGGGCTGACGATAAGACGTATCGGTAGGGCGAATGAAGCTCCCCCCGCAAGCAGCGGGGAGCTTCATTGATCCACTCTTTTTCCTTTTTGCTTTTTGCTTTTTTCCTAAGTCGCCCTTCTTTCACACTTTCATCGCCGCATCCAAGACACGCTGATTCTTCAATCCTTCTTCACCGGAAATAGGCGGTAAAGTATTGGTGAGAATGGAATTGGAGAAAAGCGTGACTTCTTTCTCATACAAATTAGGAACGGTGATAACCTCTTCCCTTGTTTCTGCTGCTGCCCCATTTTTTCCAAGCGCGATCTTTAATGGCACTGCAAGATTACTCAATGTAAAATTCTCAGCAGAGAGAGTTCCCTCCTGACCGATGACTTCAATGATGGATCGCCTGTAAGATGTGACAAACGAGCAATAAATGCTGGCCGGAATTCCTTGAGAAAATTTTAACGCAAGCAATGTTGTTTCTTCGGTGCTTGTCTCCGTGGGTATTGGCGCAAGCTGGCTTTTTACGGAAACGACGTCGTCATCCAGTAGATACCTGATTGTATCCAAACAGTGCACTCCGATATCAAACGTTGCACCTCCTCCTGCCACTTTTCTATTCCACATCCACCGTCGGAGTGAAAGGCGTGCATCGTACATATATTCCGCCTTCACAAATGCCACCTTACCGATAAGACCGGATTCGATAAGCTCCTTCATACGAACAATGAGCGGTGACAGACGCACCATCTGCCCAACCATCAGCCGAACATTGGAGCGACGGCAAGCATCGATCATCTGTTCTGTTTCGGCAACATTCATCGCCATGGGTTTCTCAACCAATACATGCTTCCCAGCACGTGCGGCGGTAAGTGTTTCCTGCGCGTGTTGTGAATTTGCAGAAACGATGAACACTGCATCCACATCCGGATGTTTTACTAACGCTTCTACCGAATCAAACGCATGCGGGATGTTGAATGTTCGCGCTTTTTCCTTTGCGGCGGCAAGCGAACGCTTTTGAATTGCCACCAACTCCGAATTGGGCGACTCTCGAATTGCCGGTGCAACAGTGCGCTCCGCAAACGCACCAAAGCCAATAATACCATAACGAACCTCTTTTTTCATCCAAAATTCCCTTCTCCAATCAATTCTACTGTAATAATAAACAAGATTTTGCTTCCATGCAAAATGGGACGTGAGATGAAGGGCAGTGAGTAAATTTTGTATGATTGACAGCTCAATGAATTCATTTTAAGAATCAGCTTAACATTTTGGACAACTCAAGAATCCAGCGGAAAAGGATAACTTTTTACCGCATTTTCCGTAAATTAATTCATCACCACTAATATTCCGGAGGAAAAGATGAAACGATATATTGCTGTATCAATTATTATTTTTGGTGTTTATTGCGCTGCTGTTGCCCAATCAACTTTTACGTCATATTATGACCGAAACGATTTTTTTCTTGCATCGCCCGGTGCGTTAAAGTTTGGTTTATACGGATATGATAATCCGGCTTTGCTTTCCTATGTTCGTCAACCGGATATTCTTTTCACATGGAATGATGCGAGTGCTCCAACAGATCGTTGGGGAATGTTTGTCGGATTGCCCAGCGCAGGATTTGGCATGGTGCATGAGAAATTCGGAGGAGCAACAGTGGCTGACTATCGTCTGTCTCTGGCTATGGGTGACAGAACCCTTAGCACCGGAATATCATATGGATGGACGATTGCCAATAATTCATCGTTCGACAAATCGAGTCTCCTCACCTTGGGCACGCTGTATCGTCCTTTACCATTTGTTTCTGCCGGAGTTACGTATACAGGCGCGCTCAACACGAAAGGGTATGAACTTGTGGGAGATCTTGCAGGACGTCCGTTTGCGACCGAACTGGTGACAGTTTTCACAGAATATGTTCGTTCCCAGACACCGCTGTTGGAAAAAAATATGTGGAGCGCAGGTGTTGCCGTGGAAGCAATGCCCGGCGTTCGAATTACCGGCCGCTATTTCAATACGGATGCGTTCACTCTCGGATTCCAATTCAGTCTTGGTCGTGTAGGATTGGAAACTCAAGCACACTATGACGGTAATCAGAAGTACGCGTATAACTCATACGGAATTCGTTTGGGTGCTTATGACCGTACAGTGTTCGATACATATGTTGGAAAACAAAGCAAGTATGTTGAGATGAATTTGAACGGAAATATCGGTTATCAACGCTTCCAGTGGTTCGACAAAACACAAACACTTGCAAATTTGCTCGATGCGATCGATGCAGCAAAGAACGACCCATCGGTAGCCGGTATTGCCATCAACACTTCCGGTATGGAAGTGAATCGGGAAAAATTGTGGGAGCTGCGTGAAAAGTTGAAGGACTTCAAAACAACTGGAAAGAAAATTTTTATCTTCATAGACCACGGCGGTATCGACCTGTATCATTTTGCTTCGGTGGCTGATAAAATTGTGATGGATCCATTTGGCACGTTGATGCTTGAAGGATACCTGATGGGGGGGACATTTTTCAAAGGAACACTGGATAAAATTGGTGTTGGATTTGACGAGTGGCGGTTCTTCAAGTATAAATCGGCTGCGGAAAGTTTCTCTCGTGACAAGATGTCCGATGCAGACCGTGAACAGAGGCAGAAACTCATTGATGATTGGTACAAAATTGCCGAAACCGAAATTTGCGAAGCGCGTCATTTGACAACACAACAGTTCGATACACTTGTAAATACAAAAGTGATGTTCCTGGCGCAGCAAGCAAAGGAAAGCGGACTAATCGATTCGATCGGCAGATGGGATATTGTGAAAGATCTCGTGAAAAAAGAAACGGGAAGCGATGCTTCGTTCATCTCATCCCATTCGCTCGCTAAGTTCAATCAACCGTACGACAGTCATTGGAGTGAATTACCGCGTATTGCAGTGATCTATGCACTCGGTGCTTGCGATATGGATGAAGGCATAACGGCTCGCAGGTTAGTGAAAGATGTTGAAGCGGCGGTGGATGATTCGCATATAAAGGCAATAGTTCTCCGCGTTGATTCGCCGGGAGGCGATGCAATGGCATCGGATTATATTGCAGAAGCAATGAAGAAAGCGAAGGGTAAAAAGCCGATCATTGTCTCGCAGGGTTTTGTTGCAGCATCAGGCGGCTATTGGCTTTCTATGTATGCCGATACGATTGTTGCTGCACCGGGCACTGTAACTGGTTCTATCGGTGTTATCGGCGGTTGGATGTATAATAAGGGGTTAAAAGAAACCCTTGGTTTGTCCACAGATTTTGTGAAGGTTGGCACTCACGCTGATTTTGGCTTTGGATTTAGGCTGCCATTCATCGGTTTGGGAATTCCTGACCGGAACTTAACAGCAGAGGAACGAACCGTTGCAGAGACTTCTATAAAGTCGATGTATAAAGTATTCGTGGAAAAAGTTTCACTCGGACGAAAAAAGAAGTTCGATGAAATAGAACCAATAGCACAGGGAAGAGTCTGGAGCGGTTTGGATGGAAAACAGAACGGTCTTGTGGATGTGCTTGGTGGATTGGAGACAGCAATCAACATCGCAAAGGAACGTGCAGGTATTCAGAAAGATCAGAGTGTCACCATCATTGAAATGCCGAAGAAGGGACTTATTGATTTCAGTATGTTCATGCCGAAACTTTTGGGCATCGAAACAAAAATAGCAACCGATCCAACCATAGAACTGCTGAAGTTTAGATTAAAGCACAATGGTGAACCTTTGCCCATGCTGCCGATGGAAGATATGGATATAATGGGGCAATCGAAATAGGAAGAATCTTTCGTAGGGACGTTCAGCTGAACGTCCCTACCTGTTCTTCTATAACAAAAATCCCGCCTTAGCGGGATTTTTTATTCTCTATAGATTTTTTTACACGCTATTATTACTGCCAAGCACATTCACGGTCTTATGCTTATGGAAGAAGGTTTCCCCTCTCGCGGATGATGCCGGAGAAATGGAAACCTTCTTCTATAGTTAAAGCGGTTGATTACTTCGCTTTTAGCGCCGTACGCAGTGAAGCAAGTTGACCGGTCGAACCGAGTTTCGTCGATTTGTGTACGATGAACTTTGCATATTCCTGTATAAAAACCTCGCCCGGTTTGCGGAAATCGAATCCTGCCGGATCATCGCGGAAGAATTCACGATGCACACGTGTCCACACGAGTCGTCCGTCAGTATCAATATTTACCTTTGTGACGCCGAGTGATGAAGCCCGCTTGAATTCATTTTCGTTCACACCACATGCCGATGGGTCAAGTTTGCCGCCGGCTGCATTGATGCGGAGGACTTCGTCTTTCGGAACAGAACTGGAACCGTGCATGACGAGAGGAAAGCCGGGAAGAAGTTTCTGGGTTGCTTCAATGCGATCGAAGTGAAGCGATTGCTGCCCTTTAAACTTGTATGCGCCATGGCTGGTACCGATTGCAACGGCAAGGCTGTCGCAGCCAGATTTCTGCACAAATTCTTTCGCTTCGACTGGGTCAGTGAGTTGTGCATTTTTTTCATCCACTTTTATATCTTCTTCTACACCGCCTAATTTTCCAAGCTCAGCTTCAACAGAAAGTCCTTTCGCGTGTGCGCGGTCTGCGACACGCTTTGTAATCGCAATATTTTGCTCGAACGTTTCGTGTGACGCATCGATCATCACCGATGAATAGAACCCGGAGTCAATACAGTCGTAACAGGTCTTCTCGTCGCCGTGATCAAGGTGGACGGCATAGATGGCTTCGGGATACATCTGTTCTGCGGCACGGATAATCGCTTCGATCATCTTCACACCGGCATACTTGCGGGCACCCTTGGAGATTTGGATGATGAACGGCGCCTGCGCTTCGATGTGTCCCTGGAACAATCCAAGCGATTGTTCCATATTGTTGATGTTGTACGCGCCAACGGCATATTTGCCGTAGGCATGTTTAAAAAGTTGTGCTGTGGTAACGATCATTTTGAAGTTTCCTTTGATATCGTGCTGTTGTAGTTGCTCTGCCTTACTAAAGATAACAGAGAATTCCTTATGAACCAAGAGCCTTTTATGATATTTCAACAGATAAATCTTTGGATGCTTCCTTGGAGTATTTCTTCTTCATTCTCTCGGCCTGTACTTTCGGAAGAACCTCTCTTCTGATTCAATACTTCCAATGAGAATCATTTCGCCTTCTTGGGGAAGCATTACTTCGGGATAAGGATTAATCATGAGCGAACCGCTAGCGCTTATTCCGATGACACTGCAGCCGCATTCTTCACGAATAGAAGCGTATTTGATTGTCTTGCCGACCAATGCCTTAGGAGTTTTCACACGGAATACATCGACTCCCTCAGCAATCATGAGAATGCTGCCGCGCTTCGAGATGTTGAAGATATTATTTGCGCCAAGAGATGCATGTGAGATAACAAAGTCGCAGCCGGCAGAATGCAGCGTCTGAATATTTCGATCCAATGTTGCACGGCCAATAATTTGAATGTCTTTCCGAAGATGACGAAGATAGGTAGTAATGTAGATATTGATTGAGTCACTGTGTGTTGTTACCGCAACGGCGGGAGCGTCGAAAAATCCTGCCCGTTCCAAGATCTGAGTGTCTATCGCATCGCCATGAATGTACTGCTTGTCATCTAAAATTAAAGCTCGAGATTTTTCGATGATCCGGAAATCAATCTCGCGCCCCCTTAATACTTGACCAAGAGCGCGTCCCACACTGCCACCTCCAATAATGAGGATGGGAGCATTGCTAATGTTGTAAATGCAGAAGAGCTCGTTGTACCGATCGATATGATTTTGTAATCCGGCCAGAACCAAAATGCTTTTCTTGGTAATCACTGTGTTTGCTTCAGGAAGTGAAAACTTTCCGTCCTCCCAGAGACCAACGATGGATGCATCAACGAGATGCATTGCGAGAGTCTGCGCAACCGTTTTGCCGACCAACGGCGTTCCGGCTGCGGCCGCCTCGGCAATCACCATGTCGTCGATCTGGCCAATAATATGTGCCATTGCATCGCCAGCAATAATTCTGCGTGCGAGCGATTGCCCCATCATTTCATCTAACGCCAACACATGCGTGCAGCCGGCTCGTTCCAAAATGCGCACTGCCGGTCCCCCGCTTGCTGATGCAATGATAGGAATATTTTCCGAAACGCGTCGGACGGTGTATGCAAGTGAAGTATTGGTTATATCGGAGCCGGTAGCAACGAGAAATGCAGCATGCTCAACTCGGATTTCTCTGAATGTATTAGGATCGTCGAGTTCTCCTGCAACGGTTTTAATTCCCTGCTCCCGAAGTTGTATTGCTTCTTCAAGATCAGAAACCAATACAGCATACGGCTGATTGTACCGTTGCAATCTCTCAACGAGTGCACTTGTCAATGGATTATATTCCGTCAACACCACGTGCCCGTGTGTCCCTTTGGGCATCTCTCGTGGAATTCTCGCTGATGATTGAAAGAGTTGAAAGATTGTAAAGGGTAACAACACGAGCAGAAACAATATTCCTGTGCATACCACAATGATGGTAAAGAATTTTCCCTCATCACCAACAAACGTGATGTCACCCAGTCCCAATGTTGTCATGGTCGAGAGTGTCCAATACAATCCCGTGACAATACTGTGTTCTTGTCCTTCGGAGTGCATGAGATAATGAAACACGAAGGAATACAGGACAAGGATGACAATAAGCGAAATAAACAATCGCAGAAGCAGCATGGCATTGCGTCGGCTAGTGATACGTTGCAGCAAGTGCAATGGCTGACGTGAAAAGAATCTCTGGCGCTTCATCTGGAATTTCCTAAAGTCTTTCAAATCAAGCTGATACAAAGGCTGCGTTCGGATGCTTCACGATGTATACTCTGGTCACGCCTAATCTACAAGTTATCCGAGAGAGATTCAATGTGTGACGATAAAAAAAATCCATCCCTCGGAAAAGGGATGGACGCGCAAGACTCAGCGAAGCCAGTAGAACGCACAACTATGCTTGTGCGGTTGGTTTCTTACGAAAACGCATAGCAAGCCCCAAGATAATGATGAAGATGAAGATAATAATTACGACATACACAATTGGCGAAGAGGGCGTGACAGCGGAGCGCCAAGAATCTACAGCCTCTTCAATCTTATTTTTCTGATCCACCGTTAATTTTCCTGATTCCACCAAAACCGGCAGCCATGTCGGCTTAAGATTGCTTTTCCAAACAGCATCATTGAAGGTATTAAATCGCTTTGCACGAATATCTTCAGGTTCCTGGTTTGTGTTTTTAACCAGGGTATCAATATATTCAGTAAAATGCGATGTGAATTCATCGCCATTGCTGAATGGCTTGAGAACAATTCCGTTCCGGCTCAATAATGTATTGAGTGATGTCCAATTGCTTCGATCAACTTCCTTTGACCATACCGTCAGTATTGAATCTATCAGCGCCACTTCGTCCTTTTTCTTTTTGCCAGACAAATAAATGTTTGCCAACTTTGGGCCAACACCTTTCCACTGGCTCGTGAACTGATGGTTCTGACGAGCAATTTCAACATAATCATTCGGAGTGAGATTGGTTGACTGAAGAAACTTCAGGTTGTCCTCAATTGATTTTTTAATACCGGCTAATACGTTTTGTCGTTCGAGTTTTCTATACATAGACTGTTTTTCTATATCCGTCATATCTGAAATGTTCTTGTCGTATTGCAGAAAGAGACTATCCACAAGAGAAAAGACCAATTGATCTCTCTCCTTCAAATTTTGTCGGAGTTTTCTGATGACCGTCTGCAATGAATCAAAATGAGATTTGTTGGCAGCAGCAGTGATTGACAATCTTTTTACATCGTTCATAAGCCTTTCATTTTCCCGGCTGAGACTATCAACTTTATTCGAAAGTCCACGGACCTGCATCTCCAGCTCAGTGATGCGCACATATTGTGTTTCGATAATGCCGAGATCGTTCCGGCGTATCATTAATTTACCTCTAAGTTTTTCAATAGTTTTGCGATAATCATCCGGATAGAGAGCGCGATCAAGAAGGTCTTTCTTTCCTGCATATTTCACCTCAATTTCGTCCGCCATCGAGCTGATCTCAGCGCAATCCTGCACGGTTTTCGCAGAATCGGCGAAGAGATGCAATTCCTTCACCGATGCTTCAAATTTGTTGACGATCAATCGGTCGGAAATTTGTCTTGCGTTTAAGAAGCAGGCACTGATAAGGAAAAGTACGAAGATATGTAATATCGTTTTCATTTCTTTTCTCCTTCTTGAATTCCATCGTTGGATAAGAGAATAGACGGTTCGTTCTCTTTCTGTTCATTGACCAATTGAATGAGGGATCCTTTCTGGTTGAACGCAGGAGCTTCGAGGCCTTTTTCGGATACCGAAATTTTCTTTTCGAGCTTCAGCGCTCCTTCTCCTTGAACAAAGACATACACACTTTTGAAATTTTTCGCAGTAATGAAGTAGTACCCGTTCTGATCGCGTACGACATGCAGCGAATATTTAGTTACGTGAATGGAATCCTGCAACTCTTCAAAAAGAAGCGGCTTACTGTTGAAGGCAACTTTATACCGCGTTACCTGGATAGTTCCACTGCTGTCTGGTGTCGCCACTATTTCAATCGGCCATGAAAAATCTGCCGGTCGGAGTGTTAACGATGTGCATCCTTCTATGATGAATGCTGCTATACAGAAAAGAAAACAGAACGTGGTCTTCATATGTTCTCCTGAGAGTTTGTTCGACGTATTATGGGCAAAGAAAAGTATCTGCGTTAATGTAAACAACTATTATAGAGGATTCAAGGGTTTCCTCGCTGCTGACTCTTAAAATATCCAAAATGTTATGAAGAGGAGATAGTAATTATAGCTTTAACAAATAAAGGAATGAATTATATCCAAAATTCAGTACCTTCTATTCACAAAATAAAAGTAACAACTCAGCGAATATTCTTTTGGCAGGAGAACTCCTTTGGAGTTCTGAATAATCTTGGTTTTTCAGAATTACAAAGGTGCAATCCCTACGGGATTGACATGATAAAGAATATTTCCGAAAGGACTCCGTAGGAGTCGTAGGTTTGTAACAATAAATAAAAACAGAAATATGAAACTCCGTTAGGAGTTCAACGAATGAAAAATCAGGTGAGCAGTTACAAACAATTTTCATTCGAGAACCTCTCGTTATTTCATCGGAGATCGTATGGCAAAATACAAAATTGCGTGGCTCCCCGGAGACGGTATCGGTGTTGATGTGCTCGATGCCGCGAAGATCGTCCTCGATAAAATCCAACTTGATGCAGAATATATTCATGGCGACATTGGATGGGAATTTTGGTGCAAGGAAGGAGATGCGTTTCCTCAACGCACCATTGATCTACTGAAAAATGTCGATGCTGCTTTATTCGGCGCGATCACTTCTAAACCAATCAAAGCAGCGCAAGCTGAATTGATCCCCCAACTTCAGAACAAAGGATTGACGTACCGCTCACCCATCGTTCGCATGCGGCAAATGTTTGATCTCTATACTTGTCTGCGCCCCTGCAAAGCTTATCCCGGCAATCGGCTCAACTTCAAAGAAGGCATCGATCTCGTAGTCTTCCGTGAGAATACAGAGGACTTATACTCCGGTGTCGAGTTTGCTTCGCCTCCTCAAGAATTAGTCGATGTCCTCAGTAAGATTTCAAAACCATTTGCACTATTTGCCAAACTTCCCGTTGATCAATATGCAATCTCATGCAAGATCAATACGAAAACAGGAAGTGAACGGATTGTGAAAGCGGCATTCGACTTTGCGCGCACATTCAAGCGGAAGAAAGTTACCATTGTTCACAAAGCGAACGTTGTGCGCGCGAGCGATGGTTTGTTTCTCGAAGTTGCAAAGGATGTCGCCAAACAGTATCCCGAAATTCAAACGGACGATGCCAACATCGACGCGATGACGATGTGGCTGCTGAAGAATCCTTTTAATTACGATGTGCTCGTCGCACCGAATTTGTACGGCGACATCATCTCCGATCTCTGTGCGCAGATGGTGGGCGGTCTCGGGTTCGGTTGTTCCGGAAATATTGGCACCACGTTAGCAGTGTTCGAGCCGACACACGGCTCCGCTCCGAAGTATGCAGGACAATACAAAGTAAATCCCATTGCCACCATCCTTGCCGTAAAGATGATGCTGGATTGGTTGGGTGAGACAGAGAAAAGCACACGACTCGAAAACGCCGTCGCTGCTGTCATTAACGCAGGGAATATGCGCACATACGATATGGGCGGCAATGCGAGTACGCTTGATATGGCAAAGGAAATAACTCGAAAATTATAGCAAAACCCGATCTTTTTCAGTCAGAAAAATCCAGCAACTGCGCTTACAAAAGTGAAGTAGATGGAGTTTTTGGGGGCATGCGATATTTCATCCAAAAGATTTTCCCTTTTTGTGTTGGGAATCACTTCTACAATTTATAACAAATTTTAGCTTGGATATAAAATATTTTATGGATATACTTTACTCGTCTGAGGAAATTCTATGAAAGGGCATCTCTAAAAACATAGAACCGCTGAGGACACTAAGGATTCGCAAAGTGTGCAAAGTGTTTTTAAGTTTTTAGAGATGCGCGAAAGATATTTCAAAGCAACCTATTTTTTCGATATGTTGGTTGCCCAACTATCTTTTATCATAAATTACCTTTAATAAACCAACTATTAAATAAAGGAGTATTAATATGAAAAAACTTTTAATATCTTTTACCATGCTTGCCATAATCATTGGTATGCTGATGGTTGCCGGCTGCGAAGAAAAAAAATGCGCTGTATGCCCAGGGTCTGGCGTCGCAACATATAAGGTAACCGCGACTGTACTCGGACCTTCTAATTTGCCACAAGGAGGTGCAACACTTTCATTGGTGAATCCTCCTAATCAAACAGGTACATTTTCAACTTTAACAGATAGTGCCGGAAAAGGAACCATCGATGCCCCTGCCGGGCCACAACAGCTTATCGCAACAATGGGAACAGTATTTCAAGTAACAATTAATATAACGGTATTAGTCAATACTACTAATGTTCCACAAACTGTTGGGACAATTAAACTCCAGCAAAACACATCGCTGGGAAAAACCTTAGTGATCTTTGCCGGCTGCGAGCAGATAGAGAGAGTATTGGCCGATACGAATGTTGCCTATACAACGTATGATCACACCACTGTTGATTCCATGCGAATACGGGTCGCCCTCGATTCCGTTGCTGTGTTGAACTATCTCAAACAGTATGCGATTGTGTTTTCTGATTGTAACTGCGGTGACGAGTATGAATACCCATTGCTTGCAAGAGTGTATGGGCAATATGTGCGGCAAGGAGGAAAAATCTATGGTGGTCACTACAATTACATGAATTTGCAATATATTTTCTCACCCTATTATCAGAATCCGCCACTTAGCTACGGATCCAGCACCGGGGATTCGCTCAAAATTCTTGACGCGGGCCTGATTACCGCTTTAGGACACACGGTCATCAGATGGCCTAGCTCTTTGTTTGGCTATCAGCTCTATTCTGATTTGCCGGGATCCAGCACTACTACGGTCTATGCTGTTATAGCCAGTACACCAGGATCTCCGTCATCACCTCAGGGGATTCCGATCATTATTGAAAACAGGTTAGGGACCGGTAAATATCTGTGGACGACATATCATAATCAAGATATTTTAGCTGATCCTCAATTAGCCAAGATAGTGAGATATTTTCTTTACTCCATGTAAGCATCCATTTCACTTTAAAGCCGATTCAAGCATCTTGAATCGGCTTTTTTATTGTACCTAGTTGTATTCTCCATTTCATAGAAACTCTTTCTTCTTTCTTCATTCTCCACCAGTGGCAAAAGAAAAAACATATTGATACCTTATCCCACTTATATTATTATAGTTTCTTTCACACCAGATAATGGAAGAACGTAACCCGGGAAATTCATTAGAGAGAAGGGATTTTTCATGAAAACCACTACAGTTTTGCGTAAAGCAATCATGAAACGCCGCGCTGTTGTTGTGCCCGGTGCACATGATGCACTCAGCGCACGAGTAATCGAACGATGCGGGTTTGAAGCAATTCAGGTCTCCGGCTATGGATTGGCCGGATCCATTCTCGCAAAACCGGATGTCGGTTTGGTACAGATGAAAGACGTGCTCGATATGACTTGGAATATCGCGCAGTCGGTCGACATTCCGGTGATGGCGGATATCGATACCGGCGGCGGCAATGCGATAAATGCCGCATGGATTACCGAGAGACTCATTCTTATGGGAGTTGCGGGAATGAATATTGAAGATCAGGTTTTCCCAAAACGCTGCGGTCATATGTCCGGCAAGGAAGTGATTTCCGCCGAGGAGATGGTTGGAAAAATCCGAGCTTGCGCAGAGATTCGTAACAAGTTAGACAAAGACTTTATCATCAACGCGCGCACCGACGTATTCGCTCTCACAGGATTGGATGAAGCCATCCGCCGCTGCAACCTGTATCTTAAATCCGGCGCCGACCTGGCTTTTATCGATGGTATTAAGACAAAAGCTGATATTCAACGTGCGGTCAAGGAAATCAAAGGTCCGCTTTCTGTAAATCTCATGGATGCGATCTCCGGTATGAAGACCGAGCTGATTCCGATTCCTGAATTGGCAAAGATGAGAGTCGGACGCGTATCGATACCCGTTGCATCGATTATGGTGACACACAAAGCGCTGATGACCTTCTTCACCGCACTCAAAGTATCGCCGACAGGCATTTTGGCCGGACAAACTCAATGGGCCTCATCGTTCGAGGAATACACAGATTTCGTCGATTTAAAAGAATACCGCAGCATGGAAAATGAATTCTTGCCTAAAGACCGACTCGATGGCAAATATCAGAGCGTTAATAAGATTGTCGGATAAAAAGATTTTGAGCTCAGAAAGCGAATATACCATTGTTGTTGTTATCATTATTTCGCTTTCAATCAATAACTTGCACAAATACAGGAGGCAACACGATGGCGAGTGTATACGAACTAGATCATAAAGGTAAAACTATTTTATGTTTGGATATTGCAGGTTTACAATCACGAGATAAACCAGAGTTCCATAAGCTTGTTGCACAAGCAAAACAGAATATCCGTCAGTATCCTCCAAAATCAGTTCTCGTTATTACGAATGTTACAAACACTGGATTTGATACAGAGATATCCGGCATAATCAAAGAGTATGCACAGCATAACACTCCATACGTCAGGGCTAGCGCAGTCGTCGGAGTATCGGGGTGGTCAAAGATCATCCTTATGGCAATTAAAGCTGTAACCGGCAGGGATTTCTATCTTGCAAACACAATGGAAGAAGCGAAGGAGTGGCTGGTAAAACAATAGAATTGTGATAGAGAAAATCTAAGTCCGCATTTAAACATTAATGTGTGAAACTTTGAACGGATGAATTCTTGCCAACGCACGTAAGAAGAGCAGATAGAGTGATTCTACAGAAAGTGGAACTAGAGTGGAAACCAAAAAGTTCTATTTTGTAAAAATACAATGGTTGTGTAACGAAAGGAACACTCTTTATGGGAATGACCGTTGTTGAAAAAATCCTTGCTCGAGCTTCAGGTTTATCATCCGTGAAAGCCGGAGATATTGTTGAGCCGAAAGTTGATCTTGCAATGTCGCATGAAAATGCCGCACTTGCGATCAATCAATTCCTTGTGGTCTATCAAAACACAGGTCTCTCGCCAAAAATCTGGAACCCGTCGAAAGTCAGCATCATTTTCGATCACCGTGTGCCGGCAGAATCACCGAAAACGGCATCGAATCAGAAAAAGATCCGCGATTTTGTTGCAGCGAACGGCATTGCTAAATTTCATGACATACGAGGCGATGTAGGCGGTATTTGTCATCAAGTACTTCCAGAGAATGGCTATGTTCATCCGGGTGCCGTCATTGTTGGCACGGACTCGCATACGACCAGTCACGGTGCGCTCGGTGCTTTTGCATTTGGTATCGGTGCAACTGAGATGGCAAGTGTGTGGGCACTTGGTTTTGTGCTAAATGTCGAAGTGCCGGCAACAATCAAAGTGAATGTTACCGGTAAGTTCAAAAAATTTGTCGGACCAAAAGATCTGATTCTTCATCTTATTGGCAAGCTCACAGCGGAAGGCGCCAATTTTAAGGTGATAGAATTTCATGGACCGACCATCAAGAAAATGTCCACCTCCGGTCGTCTCGCCATTTGCAATATGTCGGTGGAAGCAGGAGCAACGAGCGGCATTGTTCCTGCTGATGATGAAACTGTTCGTTACCTTCGTGAAGAAGCCGGTATGAAAGGAAATATCCATCTTGTTGTTCCAGATAACGATGCAGTCTTTGAACGTATCATCGACATCGATGTGTCGAATCTCGAACCGCAAATTGCTTGTCCGCATACTGTTGATAACGTGAAGTCGATCAAAGAAGTAAAGGGCACAAAGGTCAACCAGATCGTCATCGGTTCATGCACAAATGGCCGGTTGGATGATCTGGAGATTGCTGTGAAGATCATAAAAGGTAAAAAGGTGGCACAAGGAGTACGCATGCTTATCTTTCCTGCCTCAGCTCGAATTTACAATCAGGCGCTCGCAAAAGGATATATTGGAGAATTTATGAAAGCAGGTGCAGTGGTGATGAATTCCGGCTGCGGCCCTTGTCTTGGTATTCACGAAGGTGCACTCGGAGACGGGGAAGTGGCACTCTCAACAACTAACCGAAATTTCAAAGGACGCATGGGCAACCCGAAATCAGAAGTGTATCTTTGCTCGCCGGCAGTAGCTGCGGCATCAGCAATTAAAGGAGTGATTACCAACCCAACGAAAGGAGCGAAATAATATGGCAAAGGTTGTCTATAAACTTGGCGATGATATTTCCACCGACATTATTTATCCAGGCCGTTATATGGCAACGATTTTGCCAATTGAGACACCGCAATTTGCCTTTGCCGACATCAAAGAATTGAACGAAAACTTAAACACGAAACAGGTTCCTCCCGGAAGTATTATTGTCGGCGGAAAGAATTTTGGATGTGGCTCCTCACGTGAGCAAGCGGTCTCGACGCTCAAGGGGCACGAGATTATTATCATCGCACGCAACTTTGCACGCATCTTTTTTCAGAACAGCATCAATCTTGGATTACAAACTATTACTTGTCCGGATATAGAAGCAAATGAAGGGGATAAGCTTGACATCACAGCAGAGGAAGTGGTGAACAAAACAAACGGTAAGTCATTCCGCATCGAACCAATACCGAAAGCACGCCAAGCCATCATCGATGCCGGTGGATTGATTGCATATACAAGAAAACGATTAATGGAGAAAGCGAGTATCAGATAGTAGACTTGCGGTCCACTTGTACTTAGCTGCATCTGACGGAAGGTGCTGCACAAATATCCTACGTATGATCATCCAAAAAGAAATAACGCTCCATGCGCGCAATCGTGGATTTCATCTCGTTACATCGGAAATAATTACTCAGATTCCGGAGTTGAAAACAATCCGACACGGATTACTACATATATTTATGAAGCACACGTCTGCGTCGCTCACATTAAATGAAAATGCCGATTCAACCGTCCGCACGGACTTTGAAAGTCATTTCAATAAGACCATTCCCGAAAATGCACCTTATTATTTGCACGACACCGAAGGATCCGACGATATGCCGGCACATCTTAAAGCATCGATTGTCGGCAGCAGTGTGTCGATCCCGATAACGGATGGAAGATTAAATCTTGGTACATGGCAGGGCATATATTTCTGCGAACATCGAAATTACGGAGGAACGAGAAACTTGGTATTAACTCTTACAGGGGAGTAACTTTTAGTCAGTGCTTGGAAATCAAAGCTTTTAGCTAGACAACATTTCCTGAACAATTTTCGGCATACTTGAGACGCTAAACGAAGTCTTCGCCAAAAATTTCGTGTGTTCCAGTGTCTTAGAATTCTCGCTTAATTCATCGGAAGGATAATTTGTTATAACCAGAGCAGGGATATTAATCCCATGTTTGCGCGCCCATCGCACAATTTCGATCCCGTTGGGGCCGGGAACAAGATAATCTACAATTAAGAGATCAAATTTTTCTTGCTCCAGTTTTTTCAAGGCATGATCTCCGTCGACACAGAATGTGCAATGAAAACCTGATTTGCGTAGAACCGACAGTATTAATGTGCGATAGGTAAGATCATCTTCTACAAGAAGAATTCTTTTTTCCTTTTGATGTGTATGTGGTGACATGGCATTTCTCCAATAATGAATATTGGATTATATCTAAATGGTACAAAAAAAAATATTACAAAACCTATTTTTTTCTCTACTATTTTAAAATGCTTGACAGTTCGTTCGATATAATTCAAAAACGATTTAACACGACCGCATCTGCAAATGGCAGAACACTATACGCTCTTTAGATAAAGTATTCCCATCGCAATCATCGCCACCCAGCCCATCACTTTTACTTCACTCCTTAAAAGTTTCTGTTCCACTTCTTCAATTGATAATTCAACGAGTTCCATTTCTTCTAAATCGTCGATAATAGGTTCACCGACTTTGTGAGCATTAAGTGCAAGAAAGAGATGTCCTTTTCCACCGCCATGATTGCCATTATTGGGATAGCTGCCGAGAGGAATCCATTCCGATGCTTCACATCCTATTTCCTCTCTCAGTTCCCGTTTTGCAGCTGTGAGAGCATCTTCCCCGGGTTCAAGGTATCCGCCTACGGGTGCAAGAGAAGTTCCCTGAACGGCATACTTGGTCTGATAAAACAGTAAGAGTGTTTTTCTATCTGTCAAAGGAAGGACAAGAACATAATCCGGCGATACAACCCATGGCCAATCGTGAATTATTTTACCGTCTGGTAATTCAATCGTATGCATTTCAACCTTGAGAAATTTGCTGTGGCCGAGAATTGTTTCTTTTTTCAGAGTCTTCCATGGACGCATAAGATAATCAGGGAAAAACGTGGAACGGTAAAAATTAATAGCAAATGACCGTTATCCAATTATTCAAATAACGGTATAATAAATAACTTTTCTGCTCGAAGTTATTTCAGTATCGCATTTTCGCGTTTCACAAATTGAATCGGCAGTCCCCACGGGTCGCGCAGCATCATTACAAAATCTCCGGAAGCTGTCTTCATAATATCATCAACGACCTTTGCACCCGCGGCTACAAGTGTGCTTTTTGCCGCTTGAATATCATTGACCATAAATGCAATATGAATCGACATATGGCTTATAGTTGTAAAATCAATGACAGGATATTCCTGTTGTTGATATAATTCGAACATCATATTTTTTCCGGCATCTGCAATAAACATGCCGTATGTCGGCGCTTTGCCGTCGCGGACGATTACAGAATGGAGATTCTCTCCATACCATTTTGCTTTTGCACGTGAATCGGAAATATTCATCGCAAAATGTTCAATGTACAATCCTGTAAAACTTAACATCGGCTTTATCCGCTCCACAAATTGAATGGGCAATCCCCATGGATCACGCAGTGTCATGACTTGGTCACCGGAAGCTGTTTTCCGCAGACTATCTACAATAGTTGCGCCTGCTGCAACGAGCATCTCTTGCGTCTTGACAATACTCGGTGTACTAAACGCAAGATGGATCGCCATATTGTGCATCTTCGCCGGTTCCAATAAAGGGTAACCTGCATTATGGAAAAATTCTATCATCATATGCATTCCTGAATCGGCGATGAATGTTGTAAATGTGGGTGCTCCGTCGAAACGCATGATCTTCATTCCTAAATTAGTGGTGTACCACTGTACCGTTGCAACAGGATCGGGAACGTTGAATGCGATATGCTCAAATCGTATAGGATTACCGGTTTTTGCAGATGTACTGTCATTCGGCTGATGAGAATTTTTTGCTTCACAGGGAAAGAAGAGATGTGTCAGCATGAATACAACAATTACCATGATTCTGAAATAAAGAAGTGTTTTCTTTAAAGAGGTCATCATGTATATCCTTCTTGTAGTGAATAAAGACAATTTCAAACGACGTATTAATGTACAAATCATTTTAAGAATAACCTACCAAGAGGCATCGATAAGGAAATCGTTTTGAAGGCGTCTAAGACTTCCGAAAACTCATGCATACGATAATGTTCAGGTGAGTTGTTCTAGTTCTTTTTCTTTTGTTCTGCATTGGGCATGTGGGCCAATTGCACAGAAAGCCATAATCCTAACTGTCTCGGCTTTTCTTTATTCTCGCGTACATCGCCTCGACGACCGCCGTCATGATAGCCGCGACCTTCATGTTCTCCGCCTTCCATCTGTGAATCTCCCGGCTCGCTTCCACTCAATCCTTCATTTTTGTGCGCTCCCATTTTCATTTTTTCACGATTGAATTCTTCTGTCTCAAGTCCAATGCCGATACGATTTTCAGAAGTGACTCCGATAGCGAAAGGAGTATGCGGTGTCTTTCTCAAGGGTACTCGAAGTTCATACACCAATGCTTCTTGTGAGCGGCCAATCTTCACACGAATTCCAGGTACATCAAGCGTAGAAAAGCGTTGAACATTTTCTTTTTGAGCACCGACAATTTCCAATTCCAATACTGCCTGCTCAAAAGCTGAATGTATCTGTTCCTCGTCAGACTCAGGATGAAATTCTAAGCGTGCGTCTTGTCTGGCCAGCGGATACCGAATACCGAAGGAATGGTCATTGCCACCATCTGCATCAAACCATACAGTGAAGCCTGCTCTTATAATTTGCATTTGAGTTGTGCGGTTTTGTGTTTTCAGAAAGAGGTACACATAATCATCATCGTTGCGGATGCTGTACACAATGTCGGATTCTTTGTCGTAATACTGCCCGCGTTGCCACTCAGTGTCGCTGCCATCAATAACAATATCCTCTTGCCGCCAAGCACTTGAGAGTTTTAGCGAACTGCTACAGCCAGAAAAAGCCGCGGCTGCGATAAGAAATCCACAAAGAAGAACAACTCTCATTTGTTTCCCATGATTAATATGATTTGTTTTGTCCACTTCTTGTTCCTCCTGTATTGTTGTTCGCTTCACATTATTTTACTATGGTCACCACGATCATAGTTTGACGATAAGATAACATATTAGTTTCAATACGTGACGAGGAATTAGTTGTGTTCTCAAAATATTTTACTAACTTATAATAATGCACCATGATCTTCCTAGGACTATAGAAATTTATATTTTTTCTTTTTGAGAAGAAACATGCATCGGTCAGTTCTTGCGTACTTTTTTAGATCCCATTTCAAAATTAATAAACATATGAATGAGGCTTTTATGAGACTTACTCTATGGAAATTTTATGCTGCATCTATTGTTTTCGTGTTGTTCTTTCATGGATGTTCCACTCAACAAGCAGTAAAGGGCAACGCATATAATTATATTGATTTCGATACGGTTCACGCCGAACAATATGATACCGGTAAGATGTGGACATTCGATTTTCCACCGATAGACTATTTCAGAAAAACGTATGGTTTTACTCCTAGCAAAGAGTGGTTTGAGAAAGCGCGCCTCTCTGCACTGCGGCTTCCGAATTGCACTGCATCATTTGTCTCAGAAGATGGGCTTGTAATGACGAACCATCACTGTGCGCGCTCAGCGCTGGACAGTGTGAATAGAGAAGGTGAACAGTTGGCAGAACGTGGTTTTTATGCTCCTATGCTGGAGGAAGAGCGGAGGGCATCCAGCATCTATATTGATCAATTACTAGTGATGGAAGATGTAACCAATGAAGTTCAGCGTGCGTTTGAAAGCGGCTCTACGGATAACGCAAAGATCGCAAATCGTCTAACACGGATACAGGAAATCCAGAAACAGTATACAGAAAAGTATAAGACCATTGCCCCGCAAGATTCGATGATATTTAATGTTGTATCATTCTATAACGGCGGCCGATTTTCGCTCTATGGATATAAGCGCTACACAGATGTTCGTTTGGTCTATGCGCCGGAAGAAGTTATGGCATTCTTTGGCGGTGATCCGGACAACTTTACCTATCCCCGCTATGATTTTGATTGCGCGTTCTTCCGTGTGTACGATAATGGTAAACCATTAAAGACGGTCAATTTTTTCCGCTTCAGTCAAGATGGTGCAATGGATGGTGATGCAGTGTTTGTCATAGGAAATCCAGGCTCCACAAATCGCCTGAAAACGATTGCACAATTGGAGTTCCTTCGTGATTTCGAATATCCGACAAGTCTTAAGATGTACGAAAGAGTCAGCACGATTTATTCGGCGTATGTTGAAAAACATCCGGAAGAAAAGTTGAAATATCTCAATACAATTTTTGGAATAGAAAATTCGCGAAAAGCTGTGAATGGATACCTGAGCGGTCTCCGTGATCGCATGTTGATGGCGAGGAAAATAGATTTTGAAAAGAAATTCAAAGAAGCTGTCTCAAACAAATCCGATCTCAAAACTCAATATGGCGATCCATGGAGCGATATTGCAAAGTATCAAGCTGAGCTGGCCACTATAACTCCAGAACTCAGTGCATTGAAGTTTCGCGGGCGTTACTTTCCAAAGTATTTCTCGCTTACTGCCGATCTTATCGACACGGCGAATTCTTCGACCGGCGTACTATCCGAATCTACAAAGAGAAAATTCTATCTGACAAATCTTGACACGGAGATTGAGAAGCAGCTGCTTGCTTTCCGA
Source organism: Bacteroidota bacterium (assembly GCA_049523215.1). GTDB lineage: Bacteria > Bacteroidota > Ignavibacteria > UBA10030 > UBA10030 > Fen-1298. The sequence continues at coordinate 123,540 of JBEKNC010000001.1, read as the reverse complement.
TTGGAGATTATGAAGAAAGAGTTGAAGGGAAAAATTATAGCATTCGACAAATTGTTGGCTGGTCGAGTGCCCGAACAGGCAGCAGAACAAATAGTACAGAACTCTTTTCTGGCATCAAAAGAAAAGACCGATGCTCTGCTTGCTGAATCATCTGACAGTATTTTGAAGTCCACCGACCCTTTCATTTCATTCATCATGGCAACACGCGAACGCACAAAGGAGATTCAAAGAAGATATGATGAAGTGAATGAGAAACTTCAGGCATCAGTACAGATACTGGGTAAAGCAATGTACGAGATTTACGGAACACAAATTCCTCCCGATGCCACTTTTACGCTCCGAATCGCTGACGGTACGGTGAAGGTGTATGAATACAATGGCACCATCGCACCACCCATCACAACGTTTTATGGAATGTATGACCGATACTATTCATTTGGCAAGCATAACCCATGGAAATTGCCTGAGCGCTGGGTTAATCCTCCGGCATCGTTTAAGATGAACACACCGATAAACTTTATTTCAACCAATGATATTATTGGTGGAAATTCCGGCAGCCCGGTAATTAATAAAGATTTACAGGTGGTTGGATTAATCTTCGACGGCAATATAGAAAGTCTACCGGGAAACATCATTTATGACGATACGAAGAACCGTTCTGTTTCCGTTCATACATCTGGAATTTTGGAAGGCTTGGAACAAATTTATAAAGCGGAGAGAATCACAAAAGAATTGCGTGCAGGGAAGATAACGCAGTAAGAACAGCGCGATACTATTGTGTAGAGTGACCCCCTACCGAAAGTACTCTCAGTACTATCTCAAGAAACTTTCAGTAGATTTCTTTTTACCCGCGCGGATGGAACGTACGGTGAACTTCTTTGAGATACTCTCGGTCAATGTGCGTATAGATTTGTGTTGTCGAGATGTCGGCGTGGCCGAGCATTTCCTGAACAGCGCGGAGGTCAGCACCTCCTTCCAGCATATGTGTAGCAAATGAATGGCGAAATGTGTGCGGATGCACTTTCTTCCCAATTCCAGATGTGAGAGAATATTTTTCCACTAACTTCCGGACCATATCTCGTGTTAGTTTAGTCCCACGAATAGTGAGAAAGAGATAATCCTGTGATTTACCTGCTTTGGCGAGATGAACACGCGATTGCTTTTGATATTCCTCAATCCACTGCCGTGCCGAACGACCAATGGGCACCAATCTCTCCTTCGATCCTTTTCCGTAAACAAGAATCAGTCCATCATCGACCATATAATTTGATTGTTTCAGGAAAACAAGTTCTGACACACGAATGCCAGTGGCATAAAGTGTTTCGAGCATTGCACGGTCGCGAATACCAAGCCGGCTGGAAGTGTCCGGCTGCTTCAGGATTTCATCTACTTCGGCGATGCTTAATACCTCCGGCAGATTTTTTTCTTGCTTGGGTGAATCGATGATCTGCGTCGGATCGTCCTTTACTTCTTCTTCGCCAAGAAGGTAGCGGTGGAATCCGCGTATCGTCGAGAGAATCCGGGCAACACTTCGTGCTGTAAGGTTCCGTCGATGCAGCGTCGCCAGAAACTTACCGATGTGTTCTTCCGTTACACCAGATGCTGCATGAACTCCCAAGTGGATGAGGTAACTGCGATATTTAGCGAAGTCAAACTTATAAGAAACTAGTGTCTGAGGTGAAAGATTTTTTTCGAGCCGGAGAAATTCAAGATAATTGCGAATCTGACGGTCAAGCCCTGTTGTGGCAGATTTCAGTTCAACAGCTTGCTTTAGTATGCGTGATTTTTTTCTCATACGAAAATAAATTTCCAACTGTTGGCAAGATCAAAAACAAATTACATTGATTCTCTTGAAGGTGCAAGGTGTGTTGACAATGAGGGGGTGGACAATAAAACTGAAGGAGTTCGTTCGTTAAAAATTGAGAGTGCTCTTACTGTGTAGAGAACCAGAATCGCTATCAACTCTTGACAGCTTTCGCCATAGTGTTATAGATCTGAAATGCGCGATCGAGATGAGAGATTTTGATGAGAGAAAGAACCTTCTTTTGGACACCTACCAATTTTACAATACCTCCATTTTCCCGCATCTTTCGTTCTGCAATGAGTAAGGCACTTAAACCGCTACTGTCGCAGAACTCCACATCGGAAAGATCAATCACTAATTCTTTCTGTTGCCGCTTACAGAGGACGATGAATTCTCCTTTCAACTCTGGTGAGATAGCAGCATCAAGCTTACGCTCATGAATTTTGAGGATCGTTGCTACTCCATTCTTCTTGGTTTCAAAACGCATACGCAGACTCCAACAAAAATATTAAAACATATCGAGACATTTTAGAAAACTTCGATACGTGCGTGTATTGCCGGCGGCTCCTCTTGACTGAAACTGAAAGTTATAAAATTGATCACCACCATGTTTGAAAAAACTGATACGTAGAGGGGCCTTGGATGCCTTGCAGAGAAACGCACTTGGCAGGGAGAGTCCAATATTGAGGTCCAATGCAACATCGAATGTGTTGGTCGTTATTCTTTGGAGCAGTTTACGTCTCGGCACAAACCACGTATTGATGTCGTTTGCTGAATATGTAAGGGTTTTCAACGGAGGGGTAAATGCCATAGAAAAGAGTTGGTCGTCTCGAATGAGTACCATGATTCCCTCTGGAGAAAATTTTCGGAGGAAGTAACGGAAAAGCGTCAAGACTGATCCACCGTCAAGAGATGATTCAGGAAAAATGACCAGTGCTCGGCGCGATCGAGTCAAAGCATCGGTGAAGTTCATCATCCGATCGCGATTGTTCCGAAAATGTAGTTGCGAGTAAGATAATCCTACTCTGCGTCGAAAACCCTCCAACATTTTTATACCACTCTCTCTTGCTGTCTACTTATGTTTCAATCGCGCGCGTTGAGCTTCCAGCAATTTTGTGATAAACGACTCATCAAAGAAATAGTACCGTAATTGCAAGCTTACCCGGAAAAAACTATCATTATCGTTATTCTTCGGGCCATTGTAGTATCGTGAATTTGTCATAACATATTCAGGCAAGAGTGTTATGGACCAGAATTCGTTTGGGAAATAATCAAAACCTAATCCACCGCTATACTGCACGTCAAAACTTGACACAATGACGTTCGAGGGGCGTACTCCTGTTGTTGGATCCTTTGGATCAAAGAAAACAAGTCCACCGCCGGCGAAGGGAAACACGTTAAAACTGCTATTCGGCATCAAATCGATGCTCAAATATCCATTGAAAGACATAAGATCTGTTGTGATGGATTTGTTGCCGATTTTCCAAGCGAGTTGATTAATAACAAATTTGGAACGGAGACTGAGAGCTTCCATAAGAGATAGACTCATGTTGACTCCGCCGCCGAATCCCGGCGAGGCATTCACAGCTCCGGCACCAAGGATATATTGCATGGAACCGTCAACTCCGATACCGAGTTTTCCGACTCGTGTTTGCCCAACAACCGGAACAACAACCATGAATATGAGAAGTAATGATATAAAAAAACTGAACGAAGGTTTCGACATTGTACCCTCTCTAGAAAGTGGGTGATGGTGGATTATTATTCGCTCTGTAACATAGTAAGAAACTTCTGTTCATCAAGCAAGAGGATGCCGAGTGTTTGTGCTTTTTCTCTCTTAGAACCTGCTTCGGCTCCAACGATCACAAAATTCGTATTCTTGCTGACGCTCGAAACTACTTTTCCTCCAAGCGATTCTATTTTCTGTTTTGCTTCTTCACGCGTCATTGACGTGAGCGTACCTGTAAGCACAAAATTCTTGCCGGAGAATTGTTGAGAACTGCGAGCATGCTTTTTCGTGTTGCTCATCTGCACGCCCGCCTTTTTCAAACGATGAACCATACGCTGGTTATGTTTGTCTGCAAAGAACCGAATAACACTCTTCGCAATCCGTGGACCGACACCTTGCACAGATTGCAGATCATTCTCCGATGCCGCTATAAGTTGCTTAATTGTTGGGAAATTATCAACAAGAAGTTGTGCAATACTTGCTCCAATGTGACGCACGCCAAGTGCATAGAGAACCCTCCCAAAAGGGCGCTTCTTACTTTCATTGATGGCATCCAGCAAATTCTGAACACTTTTTTCTCCCCACCCTTCAAGTGAAAGAAGCACCGATCGTTGTATGTGGAGATCGTAGAGATCAGCACAATTCTTAAGAAATTCGCGATGGACGAGTTGGTCAACTATCGCCTCGCCAAGTCCTTCAATATCCATCGCACCACGGCTGGCGAAATGTTCAATTCGCCCTTTGACCTGCGCCGTACAATCGCTATTCTCGCAGTAATAATTAGCCTCACCTTCAAGTCGGAAGAGTCTTGAGCGACATTCAGGGCATTCATTGGGAAATTTGAACGGCTTCGTCCCATGAGGACGTTTTTTCTTCACAACGGCACTCACCTTTGGAATAACATCGCCTCCTTTTTCCACGACAACAATATCACCAGAACGTATATCCAACTCGCGTATATAGTCTTCGTTGTGAAGCGTGGCATGTGAAACTGTACTTCCGCCAAGGAACACAGGTTCTAAATCGGCCACTGGTGTCATCGTCCCAAGTCGTCCGACTTGAAGGCGAATATCAATGAGTCGTGCTTCAGCTTGGCGGGATGCAAATTTGAAAGCGACAGCCCATCGAGGACTCTTTGCAACTGCACCAAGTCGTTCCTGCTGGTGAAGCGAATCAAGTTTTACGACGACACCGTCAATATCATAGGGAAGTTCGTCGCGGCGTCGCTCCCATTCTTTCCAATATTCGATCACTTCGCCGATAGAACTGCAAAGTTTTGTGTGCTGGCTTGTGGGGAAGCCGAGTTCTCGGAGAAGGTGCAAATTCTCGTGATGGCTTATCAGTAAAATATCTTCAGTGTGGAGAAAGTAAGAGATAAAATTCAGCGGCCGTTGCGCAACCACTTTGGGATCCTGAAGTTTCAATGTACCTGCTGCTGAATTGCGTGGATTGACAAATGTCTTTTCGTCTGCAAGCTGACGCTCTTCATTCATACGCTGAAAATCATTCCTATTCATGTACACTTCGCCGCGCACTTCAAGAGTATGCGGTGCTTTATTCACTTGTCTCAGCCGGAGTGGAATGGAACGAATTGTTTTCAGATTGTGTGTAATATCGTCACCTCTGGTTCCATCACCGCGAGTGGTGCCTCGCACAAACATACTATTCTCGTATCGCAGACTGATCGCAATACCGTCAAATTTCAATTCACACACATAGCGATACTGTTCATTTTCTAAGGACTTTTGAATTCGTCGGTCAAAGTCTCTTACTTCATCTTCACTATATGTATTAGAAAGGCTTAGCATGGGCACGGCATGTATAACGGAAGGAAACTCCTTCATCAACTGTCCACCTACACGCTGTGTGGGAGAGTCTGGTGTGATAAACTCCGGATGCCGATGCTCAAGCTCGATCAGCCGAACCATTAATTTGTCGTACATCTCGTCGGATATTGTAGGCTGAGCAAGTACATAGTACTGGTAGTCGTGATCAAGAATTTCCCGGCGAAGTGTTTCTATTTCTTTTTGAATGGAAGGACTCATACCAGCCTATGCATGCTGGTGACTAATTTTTTAGGTTAGCTTCGGTAAGGATAGAGTTACGTACGACCGCGCCACGCTTTCCGAGCGATCCAATATCCTTGCCATTTAATCGGAAGGTTGCACCACCGGCATTTCCCATCGTTACAACAAAGCGTTCTTTTGCAACCCACATACGCTTTCTATTTGGGGCGAAGAGGTATTCTGCCCCTTTTGTGTCATCGATAAGAAGGCTAATCCAGACTGAGTCGAGCGTAGTGATTTCCAACCGTAAGCTGTCTTTTTGTTGTGCTTTGAAGATAGGAACGGAATCAGCGGCTGCAGGTGGTGGAGGAATAGGTGCAGTTTCACTTTCTCGGATGACACGGTCGAACGGAATTTCCACTACAGGTTTGACAGAATCCGATTCCTTTTTCATATTTGCCAAAACAATCACCAGCACAACGATGACAACGAGAAATATTCCAAAGGCAAGGTTTCGTCGAAGAGGCGAAAGCTTTAATAGTTGGTTCTTGATATCTCCTGTGGGTATCCTCGTTTGAGCAAAAATGTGTTGCGTTACGACTTCGTCTGATTTTCGAGAACGACCTTCCTGTTGAATGGAGTTGTATCGCTGCAAGACGTCATTGGGATCGAGACTAAGGCTAAGAGCATATTCCCTGAGGAATGCGCGAACATATGTCTGTGGAAGAATTTGGAACTGTCCGCGTTCAATTGCTTCAAGAAACTTCAGGTTAATGCGTGTCTCAGCAGAGATATCTATCAATGATATTCCCTTCGCCAATCGAGCCTGTGCAAGCTCTTCACCAAATTGTTCAAGATTCATACTGGAAGGTCCAATGCTTTGCTTCAATCTCTGGTATGTCATTCAACTTAAAGAAAATAGTAGCAATTATTCTAACCATTTTCAAGGGAGCAAACAGGAAGCAGAAGTTTTCAACGAACATCAATCCAGCAACACTACTTAGAATCAGTATCCCCATACACATTCTCAGGTGAAAAAGCTGGGATGCAGACAGATATATATTCAGCGCCGCCTGTTTCTGGAGTGCTATATGGAATCCATTCTCTTCTGTTGGCAATCAATGCTTGTCCGGATGCGATATCGATTGTTCCTGATTTTATTATAACACGCAGCAAGCCATGCAAGACCACGGTATATTCATCAAACTCTGGTGTCTGGCCGGGTTCAATCCATCCACAAGGACTTTTCATCCATGCAATACTGACATTGCTTGTACCATTATTTACGCTACCGATAAATTCTTCGATCACTTTTGGTTTGTTTCCGGTAGCTTTAACAATGGATGGCGATGGAACAAGTGATGGCATACGAAGACGTTCCTTTAAAATGAAATCTGTCCACCGATCATGCATGAAAAAGATATTACCTTGATAATTTTGCTTTTAATCCAGCAAGCTGTTCTGGATTACCAATGACAACAAGCATATCATCCTTCTCAATCACGGCGGATTGCGGAGGATTAAAGATAAATCGTTTCTCCGCACTTTTGCGCATTGATACGAGCACAACACCTGAATCAAGAAGCACATCACATTTTTTTAATGGTTTGTCACGGTAGTGTGTCGTTGCTCCTACTTTTACTTCTTCTACACGAAGTGCAGAATCATCGCGCAACATTGTATCAAGAAACGACGTGGCATCCGGTCGTATCATTTCCGATGCCATTCGTAATCCGCCAATGTACGGAGCGGAAACTGCAGAATCGGCACCGCTGCGGAAGAACTTCTCGCGTACTTCAATGTCGTCCACCTTCGCCACTATGCGCAACTTTTGATTCATTCCACGTGCGGTGATGACGACGAACAAATTATCTTTATCCTCCGGCAGCGTAGTGACAAGTCCAACGGCATGATCTATTCCTGCCGCACGGAGAACGGTATCATTTGAAGCGTCACCCTCAACAGTGGGAATACCGCGGTCAAGAAGTTTCTGAACTTTTTGGGAATCTTTTTCAACAACGACGACTTTTCGTTTCGTCCGAACAAGTTCTTCCAACACATAATGCCCATTCTTGCCTGCGCCACAGAGAATGTAATGATGTGAAATCTTTTTTACGATGCGTTCCATTTTTCGTCTCCTGAGAATTCCACCGATGCCCCCTTGTACGATGAACTGTGTTAACTCTGAGATGCCGTAAAGGATGATGCCCATGCCGCCCAGAATAAGGAACATCGTAAAGATGCGTCCGTAGGTTGTCAGGGGATGCGTCTCTCCATAACCGACGGTGGCAAGTGTAATCACTGACATATAGAGTGAGTCAAACAGAGACCACCCTTCGATGAAGTGGTAGCCGAGCGTTCCTACGACAAGAATAAGCAGAAGCAGATAGACAATTTGAAGGGCGTTGCGTGCGGCATTCATGCTATTTTAGTTTTTTCCTTCATACTTCTTCCACTCATTGGCATAACGCTGAAGTTTCCGGTCGGCAAGCGCATTGATGGTACCGAGCTCGAATGTGTGATCCGGTTTTTGTTTTCCTGCTTTCACACCAGTAAGAATTTCTATACCTTCATCAATTGTTTTGATGGCATAAATCTGAAATTGTTTCTTTTGTACCGCTTCGTACACTTCTTCACGCAGCATGAGATCCTCTACGTTTTGAATCGGAATGATAACGCCTTGTTTTCCTGTTAATCCGCGTGCTTTGCAGACATCGTAGAAACCTTCAATCTTGAGATTGACTCCACCAATCGGCTGAATCTCGCCTTTTTGATTCACTGAACCAGTAACGGCAATGTCTTGACGAATTGGAACTCCCGAGAGACTGGAAAGAATCGCATAAATTTCTGTGGATGATGCGCTGTCACCATCGATGCTGCCATACGATTGTTCAAACGTGATACTCGCGTCCATCACCAGCGGTCTGTCTTGTGCAAACCGGCTGCGGAAATACCCGCTCAGGATGGCGACACCCTTATTGTGCGTTGGACCGCTCAATTCTGCATCACGTTCAACATTGATAACACCGCTACGCCCGAGCGACGTACGAGCGGTGATACGAGATGGTTTCCCGAAGGCATGTTCGCCGATATCATAAATAGAAAGACCGTTTACCTGACCAATCTCCGCACCGTCCGTATCAATCATAATTCTACCATCGTCGATCATTTCCTGAATCTTTTCTTCCACCAGCTTCACGCGGTAGATGCGTTCATCAATAGTCCTTTCAATGTGACCGCATGCAACAACAGTGGCTTTTTCTCTTCGTGCCCAGTAGCTGGCTTCACGCGCCACATCAGCGATAATATTGAAACGAGTAGAAATTTTCTGCTGTCGTCCCGCGAGTCGAACTCCGAACTCAATAAGCTGTGCCAACGCCGTGGCGTCAAATGGCAGGAGCTTCTCGTCGTCGCAGAGCATCTTCACAAAGCGTAAATACTGAGTGACTGTTCCTTTGGTCTTTGGCATTTCGAAGTCGAAATCGGCCCGTATTTTGAAAATCTTTTTGAAATCATCATCGCGGAAGTAAAGCATATGGTATAAATCAGTATCACCGATCATGATTACTTTTACATTAATCGGGATTGGTTCCGGTTTTAAACTTGCAGCTGAAAAACCAAACAATGGATCGTACGTCTGAATATCTATTAGGCCGGTACGCAGTGTGCGTTTCAAATCTTGCCAAACGCCTGGTTCAATCAGTGCATCGAGCGCATTCAGAACGAGGTACCCTCCATCTGCTCGCAGAAGCGAACCAGCTTTGACCTTGGTAAAGTCGGTACGCCATACACTGCCTTTTTCCATTTCGCGCTCTACTGTGCCGAAGACATTTTTGTATTTTGGGTTTGTTTCGATGATAATCGGGACATGCTGTGTATCAGAATTATCCACCAATACATTGACTTGAAATTCTATGTATTCATCCTTTTCCTCTTCTTCATCTTGTGATTCCGGAGTGAGAGAAACGACTTGTTGTTTGCGAAAGCGATCAAGATTTCCGCGGACGTTGGTCCGCATTTCTTCAAAGTACGCACGAAGTTTAGGCTGCTCATATGTGGCCTTCAACACTCTTATGGCATCGTCCACTGCCGGCATCACGAGTTGTTCTTCCAGCTCACTCAACGATTGTTGAACTTTTTTCTCGATGTTGCGCAATTCTCGGAAGACGGTTGCCATTTGTTTTTCTAATTCTGTCAGTGCATCACGCATCGTTGTGAATTGTTCTTTGCCAAATTCACCTTTTTGTACAAGTGCTTCCACTTGATCCAAACTTGTCGGATTGCCATTCACGACCGGGACAATGTCGGGCCGCATCGCACTTCCAACCTGTACCTGTACTAAATCAAAGCCATGTTCCTTTACACGACGCTCGAAATCTTGCAGTACACTTTTCTGCCGTTCTTGAAAATGCTGAACCAATTTTTTTCGAGCTTGTTGGTATCGCTGACTTTCATACACTGCGGGAATATCTCTTAGTAATTCTTTTAATAAATTATCCATGTCCTGCTGCAGACCCCGCCCTCGGCCTGAAGGCAGTGAGATGGCAATAGGCATGTCGGGATGCTTGAAGTTGAAGACGTAACAATGGTCTTTCATCACACCCTGCTTCTTCTCGAAATCCTGCAATAGACGTTTGATGGTCGTGGTGCGTCCGGTTCCGGATAGGCCGGTCACAAAAATGTTGTAGCCGAAGTGGTTCATTTCCAACCCGACATGCAACGCGCGCAAAGCACGTTCCTGCCCAATAATCTCTCGTGTTGGTCGAATGTCATCGGTGGATTTGATGCCCAGCGATTTTGGATCGCACTGCCAGCGTAGTTTTTGAATGTGTAACGGTTTATAAGCAGGTGCGGGTTTGAAATGATTTGTTGAATCGATAGTTTTCTTTTTCATAGTTCGCATACATTTATGATGGCAGGTGATATGTTCCTTCGATTATACGGAAAAGAGGAATGAGTATCAAACGAAGTGGATAGGGGATTACTAAATCGGGTTCTTTTTCAACATTATAGATTGATAGGGCCCCCATCAAGTATAGCGAATATATATCCTGATGAATGGGAATGCCTGTCCACTATTCCTCATAGTGGAAGATAACTGAAAGAGAACTGTATGGCAATACAATAGTGGAGAAACCGCATCATATATGATTGCGATGGAACTGACATATTTTCTTCAGCATACACTGAGTACATGTTGGATCCGTTGGACGGCAGAGCTCTCGGCCAAGATACGAGAAAGACATTCCTGCTGCATGCCAATGCTTCCCTGGAATGATCTCCATCAGTACCTTCTCAATTTTCTCCGGCTTTTCTTCCTCGGTAATCCCAAGTCGCGGCACGACCCTCAAAACATGCAAATCTACAATAATACCTTGCGGTGCTCCTCCGGCTTCACGAATAATTACATTAGCAGATTTTTGACCGATACCGGGCAATTCTATCAATTCTTCGATAGTGAGCGGTATGTCTTTATGATTAGCCAGAGCTTGCGCTATGCGCACAAGCCAATCTGCTTTTTTCCGAAATCCCCGCGCGGATTTGATGAGCGGATACAAATCCTCCGGTTTTGCTGAAGCAAGATGTTTGAAGGAAGGAAATTTCTTAAAAAACTCAGGCGCCAGTTTGTTCACCATGACATCAGATGTTTGTGCGGAAAGGACAACCATCACGAGGAGCTGGTATGTGTTTTTATATTCCAGCGGATGCCGTCGCTTGCCATATTTTTTGAAAAGCGGTTGAAGATGAAGATACCAATCCATGTTAATCCGTGATTGGGGATTGGGGATTTAAGAATAGATCGCACTTTGAAATACTTGGATCGCAAAAAGATTTCAAATGGGGAAAAGCAGCGAGGAGGTTTGCAGGTACGGTCAGACGTTTCGTTGGATGCAGCACATTTTCGACTTGACGGCCATTCACGAGAGAGTACGCTTGACGATCATTGTGGAAAACAACATATGCCTTGCGGGCATTTGCCTGCTTGATTTTCTGGACAAGCTCGTGCAGTTCTTCTTCGCTGTAACGGTACAAGTAACGATCACTGCTGTGAGGATGATTCCAAGCTTCTGCATTTCGTCCCATCATTCTGAAGTAGGCAACACTATCCCACGCCAATGAGTTCAATGGCATATGACCAGGCAAACGCGGCAGGTCAACATTGATGAGATTAAAACCGTGCTCGCGGCAGAATTGATAAAACAATTCTTCGTTCCACGATATATGCCGAAGATCAAGAAACAGTTGGTCTTCTGGGAAGATAGTGCGCAATTTAACGAGATGCGCCTGTCGTTCACTCGTCTTGTTGAAGGACGATGGAAATTGAATTACCAGTCCACCAAATTTTTTTGCATCACGCAAAGGATCGAGAAGCCGATGAACTGCAAGTGCGTCATTCTGCGTTGCATCAAATGTGTGCGTGAATCCGCGGTACAGTTTGACTGTGAACACGAATCTCCGGTTCTCGTCGACATCCTTAAGCCAGTGCTGCGCTTGTTCCGCAGAGAGTGATGTGTTATAGAAGGTTGAATTTACTTCGACGAGATCAAAAAAACGGCTGAAGTATTCCAGCTTACGAAACCCCTTCTCCGGTTTTGCCGGATAGAATACGCGATCAAAAGGCGGTAACTCCCATCCGCCCATACCGATCAGAACTTCATTTGTATTTTCCCTGTTACCGTCGGCCATCATCGCTAGCAAACTTGATTGCTGGTGCTACTATAAAAAAAGTTGCATGAATTATGAGGCGGATAAATCATTTTTCAGAGTTACGACTTTTCGTCATTGTCGCTTGGCAACGTAAGTTTCTTAATGCGGATAGATTCGATGACATTATCTACAACTTTCCCTGTTGTAAACTCGACTCCGTTTGTTCTTATCTGCTCACCTACCATAGGAATATGTCCAAGCTGTTCGATAAGGAATCCACTGATAGAGCGGATATCCATCGGCGAAAGCTCGACTGCGATGAGCCGTTCAACATCATTCGTTGTAATACTGCCATCAACTATATATTCATCCTCGCTGATTTTAACTACATCCGGTGCCTCACGATCGTATTCATCCTGAATGCTGCCGACAAGTTCTTCCAGCACATTCTCCAGCGTAACGAGTCCTGCTGTGCCTCCATATTCATCAGCGAGAATTATCATATGAGTCTTCTTTTGCAGAATCGTTGTCAGCGCCTTTTCAAGCGTTGCAGTTTCGGGCAGAAACGACGCGTCACGAAGTACTGAATTCAGTGCGAAGTCCGGCTGCAAGTGTCGATCGTACTTAAAAATATCTTTTGTATAAACGATGCCGATGATGTTATCGATGGTGTCTTTAAACACAGGAAAGCGGGAAAACTTATTCTTCCTCATCACAGCAAGATTTTCCTGTATGGGTGCCTGAATGGAAAGCGCCACGATCTCTTTTCGAGGCACCATAGCATGCCGCGCTTGCTTCTGATGAAAATCCATAGCATTGAGCGCGATGCTCCTTGTCGTAGTAGAAACGTGAGTATCGTGGGCAAGAATTAGGCGAAGTTCTTCTTCCGAATGTGCTAATTCAGAATCCGTGGAAGACTGGAGTCCCAAAAACCGAAGCAGACCATTGGAAGAAGTGTTGAGTACCGTGATGAGCGGCTTGAACAGAAAGAAAAAAAACCGCATGGGCGAGGAAACCATAAGAATAGTTTCTCGTGCTTTTTGAATGGCAAGTACTTTCGGTGCTTGTTCACCGACAATGATGTGGAGCGCAGTAATGAGCGTGAAGGCAGCTGCGAATGAGACACCGTGGATAATGTTCTGCTGTGTCAAACCAATCCATTGAAATATGGGAAGTAACATTTCTGCAGCAAGTGGTTCACCAATCCAGCCAAGAATGAGCGATGTCATTGTAATGCCGAGTTGAGCAGCTGAGAGATATGCGGTGGTGTGAAAAAGAATCTCACGTGCGATCTTTGCGCGCCAGTTCCCTTTTGCAACCAACGGTTCGATCTGCGTGAGACGTGCCTTAACGATCGCGAACTCCGCCGCAACAAAAAAACCGTTAAGAAAAATGAACAGGAGAATTGTGAAAATATCAAAAACGTATTGCCAAAAACTCATGCATATTCCTTCTAGAGGTCGCACCAATATAACCGATTAAGACCAGTCCTTCAAGGAGATCATCGAAAACGGGAAAGCCCGTGTATTCTCTTGTTATTAGACAGGTGTACTGAAGAATTATCGGCGAACTTGTTCCGATATCCAACTGAGATATGCTTCAAGTCGCGTAAGGAATTTGAGGTAGGAAGTTGACCAATCGGCAGGATTGTCGGGTTTACTTTTACCAAGCAATTCTTGAAATACGCGCGCTACCTCCACGGCAATCTTCTTTTTGCCTTCTTCGATAGCGGCTTCGACATCTGAGGAATAATACGCATGAAGGTTGCGAATGTCCTGCCGAATGCGCCCTTCCGAACCTTTACTTGCAAAGAACGACATATCCACTTTATTTCCACCGGACATTTCATACAAGATCAGATTCCATTGCTCCATTGCATCACGAAATTGTATTTCATTCTCACATGTATCCAAAGGCAGTTTCCGCGACGCTTTTTCTGTAGAAAAAGAATTGCGGAAGAGCAAATCTCCACCCACAAACTGTGACACGAGATTGACGTCGGTGCGCCAGCCGAGGACACGTTGTACACCGATGTACACTTCCCGTTCGATATTTCTTCCGGTATTAGCGGCAAGTTTTGATTCCCATTCTCGTGCCATCTTTTTCATTTGTACTTCAAGATCGTGATCGACCTTTGTTTTCGGTGCTTCCGTCGGCGTTGACAGAGTCGTTGCTTTCAATTTCTTATGAACTAACGAAACTATTTCCTCTCGTTCCTTTTGACTCAATTCGTCAAATTTCTTTACTGCATCAGCAAACGAAGGTTGCTGTTCGTCCGCCTCTGTTTGTAGTAACTGCAGTAATCGCGTAAAGAGTCGATCCTGGTAAAGAAATTTGAAGTGTGACATGTCCGCAAGAATGTACAAGTCCTCTCCGACGCACGAAGCAACCGTATTGAAGAGACGCGCAATCTTATGTTCGCCGACCATCTTATCATCAATTGAGTGCATCGTATAGTCTACACCGGCCATCGTGGTATCAAAGATGATCGCCTGCTTCCGCCGGTTGCAGAAACTTTGCGGTGTGCCTACCTCCACATTCTTTATTCCCTGAATCCGCAATTGGAGTTTGGTGTGTAGCGTCGGTCCGACGAAAGGGAGAATGACGCCAATGTCTTGAGCACTTCTTCCCGGGTTCATCAGCGCATGCTTTACACATTCCAGAGCCTGTTTGGTATGGAGTTCGTTGTAAGGAAGATTCTTTTTCTTGCTGGTATATTGCTTACAACGGGATTGAATCTTGCTCGTGTCAATGAAATAAATTTTACCTTTTGCCTGCGGTGAAGGAAAAACAATAATCTTATCATCAAACAGTACCGAAGATATAAATAACGACAGTTTTGGTGTTGTAGAATATTGCGATTTCATAAAGATCGACCAGCGCGGGTTTTCCGCTGACCACTCAAATAGCCGATGAAGTTCCGTCGTCTGCGCAACGTGCAAGAATATGTCGCGTTGGAGCAATGGATCGGGTTCCTCGTCCTTGGAAGCAGATACCGGTTCTACTTCAAATGGATCACCTGCGATAACTAACTTTTCACGCGCCAGAGTTGACAATGCCGCAAGTGTCGGCAGGTTAACGCGCTGTGCTTCATGAATAATGACGAGATCGAACTGCTGACCCCGAATTGCAGGATCGATCAGAGCTGCATTAATGCCGGTAGCAATGAAGAGCTTCGATTGAAGGAGTGCCTGCTCATCCACCGCAACGAAATCTTCTACTGCCTTCGTAACTTTTTCCAAACCACCCAGGTCATCAATTCTTTTCCCGATTTCTTTGAACTCCATTTGTTCTTTTGGTGTTACCGGTGCATCAAGCTCTATTTCCGTTATCTCGTTCGATATTGCTTGTTGGTTTGACAACAAACGGTTGTATATCTGTTGCTGGCGAGTTAACTGATCGTTTGCGGTGTTAAGGTCGTTCTTGGAAAATCCTTTCTTCATTCGCTCGATAAATGATGCATTTTCCAGGTCGGCAATGGTTTGATTCAGTTGAGTCTTTTCTTTGGAAATTTTATCGATGTGCTTACGGAGATCTGCCAGACGATCACGTTTTTCCTGCACCTTCTTATAGAAATCCTCATTGAGTATCTGTTTTATTTTAATTCGCCAGTGAGCGCTCAGGAGAGATACTCGTTCTTGAAATACCTTGCGCTTTTCCTCCTTTGCCGTTTCTACCTGATGTTCAAATGAATATTGAGCCATTGCTTCGAATGATTCCGGCGACGGGAGATCAACGCGTGCTGCAAACTTTGTCATTTTCACGCCAAGTTGTTCGCCGAGAGCAACAGTTTTCAACAGCACTGTATCTACATTATCATTGGATGGTGAAACGAACAACACCTTCCGGCCGGTTTTCATATAACTAATCGCGGCGAGAACAAGTACTTGAGTCGTACCAGAAAAACTTGGACCCCACAACATCGTGACCCTGTTCTGCCATATCTTTTTCACTGCCTCGATTTGTTCTGGCGGCGTTTTATCGTTTTTTTGCACTTCATAATTTACAAGATGACTATTCTTACTATCAGCAGGATTGAAAAGCAAGAACGGGATCAATGATTTCATGTCGAGTTTTTGCAGCAGTTCGATCGTCGGTTTCAGTTCATGCTCATGGTCCCATGAACAGAGAGTCTCCGGCAGTGATTCGCCAAAATCCTGAGGCAGAGCGACCGTGAGGTATTGATTTTCTATCGCAATGACATTGCCGATTACTTTGATGAGCTGCTGCTGGCCGAATGTAAATGTTGCACGTTCCGTGGTGTGAAAAAGAACATCTTCGGGAATCTCAAATCGATAATATGTATATCCTGCAAAAACACCGAGACGCTCTCCGCTGAACAAACGTATCTCTCGGCGAACAGTTTTTAGCTGTGTAAGTTCTTTATTTAATGAATCTGTAAGCTGCATTAATAACTGTTTCACGTTCTTTCGTGTGCCTCTACGGGTAGGTACGCTTCAATCCCATTTTAAGCAGAACCACAGTAAAGTATGACTTTTGTGCGCAATGTCAAGAAATCTACACACCTATGGGTATCCACTTAGGTGTGTACAAACACTCTCAAGATTTTTACATGATATTTTCTTATCCTCAAAACGAAGAAAAATTATGGACAAACTTAGCGTTATCATCATAGGCGGCGGATTAAGCGGATTAAGCACAGCGGTTGAACTCTGCGCCCGTGGACACAGGACATTAGTGCTCGAACAACATCTGCACGCAGGCGGACGAACCTATTCCTTCATTGATGCTGCAACGGGTGATTCGATAGACAATGGCCAGCATCTGATGATGGGATGCTACCACGCAACACGGCGATATATGCGCTTTATTGGAACAGAATACCTTACTTTACTTCAGCCAGGTCTTCGCATCGAGTTTCTTCATCCATGCAAAAGTTCTCTACGTCTCGCATGTCCTCCACTGCGAGCTCCTTTACACGTGTTGGGAGGATTAATGAGATTCAAAGGCATTCCCCTGAAAAACCGCCTGGAAATGCTTAGAGTAGCAAAGCAATTATTCTACACCTCGCTTTCCAAAGAGCAGGAACTTGATAAGCTTAATGTGGAAGAGTGGCTGATGAAATTAGGGCAATCAGACTTAAGCAGAAAATTCTTGTGGGATGTTATCACCATCGGAGCATTGAACAACCATCCAAAAAACGTCTCGGCGCTGATGTTGTTTCGGGTATTGCGCGCAGCGTTTTTAGGAAAGCGTGAATATTCGAGCTTTCTTCTTCCCCGTGCCGGCTTAAGTGATGTGTTGGTGAATCCGGCTGTCGAGTTTATCCGGCGAAACGGCGGTGAAGTTCTGTTAGGTACGGAAATTTCTAAGGTTCACTTTGAAGACGAAAAAATTGTTTCTGTATCGACACATGAAGGAAAAGAATTTCGCGCACAGGTATTCTTAAGCGCTGTTCCATGGTTTGTATTTGAGAGGCTGCTTTCCAACAGCGGTATACGTTCTAAGTTGGTGATGAAGACACCATCCAGAGAGATCTGTGATTTGGATCGGTTCAAACCATCATCCATTATTTCAATTCAACTGTGGTTTGACCGGATAATCATGGAAGAAGAATTTGCGGCTTTGGTCGACACACGAGTGCAATGGGTATTTGATAAAAGTTGGAAATTTCGCAGGCACATGGGTCCTGAAGCACTGAAACAGCAGAAAGAGAAGGGACAGCATCTCTCATTGGTGATCAGCGATGCGCAGGAATTTATTAAGATGAACAAGGAAGAGCTGATTGTCATCGCGATGGAAGATCTGCTACGTGTACTGCCGAAGACAAAAGATGCGAAGGTACTTCATTCACTCGTGATAAAAGAGAAACGCGCAACGTTTACACCCTCACCTGGACTCGAAGCAATGCGCCCGCTCCCGGAAACCGCGTTTTCTAATTTGTTCCTTGCCGGTGATTGGACCAATACTGGTCTTCCTGCAACAATTGAAGGTGCGGTGTTAAGTGGAAAGAAAGCAGCGGAGTTGATTTGCGAATTTAAAACCAGTCATTAAAAGCATATCGTTCATATTCTCTCCTTTATGTAAATCTATTACTAGCGGCACGTCCGCAATCTCTCCGTTAAGCATACATCATTTTTTTCTATTTACCGCATTCTTTTTCCCCACTCATATCATCCCTTGTGGGTCAACATCGATAATCATTTTGATCTTCCTGTTCGAGGCAATGGAGGATGCTTCATATTGTGCTTTTGCTTTGAGGAGTGCAGAGCGAAGATACAGACCAGAAGGATCGTTGCTTTTCAAGTCTTTCACAACGATATGCTTTCGATATACATTCTTGATTTTCGGAATGGCGGCATCGGCGGGACCAAGAATGATGAACCGATTTTGTTGATTGTGCATGGCAAGAAACTCGGCAAATTTCTTTGCATGGTGCTGAACTTCATTTTCCCGTTCACCTGAAAATTCCAGAAGTACAATCCGGGAAAATGGCGGATAGTCCAGTTCACACCGATATTCCAATTCTTCTTTATAGAATCCATGGAAGTCATGCAAGATGACATGCTTCAAGCTGTAGTGATCAGGTTGCAATGTCTGGATAACAACTTCACCGGCAAGATTGCTTCTGCCTGCGCGACCTGAGACTTGTGTGAGCAATTGAAATGTGCCTTCGGAGGCACGAAAATCTGGAAGCAGCATTTGCGTATCGGCAGAAATCACACCGACTAGAGTTACGCGCGGAAAATCCAATCCCTTTGCAACCATCTGCGTGCCGAGAAGAATATCCGCTTTACCGGATTCAAACTGTTTCAGAATTTTGTTGTGCGCACCTTTGCCGCTTGTGGTATCACGATCCATCCGCAATATGACTGCCTTTGGAAAGAGTTCCTGTAATTCCTCCTGAACTTGCTGTGTGCCGAATGCATGCATACGCAGTTCTATGCTACTACATTTTGGGCAGATTGTTGGCGGTTTCTTGACAAAGCCGCAGTAGTGACAGCGAAGATGTTTTTTCGTCGTGTGGAACGTCAGCGAGACTTCACAGTTGTCGCATTTTTCTACGTAGCCGCATTCGTAGCATTCCATAACATGCGAGAAACCGCGCCGATTCTGGAGAAGAATGGTTCCTTCTTTGCGCTCAAGACGTTTGGTAATTTGTGACTGGAGAAGCTGTGAAATGGAAGAATCCGGTAAACGCTTGGGAAATGGTTTCGCACTCTTTTTGATTTCTATTTTTAAATCTTCATACACACGCCGTCGTTCTTTTGCCATATCGACAATGTCGATAGTTGGAAGCTGGGCGGTGTCAACACGATGGGGAAGTTCAAGAAGTGTGTACTTTTCATGGATGGCATTGGCGTAACTCTCCACCGACGGTGTCGCTGATCCAAGCACAACCACAGCCTTGATATGCGATGCACGGACAAGCGCAACATCGCGAGCGTTGTAACGCGGCGCGGCATCGTATTGCTTGTAAGAGCTGTCGTGTTCTTCATCAACTACAATGAGTCCGATGTTTTCCAATGGCGCAAAGATTGCGGAGCGAGGTCCGATGACAATCCTTACTTTCCCTTGATGCGCCATTCGCCATGCATCGTACCGCTCACCAATGGACATTTGACTATGCATTACCGCAACGTCATCGCCAAAGTGTGCTTTGAATCGGCGAACTGTCTGTGGTGTCAGCGAAATTTCCGGCACTAAGACAATCGCTGTTTTATCAAGTGCAATTACATTGCGAATTGCTTCGATATACACTTGCGTTTTTCCACTACCAGTGATACCGTGCAAAAGAAATGCCCGGAATATACCAGCCGCTGTTGCTTTCGTAATTTCGCTCAGTGCATACTGCTGGTTTGTATTTAGTGTGATATTGGGCGGCGGTTCGATTGGCTCATATTCTGAGCGCCGGAATACTTCACGCTCGCCCATAAGCAGGAGACCGTTTTTCACGAGTGTCTTCAGTGAAGAAAACGAGGCGTAATGACGTTGCAAAAAGGAATTGATTTCAACCGTATCTGCTTCTGAAGATATTTCCTTCTGGAGTGCTTCAATAATGAAAAGCTGCTTGGCAGAAAGTGATGCTGTGCTTGTTTTATCCGTAACAATTTTCAATCCGCTGGCTGTTATGGCAACAAAACGTTCCAACTTCGGCTTCGCTTTCGGCTTTTCGATTTCTTCTGTTATAGAAATCCATCCGCGTTGGTGCATCTCGCTCAAAACTACATGAATACTTTTCGTGTGCGATTTCCGCTGGACTTGCGCAAGGTTCAATATTGCACCATCGGCTAATGCCTGCAATATGGCGTGCTGCCGCGGCGCAGATTTCTTCGTTGCCTGAAGAAGAGCTTCAATGTCTTGAGTAACCAGGCGGACGGTCTGCTTGCTTTCCTGCGACAATCCCTGCGGCGTTGCCGCTCTTAGTACTTCGCCCCAGGGTGTAAAATAGTATTCACCGATCCACTTAGTAAGTAAAAGCATTTCCGGCGAAAATGTCGGTTTCGTATCGAGAATATCGGTTATCGGTTTGAGTCTTCGGACATCCGTTGCAGCCGGCAGTCCAATGATGACGCCGGTGAGATGTTTTTTTCCGAAGGGAACAAGCACGCGTTTACCGGGAAGAACTGATGGTTGAAGTTCAGGTGAAACGAGATATGTGAACGTGCGGTCGATGGGAACTGGGAGGGCGATATCGACGAGAAACTGTTGCACAAATTACTGAAGAGTGATAAATAAACGATTCTCGATGAAGAAAGGATAAATCGTTTTCAACCATTCAACTCACGTTCAAGAATCCGATAGACTTCTGCAAGAGGTACGTTCTTCTCTGAAGCGATCCGTTTACATTCTTCGAACTCTACGCGCAATTGTTCTTTCCCTTCAATCGTAATGAGTTTGACAGAAATGATGCCGAACGATGTATTCATCTGCTTGTGAGCGCGGGACAGCTTCTTCCGTTCGATCGGTTGAATGCGCACACCAAGAGTTGTTGTCTCACGGAAAACGATCTCAAGGATTCTCTCGATCTTTGCGCGCTCCACAAGCACCGAAAGGAGAATTCCGGGGCGGCCTTTCTTCATTACAATCGGAATAAGATAGGCGTCGTGCGCACCCGCAGTTATAAGCTTCTCAATGACGTACGGATAAATCTCCGGATTCATGTCGTCGATGTTGGTTTCAATGCTAACAATTTCATCGGCAAGGTATTCCGGTTCCAGTTCACCGATGAATACACGCAGTAAGTTCGGCAGTTGCTCAATCTTGTGTCCGCCTGCCCCATAGCCAATTGTAGATACCTTGATTTTTTCTGTAGTCAACATACCCTGCGAGAGCGCCTTGACAATTGCGGCTCCGGTTGGCGTTGTAAGTTCAAACGGAACGTCGGTCAATACAATAGGATAGTTTTTAAGGATTTCCATCGTCGCAGGTGTGGGAACAGGCAGCATACCGTGCTGGGTTTTCACTATTCCGCCGTTGCCGACTTTTATCGGCGATGAATAGACGGCTTGAATGCCAAGCTTTTCTAAACAGATCGACGCTCCAACAATATCTACTAACGAATCGATAGCGCCGACTTCATGAAAGTGCACTTTTTCGATGCTGATGTTATGAACTTTTGCTTCCGCTACCGCGACTTCATGAAATATTTTCTTTGCGCGTCCTTTTACATTCATGGAAAGATCACTCTTGTCAATAAGCGTTTCGATGTCTTTCAAATGCCGATGGTAATGCGGTTGTTCGGAGATGATAACATCCACTTTAACGGCGACAATACCGTTTCGTGTGATATGCTGTGCCGAAAGTTCGAATCCGTTCAGTTTGAGTTTCTGGAGTTCAGAAATCAACTCGTCAATGGAAATACCTGCGCTGACGAAAGCGCCCAGTGTCATATCGCCACTGATGCCGGAGATTGTGTCGAAGTACGCTATTTTCATAAGAGAGTCATTCCAAGATTAATTTCTTTTGTATTAGAGAACTTTGGCAAGATGTTCCATGAATCGTTCTGTCGCACCGATATTTTCTTTTACTAATTTCAATGCCGCGTTTCCTGCGGCTGTCCTCGCTTTTACATCATCAAGCAATGAGCGGAGTGCCCTATAGCATTCCAGTTGATCGTTGATAAGAAATCCACCACCGCAGCGAAGAAGTTCCTGTGCTTCCTGAGAATTTGTATGCCGCGGTCCATAGACAACTGGAATCCCGTAGACGGCCGGTTCTAATACATTGTGAACACCCTGCCGGAAACTGCCGCCAACATATGCGATATCCGCATACTGGTATAATGCCATCAATATTCCTACGCTGTCGACAAGAATAATCCGTTCGCGTGAATAATCGTTCAGCAGAGAGAATCGAATAGATTTTGTCTTGAAAGGAAGCTGCTTCTCAATTGCCTCCAGCGCTTCTTCCGTTGGCTCATGCGGAACAAGAATCGCAAGAACTTTTGGATCGTATTCTAAAAGTTTCTTGATCGTCGGCAAGAGCACTTCTTCATCTTCAGGCCACGTACTACCAGCGATGAATATTTTTTTCTCTTTCAAAATAGAGAGCGGGATGAGATGTTTCTTCTTGGCGTCGGCGCTGCGTTGCCACACCTGATCGTACCGAGTCTCGCCAATCTTTTGAACAGTGGGATGTGTCAATCCAAACAGAGAAAATGCTTCAACATCTTTTGCAGATACGGTAAGGATGGATACGAAATCGTTAAAGAGTAATCGATGGAAACTTTTCATGAATGGATAGAATCTTGCTGATGATGTGCGCATCGTAGCGTTGGCGATAAAGGTTGGGATATTTCTTGCGCTCAATTCCCATACATGATTCGGCCAGACATCGTACCGTACAAAAACTGCTGCCGTTGGTTGGAGCAGGTCAAGGAAGCGCCGAGCATTTGCCTTTGTATCGAATGGAATATATGTAATGAGATCGGCAAGTTTATAATTCTTTGAATGATCATACCCCGAGGGAGAGAAGAATGTGACAATGATATCGATGTCGTGGTATTTCTTGCGTAGAGCGGCAATGATCGGCTTGGCTTGCTCAAATTCACCCATGGACGATGAATGAAACCATACGCGTCTTTTTGATTTCAGTCTTTTTAGATCACGCTCAATTTTCTCAAATAATCCTTTTCGACCTTGAATTCCACGTCGGATTTTAAAATTGAAAAGTGCGGTAATTTGCAGAAGCGCCCAGAAGAAAGGAATAAAGAACCAATTATAGACGATGAACCACAATTTCTTCATGAGACTTTATACTAGATGCATGGATTGAAATTCGGAATTATGGTAGAGAAAGTTTGATGGAAATGCAAGGAATGTGAAAAGAGAACAAAACTGTACATATGCTTCTGAATAACCAAGGCAGTCGCTCTTATCGTTTCTTTTTCCGGTGAATTGCTCAGCACTATTCTTCTACGTTCAGCCGGTAACCAATACCGGATTCTGTAAGAAGAATTTTGGGATTGGCAGGATCGTCTTCAATCTTTTTACGCAATTGACCGACATACACTCGCGTATACTGGGCTTCCTCTGAAAATGTTGGTCCCCATACTTGTTCGAGAATAAAATTATGCGTAAGAACTCTTCCGGAGTTACGCACGAAAAGTGCAAGCAGAGAATATTCTGTCGCGGTAAGCTTTACAACTTCGCTTTTCTTTTTTACAATGCGCGCAGCTAAGTCTACAGAAAGATTGTGTGTTGTAAAGAGTTCTTTCTCTTGATTTCTGGGACGATGACGAAGAGCCGTCCGAACACGAGCGAGTAATTCTCCAGTGCGAAACGGCTTCACCAAATAGTCATCGGCTCCGGCATCTAAGCAGCCAATGATGTCTCCTTCCGCACTGTGAACAGACAGAATCAAAATAGGAATCGTTGCCCATTCACGAATTCTTTTCAACACCGTTAACCCATCCATATCCGGCAAACTAAGATCGAGAATAATAAGCTCCGGCCGCTCCGATCCGGCCATAATAATGCCGTCACTGCCTGTTTCTGCAAACTTTAATTGATATCCATTCGGCTCTAAAGTAAGTTGAAGCAGTCGGCGAATCTGAATTTCATCATCAATGGCAAGTATTTTCGGCGCCGTTGTCATTGCCGTGCTTGCTCAATTTCCATGGGAATTTCAATCTTGAATTCTGTCCCCAGCGGCATTCTATTTCGAACAGAAAGGGTTCCACGATGAGCTTCAATAAAACCTTTTGCTATCGGCAGACCTAATCCTGTTCCACCGGTAGATGTCCCTTCTGCACGGTAGAATTTCTCAAAGACTTTATTAATATCTGATTTCGGAATGCCCGGTCCGTTATCGGTGACGGTGATAATACAATGATCATTTTCGACAAGAGCCTGAATTTCGATTTGTGTCCCTGGGGGTGTGTGCACCGAGGCATTATACACGAGGTTTGTCAAAGCTTGTTCCATTAATCCGAAATCTAATTTTACCAGCGGAAGGTCTTCTTGAGTTGTTATCGTTACCTTATGTTGGCCAATTTCCCGTTCAAGTCCTTTAAGCGTTGCATTAATAATGTCCCGTACGTCGCACCAGTTTAATTTTGGCTGAATCATTCCGGATTCCAGCCGTGTCATATCCAGCAAATTTGCGACAAGCCGGTTTAATCTTTCAGCAGCGATATGAATTTCATTATAAAGTTCACTCATAGTTGTTGAGACTTGCGTCTGGTTCGCCGCTAGTAGATTTTCTGAAGCGCCCATGATGGTAGCAAGGGGTGTTCTCAACTCATGTGAAATGGAATTAAAAAGTGTTTTATAGAGTTTTTCTGATTCAGCAACGATTATAGATTTTTTAGTCACTTCATTCAATAATTCCCGTTCAACGGCGGAAGCAATTTGAGCGATAAAATTTTCCAGCAGTATTTCCTGATCGATGCCCAGTTTTTCATTTTGATTGACTCGAACGCCGATAACGCCTACAGGATAGCGGGGACCGGACATGGAATAATAAGTTGCTTGTGCAAAGGGAAGTGTATCGGTAAATTTTCCAGCTTTTTTTTCATTCCAGTACGTCCATGCCGCAACACTAAACTCCTTTTCATCCGGTTTCCATGAACTCGCTGTATGTGCTTGATGACTCATATCACCATCTGTATCGCCAAGAAAAACGACAACGTCTGCATTAAAGAACTTCTTAATATTTGCGATTGTTGCCTGAATGACTTCATCCTGGGAATGTGCGGAGGAAAGATCCTTCGTCAATGCAAACAAAGCGGAAGATCGCATTTCGCGCTGACGGACGGCTTTCTCTCGTGCTCGTACGCGCGCCGACAACGTACCGGTCACAGCTGCCACGATGAAAAACATTGCAAGCATTAATACATCTTCCACATGTCCGACAGAGAATGTGAAGAGGGGAGGAATAAAGAAGAAATCCCAAGAGAGCGCGCCCAGTGCAGCACCCAAAAGTACCGGCCCTCGTCCCATTCGAAGTGGCAACAGTGATACAGTGAAGAGAAGAATCAAAGAAATAGTTCGATACCCGATGACCGAAGCAAGTGGGAAGCACACAAGTGCAACGCAGATCACGGTTATCGCTGCAATAAGATACTGCGGTATTCCGGATTGGATCTTTGGAATTCTGTACAGGAACGGCTGCGGTTGGCTCTCTTCTTCATGGACGACGACATACACATCGATGTCTCGACTCCTTCGCAGAAGGTCTTCGACAAGCCGCGATGCACGGAAAAACGCTTTTGGCTTCGGTTTTCCGATAAGTATCTGCGTCGCATTTTGTTCGCGCGCGACACGCAGGAGTGCTCCGGCAATATCTTCATCGGATGTTGTGACAATCTCTGCACCGAGTTCTCTTGCAAGTTTGATATTCTTCGAGAGTTGTTCCGTCTCTTGCGCAGTCCGCCTCACAGATGTTTCGACATAAACGACAACCCATGATGCATCCATCGTATATGATACCCTGCGCGCCCATCGAATGACGGAAAGCGATTGTGGACTGGTACTGATGCCGATGACTAACCGCGTTCCGGATTTCCACGTCTCAGAAATCCGCTGCTTTTGCTTATATTCCCGCAATTGCTGATCGACTCGTTCGGCTGTCAAGCGGAGCGACATTTCCCGCAGGGCGGTAAGATTTCCTATCCGGAAAAAATTCTCTATGGCTCGCTTTGAACGCTCAGGAGCATATACTTTCCCTTCTTCGAGTCGCTTGAGGAGTTCGTCCGGTGAAATATCAATAACCTCAACTTCATCGGCAGCTTCAAAGATCGAATCTGGTACAGTCTCGCGCACGATGCTGCCGGTAATCTGAGCAACTGTCTCGGCACGGCTTTCCAGATGCTGCACATTCAGTGTGGTAAAAACATCAATGCCATTATCGAGCAACTCAAACACATCCTGATATCGTTTAGTATGTCTGCTTCCAGGAACATTCGTATGGGCGAGTTCATCTACAATGACAAGCTGGGGTTTTCGGGAAATGATCGCATCGAGGTCCATCTCTTCGAGCATCGTTCCTTTGTATTCAATGATTTTTCTCGGAATGACAGGCAGACCGGTAAGAAGAGCTTCGGTTTCTGACCGTTTATGTGTTTCCACATATCCAATGGCGACATTAAGCCCTTTTGCATTTGCGACTTGCGCATCTTTGAGCATGTCGTACGTTTTTCCGACACCTGCACACATACCGAAAAAGATTTTTAGCTTCCCTTTTTTTTCCTTTTCTTCTTCTTTTTTTAAGAGATGAAGAAGGGTATCAGGATCGGGACGATTTTGATCATCTAACGGCATGTTGAAATATACAAAAGACATTTGAAAAAAGCGCTTCAAAACAACGATGGGTAGTGGTTTATTTTGATTTGACGTCTTTCCATCTTTCTTTGTGATGTTTAATTCTAAGCCCTCCAAATATAAATTTTCTTGTTCTTGATTTTTCGAAGAAGTCCAGTTATTGTTAACAAAGATAGGTATGGAATAATCCGAGAAGCAGGGCAACAAATATGAGAAATAAAAAATGGGTGCCGATAGGATTCCAATTCGAAGAGAAAAAATTATATAAGATGGAGATGACATGATCGGACGAGCTATTCTTCCAGAGATAGGCGAATTGGTCCAGAACCGCGACTTCTCCACGCTCAAAGAAATCTTTGAGGAGTGGCATCCAAGCGAGCTTGCTGATGCCGTTGCCGACTTGCACGAAAACGATCGTGCCATCGTCTTTCGTCTCCTCCCCAAGGAGAAGGCTGCAGAAACATTCGAATACCTCGAACTCGATATTCAGAAATCGGTTCTAAAAGCATTAGGTCACGAAGAAGTAGGTGTTATCCTCAACGAAATGTCGCCGGACGATCGAACTGCATTTCTCCAGGAATTACCCGGGCCCATCGTCAAGCAGCTCATTGATGTACTCTCGCCGTCTGAACGGTCTGTAGCGCGAACGCTTCTCGGATACCCCGCGGAGTCTGTGTGCCGCCTCATGATTCCGGAATACATTTCGGTACCAAGAGACTGGACGGTCAAAGAGGTTTTGGACCATATTCGTTCACATGCTAAAGATATCGAATCATTAGATTTTATTTATGTGACTGACCAGAATGGAAAGCTGATCGATGATATTCGTATGCGGGATTTTCTCGTTGCTTCGCTCGACAGCCGGGTATCCGAACTGATGGATGAATCATTCGTCCATCTTTCTGCCGCTGACTCGCAGGAGAATGCGGTTCAATTATTCAAGCAATATGACCGCGCCGCCTTACCGGTCATCAACAACGATGGCTTTCTGCTCGGTGTCGTTACGATCGACGATGTGTTGGATGTCGTCGAACAAATCGACACAAAAGACATTCAGAAATTCGGCGGATTGGAAGCGCTGGACTATCCATACGTGAAAACCCCCCTTCTCGAAATGGTAAAGAAACGTGCGGGGTGGCTCGTCGTGCTTTTCCTCGGAGAGTTGTTAACGGCTACCGCGATGGGCTATTTTGAAAACGAGATTGCAAAGGCCGTTGTCCTTGCCTTGTTTGTGCCACTCATTATTTCAAGCGGCGGAAACTCCGGGTCTCAGGCCGCTACACTAATTATCCGGGCGATGGCTCTACAGGAAATCACGCTAAAGGATTGGTGGTTGGTCATGAAACGGGAGATCTTCTCGGGCCTTATGCTTGGTGTAGTCCTTGGATCCATAGGTTTCCTGCGCATTGCGATATGGTCCGCTTTTTCCGACCTTTATGGCGCGCACTGGGTACTTGTCGCCATGACCGTAGGGTTTTCATTAGTTGGTGTTGTCGTGTGGGGAACACTTTCCGGCTCGATGCTTCCTTTTTTCCTGCGCAGAATGGGTTTTGATCCGGCCGCTTCCTCGGCTCCGTTCGTAGCAACATTGGTTGACGTTACCGGCTTGATCATCTATTTCACTTTTGCTGCCATGATTCTTCGAGGGACGCTTCTTTGATCCGCAATCGAGGCAGATCGCAGCGCTCTTCAGAAATATAAAAAATATTATCCCGCAGCTTTCCGATGCTACACAGACGAACATTAATTATATATTAATATCCAATTGCATCGTAAATGTGCTTGGGATATCAGCATTGAAAACGTCTCGTGCAAAGATAACGCTCACGTTTTTTGAGAACGACCATGCAAAGCCATAACTGAACGCACCAAAGCTGCTTTTCGTGCCTTGGTAATCGACTGCAAGCCAGAGATTCTCGCTAATTTCGGGAATCATTCTGTCCCATGAAAATAAGACCCCGGAATTGTCAGAACCTAACACCTTGCTGTTCCCTGTAAAATATCCAACTTCGAGCCGGCCAACTAAAGGAAAAGTTTTTCCCGTTATTCCATAAAGAATATTAGCATCAGTAACATTCTTTTGAAAACCAAAATTGAATCCTCCGACGGCAAGTGCTGGCAACCAATCAACGAGTCCACCTTCAGGAACGCCAACCTTAGCATTAAGAGTAAATGGCGACCATTGAGGTGTAAAATAATCAATGCCGATTTCCGCTTGAATACTGGAAAAAGGTAACACTCCCACCGTCAAACCAAGATCTGTCGGGAAGGCCGTTCCACCTATGCCATTTTTGAAATCAAACGCATAATTATCAATGCCAAGATGAAACGAACCATATCCTTGGAAATCCACAGAAGGGATCCAGATAATTGTGGAAGGTGTAGCATAGATAAACGAGCTTGTCATCATGAACAATACAAGCATTGCAAGAATAGTTTTTTGAATCAATTTCATATTGTTACTCCTTTGAATGAGTTATTTGTACCAATTATCATGGTGATTACCAAATCTTCCAATCCAAATGGTCAGAAGTGAACTGGACAAGATGATCATGAGAAAGAAATCCTGCCAAGAATCCGATAAGAAGCGCCACTACAACAACGATGACAATACGTTCAAAGTGGTTTCTTTCCCCACTTATCTTTTCTTCTCTCAAATCTTCTAACTCTTTCATATGATGAAGCTCCTTTCCCTGAGACCATCAAATTAATCTCATTGCCACCATCAGCATATCGATCAGTTTGATGCCTATAAATGGAGCAATGACACCTCCAACTCCATAAATGAGCAAGTGTCTTCGCAACAATTGAACGGCACTTATCGGCCGATATTTTACTCCTTTGAGTGCTAATGGTATGAGTGCAACAATAATCAATGCATTGAAGATAACCGCAGAGAGGATAGCACTTTCCGGAGTAGCAAGCTTCATAATGTTCAACATATTCAGCACAGGATACGTTGTTGCAAACGCAGCGGGAATGATGGCAAAGTACTTCGCGACATCATTAGCAATGCTGAACGTTGTCAGTGTCCCCCGCGTCATCAGAAGTTGTTTCCCGATTTCCACGATCTCCATCAGCTTTGTCGGATTACTGTCGAGATCGATCATATTTGCTGCCTCGCGGGCAGATTGTGTACCGGTATTCATTGCTACAGCAACATCTGCCTGGGCAAGGGCCGGCGCATCGTTTGTGCCGTCACCCGTCATGGCGACAAGCCGCCCGCCTTTTTGATAATCACGGATTAATTTTAACTTGTCTTCCGGCTTTGCTTCAGCGAGAAAATCATCGACCCCAGCTTCAGCCGCAATAGCAGTCGCTGTCAAGGGGTTATCCCCCGTAATCATCACGGTTTTTATTCCCATCTTTCGCAGGTGCGCAAACCGCTCCTTAATTCCGCCTTTGACAATATCTTTCAAATGAATGACGCCGAGGACTTCTTTGTTTTCTGCAACAACCAACGGAGTTGCGCCAAGTCTGCTGATCTCTTGCACAACCTGTTGGATAGCAGATGGAAACACGCCGCCCTGCTGTTCGATGTATGCTTTCATTGCGTCCGATGCGCCTTTGCGGATGATTCTTTTTCCATTTTTTCCTTCGGGTTGAATGTCGGCTCCGCTCATGCGCGTCTGTGCACTGAAGGGAACGAAGTGAGCTGCAATTTCGTGGATTTCTCGTCCGCGTAAACCATATTTCTCTTTTGCGAGTATGACGATCGATCTTCCTTCCGGAGTCTCATCGGCAAGCGAAGCGAGCTGCGCTGCATCCGCCAATCGTTCCTTTGAGATCCCTGGTGCGGGAGTAAATTCAGTTGCCATGCGATTACCCAGCGTGATCGTGCCGGTCTTATCAAGCAAAAGGACGTCAACATCTCCGGCAGCTTCAATAGCGCGACCGGAAGTCGCGATGACATTATGTCGAATCATACGATCCATTCCTGCAATGCCGATTGCAGAAAGAAGTCCGCCAATTGTTGTAGGAATCAAACACACAAGAAGAGCAACAAGGACCGTGACTGTAACCGGTGTTCCCTGACCCGCAACTCCTACGCTGAAGAGCGAGAACGGAAGCAGTGTCACGCACACGATAAGAAAAATAATGGTGAACGCTGCAAGAAGGATATTCAATGCAATCTCGTTCGGGGTCTTTTGTCTTTTTGCACCTTCAATTAAATGAATAATCCTGTCGAGAAATCCGCCGCCGGGCTCTGCTGTCACCCGAATGACTAGCCAATCGGAGAGCACGCGCGTGCCGCCGGTAACAGCACTTCGATCACCGCCGGATTCACGAATCACCGGAGCACTTTCGCCTGTAATAGCGCTTTCATCCACAGAAGCGATACCTTCAATGACCTCACCGTCAGCTGAGATGATATCTCCAGCTTCGGCAAGAAACACATCACCTTTTTGTAATTGTGGCGAAGTGACAACATCAAAGGTTGAACTTCGTTTGGGACTGTGTAATCGCTTTGCCGTTGTGTCTCGTCGCGAGCGGCGTAATGCTTCCGCCTGAGCTTTTCCCCGCCCTTCAGCTAATGCTTCAGAAAAGTTTGCGAAGAGAACCGTAAACCACAACCAGAGTGACACAAAGCCGATGTACCACGCAGGCGCTTCTCCAGTGCCGAACAGAGCTTGAATCCATAACGCGAAAGTGAGCACGCTTCCCACTTCCACGACAAACATTACTGGATTCCGTACCATTGACTTTGGATTCAATTTCACAAATGAATCAAATAAAGCGCGGCGAAACATTTCGCCGTTCAGTCCTAAAGGTTTCCTGAGTTGCTGTGTAGATTGCGTTGCCATTTTACTATCTTCCTTTTTTCTCGTGAGTACGTTATTGCATCATCATAAAATGTTCGACGATTGGTCCTAAGGCGAGCGCAGGCAAAAAGTTCAGTGCACCCACAATAAGAACGACTGCAATAAGCCAGAAAATAAACAGCGGTGTGTGCGTCGGCAGTGTTCCTTCACTTACCGGAACCAATTTCTTTTTAACAAGAGAGCCCGCAAGCGCTAATGTCGGGACGGCAAGCCAATAGCGCCCGATGAGCATAGCCAATCCGCCGGTGAGATTGTAAAACGGATTGTTCACACCGATTCCGGCAAAAGCGCTGCCGTTATTATTTGCTTGCGACGTGAAGACATACAACACTTCGCTGAACCCGTGCGGCCCCGGATTGAAAATGGTTGCCTTTCCAGCTGTAGTTACAACGGCAAGCGCCGTTAAAACAAGGACGGTGATTGGCATAATGAGAATGAGAAGTGATGCCATCTTCATTTCATAGGCTTCAATCTTGTGCCCAAGATATTCCGGCGTTCGTCCGACAAGCAATCCCGCCACAAATACAGCTACAACCACAAAGATCAGCATTCCGTAAAGGCCTGATCCGACCCCACCGAAGACAACTTCCCCAAGATGAAGCATGATGAGCGTTATAATTCCACCGAGCGGAGTATAGGAGTCATGCATGGAATTCACCGAGCCGTTTGAGGCGGCGGTCGTTGCAGTAGCCCAGATACTAGAACGAGGAATGCCAAGGCGGACTTCTTTTCCCTCCATGTTACCACCGGGATTAATGGAGGTCGATTGTTGATCCACGCCAAGTGCAGTTAGTTTGGGATTGCCGGAACTTTCAAGACTATACATCCAAAATAATGCTGCGACAAGTATCAGCATCATAGCAGCAAAGATCGCCCACCCCTGACGCGTGTCTTTCACCATTTTCCCGTATGTGTAACAGAGTGCGGCGGGAATAAGCAGGATAGCGAGTACTTCCAGGAAGTCAGAAAGAGGCGTGGGATTCTCATATGGATGCGTTGAATTGACGTTAAAGAAACCTCCACCGTTGGTTCCAAGCTGCTTGATGGCAATCTGAGATGCCGCAGGTCCCATCGCCAGAACTTGGTCCGTTACTTTCACACCACCGGTGTCGGCTGTCGCCTGGAGAAAAGGTACGGAGACGTATGCAGAATTATTCTGGATGACGCCTTGCGATACGAGCACAAGCGATAAGACAATAGCAAGAGGAAGGAGTATATACAATGTACTGCGCGTCATATCGACCCAGAAATTTCCAAGCGTCTTTGCCGAGTGGCGGGCAATCCCCCGGATGAAAAGCGCAAGCACAGCCATCCCCGATGCTGCGGAAACAAAATTCTGCACGGTCAGGGCGAGCATTTGTGTCAAGTAGCTCATCGTTGTTTCCCCGCCGTAGCCCTGCCAATTCGTATTCGTAGCAAAGCTAACGGCGGTATTGAATGAAGAGTCTGGAGTAACGGCTGCCATTCCCTGAGGATTCAATGGAAGGAATTGCTGTAAACGTTGCAACGCGTACACAAACAAAAAACCGACAAAATTAAAGAGAAGCATTGCGAGAGCATTTGCTTTCCAATCCATCTCCTCGTCAGGACTGATTTTTGTTAGACGGTAGATGAGACGTTCGATCGGTCCAAGAACAGGATCGAGAAATGTTTTTTCCCGCTGGTACACGCGAGCCATAAACGCGCCGAGTGGTTTTGCAAGCAGCGTCAGTGCTGCGAGGTAAAACGCGATTTGTAAAATCCCATTGAGTGTCATTCGAATATCTCCGGTTTCAATAGTGCGACAAGTAAATACGCCAAGAGACCAACTGCGATAATTCCCGAAATGATATAGAGCAAGCTCATACAATGCCTCCTGATTTTTCTTCAACATTTTTATCAGCCTCGGGCTGAAGGACTTCACACATCTTCAGAAGTCCCAACGAGAGAACAAAAAATACAACGGCGACGCCGATATAGATAATGTCGTCCATGTTTATTTTCCTCCTGATAAGGATTGAGTTTCATCGAGCGCAAGATTCAACTTGAGAACATTCACACGGGCTTCTCCAAGAAAACCTAATTGTCTTCCTTCGGTGTATTGAGCCACAAGCGAACGAACCTGATCCTGGTTCAGATTTCGGATACGGGCTACACGGGGAAGCTGATAGAGTGCTGCTGCAATACTGATGTGAGGATCAAGTCCGCTTCCTGAAGCCGTCACAAGATCCGCCGGAACAGGCTGTGTGTTTAACGAGTCGACAGCTTTCAGGTCCTGGATTCTTTTCTTCACTCCATCGAGATATGCCTGATTAATTGGTCCGTAGTTTGATCCAGATGATGCTGCGGCGTTGTACGCAAACGGACCTGTAGCCGATAACCGGCTCCAAAAGTATTTCGGGTCACTGAACGGTTGTCCGATCAGTTCGGAACCGAAAGTTTTTCCGTCCTTTACGATCAAGCTTCCATTTGCCTTCTTAGAGAATATCAGTTGTGCAAGGCCGGTTACCGCCAGCGGGTACAATATTCCCGTGAGGGCGGTGAACACGATGATAGCGATGATTGACGTGCGAAGATGTTTAAGCAACATCATTGTGGATTCCTCCAATTGTCTTTTTGGGTTTTTAAAACCGTCTCTTTAAACAGGTGCAGTGTGATAAGTTCCTGTATCATTGAATTCCTTTTCATTGTTGCGGTTCTAATATGGCAAGAGATGAGATACAAAAGCAATCAACGGTGTCTAAAAAAAGAAGTAAGAAGTATAAAAATATTATTAAAAACGGTGAATTTTGAAGACCAATTTCTATTGGGGGATTGCAAAATAAAATAGGATACGAGTATAGTATCCTCTATCGGGTTTTGGGAATGAAGATCAAAGAATCTGAACTAAAAAAATGTATCCAAGGATACTACGTGTGGACTGCTGTTAGTCTCTCAATTCTTTCTTAAGCCAATCGGTTACTAACTTTGAACCGTAAGCCTCATACGGACGCTTGAGGTTGACAATGTAAAGATTGTCATTTGCATCGATATATTTTTTCATTTCTTCGCATACTACACCCGGTGCTTTATCCGTTATTATTGCATAAGAAGATTCTGAAAGTCGGACATAAGAATAACTCTTAATTTCGTCAAGTAAATTTGGATAATCTTGTCCGGGTATATTAGGGTCGAATGTGACGAGTAGTAATGGCATAATGTATCTTCTCCAAAAAGAATGTCTGATAGTAGATTTTTTTCATTACCGCGACAAATATGCAATGATTAAGAAAGAAAAGCAATCAGGAGGGTCTAAAAAGGTTTGATGAAAGTATAAAAGTAATGTAAAAATCGCCTCCGCAATCCAGCGGCGGCTGCAATTCGGAGCATGAATTGTATGGTTTTGCCGGTTCGTGTTTTTGCCACAAACAAAGCATAAAAAATTCATTCCTTTGACAAAAGAAAGGAGCGCGGCTTCCCTCGCTCCTTTTTGTTGATAATCCCACTAGTAACTGATTGTTTATTCATTCCTTGCCATCGGGAACTATTCGTAGTATCTTGCTGTTGAATATTTTGAATTTAAAGGAGAAGTAATGAAAACCACGAAACAATACGGAAAGAAAATCGATCTTGCCCTCTCTCTCTGGGTAAAATTGGCACGGGCGCACGACACATTCAGCCATTTAACTGCGGCAAATATTCGTACAGCCGGATTAACACCGGCACAATTTGGTGTCGTCGAATGTCTCGGACACCTGGGTCCCATGCTCATTGGCGATCTAACCAAAAAGCATCTTGTCAGCGGCGGCAATATGACTGTTGTCGTGGATAATCTGGAAAAAGAGGGAATCGTACGGCGATCTGTCAGCAAAGAAGATCGGCGCGCGTTCTATGTGCGATTAACACCGAAAGGCAAACGCTTGTTTAACCAGATTTTTATCCAGCATGCGGAATACGTGGCAAAATTGGCATCCGTGCTCACAGAAACTGAGCAAACCGAACTTGGGTCTCTCCTGAAAAAGCTCGGTACAGAATTAAGAACTGTTAACTAGTTTTTTTTTAAAAACAGTGTTTGAAATTTGAAACTTTTAAACTTCAATCAGTGTTCTACATAACACACAGAAGACAGCAGTTTGACAATTCAACAATTAAATATCCTCGCAGTCTCCGGCAGCTTGCGAACCGAATCGTTCAACCGAAAAGCTCTTCAGATTGCAAAGAAGATAGCGTCTGAGTTGGGCGCGGATGTTCGAGAGATGGATTTAAAAACACTTGCGTTACCGGTATTCGATGGAGACCTGCGGGCACATGGATTTCCTGAATCTGTTGTGACACTTAAGCATGTGATTGAAGCGGTAGATGTTCTTCTGATCGCAACTCCTGAATATAATCATTCTATACCCGGACCATTAAAAAATGCCATTGATTGGGCTTCTGACAAAACAAATCCTTTTTCAGGAAAAACAGCAGCTATTTTCGGCGCATCAACAGGACTTTTCGGAACGCTGAGGTCTCAACTTCATCTTCGGCAGGTTTTGACGGCATTAAACGTCGAGTTGGTTCCTCAGCCTCAGGTATTCATACGTTCTGCAGACGAAGCTTTTCTGCCGGATGGTTCGCTGGTTGATTTGAAACTCACGAAACAGCTGCATTTATTGATTCAGGAAACTCTTAAATTGGCCCAGCGTAAAAAAGAAAACAAAATAAATGCACTCAACAAATAGAAAAGGAGGTTCACCATGGAAACGGCACTTTTATACATCGGAAGGATACTACTCGGAGGTTATTTCATTTTTGGGGGCATTAATCATTTTACAAAGCTTGACATGATGTCCGGTTATGCAAAATCCAAAGGCGCTCCATCTCCAAAACTCTCTGTCGCTTTTTCAGGGTTGCTTTTATTGATAGGCGGCGTGAGCGTGCTTCTTAATATATTTCCAGTTATTGGACTTATTTCACTGGTTCTCTTTCTTGTTCCTGTTACATTAATCATGCATGCACCGTGGAAAGTTGAGGACCCGCAAACGAAAATGGGCGAAACAGTAAACTTCATGAAAAATTTTGCTTTGGTCGGCGCAGTACTGATTCTGCTTGCATATACACTTGTATAAAAATTTGTTAAGGTACGGGTTTGAAAGGTGCAATCGAAAAAAGGTAGCTATCTATGAATGAATACATGATTATCGTAAAATTTCTCACATCGTTTAACGAAGAATTTGCATCTCTCATTCCGAGTCAGCGTACTGAAGTGAGCCGGTTGATGGAAAAGGGAATTCTGACAAGTTATAGTCTGTCATCGGATCGAGAAACATTGTGGATAACACTCCTGGCAACATCGTCGGAAGCTGTTGAGACGACGCTCAGGATGATGCCGTTATACAAATTTATGCATTATGAAATTGTCGAATTGATGTTCCATCATAATCCAGTCTATACACCAATGCATTTTTCTATGAACTAACTATTCACAAAACTTGAAAAGTATTTCAACCCAAATAATCACTTATTATCGAGGTTCTGCCATGAAAAGATTAGTAGTTGTTTTTTTTGCCATCTTTGCTGTGACCGCATTTGTAACCGCACAATCTGAATGGAAGTTTGATAAGGTCCATTCCAGTGTTACGTTTAGCGTGCGGCATATGGTCATTTCCAATGTATCGGGTAACTTTAAGGATTTTTCGGTTGTCCTGAAATCCGAGAAAGAAGACTTCTCGGACGCAGTTGTAGAAGGCACTATTCAAGTTGCGAGCATCAACACGGACAACGATACTCGGGATAAGCACCTGAAGTCGGATGATTTTTTCAATGCCGAAAAATTTCCAGAGATCAAATTCAAGAGCACAAAATTTGAAAAACTCGGCGATAACAATTATAAAATCACAGGCGATCTCACGATGCGTGATGTAACAAAGGAAGTGACCTTCGATGCGGTCCTGAACGGAACGCTCAAAACAGATAAAGGTTTGCTCTCGGCATGGAAAGCAACAACAACGGTTAATCGGTTTGATTATAATTTAAAATGGAGTAAGACCGTAGAAACAGGCGGGCTTATAGTCGGACAGGATGTGACGATCACATTAAACTTGGAATTAAGTAAGTAGTACCCTCGCCTCACAATGATGGAGTCCGCTTTTACCTCGTTGTCTGCGGGCTCCATCTCTTTCCTTTCTACCATAAGCATACGAAAGAACTCCTTTTTCTCCGTAACCGGCAAAGCGTCTCGAACCAAACGGTGGAGTAGTGGATTCAAAATGGATGAAAGAAAATTTTTATCAAGGCTCTTGACTTCCTTCCACGGATCATGTATATTATTAACATAAAGTATGTCACAATCCGTTCAACATATCGTTTCTTCAATCAACCGTTGGTGGTGGCGCTGCATTATATCTAAACACACAGGAAAGAGAACGGATAGTTAACTCATAAGTATACGAAGATTTTTTCATTTAACCCTTCTCGGATCACCCTGGAAGGGTTTTTTATTTTAAGGACGTCCACCAATGATAACACAACAGGAATTTGAACAGCTTGCAGGCACACACACGGTTATCCCGCTTGTGGAAACGATGCTTGCCGATCTGCACACGCCCGTGTCGATCTACCTGACACTCCGCTCTAACCTTTCTCCTTCGTTTCTCCTGGAGAGCGTTGAACCCGATGAAAAGATTGGGCGCTACTCGTTCGTCGGTACCGACCCGCTGCTGCTAATCAAAGCAAAAGGCGATGTGATCGAGATTGAATCCGGAACAAAGAAAGAACAACGGCGCGGAAAAGTCATTGATGTGCTGGAGGAATATTCGTGCCAGTATCGCAACGTAGCGATCCGTGAACAGCAAGGATTTGCAGGAGGATTTCTCGGTTACTACGGTTACGACCGGGTGCAGGAAATAGAACAAGTCCCGCTTCATCCAACGAGTAAAGAGGATGCACCGGATGCGATGTTCGGATTATTTCATATCGTGGTGAAATTCGATCACCTGCACCAACTAATGACCGTCACCTACAATTGCATTCTTGATAAGCAGCAACCTCTGAACGAACAATATCACGAAGGGAAACGAAAACTCGAGTCCATTTTCATTCAGCTTGGAAAATCGCCCTCAACAGAAAACACATTCCATTGCGATTTTTCCTCTGTGGAACATGGCTCCGACCGCGAGGCATTCTGTTCATCGGTGCGGCGAGCGAAAGAATACATCCACGATGGCGATATTTTTCAGGTCGTTCTTTCCCGACGTATGCAGCTGCCGTTCTCAGGCGATCCGTTCCCCGTCTATCGTGCGCTTCGTATTATCAATCCATCTCCCTATCTTTTTTATCTCGATTTCAAATCTGTAAAACTCATCGGCTCTTCACCGGAAGTGCTGGTGCGTGTGCAAGGCGATATTGTCTCGGTGATGCCGATTGCCGGCACGCGTAAACGCGGCAAAACTTTGGAAGACGATACGCGGTTGGGAGAAGAACTTCTTTCCGATCAAAAGGAATTAGCAGAACACGTGATGCTGGTTGATCTCGGACGCAACGATCTCGGACGTGTGAGTGAATTCGGGAGTGTCCAAGTTTCAGTGTTCAAAAGCCTGAAGCGGTTTTCGCATGTGATGCATATAGTCTCTGAAGTGCAGGGAAAACTCAGAGAGAAAGCAACGAGCTTAGATGCACTGCGCGCATGTTTTCCTGCCGGAACTGTTTCCGGCGCTCCGAAAGTGCGTGCAATGGAAATCATCCACGAATTAGAACCGGTACGGCGCGGAATATACGCAGGCGCTGTCGGATATCTCGGTTTCGACGGAGCGCTGGATACATGCATTGCCATTCGCACCATCGTTGCAGCAAACGGAATGCTCACGATTCAGGCAGGTGCAGGGATCGTTGCGGATTCGGTTCCGGAACTGGAGTACAAAGAAACGGTGAACAAAGCTCAAGCTCTGCTCGATGCTCTGAACGCTGCGTCGAACGGATTGATGAGAGTACATAACGGAAACGGACATGTGGGAGATCAAAAATGATACTCGTCATCGACAACTACGATTCATTTACATACAACCTTGTGCAGATGGTCGGCAAAATGTTGCCGAATATCCGTGTTATCAGGAACAAAGATATGTCAGTTGATGAAATCAGCGATCTCTCACCACGCGGGATAATTCTTTCACCGGGTCCTGGCAGGCCGGAAGATGCCGGTGTAACCGTAGAAGTTATTCAGAAACTTGGCGCGGCGATTCCCATTCTCGGCGTCTGTCTCGGTCATCAATCGATTGGCTTCGCATTTGGCGCAAAGATCGTTCATGCACCGACGATAATGCACGGACGGACATCGGAGGTAACACATTCCGGCGAAACCATTTTGCGGTCGGTGCCGAATCCGCTGGTCGTAGGACGTTATCATTCGCTCGTCATCTCGCCGGAGCAGTTTCCTGATGAACTTAAAATATCTGCCCGTACACACGACGGTGTTATCATGGGCGTGACGCATCGGAAGTATCCCATCGAAGGAATTCAATTTCATCCCGAATCTATCCTCACACAAGAGGGTCAACACATTCTTCACAACTGGCTGGAGGTTTATAATATCCTATGAAAACTCATATAGAAAAATGTTTGGCGGGAGAACATCTCACCGTCGATGAAGCATCGAGCGCCCTCGCCGCGATCATGACTGGACAAGCCACTGATGCACAAATTGCCGGGTTATTGATTGCTCTGCGCGCAAAAGGGGAAACAGTTGACGAACTTGTCGGCTTTGCTCGCACCATGCGCGAGCATGGAATAAAACTTCACATTGAAGACCCGAACGCGATCGATATGTGCGGCACAGGTGGCGATGGTCTTGGTACATTTAACATTTCGACTGTGGCTTCCTTTGTTGTTGCCGGTGCAGGCGTGACGGTAGCGAAGCATGGTAATCGTTCTGTCTCCAGTCAAAGCGGCAGCGCGGATGTGCTCACCGCGCTCGGTGTGAACGTGCAGTGCTCAGCTGAAACTGTGGAGGCATGCATCAATCGCATCGGTATCGGATTTATGTTTGCGCCGTTGTTTCATCCTGCGATGAAGCATGCAGCAAAGCCCCGTATGGAATTAGGCGTGCGCAGTATTTTCAATATGGTCGGTCCGTTGACGAATCCGGCAGGTGTAAAGCGTCAGCTTATAGGTGTCTACAATCCTCAAGTTGCACCGCTTCTCGCCGGCTCGTTGCAAAAACTGGGAGCTGAAAAGGCATGTGTCGTTCACAGCGACGACGGTTTGGACGAAGTAACGCTGTCTGGGGGAACGATTGTGCACGAGGTGAATGGGAACGAACCGTTGAAGGAGTATCGCTTGCAGCCGAATGACTTCGGACTTCCGCAGTACTCGCTAGTAAGTCTCCGCGGCGGCGATAAAAAACATAACGCGGAGATAGCGCTGGAAGTGCTTCAAGGTATAAGGGGTTCAGCACGAGATGTTGTGATAGCAAATGCAGCACTTGGTATTTATATTGGAGACAAAGCTAAAACTATTATAGAGGGGAAGCAGAAAGCTGAGGAGTCGATTGATTCTGGAAAAGCATTAGAAAAATTGCAACAACTGATTCAAAGCACGAATTGAGTATGAGCATATTAGAAAATATTCTTGAGAACACGCGGCAGGAAGTTTCTGTCATAAAAAAAATAATGCCTCTTGAGCAACTGAAAGAGATGCCCGGTTTTCAGCGGCAATGTTTTTCTTTAGTGAATGCACTTAATCGTGAAGAAGTGAGTATTATCGCAGAGATAAAAAAAGCATCGCCCTCAAAAGGAATTATTCGAAAGGATTTTGATCCTTATGCTCTTGCCCGAGAGTATGCGGAAAACGGTGCCAGTGCAATTTCCATGTTGACGGATAAGAAATATTTTCAAGGCAACATTCGATTTATTTCCGATGTACGGGCAGCTATCTCTCTTCCAATTCTGCGAAAAGATTTTATCGTTGACTCTTATCAGCTTACGGAAGCAAAAGCGTTTGGTGCTGATGCCATATTACTTATCGCTGCCGCATTGGAATCGAACCAATTACGCGATCTTCATAATGAAGCGACTCAACTAGGACTTGATAGTCTCGTCGAAGTACACAATGAACAAGAGTTGGAGACACTCGATCTGAAACAAGTGAAAATCGTTGGAATTAATAACCGGAATTTATCTGACTTTACGGTTGATGTTACGACAACACTTCGTGTAGCCATGATAATTCCAAAAGGTATCATCATTGTCAGTGAAAGCGGAATTTCAAATCGAACCGATATTGATCAGTTGGCAGCACATGGAATTTATGCTGTTCTTGTGGGCGAAAGTTTAATGCGAGCGGTCAATCCGGGCAAAGCATTGAAGGCGCTTCTGACTCCATCAAGGGAGCAAAACTAATGAAGGTAAAATCTGATATGATTCGTGGTGTCAAGACTTACGTCTTGACACAGACACTTATTAAGTCATTCACACGTCAGGAGGTAACTCCTGACGCCACGATAAAAGCACTAAAATGATTTCATAGAAAGAAATCTTGAAATGAAAGTAAAAATTTGTGGTATCACCAACATGGAGGATGCACTCCTTGCAACGGAACTTGGCACTGATGCTCTTGGATTTATTTTTGTGAAAACCAGTCCAAGACATATTCGTCCCAGTGCGGCACGGAAGATTATTCAGGAATTACCTCCGTTTGTTACTCCTGTCGGTGTCGTTGCTGATGCAGAACACGATGAAATTCTTGAATTAATCGACGAAACAGGAATATGTTGCGTGCAGCTTCACGGTAATGAATCGCCAAAGCAGCTGGCAAAATTCCCGGTACCGATCTACAAATCGTTCCGCGTAGATAAAGAGTTTAATCTGGAAACACTCCAGCGATATAAAGGATCGGCCTATTTGTTGGATACACACATTGATGATGTTCTCGGTGGAACGGGCAAAACGTTTGACTGGGATGTTGCAATCAAGGCGAAGGCATACGGCCGCATCATACTTGCCGGTGGACTGACACCTGAGAATATTGCCGAAGCGGTGAAAAAGGTGCAACCGTATGCGGTAGACGTGAACAGCGGAGTTGAGTCTGCGCCTGGAAAGAAAGATAAAAACAAACTTGAACGGCTCTTCAAAGC
This sequence comes from Bacteroidota bacterium, assembly GCA_049523215.1. GTDB lineage: Bacteria > Bacteroidota > Ignavibacteria > UBA10030 > UBA10030 > Fen-1298. Next base: position 80,736 of record JBEKNC010000001.1, on the reverse strand, counting down.
AATTCGATCGCTGCAGAATGAATAAATGAAATGAGGAGATAAAACAGTGAGTTCAGCAAAAAAACAATTTCAACACTATAATTATCCCGATAAGCGTGGTTACTTCGGTGATTATGGCGGCAGATTTGTACCGGAAACATTGATGCAAGCATTATTCGAGCTTGACGATTTGTACCGTGAAGCAAAACGAGATGCGAAATTCAAAAAAGAATTTGTAGCAATATTGCATACATATGCCGGTCGTCCCACACCATTGACATATGGCAATAGATTAACCGAGCATTACGGACACGGCAAAATCTATTTAAAGCGCGAAGACCTTTGCCATACAGGCGCGCATAAGATTAACAACACTATCGGACAGATTCTGCTTGCCAAACGTGCAGGCAAGAAACGTATTATCGCAGAAACGGGAGCCGGACAACATGGAGTTGCCACTGCGACGGTCGCAGCGAAAATGGGATTGCAGTGTGTTGTGTATATGGGAGAAGAGGATATTCATCGACAGGAATTGAATGTACATCGGATGAAGATGTTGGGTGCGGAAGTCGTTCCAGTAACGACGGGAAGTCGCACACTCAAAGATGCAACAAGCGAAGCTATCCGTGATTGGGTGACAAATGTCGATAGTACGTTTTACATTATCGGTTCGGTGGTTGGCCCGCATCCATATCCGATGATCGTGCGGGATTTCCAATCGGTCATTGGTAAAGAAACTCGGAAACAAATACTCGCAAGTGAAGGCAAGCTTCCCTCTATACTCGTTGCTTGTGTCGGCGGCGGCAGTAATGCAATGGGAATGTTCTATCCATTCATCCGCGAGGATGTTCGAATGATTGGCGTGGAAGCAGCCGGCTGCGGTTTGAATACTCAACAACATGCTGCAACACTTTCCAAGGGGACGCCGGGTGTTTTGCATGGCTCGTTCAGCTACTTGCTGCAGGATAAAAATGGACAAGTAGAATTAGCGCATTCAATTTCAGCGGGACTTGATTATCCCGGTGTCGGACCAGAACATAGTGCATTGAAAGATATTGGAAGAGCCAAGTATGTGTCCGTTACCGATACACAAGCGCTTGGAGCGGCAAGTATGGTTGCCCGATTAGAAGGAATTATTCCTGCGTTGGAATCGGCGCATGCATTTGCACATCTGGAAAAACTTATGCCGACAACATCGAAGAAAGATATTATTATTGTGAATCTCTCTGGCAGAGGAGATAAAGATATGATGATGTATGCTTCGCAGAAGTCAGAATTCAGGAAACAGAATTCAGAAGGGAAAAGTGTAGAGTGAAGAGCAAAAAATTTGAAACAAACCGTCTTACCACGAAACTGACACAGCTCAGAGAGCGAAACGAAAAAGCTCTTGTACTTTTTCTCACAGCCGGTTATCCGCATCTTGACTCTACAACGCCGCTGGTGCTGGAACTTGCTCAAGCTGGAGCTGACATTATTGAACTCGGCATGTCCTTCTCCGATCCGCTCGCCGATGGACCAGTGATACAAGCAAGTTCACAACAGGCAATCAAAAACGGAATTACTCTCGATCACATTTTAGAACAGGTGAAAGAAATTCGAAAACACACGAATATTCCGCTGGTGTTAATGGGGTATTTGAATCCCATTCTTCACTACGGTGAAGAGAAATTCTTTGACGATGCAAGAAAGGCCGGTGTTGACGGCATCATTCTTCCGGAAGTACCGCTGGAAGAATTAGATCGTTTCTTGTCGCTCACTCGCAAACATCATCTTGCCGACATTCTTCTTGTTAGTCCGGCTACGACTGACAAACGAATTCGAGAGATCGATGAAGTATCGTCAGGATTTCTGTATTGTGTATCGACCACCGGAGTTACAGGCCGCTCGAACATCGGCAATATTGAATCGTATGTGAGCCGTGTAAAGAGTAATGCAAAAAATAATCCAGTGTTGGTGGGATTTGGTATTAAAACTCCTGAAGATGCCCAGCGTATAGCTCAACATGCAGATGGTGTTATTGTCGGGAGCGCGCTTATTCAGAAAATTACGCAGGGAGGTACAGCCACGGAAATTGGAGATTGGGTGCGACAACTCAAAAACGCGATATAGTGTTCCGTTTCAATTTTTTGATGGAACTCTGTATATTTCTTTTTAGTCGCTTTTGTACAGCCGCACTTTTCAGTTCCCGCAGCGCATCCGCAGCAATCCACTTTGCAGCGGAGGAATCCAATTTCTGAATTTTCTTTGCCATCTTGATTGCGGCAGCATTGAGCTTCATATTCCGCTTTCCGATCTGCCTGAGCGCCCAATTAACCGCTTTCTTGACATAATTGCGTTCGTCTGTTGAATACTTCTTAATCAACGATAAATATCGAAGAAACACTTTGTCTTCAGATTTCTTGTCTCCAACTGCAAGTGTTGCCATCATCGTAAATCCTGCCCGGCGGATGAATTCTTCTTTCCGTTTCGGCCATGCTGTAGCAAGATCATGCGCGAATGAAGTATATCTAAAGCAATGCATACACACACCATCACAAATTGCCCAGTTGTCAAAGTCACGCACCCAGCGATTGATGATGGTTTTCCTCATGAGTTTCGGATCAGCAATGAAAGCTGCGAGAATCCGGGCTTCAAGTATCTCGGTTTGCCAGAGATCCAGTGCAAGATCATGATTCTTGCCGATACTTTTTTTGAGCGACCGTAAAAACGGCGTTGATATGCCAAGTATTTTACCAGTGCTTTTAATTCCATATCGTGCCATTCCCTCGACATTCTTCGGATTGGCTTTGGAATAAAGCATAGTCAGGATGGTGTTGGTTTGGGAGTTCAGGGTAATCTCAATGTTTATCAAAATGAAATTTATCACTGTTATGATACAGACTTCTTGTTTGAATTTCAATTCGTCAAAGAATTGTGAACACCAAGAATATCCTTTTTTCTTTCTATCTCTTCATAGCTTTTCATGAACTTCATTTGTACATTAGCAAACAATGAAACAGTCAACATCTGATAATTTGCGTACGCTGCTCTCCAAACAAAGCCATACTGTTGTCAAAAAAGAATTGCCTCAATAAGCATGAATATATATTTTTGATGAGGAAGAACTAAACGATTCCTTGTTCTATGGCTTGAAAGAAATCATCTGAAAGATTATCTTCTTGTATCCAATGTATTAAATTAATAAAGGGCTTTTCCTATGTTCTGGCTCAAACTTGTTTCTAACTTTATTAAAATCCTGCGCGAGGGGCAAACTCCGGCACAGGTAGCTGGAGGTTTTGCGCTTGGTTCTATTCTTGGTTTATCACCAATGTTTACACTCCAGGGATTGCTGGTCTGGCTGGTCATCTTGGTGCTGGATGTCAATTTATCGGCGGCAACTCTCTCTCTGTTGGTGTTCAGTCTCATTGCGTTTATTTTTGATCCTGTCTTTCATCATCTCGGCTATTTCCTTCTCGTGAATGTAGAGGGTTTTAAAGGGGTATGGACAACGCTTTACAACGCTCCCATTGCACCGCTGACCCGCTTTAACAACACGGTAGTGATGGGAAGTTTCGTGTGTGCACTGATTTTATTCACCCCGGTGTATTTCGGGATGAAAAAATTTATCGTTGCGTACCGCACAACCGTCGGCGTGCGGATTGAGAAAATGAAGATCTATCAGTTCGTCAGCAAAAGCTGGATCGTTCAAACATACCAGCGCATTCGCGGATTGGGGGTGTAACATGAGAAAGAAATTCGTTTACTATATCCTCATTCCGGCAGTGATTGTTTGCATCGTTGTCTATTTGTTCATCGATAGTTGGATAGAATCGGGTTTGGAGTATGCCGGCGAGAAAGCAGTCGGCGCAAAAGTGCAGATCGATCATTTGCGCCTAAACATCAACCCGATCGGTATCGAGTTCGCACGCCTGCAAGTTACCAATCCAACTGACGGCTGGAAGAATCTTTTCGAGACCGGCAAAGTAAAATTCGCATTGAACTTCGGTCAACTGCTGCGGGGTAAGTACATAATCGAGACAATGGAGATGAATAATCTCATCCTTGGCACCAAGCGCACCACTGACGGATCCATTCCGAAACCAAAGGAAGAGAAACCGGCAGCGCAGCCTCCGTTGACAGAACAGGCAAAACATGCTCTCGCACCGCAGGATTCGAAATCATCGACATCATTTGACCTCGACAAAATTAAACGTGAACTGAAGATTGACAGCTTGCTGAATCCCAATAACCTCGCCACGTACCGCCGCGTTGATACTTTGAAAAAGCAAATTAACGATGCAAGTGTACAATGGAAAACGACATTGGACGAAATTGATAAGTCGAAAACGAAACTTACCGACATCGAATCACGCATCAAGTCGATCAATCTCGGCAATATCAAGACTCTTCAGGCTGCCAACGATGCTTTGAACAATGCAAAGAGCATTTTGAATACAGCAAACGAGGTAAGGACCACATTCAACAATCAAAAGATGACTCTGACCGATGGTATGAACAAGTTCGGTGGATCAATCAAAGATTTGGATGATCTTGCAACACAGGATTTACGAAATGTGATGAGCATGGCACATCTTCCGGATGTCTCAATGAAGGGAATTGCTGAGATGGTGCTCGGCAAAGATCTTCTGCAGAAAGCATACGAGTATCTGGGGTATGTGGAAATGGCAAAGAACAAGATTCAAAACTCCTCAGACAAACCGTCTATAGAAACTCCGGCACGCTTCAAGGGACAAAATATTCATTTCCCCGTAGAACGATCGTATCCGAAATTCTGGATCAAAAAAATTCTTATCTCCGGCGGTACAGATAAAACCCAAGATCCTCAATATTTTTATACGAAGGGCGAGGTTCTCAATATCACGAATGACCAGCGAATCACAGGATATCCACTGACTGTGGATTTATCTGCTACAAAGGGCGGCACAACAACGCTGGCGCTTGGCGCTTCATTCGATAGACGCAAGGAGTTGGCGGTGGATAATTACAAGGCTCTGCTAACGGGATTGCCAATCAAAGAAATGTCTCTCGGCCGTTCGGATTTCCTGCCGTCAAAAGTTACCAACGCTGTGGCTGACGCTTCCATTACCGTTATTGTACCCGGCAATCAGTTTGATTCAGACACAAAGATCGTCTTTAACAACTTGACGCTTGTTTTCCAGCGCGAGCCGAGCGGTATGGTGGAACGGATTGTACGGGATGTTCTTGCTTCCATCAGGGGTTTCAACGTTAACTTGCATATGTGGCGCAATGAAAATAAGTTTGATGTCGCATTCGCCACTGATCTTGATGATCAGCTTGCATCCCGAACCAAGAAAGTTATTGGCGATGAAGTCACGAAGATTCAAAACGATCTCCGTAATAAGCTCAATGCGAAGATTGCGGAGAAACGCGCTGAAGTAGAGAAACTCTTTAACGAAAAGCGTGACATGGTGATGAATAAAGTGAAAGAATATGAAACCATGGTGAATGAAAAATTTGCCTTGGTAGAATCTAAGAAGAAAGAGATTGAAAATCGTATCGATCAAGAGAAGAAGAAACAAACAGACGATGTTACAAAAAAAGCGAAAGACGCGCTCAAAGGACTATTTAAAAAATAGGATTGTTATCTTATAAGCATACAAAAAGGCGGACTAATATTTAATTTGCCTTTTTTATTTTGTCATTCCCGCATGTTTTAGGTCCGTTTCGATATTCATATTGAAATGAGATCGTGATATAGTCGGACGGGAATCTTATTTTCGGATTTCTTCATCTCAACAACAACATTTTCTTTGTCTGGATGTAGCTCCCTGCTTTTAACCGATAAAAATACACTCCGCTTGCAAGTTTAGACGCATCAAATGGAACCGAATAATTACCTGCAGCTTTTTGTTCATTCACTAATGTCGCAACTTCTCTGCCAAGCAGATCAAAAACTTTTAGGGACACGATAAATCTTGTCCCTACAGCGGGTAACTGATAATTGATTACTGTTACTGGATTAAATGGATTGGGATAATTTTGCCTTAATGAAAATTTTTCTGGAATCTGGGGCATATTATTATTATCAATTGCTGTTTTCACATTGTTTGTAACAATTCTTGGTATGCTGTCTGTGGGATCCAGCGTATAAGGATACGGAACCTGTAAATCGCATGTGGGCGAAGTAACAATGGAACTTGAACCAAAAACATTATCGATCAATTGAACTCGTCCAACGATAGGACTGTATGCCGTCATAACTGCAGTACCAACATTCTCAAAATAATTTCGTTCCACCCGCACCCACGCATCCATCCGTGAATTGACTGCATCGTCACTATTCAAATAATAATTATTAAAGATATGCGCCCTACCGAACCTTATACTGGGCAGCCGAGATCCGCAATTATAGAAATAGTTATGATGATATGTTGCCCGTATAACGGTATCTCCGTACTGAGTATCACCAGAACTTATTAAGCTAACTTTATAATGATCGTGGAAAGCGTTCCATGAAACCGTAATAAAGGTCGACCCATTTTTTATATCGAGTGCGCCGTCGTAATAATCGACGCCATTATTGCGGTCAGAAGAAATTTCACAGTGGTCGATTACAATGTTCTTCGAAGCACCGTTAATTTCGATGCCATCTCCATTTGCAGCGCCTGTGGTACACACGTGCGCGATAGAAATATTTCTAAGGATTATATTCCTCGCCTGATTGATGGAAAGTCCGATTCCTTCTAAGTGTGCTGTATCTCCAATACCTAAGAGCGTTTTATTAGACTTGATGCTGATTTGTTCTGTTCCGACAAGGTATCCCGAAAATTTCACCACATACGGTAATGTACTTCCAAGATACGTTTGAAGTTCTGCCGTACTCGAAGCAGTAACCGTATCTCCCATCGTTCCGCCAAATATCCAGTACGGCGTACCTCTATCATCCTCCACTGATGCATAACCGATAACCGTTGTATCTAATTGAATGCTGTTGGGCAGGAACCGCGCAATGGCATTAACGTTGCTTGTAACCGCAAAAGTGTACGCCGTATCTGCGCTCGTCTCTTCTCCTGTCCAGCATTGGAAGAAATATCCTGGGTTTGCAATCGCGTGCATGGTGACCAGCGTACCTTTATCGTAGTAGGTTTTTATTGGCGTGAACCAAACCGATCCCCACACCGAGCTATCGCTTGTAACGCTTACAGTATATTGCGGCGTGCAAGTAGATGCGGTTGGTGCGGTACCAATGACCATAAAATAATCCAGGTTTGCAATTCCACCAGTGCGCACCGCCTCCAAACGGATCTTGTGATCGCCCGCTGTGAGATTCACATTGACCGGTGTAAGCACTGCCCAATTTGACCATGTATTTGTATATGGAAAATAGACTGTATCAATTATGGTGTTTCCGTCAATTACAACTTTTGCATCGCGATAATTTGTTGCTGTTCCTCCAAATGCATATCTCCACGAAAGAGCATAGACACCATCAACCGGAACCATAATTTCCCAGCTGACAGTAGTGCCAATTCCATTGTTAGCATCAATAAATCCAGGACCTGTCCAACCACTGATAGAACCCGAGGATGTTACAACAACCCCATCCATTGTACATTGTCCGAGCGCGTTTTCCTGAACAATCAATGTGTCCTGCGCAAATAACACAGTAACACCAGAAACGAGGATAATAAGAAGTAGTAGACAATTTTTCATTGGTCGTTTCCTTACATTTAATCTCATCAATATTCTATTTCTTCTTTTTTCCTCTGGGAGTCTTTTTCTTCGGCTGTGGTTCGGGCTTTTTTACTTTCTTTTCTTTTTCTGATATTAATGGTATTTGTTTTTCACTCTTCACTCCACCTTTACCGTTATTAGCCAGCGTTGATAAGACTTCAGCATTTCCATTCTTATCATTGGATTTTTTATTTTCTTGTTCGGAAAGCTGCTTGTCTTCTTCTTCCTCCGCGACCACAGCCGCCACATCGGCAATGGAATCTCCATCTTTCAATCGAATGAGATGTACTCCCTGAGTATTTCTCCCGGCCACACGGATATCGGATGCATGTTGGCGAATTATCATACCATCGCTCGTGACGATAACCACGTCGTCGGTATCGACAACTTCCTTGATGGCCACCATTTTCCCGGTTTTTTCAGATGTTTTCACCGTAAAAATACCCTTTCCGCCGCGATGGCTGATTCGGTATTCATCAGTTTCACTGCGTTTACCATATCCTTTTTGAGTGGCAACAAGAATTGTTGTGCTTTTTCTCTGCAAATTCACGGCACCAACCACTTTGTCTCCTTTTCCAAGACGAATACCGCGCACACCTGCCGCTGCACGTCCCATCGGACGAATTTCATCTTCAAGGAAGCGAATTGCAAGACCGTTAAGTGTTCCGATGACAATATCCTGTCCGCCATCCGTTAACTTCACATCGGTTAACTTATCTCCTTTCTTTAGATTTGCCGCAACAATACCACCTCGACGCGGATTACTAAACTCTGATAGCACAACTTTTTTTACCAATCCTTGTTCTGAGAACATGAAAACAAAATGATTCTCATCAAACTCTTTAACGGCTATGAACGATGCGATCTCTTCGTTTGGATCTTTCGTTATGAGATTGTTGATCGACTTCCCTTTTGTCGTTTTCCCGCCTTCTGGAATTTCAAACACTTTCAACCAGTGACATCTGCCTTTGGTTGTAAAGATGAGTACATAGTCATGCGTACTGGCAACAAACATATGTGCAACAAAGTCGTCTTCGCGTGTCGCTGCGCCGGTCACACCTCTGCCGCCGCGAGATTGACGCCGGTACCCCGACACAGGGAACCGTTTGATAAAGCCCCCATGACTGATTGTTACCACGACTTCTTCTTCTGCAATCATATCTTCAATGCGGAATTCTTCGGCTTTATAAATAATCTCGGTACGTCGATCGTCGCCGTATTTTTCTTTTATCTCGCTCAGTTCTTCTTCGATGATCTTCATCTGAAGCTGTTTGCTCTTAAGAATTGTTTTCAACTTCTCGATGAGCTTGATCATCTCTCGGTATTCATCTTCCACTTTCTTGCGCTCAAGACCGGTCAACCGCTGGAGACGCATATCGAGAATCGCTTTCGCCTGAATCTCGGAAAGTTTGAATTTCTTCATCAAGCCAAGCTTTGCGCTTTCCACGTCTTTCGATTTCTTAATGAGTGCGATCACTTCATCAATATTATCGAGCGCAATGATATACCCTTCGAGGATGTGTGCGCGTTTCTCTGCTTCATCTAAATCGAACTTTGTTCGGCGAACAACAACTTCATTGCGATGCTCAATGAAATGCTTTATGAATTCGCATAATTGCAAGACCTGAGGGCGGCCATCAACCAATGCCAAGAGATTGACGCCGAATGTTGTCTGCATTTGTGTATGCTTATAGAGATTGTTGAGCACTACCTCAGCATTTGCCTCACGTTTGAGTTCAATCACAACCCGTAATCCATCGCGGTCAGATTCATCTCGTATATCGGAAATATCTTCTAACTTCTTATCGGTAACGAGATCGGCAATCTTTTCAATCAGCGACGCTTTATTCACTTGATAGGGCAACTCTGTAACGATAATTCGCTGACGTTCTCCTTTGCCGGTCTCGATGTTCGCTCTTGCACGTACGATAATTTTACCGCGTCCTGTTGTGTATGCATCTTTCACACCTCCATATCCATAAATGATGCCGCCAGTCGGAAAGTCTGGCGCGAGGATGTTCTTCATCAGTTTTTCATTGCTGATGATTGGATCCTTGATATAGGATAGGCATCCGTCGATAACCTCACGGAGATTGTGAGGCGGGATGTTTGTTGCCATTCCGACTGCGATGCCACTGGCGCCATTACAAAGCAGATTGGGAACGAGTGACGGCATAACTGTTGGTTCTTGCAAAGTATCATCAAAGTTCGGTGTAAAATTAACGGTGTTCTTTTCGAGATCCTTTAACATTTCTTCCGCAATGCGGGTGAGTCGTGCTTCTGTATAACGCATTGCCGCAGGTGAATCGCCGTCAACCGATCCGAAGTTCCCCTGCCCATCCACAAGCATATAGCGCATGGAAAAGTCTTGAGCCATACGCACCATAGTATCATACACCGCAGTATCGCCGTGTGGGTGATACTTACCAAGCACTTCACCAACGATGCGTGCGCTTTTCTTATAAGCCCGGTTGCTTGCTAAACCGAGTCCTTGCATACCGAATAATACGCGTCGGTGTACAGGCTTGAGACCATCGCGTACATCGGGAAGTGCGCGCGATACGATGACCGACATCGAGTAGTCGATGTACGATCCTTTCATTTCATCTTCAATGTCTACCGGTATTGTTTTTTCATTTACTGTTGCCATGGATTATCTTTGTTTGTGCTTCATTGTGTGAAATTAAAACCCCAGTTTATTTAAAACAAAATCTATTTTTCCCCTCCACCCCAATCCATAACCGAAGCGAGAGGCTGTTCCGCGCCACCGATGATCAATAAAATCTTCTATGGGAAACGATTTTAAAGTGTATCCCATTTGCTGTGCTGCAATGAAATTCTTTAATACAGGTTGTCCATGATGTTCGAATGGTGGAAAATTTGGATACAAACAACGACGTAGCATCATATATGCCGGCGCGAGTATTGTAATTCCAGTCTCAGCAGAAAATCCCCGTTTATTAACCGTTATCTGCCGTCCAATTCCATAGGCGGTTACTGATGCTTCAAGTTCTGCCAACATTGGTTCGAGAAAACCACCTTGTTTTATTTCTGTATCTGAATCAAGGAAAAAAACATATTCCTCTTTCACCGCATTCATTGCCCGATTCATTGCCGGACCATGATAAATATTTGAATCAAGCAGTAGGGTTGCCGTATATTTCGGCATAACTCGACGCATCCTCTCAACGACTTCCCTCGAATTATCCTTTGATCCATTGTCTATAATCGTCATTTGTAAGGTTGGATAAAATTTTCGAAATGATTCGATTGCTGTTTTCAATAGATCAGGTGTTTGGAAATTAATAACGACGGTGCAGATCTTATCAAACATCAAGATTTCTCACATACTTTGCATTCTTTTCAATGAAGTTGCGCCGCGGTTCGACTTCATCGCCCATGAGAATTGAAAACGTGCGGTCAGCATCTGCGGCATTTTCAATTGTCACCTGTAAAATCGTTCGTGTCTCTGGATTCATTGTTGTGGACCACAGTTGTTCGGGGTTCATCTCGCCAAGACCTTTGAATCGCGAGATTACCATACCGCCTTCTTTCACTATTACGCCTTCTTCCGTGATAGGAGGTGGCTCTTCCTGTTCTTCTTTTTCAGTTTTACTTTTCTTTTCACTCTTCAGGCGCTTGATGATTTCGTCACGCTCTTCTTCGTCATATGCATAAAACTCTTGTTTACCTCTCTTCACTTTGTAAAGCGGCGGTTGGGCAATATAGAGGTGCCCCAATTCTATAATTTCCTTCATATACCGGAAAAAGAGTGTCAACAGTAATGTGCGAATATGCGAACCATCGACGTCGGCGTCGCACATAATGATGATCTTCCCATAACGGATCTTGCTGGCATCAAATGTTTCGCCCATTCCTGCACCAATGACTGTAAAGATGGCACGAATTTCATCGTTTTCCAAAATTTTATGTAGTCGTGCTTTCTCTACGTTGAGAATTTTTCCCTTGAGCGGAAGAATTGCCTGAAAACGCCGGTCGCGTCCTTGCTTGGCGCTACCTCCGGCAGAGTCACCCTCGACAACATAAATTTCACAATGTTCCGGATCGTTGATAGAACAATCGGCTAGTTTGCCGGGCAATCCCCCGCCGTCAAATGCATTTTTTCGTCGGGTGATATCTCGCGCTTTTCGTGCAGCTTCTCGCGCTTCTGCCGCATGCAGACATTTATCAATAATACGTTTTGCATCAGGAGAATTTTCTTCCAGCCAATCGGACAACTGTGGACCAAAGATCGATTCCACAATACTCTTTACTTCACTGTTTCCAAGCTTCGTCTTCGTTTGACCTTCAAACTGTGGTTCGGGCACCTTTGCGCTGATCACCGCAGTCAAACCTTCACGAAAGTCATCACCCGTCAATTGCACTCCGCCTTCTTTCACCAGACCGTTCTTCGACGCATAGTTATTTAAGGTGCGGGTCAGTGCAGTACGGAATCCGACAAGGTGTGTTCCGCCTTCGTGTGTGTTAATATTGTTGACATAGGTAAAAATGTTTTCATTGTATTGATCGTTATACTGGAGCGCTACTTCGACTTCGACTGTTCGATTGTTTTCGTCTTTTGCTTCTCCCTTTGCATACATGACTTTCTTCATTATAGATGGACGCGTTGAATCGATGTACTTCACAAACTCAATGATTCCGCCTTTGAAGTGAAGTGATTCTTCTTGCTTCGAGTTCTTACGTTCATCTTTTATATTTAATGTAACATCTGAATTTAAAAATGCGAGCTCTCGTAAACGTTCTGCAATTGTTTCAAATTTAAAAATCCTATTCTTAAAGATTGTTCCATCGGGCATGAATGTTGTTTTGGTTCCTGTCTTGCCGTGCTCGGCCTTCCCGATAACTTTTACAGAGGCAACGGGGTCGCCCTTTTTGTATTTCTGATAGAAAACTTTACCGTCACGACTTACCTCTACTTCCAGCAGTTCACTCAATGCGTTCACAACCGACACTCCAACACCGTGAAGACCACCAGAGACTTTGTACGAATTTTTGTCGAACTTTCCACCGGCATGCAGTACGGTCATTACGACTTCAAGCGCCGACCGTTTTTCTTCCGTATGGATATCGGTTGGAATACCGCGCCCATCGTCTTCAACGGTGACAGAGCCATCGTTGTTTATGCACACGTGGATATTTTTACAGAACCCTGCCAGTGCCTCGTCAATGGAATTGTCCACTACTTCATATACGAGATGATGAAGGCCACGCGCGCTAACATCGCCAATATACATAGCTGGGCGGCGACGTACGGCTTCCAATCCTTTGAGGACAGTAATGTCGTCAGCTGTGTAATCGCCAGTTCTAACACTTTTTATTTTCGCTTGCTTCGTTTTATTTTCTTTCACTTTACTTCCATTGTAAGTTCTTCGATTCAGTGAAACTTGATGTCTTTTACCGCGTTGAGTCCAACAACGGTATTGAGTTTATCTATGATCTCTTTCTTCCGCAGCGTTAACTCGTTCCGCCACGTGCTTGTTTTTACATGAACAAATAACACTCCTTGTGTAATTCGCGTTGCTGTTGACATTTTGGCTATTTGCCTTCCAACCACCAAATCCCAATAGATAATCGCATCATACTCCTTTAATTTCTTTTTAATCCCTAAACTGTTTACCAGCTCATCAAGTGCAAAGCCGATAGGTTTAATTGATCTGTGCTGCGTCTTCGACACGTTCAATTCTTCCTTGTCTTACAAAGAACTTCCGTGGATTGGCTGAAGCAACCGATAACCCGTCGAGAGCGCGCTCATCGGTGGAAGTAATGAAGACTTGCCCTGTGTTGGCTACCGCCTCTAGCAATCTCCGGCATCTGCAATCGTCTAACTCGCTGAGAACATCGTCAAGCAACAAGATGGGTGTTTCACTGCATCTGTTTTTCAGATAGAAGAATTCGGCAAGTTTCAGCGCAACTAAAAATGTCTTATGCTGGCCCTGCGAAGCAAAATTTTTCGCATGGAGCCCGTTTACTTGGAATATAAACTCATCTCTATGCGGTCCCACAAGTGTGTATCCAATGCGTTGCTCATCTGAAAATTGATTTTGAAGAGCTTTTTTAAATGATGTCTCGACTACATCTCCATTGTTCTCTGCGTATTCAAACGATGGTGAATATGCGATCCCAGGCCGTTCACCTACTCCGGAAAGTTGAGCATAAGCATCAACCATTATTCCGTGGAAGTCTTCAATAAACTCTTTGCGTTTCTTCATAATAGACGAACCAACTCTAATCAGATTGTCGTTCCATGGTTCAATTGCATCTCTATTTTCACTGCGCGTTGTTTGCATCTCCGATAAAATTTTATTTCGCTGCTTTAATATTCGTCGGTAATCTATCAGGCTCTCCAAGTATATCCTGCTCGATTGTGATACAACAAAATCTATAAACCGTCGCCTATCCGCTGGAGATCCAAACGTTATCGTGCTTTGCTCTGGCGAGAGAATGACTACGGGAAACCAACCGATCAGTGATGATGCTTTATCTATTCTCGCCTTGTTCACTGTAACGGTTTTTTGGTTAAGCTCTCGATCAAACTCTACCTGGATCTCATACTCAACCCCGCTGTCAGAAAGGATTTTACCCGTTGCAGTAAAACCAGGTCCGCCTATTTTCATGACCACAGAGTCACTTGACGCATAAAAACTTTTTGTGAGACAAAAATAGGAAATCCCTTCAAGAATGTTTGTCTTTCCCTCTCCGTTGTTGCCCAAAAAAATATTTATACCGGGAGAGCAATCAATCAGTGTAGAACTGTGATTTCTAAAATTTTCAAGTACGATGCGTTGCAGATTCAAGTCTAGACCACCTTATTTACAACGCGATAGCCCCAAATCCTCTTCAGGATGGGGCTATTCACTCTGCTACCAACAATACATGGTTCTCAATTATACATTAAGACGCATGGGCATGACCAACATCAAAACATCTTCATTCTCTTTTACTGTCGTTGGTTTGATGATGACCGCTTTGACGGAACTGCTAAAACTAAAGACTACTTCAGCAGAATCAATGTGTGAAAGAATATCCATAAGATATGTTGCGTTGAAACCAATCTCAATATTATCTGCGGAATAATTGCACACAACCCGCTCTTTCGCTTCCCCACCAAAGTCAACATCTTCAGCCATTATTTTCATTTCGTTCTTTTTCGTCGAAAATCGTATTTGGTGTGTGGTGTTGCTTGAATAAAGAGAAACTCTTTTAATAGAGGCCAATAATATGTTTCTATCTACTGATAATTTTTTGTCGTTTTCAAGAGGTATTACACTCTCATAGTTTGGATAACTTTCTTCAATAAGACGCGAAGTGAGTGTAAAATTCTTAAATGAGAATTTAATATGTGTTGTATTAAAAGAGATAGTATTTGTACCGTCTTCTATTGCTTTTGATACTAATAAAAGCGCTTTTGCCGGAACAATAATATCTTTATGTGCTTTTGCTTGTGCTATTTTTGAGTAGACAACACGGACTAATCGATGTCCGTCTGTTGCAACGGCACACATTTCGCCATCTTTTATTTGAAGTAGTAATCCTGTCATTGCTGGACGTAATTCATCTGTACTAACGGAGAAAATAGTTTTTGAGATCATTGATCCTATGAGTGAACCCTCAAACACAATTTCGCTTTCACCTTTAAACTCTGGTATAGCTGGATAATCATGGCTTGTTTCACCTATAAGATTATATTCGCCGTTTTCCGTTATCATTCGGATTTTGTTTGTTGAAATATCTGCATGAAATACAAGCTGAGCTTCTGGTAATGCCCGCAAAGTATCCATAACTCTTTTTGCAGGTACAGCTATAGAACCATCTTCGCCCCCCCTCACTTCTAATGTTGCGGACATTGAGATTTCCAGATCTGTAGCAACAAGCAAGAGAAAATTATTTGAGAGTGAGAAGAGTATATTCTCAAGTATAGGAAGGGTTGATTTAGATGGAACAACACCACTGATTTTCATCAGAGCTTTTTGGAGTTCATTACTTTCTACGGTAAACTTCATTCTGGTAACTCCTCTATCACAATTTCTTTTATTTTATTAAAATTACCAATTTTTTAGTAGAGACACAATAAATTGTATCTATTAATATAATATGTTTTTAAAGAAGAAAGATTTATTATTATAAACATGTTAATACTGTGGATAACATTTAAAACCTAGTAAAAAACAAGAAAAATATGAACAAAAACAAAATTAATACTGTGAAAATAGAGTTATAAAAAACTATGTTTTAAACATATTTATTAATTTAAATTGATAAACTCTGTATAATAGTTTTTTATTAACAACAAGAAAGAGATATCACACACGTTATCTACAAGTTGCATTAAGAGGAAATGTAAATATTACTCATTGAGTTCAATCTTTCGGCGTATCTGATCTAGGTGTTGTTTGTAGACACTATCTGTTTTTAAAAATTCCTCAACAGCTTGACATGCATGAATTACCGTGCTGTGATCTCTTCCACCAAAATGAAGACCGATAGTTTTAAGTGAGGAGTTTGTGAGATCTTTCGCCAGGAACATAGCGGTCTGTCTGGCGATTACAACTTCGTGACGACGTGTCTTAGCGCGAAGAAGGTCAACAGGAATATCAAAAAATTCACACACGATTTTCTGAATTTGATCTATACTCAATGGTACTCGTAGATCATTTACAATAACACGTAAAACATCTTTCGCAAGATCAATACCAATTTCACGATTTTCCAGAGACGCTCTTGCAAAAAGGCTAATAAGACAACCCTCTAATTCGCGAATATTTTTTTTGACATTCGCAGCGATAAATTCAATAACATTCGAAGGCAACTCTAAAGAATTTTCTTCGCTTTTCTTTTGAAGAATAGCAATCCGCGTTTCCAGATCGGGGGGCTGAATGTCTGCTGTAAGCCCGCATTGAAAACGAGAGATCAAACGCTCATCCAAACCGCGCAATTCCTTTGGAGGAACATCCGAGGAAAGAACAATTTGTTTACCAAGCTGGTACAGTGCATTGAATGTGTGAAAAAAATTATCCTGTGTTTTTTCCTTTCCGGCAAAAAACTGAATGTCATCAACAACCAATAAATCCATGCTTCTATAAAACAAAGAAAACTCTTTTACTTTATCATCTTGAATTGCTTCAACAAAATCGACTGTAAATTTTTCACTAGATACATATGCAATACGCTTTGCTTTGCCGTTGGTTGCGGCATGATTTCCAAGCGCATGCATCAAATGTGTTTTTCCGAGACCAGTGCCACCATATAGAACAAGAGGATTAAAAGATGTACCACCAGGGTTATTTGCAACGGCCAAAGCTGCTGCTCTGGCAAGCTGGTTACAATCCCCCTTGATAAAATTGTCAAACGTATAACGAGGATTGAAATTGCTTCTGATGGATTGCAAATTTTCTGTTCTAAGCGGAACATGAGGCGCAAATGGCTGTGTACGTACGAAATCGATGGTTGAAGGAACAATGTCAAAATCGGGATTCGTTGGAGGAGCAGATGGGTGTTCCTCAGACGTGACAATATAAAAAAGACTACCGGTTTCACCAATTACCGCTGTGATTGTATTACGAAGCAATGTATTATAATGTTCTTCAAGCCAATCGTAAAAAAATTGACTTGGCACCTGCACAGTTAAATCTTTTTCGTTTAATCTAACAGGCACAATTGGCTGAAACCACGTCTTGAAACTCAATGTCGAAACTTGATCTTTAATTATTGTTAAGCATTGTTCCCAAGTTTTAATTGCAAGGACTTGATTATCAACAAATTGGCCGGCATGAGCAGGCAGCGTCATAACACACTCCAATGATTCGCGAAGGAAATCACAGTAAACACAACTTATCCACAATTATGTGCACAGATTACAGTCGGATGAAAAGTCATCAATAATTAAATAATAAACAGGGCAAACAGATAAAACCGAAAAAGCGATAATGAACACCGCATCACTTTCCACAAGTTATCAACAGTGCTGATCAACATAACAAGTGGGCTTAATAATAGCACCAATGATGGAAGCATGCAAGTGGAATTTTTACAATTAATATTTTTTTTATCTCTTGTAAAATTACGGAAGAAATTCTTTGTACAGGCTTCCTTGTATGTGCGTCATTATTTTAGTAAATTTGTTCTAATTAATAAAAGAAGACCATAGGAACAAGAGAGAGTCTATTCGTATGAAACGAACGTATCAACCACACAAACGGAAAAGAAAAAACACACACGGGTTTCGTGCGCGGATGGCAACAAAAAACGGACGAAAAGTAATTAACAGACGGCGTGCAACAGGTAGAAAAAAGCTCACGGTTAGCGATGAGTGATAAGAAAATAATACGTCTGAAAACCGGCGTCACATGCCTCCTTCACAACCATCAATTGAAATCCTAAGCGGATTTGGAACGTTTACGAGAGTCATTACTCGAGGTAAGAGGTATGAAAAGCAGCCCATAAAAGCTTTTGTATTATCATCACTCTCAAAAAGAACATCTCTGCATGTTGGTTACACAGTTTCAAAGAAAATCAGAACAGCCGCTCACCGCAATAGATTAAAGCGATTAATGAGAGAGGCGTTTCTTGCCAAGAAGACAGATTTCATTAAACAACTAAATTCGGGAACGCTGGTTGAAATCGTTTTTATGTATAATGGGAACACAGAAATCGCGCCAACCATGGTACGATTCTCATCTATAGCACAAGCATTGTCTGCTCTTTATTCAATGATTTTTACGAATTGATCCAGTGGCGAAAGAATGAAACTCATAATTATTTTTATAATTCGACTGTATCAACATACAGTATCATCGCTACTCCCGTTTAATCATTGCCGGTTTTATCCGTCATGCTCAGAATATTCTCTCGAAGCAGTTAAAGTCCATGGAGTTTTCTACGGATTTCGGCTTACGATACGAAGAATTTCTAAGTGTCATCCCTTTAGTACGTCGAGCGGGTATGATCCCGTTCCTTAATTTTTCACAAGTAGAATCAAGGTAAATTCATTATGGATCGACAATCAACAATTGGTTTCGTTTTAATCTTTATTGTACTTGTTGCTTGGATGTGGCTCAATTCGCCACAGATAAAACAAAAGCAGCCGGATCACATCGCAAAACAAGGGCAAGGAAAAGACACAATTAAAGTAGTTCAGCCAAAAGCACTAGAACCTAAAGAAACACAGCAGGTTAATCCATATGGAAAATTCTTTTTTGCGAGGGTCAGCGGAAAAGAAAAGATAATTTCTATCGAAACAGATAATTATTCGGCAGAGATATCTTCGAGGGGGGGAGTACTTCGTAAGTGGGAGCTCAAGAAGTTCAAAACATGGGATGGCCAGCCGGTTCAATTGATTGATTATATGCACAAAGGAGATTTTGCTGTTCTTCTCACGACGTCCGACGGACGGGTAGTCAATACAAAAGACCTTTATTTTGATGTTATCACACCCAGCAGCCATGTGCAACTCGAAGGAAGCTTTGAATTTGAAGTAACATTTATACTCCCAGCTACAAACGGTGGACAGCTTGTGAAAAAGATGAAGTTCCGTAACGGAGAATATGGGTTCGAGACAGAAATACAATTATTGAATCTTGGTTCAGTTGTGTCGAATTTCCAATATGAAGTAGCATGGGAACATGGAATTCGTTATGCTGAACTCAATAGCGTAGATGAATCAAGTTTTGCCGCGGCGTACGCATTCACTGCAAACGAACTCACTGAAATTGATGCGTCAAAAGTTGATCAAAAGGTTCAAAAAGAAATCTCAGGTGGCATAGATTGGGTTGCAACGCGCAATAAATATTTTGCAGTTGCGCTTATTCCGGTTGGCACAGTAAGCGAAGGGGCATATTTAGAAGGAACACGCATCGCGATGCCAGACAATGGATTCTTAGAATCGTACGATATTTCACTGAGGATGCCGTACAGAGGAGAACAAAGTGAAAAAAGTATATTCAAAGTGTTTCTGGGTCCCTTACAGCACAGTGAGTTAAAGTCATATGGTACAAGTCTGGAAAAAATAATGAGTTTGGGATGGGCATGGATAATACGCCCAATTTCTGAATACATCATGCTTCCAATTTTTACTGCAATTCATTATGTAATTCCAAACTGGGGTTTGGTTATCATCATCTTTTCAATTCTTATAAAAGTAGCGTTGCATCCATTGTCCAAAACTCAGATGAAGTCCATGAAGAAGATGCAAAAACTCCAGCCATTAATGGATGAACTGCGTGAGAAGTACAAAGATGATCCACAGAAGATGAATCAGTCTATTATGAATCTCTATAAAGAATATGGTGTAAATCCGGCAGGTGGCTGTTTACCACTCTTATTGCAAATGCCGATTATGTACGCACTCTATTCTGTGTTTCGCGGAGCAATTGAATTAAGACAAGCAAATTTTGTCGGCTGGATAACAGACTTATCAATTCCCGATGTAATTTATCGATTACCCTTCAAACTGCCATTGGTCGGTATACAAGACATAAGTGGTATTGCAGTGCTTATGGGTGTCACAATGTTTTTCCAAACAAAGATGACAACAAAAGATCCAAGACAAAAAGCTATGGTGTGGATGATGCCCATTATGATGACGTTTTTATTCAATGGTTTTCCTGCTGGATTGAATCTGTATTACACAGTATTCAACATACTCTCGATTGGTCAACAATTATTGATCAACAAACAGCATGATGATGAACCCCTCCGAAAAATTGAACCTAAAAAGAAGACACATGGCGGAATATTTAAATTTGCAAAAGACATGCCACGGTTAAAAAAATAATTTCAAGAGAAGCAGTGTGTCTCCATGGAACGCCTTGCTAACGACAAGGCGTTCTTATTTATGGTATTGTGGAAGGACATGGCATTTCGTACATTTTGTTCAGGAAACAGGCAAAAAAAGAAATGAAAGGACACTTAGGAGATACAATAGCCGCAATCGCAACTCCGATGGGCGAAGGCGCAATTTCAGTTATTCGTGTCAGCGGTGAATCTGCAATAAGAAATGTAGCGAATCGATTCAGGGGAAAACAAAACCTTGCAACTGCGAAAAGTCACACTGCACACTTTGGTCGCATTGTCGATGTAGGGGGCAATATTGTTGACGATGTAGTTTGCACGATCTTTCTTGCCCCAACATCGTTCACTGGTGAAGATACGGTTGAAGTTAGTTGTCATGGTGGAATACATGTAACGCGACGAGTATTGGAATGTTTATTAGAAACAGGCGCTCGTCCAGCAGAACCCGGAGAGTTTACTCAGCGCGCATTTCTTAATGGCAAGCTAGACCTTTCTCAAGCAGAAGCAGTAGCTGATCTCATACAAGCCCAGTCCGATAAAGCGTATAAGACATCGTTGGATCAGTTGGAAGGAACGCTCTCAAAAGGAATTCGATTAATCCGAGATCAATTAGTAAAATCGGTGGGATTATTAGAGTTGGAATTAGATTTTGTAGAAGAAGATCTAGAATTGATCGATAAGAAAAAATTTGAAGAATCGATAGAATCTGGAATATCAGCGATTGAAAAAATGTTATGTACTTATAAGTATGGAAAGGTGTGGCGTGAAGGAGTCCGTGTGGCACTTGTCGGTGTACCCAATGCGGGCAAGTCTAGTTTGTTGAATGCACTGCTCCATGAAGATCGCGCCATTGTAACGGATATACCGGGTACAACCCGCGATTTTATAGAAGAAAAAATAACGATTTCAGGAGTGCTCTTCAGAATAATAGATACAGCGGGACTTCGACAGACAGAGGACTCAATTGAGCAGGAAGGAGTAAAGAGGACTTGGAAGGTTGCACAGACATCCGACATTGTTGTGCTGGTCCACGATAGTACCAAGCTTATAACAAACAATGAGTTGGAATTTCTTGATTATGTTCGAAAGAATCATCCTCAAAGTGGTTTGATTATCGCAAACAATAAAATAGATCTTCAAGCGAAAAAAGCGATAATCGATATTGAGATAAAAGAGGGTCTTATAGTTGAGACGTCAGCGATCAGTCATGAGGGAATTAAACTGTTAATAAGCGAATTGGAAAAGCATGTTCTTGATAAATCGCAGGCAGAAAGCAGAGAATCTGTAACAATTACGAATGAAAGACACTATTCCGCATTACTAAGAGCAAAAGAGGGATTGTCTTCTTCGCTCGAATCGTCAAGGTTGAGAGAAAGTGGGGAGTTTATTGCCCTTGATTTACGAAGGGCCATAGACGCAATCGGTGAAATCATTGGATTTGTAACTACAGAAGACATACTTAATAACATTTTCTCAAAATTTTGTATCGGCAAGTAAACTATGGTTTCACGTGAAACGAGAATGGAGCTGCAACCTTGCCTGAAACGGTAGAAAAAGAATTTGATGTCGTTGTCGCTGGTGGTGGACATGCAGGTATTGAGGCAAGTTTAGCGGCTGCAAGAATGGGTTACCGGGTACTGATGGTCACCATGGAAAAAAAAGCAATTGGAAGAATGTCTTGCAATCCGGCGATTGGTGGGACAGCTAAAGGCCATCTTGTTAGAGAAATTGATGCTCTTGGCGGAGAGATGGGAAAGATTGCCGATGCAACAGGGATTCAATTTCGGATGCTGAATTTATCTAAAGGACCAGCTGTCTGGTCACCACGCTGCCAAAGCGATCGAGAATGGTACTCTCGAGAGGCAAAAAAGCGAGTAGAAAATCAACAGGGTGTGGAAATAAAAGAAGGAATTGTTAAAGATGTCCTTGTTACTGAAGAATCCAAAACAAAATACAATCCCAAAATCGAGGGAGTGGTTCTTCAAAATGGAACCGGAATTACTTGTAAAGCATTCATCTTGTGTTCTGGTACATTCTTATGCGGATTAATGCATACAGGAACCCAATCAACGGTTGGCGGGAGATATGGAGAACAGTCGTCCGATGGCTTGACGGACAGCTTAAAGAAGATAGGATTTATTAACGGGAGACTTAAAACCGGTACCCCACCAAGGATCGACAAGAATACGATTGATTTTTCTAAGACAGAGGAACAGCCCAGTGACCAAAACCAAAGACCATTTTCTTTCCAAAATTCTAGAATATCGAATAAGCTTATTTCTATGTACTTGACTTATACGAACAATGAGACTCATAAAGTGCTAAGAAAAGGTTTTGATAGGTCGCCTTTATTCACAGGAAGAATTAAAGGAATAGGTCCGCGATATTGTCCATCTATCGAAGATAAAATCAATCGCTTTGCTGATAAAGAAAGACACCATATTTTTCTTGAACCTGAAGGTTATAATACGAATGTTGTATATGTGAACGGATATTCGACCAGCCTGCCCGAGGATATTCAATTAGAAGGATTGCATACAGTACCAGGATTGGAAAATGTTACCATGTTGCGACCAGGATATGCAGTCGAATATGATTACTTCCCCCCACATCAATTGAAACCGTCACTAGAGACGAAACATGTCAATGGTCTTTTCTTTGCAGGTCAAGTGAATGGTACGTCTGGGTACGAAGAAGCAGCCGCACAGGGGCTTTTAGCAGGTATTAATGCTATTCAGTATATTAGAGAAGAAGAACCAATCATTTTACAACGATCTGAAGCATATCTTGGTGTATTGGTTGATGATCTAGTTAATAGAGAAATCGAAGAACCGTATCGAATGTTTACGTCGCGAGCAGAGCATCGTCTGATACTTCGGCAGGACAATGCGGACAGACGATTAATGGAAACTGGACATCGACTAGGATTGATTTCTCAAGAAGTAATAAAGCGCCTGCGGAGGAAGGAAGAATTAATTCAAGAAGGTCTCAATTTTTCAAATCAGCTTTCAATCGCTCCGAAAGACGTCAATCCATTCTTTGGAAAGATCGGGGAAGAGTTCATTTTGGAAAATGAAAAGATGGCAAAACTGCTCAAGAGACCGAATGTCAAACTTTCACAATTTGTACAAACCAAAGTTCTATCATCCACTGCATACTTTTTGAACCTTCGATCTTCTTGTGACGAACAATTGTATGCGGAAGTGATTGAACAAGTCGAAATCGAATTGAAATATGAAGGCTATATCAAGAGACAGAAAGAAGAAGTAGAAAGGTTTGAACGATTCGAAATGCTTCACATACCAAACGATGTTAAATATGGGAACATAAAGTCGTTATCAACAGAGGGGCGAGAGAAGCTTACAAAAATCCAGCCGGTGTCCATTGGGCAGGCATCAAGAATTAATGGTGTTACTCCTGCCGACATCTCTGTGCTGATGGTATATCTCAGAAGTTAGGAGTTTTCCGTTTCACGTGGAACGGAACATTTTTGATTGGAGAATGGGATAATGCACCCAGAGAAGAAGATTTGGTTTCGCGAGCTTTGCATAAAAAATGGATTGACGCCAACCAACGACAAACTTGAACAATTAGATTATTATGTAGTACTATTGTTAGAATGGAATAAAAAAATCAACATCATTTCGAGAAAAGATGAAGAGAATGTTTGGACATATCACATTTTGCACAGCATCTCCCCACTCTTTAAAATAGAAATCAAACAAAACAGCGCCATTGTTGATATAGGAACAGGTGGTGGATTACCTGGAATTCCAATTAAGATCTTACGCCCAGACATTTCTATGCTTTGTATTGATTCAACAGGAAAGAAGATCAATGCGGTAACGCAGATGATAAGCGATATAAAACTTAACAATATACATGCTTTGTGGGGAAGGGCAGAGGAAGCCGGCTCGCAACCAGAGTATGCTAAGAAATTTGATTTTGCCATTGCCAGAGCGGTTGCTCCATTAAAGGATCTCCTTTCTTGGTCTAAAATCTTTCTTAAAAGCATAGACCAAAACAGAATTACTATAAAAACTCATATTAATGGACGAGTAGATCCGAATCCACCGGCCCTATTAGCGTTTAAGGGCGGTGATCTATCAGAAGAAATAGAAATAGCAAAGCGGAAACATCCGCAAATTAATATACAATCGATAGACCTTACATTTACCGGTTCAGAACAACTCATCGCTTCAGATAAAAAAATATTAGTAGTACATTTCTAATTAGCATCGTTAAATAAAATGAAAGAAACGAAATTGTCCAAGTCAAAAACATTGTTTAATCAGCTGCAGCACTTAATGACTGAGCAAAGGAATTCTGTTAGTATGGGTATAGATGTGCAATCGGTTGATGAGATTCTTCGACTCATCAATAGTGAGGACAAAAAGATCGCACAAGCGGTCGAGGGACAGATAGTGTATATTGCTAAAGCGGTTGATCTTGTGATTGTTGCGTTTCGAAATAATGGAAGACTCATCTATGTTGGCGCAGGTACTAGTGGCAGACTTGGTGTTCTGGATGCGGTGGAATGTCCGCCGACATATGGCACAAATCCCAAAATGGTGCAAGGTATTATTGCCGGCGGCGAGAAGGCGATGTTTTGCTCTCAGGAGGGCGCTGAAGATAAAGAGGAAAATGGCGCCCGCGATATCGATAAGAAAAAAGTAGGAATGAATGATGTAGTGTGTGGAATTGCCGCGAGCCTTCGAACGCCATATGTTGTTGGAGCTGTAAAACGTGCAAAGCAGCGCGGTGCACGTACAATATACGTGACAACAAATCCACGCACGAAATTTGATCTTCCGGAATTTGTAGATCTTGTTTCTGCAATCGATGTTGCCATTTGTCCGGAAGTCGGACCGGAGGTCATCATGGGTTCAACACGAATGAAATCGGGAACAGCACAAAAGCTTGTCCTCAACATGATTACAACCACGGCTATGATTCGACTCGGAAAAGTTTATGAGAATATGATGATCGATCTTCAGATGACAAATTTAAAACTGCGTGAACGGGCAAAGAGAATTGTTATGACGATTACCGGTATCTCGTATGAAGAGGCTGCGGACTACTTAACGAAATCAGATTTTCATGTGAAATCGGCGCTTGTTATGATCAAAGCAAATGTTTCATTGAGTGAAGCAAAGGCGAGATTGAAACGAGCAAATGGTTTTGTTCGTGCTGCAATCGATGGGAAAGAATTTCGCATCTCGTAGGAGAACAGGATTATGTCTCAAATACCAGCGATGGATTTTGATCTCTATCCACCTTTTGAAGGATTTCCTAAGGAAGGAATAAAATTTCTTAAACTACTCAAACGCAACAATAATAGAGAGTGGTTTGAAAAACATAAAGAAGAATTCGAGAGCTATACAAAAGCATCGATGCAATCATTTATCTTTGCATTGCAAACACACTTTGTTCGTTTTGCACCGGAATTTGATCTTAATCCTAAGCGATCCATTTTTAGAATTTACCGTGATATTCGATTTAGCCCCGATAAAACTCCGTACAAAACTCATATTGCTGCACACTTTGTTCTACGCGGTAAGCCAAAAGGATTTGTTGGATCCGGATATTATATAGAAATAGCGCCGGGCGAACTGTATGTTGGTGGCGGCATCTACATTCCAGACGGCAATCAACTGAAGAAAATCCGAAAGGCAATTGCAGTGCGAGGGGAAGAATTTCTTTCAATTGTGGAGGGCCGTCGATTTAAGAAACTCTTTGCACCATTTGGGTGGGAGAAACTACAACGCATTCCTAAGGGCTATGAAGAAAATCATCTAATGGCAGAATGGTTGAAGTACAAACAATTCTTTGTTGGAGTCTCTTGGCCGGAGTCGAAATGTTATAGAGTATCATTCGTCAAGGAAACTGCAGGTATTTGCGAAGAGCTTACACCGCTTGTGAGATTTTTGAATAGCGCATTATGACATATACTTTGAATTTGAAATATATTAAACTGTTCGATACAGTGTTCAAAAGAATGCGGGCATCATGGTCTTTGAGGAACAACAAAAAATGAGGAATGATACCCTGTCTGCGAAGGCAACGCGTCGCGTCTTAGAGCTTTCTCAAATGGTTGGTGCGAAGGAAGAAGATGAAAAAGGAATTGACTTCTTTTTTTATGCTGATGAATTAAATGATGCGCTTGATCTCATGAACCATCTGAAGGAGTTTCAATACGATGTTCAATGTGTTCCGCCGGTAGCGACACAAGACAAGTGGCTTATCACTGGTCATACACAGAAGCTCCAGATGAAAGAGAATGTTATAATTGCATGGACAGAAACAATGGAAACACTTGCCCATTGTTATCGTTCAAATTTTGATGGTTGGGGAACGCTTGTCGGTGATTAGTCTAGTATAAATTAAAACTATACTTGTCCCTGAGAAATCTAAGTTTTTCAGCGAAGACCTATTCTTGCTTCTCCTCCATTTCCTCGGTATATTAAAACAATGGAAATCATGGGTGTGTCCGCTCAGGCAGACGTGCCCTCTTTTGTTTTTATAGTGAACGATATACTAAGACTATGAGTGATACTGCCAAATCCAATCAACACATTGAGACATTAGATCAAATTCCAAACATTCTTCCCGTTCTACCTCTCCGCGATGTGGTTGTATTCCCATATATGATTTTTCCTGTACTTGTGGGAAGAGAAACGTCACTTCGCGCCGCTAACGAATCCCTCGAACGCGGCAAAAACATCTTACTGGTAGCACAAAAAAATCCATCAGTTGACGAACCTTCTGAAGAAGATATTTATCGTGAAGGTACGGTGGCTAAAATCCTTCAAATGCTGAAACTTCCCAATGGATTGATGAAGATTTTGGTAGATGGCATTGCACAAGCAAACATCAAGAAGTTCGTCCATAACCCCAATTTTCTTGAGGCGGAGATTGTCATTAATCGTATTGATCCGCCGGCGGGTCGCGAAATCGAAGCGCTTGTCCGGCATGTTTCTACACTCTTTACTGAATACATTCGCCTCAACCGGAACCTTCCACCCGAAGTGCTTATGGCGTATGGCGGCATCAAAGAGCCGCAACGGAAAATGTACTATATTGCCTCAAATATTGTTCAAAGCGTCGATGTGAAACAGCGTGTTCTGCAAACTCAGACTTTGCGCGATCAACTCTACGAGCTGTCAAAAATCCTCAATACGGAAGTGGACATACTGAAAATCGAGCGTGACATTGACACCAAGGTGCAGGATAATATTCAAAAGTCGCAGCGTAAGTTTTTCATTCAGGAACAAATACGGATTCTCCAAGATGAGCTTGGTGATGATGAAGCATCTCCTGAACTTATGAAGCTCAAAGGGCAATTAACTGCCGCAAAGATGCCAAAAGAAGCCGCAATGAAAGCAATGGAGGAGTTCAATAAACTGAAAAAAACTTCACCCATGTCTCCTGAGTTTACTGTCACCCGCAATTATCTGGATTGGCTCATATCGATACCGTGGCAGAAGCGAACGAAAGACAATTTGACTATTGCTCATGTCAAAGAAATTCTTGATGCGGACCATTATGGATTGGATAAGCCGAAGGACAGAATTCTAGAGCACATTGCAGTGCTGAATCTTGTGAAAGAGATACGCGGCCAGATTCTTTGTTTTGTTGGTCCACCGGGCGTGGGTAAAACATCGTTGGCGAAATCTATCTCTCGGGCGCTGGGCAGAAAATTCGTCCGTATTTCATTGGGTGGAATGCGAGACGAAGCCGAAATTCGCGGACATAGACGCACCTATATTGGTTCGATGCCAGGTAAAATCATTCAGTCGATGAAACGTGCCGGGGCCATCAATCCTGTGTTGTTGATGGATGAAGTTGATAAGATGAGTATGGATTTTCGCGGCGATCCTTCGGCAGCACTCTTAGAGGTATTGGATCCCGAACAGAATATTGCGTTTAATGACCATTATATTGAAGTAGATTACGATCTCTCTAAAGTGATGTTTATCACGACGGCCAATGTCCGGTTTGCTATTCCACTGCCTTTGCAGGATAGAATGGAGATTATTGAACTGCCGGGATACCTTGAGCATGAGAAAAAAGAGATAGCAAAGCGGCATATTATCTCTAAGCAACTTCAGGCACATGGATTAAAAGCGAAAGAAGTGCAGTTTGAAGACGCGACAATATTTAAACTCATTCAGGAATATACACGCGAATCAGGTGTGCGCAATCTTGAACGAGAAATTGCTTCCATTTGCCGTAAGGTTGCAAAGGAAATGGTATTAGTGCAACAGAAGAACGGTAAGCCGGAAAGAAAAAAATCAGAAAAGAATATTCTTGTTACTCCGGAAAGTGTGGAAAAATATCTTGGTGTTCCAAAGTATAGAACAAAAGCCGCCGAGCGGCAACCGCGCATTGGTTCAGTCACTGGTTTGGCATGGACAAGCGTTGGCGGAGAAATTCTCAATGTCGATGTGACGATTATGCGCGGTACAGAACGTCTGACACTTACAGGGCAACTTGGCGATGTGATGAAGGAATCGGCACAAGCGGCTTTAAGTTATATTCGTTCCAATGCAAAAAAATTTGGTATTGATCTGGAGTTTAATAAAAACCGCGAGATTCACATTCATCTGCCGGAAGGCGCAATTCCAAAAGACGGACCTTCTGCAGGCATAACAATGGCAATGGCCATCATATCTGCGGCAAGCAATCGCCCCGCGCGAAATGACGTAGCAATGACAGGTGAAATCACTCTCCGCGGGAACGTCCTTCCCATTGGTGGATTAACAGAGAAGCTTCTTGCAGCACAGCGGAGCGGTATCAAAACGGTATTGATTCCAAAAGAAAACATGAAGGATCTCACGGAAATTTCAAACAAAGTGAAAGAAGGATTAAAAATTAGTACAATTGAAACGATTGAAGAAGCAATGAAGTATGTATTTGGCGATAAGAAAAAAGATGGTAAAAAGCAGAACACAGAAAAGAAAAAATAGTTCTGGATTCTGGATTCTGAATTCTGTATCCTTGTCATGTTTGTGTCCCTTATTCTAGGTTTGAGTTGAAATGAGTTATCAGGTCACAGCGCGTAAATGGCGACCCATGATCTTCGACGATGTAGTTGGTCAGGGTCATGTAACAAATACGCTCCGAAATGCTATTGCATCCAACCGGGTTGCTCATGCGTACATCTTTAGTGGAACGCGTGGGTGTGGAAAAACTACGACTGCCCGCATTCTTGCGCGTGCCCTTAACTGTCTCTCCCCCGTCAATCAAAATCCTGACAACACATGTGAAATCTGCAAGGAAATTATCGAAGGTCGTGGTCTTGATGTTATTGAGATCGATGGTGCATCGAACCGAGGCGTAGAAGAAATTCGCAACCTACGGGATTCCGTACGTTACACACCGACTCACGGTTCCTATAAGATCTATATCATTGATGAAGTACATATGCTGACAAAAGAGGCGTTTAACGCGCTTCTGAAGACGTTAGAAGAACCTCCAACGCATGTGGTATTTATTTTTGCTACAACAGAAGTACATAAAGTCCCGATGACCATTCTTTCTCGGTGCCAGCGGTTTGATTTCCGCCGTATAGCAATAGAAGAAATAGTCAGCACGCTCACCGCTATAGCAAGGGCCGAGCAGATCACCATCGAAGAAGATGCGCTTGCGGTGATAGCAAAGCGTGCCGATGGATCCCTTCGGGATGCACAAAGCATCTTTGATCAAGTACGTTCGTTTTGCGGCACAGATATCAAGACCATCGAACTGCTGAAAGCATTCAACGTGGTTGATCAGGATATCTACTTCCGCGTGTCCGACATTTTGAAAAATCATAACATACGTGGGGCCATTCAATTAATAGACGAAGTCATTAAGAGTGGGTACGACTTGCGTGAGTTTATCGGTGGGTTAGCAGAACATCTCCGTAATTTACTTATTGTACATTCAACAGAATCCACGCAGCTTATTGAAGTATCCGAACATTATAAAAAGCGGTATGAAGCTGTGGCGCATCAATTTCCCGAGCAGGATATTCTTCGCTATATCAAACAAACGAATGAACTCGATCTGGCACTTCGGTGGGCGGTACAGCCGCGATACCGTCTTGAAGCAGGATTGATTCAGATGGTGAAAATGGAAAGCTCCTTACAAATTGGTGAATTACTTCAACAGATTGAGTTGTTGAAAAAAAAAATAAGTAATACTAGCAATAGCAGCTTATCGAAGAGTGCCGCTAATTCATCCCAGCGTGAAAATCCTCCTTCCACTGAACTCAAAGTGATGGGCGAAGTTGGTGCGGGCTATCTGAGTAGTCAATCAGCTGTCAGCTATTCGTCACTCATTGGTACCGACTTAATGAAGCTGGTAGGTGTCTCGAAACTTGACAAATTAGAATACTCCTCCCCGCGAGTTGCTGCATCCTCTACCACGATTCAATCCGTCTCATCAGAAGAAGTGATTGCACGGTGGTCTGATTTCGTGAGCGATGTATCGAAAACGCACATTGCAGTAGGCACCTTATTAATGGAAACAAAAGTGATAGATGTCCATGGCGGGACTGTACGCATTTCCTGTCCTGACGCTTATCATTTTTCAACACTCAAACGTCATAGGAATTTCTTGGTGAGTGCCCTTCATCAAGTTGTCGGCAAACCTATAGCCATTGAACCGGTTCTGCTTTCGATCAGCGACCTTCCAGTCAAACCGATCTATGTAACAACATCGGGGCTAAATAATAGTAAAATAACTGCGGAAAATGGAATTTCCCCAGAAGTACCTGCACTGAAAGAACATCCAATCCTTACTATGCTCAAGCGTGAATTGGGAGCAGAGCGTGTCGAGTAGGCTTGATTCTCTCAAAGGAATCTTCTACCTTATATTTAGAAAAAAGGATTACCACGTATAGACAATTGTGAGAGAGTTGTGGAATGCTGGTTTTGTGCATCGTCACTCATTCTCGCACGTTGTTATTCACCGAACCACGCAGCGATTGAGCGAGTTCGGTATTTTTGTTTTTGGTGATATATGAAGATTTTAAAAAGAATTTTAATCGTTCTTCTTGTTGTTCAAGGCGCATCAGCCCAGCATATTGCTAAGTACGCAGGTGAATTTCTTTCCATCGGTGTCGGCGGACGAGCGCTTGGACTTGGCGGTGCTTATGCGGCTCTGGCAAATGATGCTTCCGCTGGATACTGGAATCCTGCAGCGCTCGCACGCCTCAATTATCCTGAAGTTATGCTCATGCACGATGAGCGATTTGGTGGAATAGAGAACTATGATTTTGGCGCGGTGGCAATTCCATACGGTACTGATGTGACATTAGGGGCAAGCATAATGCGGCTTGGTGTGGACGGCATTCCCGATTCACGCAATGCATTGGTCGACAGGAATCAAAACGGAATCCTTGACTCGACAGATTTTATCGATCCCAGTAAAGTAACATATTTCAATTCAGCAGATTGGGCTTTGTATTTTACTTACTCTAAGCGTGTGTCAAATAACTTAACATACGGTATCAATCTTAAAATATTGCGCCGCGGATTAGAAGTAGCTTCAGCAACCGGAATAGGATTTGATATCGGGGTACTTTACTCACCAAGGGAAAATTGGTTTGTGGCTGCTAATGTGCAGGATGTGACAACCACCCTTATAGCATGGTCGACCGGCACGAACGAATTAATTTCACCAACGCTTAAACTTGGCACGGCATATTTCATTGACCTTTTTCAGGGACGTTTTGCGCCAACGATTGATGTGGATGTACGCTTTGAGAATCGCCAGTTTGCCTCCATCGCCCATCTTGGTCCAATCAGCTTTGATCCTCATGTGGGACTTGAATTCGATTATAAAAACACTGTCGCACTACGCATTGGTTATAATGATGTGAAGCAATTAACGCTGGGTGCAGGGCTTCACTTACGCAAGCTTGATATTGACTATTCATTTGCCCGGTTTGGTAAGGAGAACGATCTTGGGGATACCCACAGGATTTCATTACGAATGATATTGCATGAAGCGCGTTTTGCACGTACAACAGAGTAACAGCATTAAAAATGAAAGAAATAGCTGAGCAATCCTGTTCCTTCACTCCATACATGACGAGTTCGTTCCATATATGGAGAAGCGGTTGCTAAACAGCTCCTGCGACAGAGTTGATTGCTACCACGCTTACAATATCATTCACACTACACCCACGCGAGAGATCATAGCAAGGTTTTTTTAATCCTTGAATGATCGGACCGACTGCTTCTGCTCCCGCAAGTCGTTGAGTCAATTTATATCCAATGTTGCCGGCATTAAGGTCTGGAAATATCAGAACATTTGCTGTTCCTGCAACTGGACTGCCGGGTGCTTTTTTCGAACTGATGGAAGGGACAATAGCAGCATCGAGCTGCAGCTCTCCATCTACTACCAAGTTTGCCTTTTTTTGCTTTACGAGAAGAGTTGCTTTTTGTACTTTTTCAACGAGCGCATGTGACGCACTTCCCTTTGTCGAAAATGAGAGTAAGGCCACGCGGGGTTCTTCACCCGTCAATTTTCTATGGTTCTCTGCTGTTGAAATTGCGATATCGGCAAGTTGTTCCGAGGTTGGATCCGGTACTACCGCACAATCGGCAAATGAATAAATTGTTTTTGGAAAAATCATTAAGAAAAAGCTTGATACGATGGTAATTCCTTCTGGAAGTCCGACGATTTGAATTCCCGCGCGAAGGACGTCACCGGTTGTTGACAGCGAACCTGCGACGCTTCCATCAGCCATTCCTTCACGAACCATCATTGCGCCAAAGAACAACGGCTGTCTCATAGTAGCTTGCGCTTGTCCTTGTTGCATTCCTTTCGCTTTGCGGAGATTGAAATAGGTCTGAACAAATTCGTTCAATTTTTTTGATTTCTCTGGATCTACGATAAGAATGTTTTCTAAACTGACACCAAGTTGATGAGCTTTAGAAAGAATAGCTTCTTCACTGCCTATGAGAGAGATGTTAGCAATTTTCTCATCAACAATAATCCTTGCTGCTTGTATCGCTCGCTCATCCATCGCGTCCGGCAGAATTATGTGTTTCTTCAATTGCCGTGCTTTTGCTTTGATATCATCAATTAAGTTTGTCATGGTATTCTTTCTAATTTGTTCAATTGATCTAAAAGGGTTGGAAAACTGTTGATATGAGCAACTATAGAGTCTCTTCCCTCAATTTGTATACTAATATACAACAGCATTCCCGTTCAATCAATCCTAAATCTTATAATTGACACAAATTCAATGTCTGCCGATTTGGCAACCCACAAATAAGTTATCAGTCAGAACCTCAACAAACTCTTCAAGATTAAATAACATTAATCATGGTGGCAATTTATTGTGTGTCTGCCATTGTTTCATTATAATAATACCGGAAAAGAGAGAAATGCAAACAGGACGAAAAATGTATATTGAAACATACGGCTGTCAAATGAATATGGCCGATACAGAGATTGTGCTGAGCATTATGTATGATGCAGGCTTTGTTCGTACGGATTTTCTCTCAAGTGCGGATGTTGCTTTAATAAATACTTGTGCTGTACGTGAAAATGCAGAGCAACGAATCATCGGTCGATTAGGGGACTTTAACCATTACAAGAAATCAAATCCGAATGTCGTTATCGGTGTGCTAGGGTGTATGGCAGAGCGTGTACGTAGAAATTTAATGGAGTCTAAAGATTTTGTCGATCTTATTGTTGGACCGGATGAATATCGCAAATTGCCAGCGCTCATTGAAGCAGCGAAGGAAGGGGACAAAGGAATCGCAGTTAAACTTTCTCACGTAGAAAACTATGACGACATTATTCCTTTTCGCAACGAGGGTTTAAGCGCTTGGATTTCCATTATGCGCGGTTGTGATAAATTTTGCACGTTCTGCGTTGTGCCATTTACACGTGGTCGAGAGCGGAGCCGTTTACAAGCAAATGTTCTTAAGGAAGTTGAAGAAGTTGCACGACGAGGCTTTAAGGAAGCAACATTACTTGGACAAAATGTCAATTCGTATTGGGACGGCACATATGATTTTCCTGATTTACTTGCAGCAGTTGCCGATGTTGATCAAAGTGTGCGCATACGATTCATGACATCACATCCTCAGGATATGTCGGACAAACTGATTACTACAATCGCTTCACGATCCAATATTTGCCACTATATCCATTTGCCTGTACAATCCGGGTCAAATAGAATTCTAGAATTAATGAATCGGATATACACCGTTGATCATTATTTGACTCTTGTTCGCAAAATCAAAGAGGCAATTCCTGATATCAGTCTTTCGACCGATATCTTAACCGGATTTCCGACTGAAACGGAAGAGGATCATAAACAAACAATAGATTTAGTGCAGGCAGTAGAATATGATGGAGCGTACACGTTTAAGTATTCTCCACGCGAGAACACAAAAGCATGGTCGATGAGTGATGATGTGCCGGAGGAAGTGAAAAATCGTCGCCTCAGCGAAGTCATTGACATTCAACGCAACATTTCTTTACGCCGAAATAGGACAATGATCGGTCAAACTGTAGAAGTGCTTGTGGAGGGTCCAAGTAAAAAATCCGCAGCTGATTTCTGCGGTAGGACCGATACAAATAAAATGGTGGTATTCCCTAAAAACGGCGATGCTGTCGGCGATTACATTGGTGTTCATATCGAGCGAGCAAATTCGGCAACGCTGTTTGGCACACATGAACATGTATTTTATCAACCCCCCGCATTCATAATACGAGAGAGTTGAAAACCATGAGAGCGCATAGAACAATTACTGTCGCCTTGATACTTGTATTCATTGTTGTTGTACCTTCTCTGCGTTCTCAGACAAGCAACCGGGAACCGGATATCAATCATCGTCTCGAAATGATTGAAAAAGGCCAAGGAGAAGCAGTGCGCGCCGAACTTCCGGCGCTGATGACAAATTATCAAAATAACCCTGGTCTGATGTATTTACAAGCAGTGTTAACAACGGACGGCACAGAAGCAGCAAAGTTGTATCAAAATATTGTTGACAATTTTCCCAAGAGTGAATGGGGAGATGATGCACTCTATAAACTCTATCAATATTATTATTCGATCGGTCTTTATAAGACAGCCGACCAGAAGCTGACACAATTGAAGGAAGAATATCCGTTTTCCGCATATGCGACAGAACAAAATCTGTTGGCAGAAGAGAAGCCAACAGTAAAAGAAAAACCGGCAAATGTAAAACCGAAGGGAACCGTACAAAAATTTGCAACGAACTTTACCGTACAAGTTGGTGCTTTCTCTACGCTGCAAAATGCTGGTGAATTAAAAGCAAAGTTTGAGAAAGAAGGGTATCCCTCGAATATTTTTACGATCGTCAGCCATGGTAAAAAGCTGCACAAAGTCTGGGTCGGTGAATTCCAGACGTACAATGAAGCAAAACAGTTTGCCGCGAAAGTGAAAAAGATATTTAATCTCACAGCAATGGTTGTTTCACGTTGACGGATCGGGAAGCCTTCCAGCGAACATACGGCATCATCGGACAATCGCCGGAGATGCAAGAAATTGTGGATGTCATCCGACAGGTGGCGCCGACGGATATTACTGTGCTGATCTCCGGTGAAAGCGGTACAGGCAAAGAGATCGTTGCTAAAGCCATTCACGGAGCAAGCAAACGAGCACAGCAAATTATGGTATCGGTCAACTGCGGTGCGATTCCGGAGGGATTAATTGAAAGCGAACTGTTCGGTCATGAAAAAGGCGCGTTTACCAGTGCTGCGGATATGCGCCGTGGTTATTTTGAAATTGCTGACGGCGGAACCATCCTTCTCGACGAAATTGGCGAGATGCCGTTAGCAACTCAAGTGAAATTGCTGCGTGTGCTTGAAAGCGGTGAGTTCATGCGCGTTGGTTCATCCGAGGCACGCAGAACAGATGTGCGCGTGATTGCGGCAACGAATAAATTACTGGAATACGAAGTTCAACAAAAACACTTTCGTCCTGATTTGTATTTCCGATTGCGTTCAGTGAACATTCATTTACCACCGCTGCGGAACCGAAAAGAAGATATTCCAGCACTCGTTGAACAGTTCGTGAAAGAAACGACAGAAAAAAACAAGATTCAATTTGGTGGATTCAATAACAACGCGACCGAATTACTCATGAACTATCGCTGGCCTGGCAATATTCGC
Organism: Bacteroidota bacterium; assembly: GCA_049523215.1. Lineage (GTDB taxonomy): Bacteria > Bacteroidota > Ignavibacteria > UBA10030 > UBA10030 > Fen-1298. The sequence goes on along the minus strand of JBEKNC010000001.1, from coordinate 44,106 downwards.
GAGTTGCGAAATGCCATCGAAAGTATGCTTGTGTTGGAAAGTGGGAAACGTCTTGATGATCACGATGTGCGGAAATATCTGCGCGAGCAAACACAGGTAACGACAGATCGAAATCTTCCCGTGGTATCAAATAGAACTGTAGAACAGGCCGAGCGCGAATTGATTTATCGTGCACTTGTGGAACTCAAATCGAACATCATTGAAATGAAAGAATTACTAGAAGGTCGATTGTCCGGAACCGATCTGCAAAACAACAATCACACTCAATCGCAGAACGGCAACGGTGTTCTGACAATGGATGAGATGGAGCGGCGCATGGTTGCAACTGCGCTTGATCGGCACAAAGGAAATCGGCGCAATGCCGCAAGAGAATTGAATATCAGTGAGCGGACGCTCTATAGAAAAATTAAGGATTATGGGCTACAATGAAGAACGACAATGCATCGTACATAGTGCGTATTTTTTTCAGTTTAGCTTGTTTTTTGTTTTTCATTGTACTCTCTGGTTGTACCTATTCGTTCAAGGGCGGTTCGGTTCCTTCACATTTGAAGACCGTTGCGATTCCTATCGTGGAAGATCAAAGCGGCTATGGCGATCCGACGCTGCGGAATTTATTCACGCAGAAATTGGTAGAACGCTTCACAAATGATAATACACTTCAATTAACAGATCGAAATACAGCAGACTCCATGCTCGAAGGCGTGGTAACCGATGTAAAAGACGCCCCGGAAGTACTTCAAGCTGGCGAGCAAGTTACGCTGAGAAAAATTACCGTTACAGTAAGAATGACATTTCAGGATTTGAAGCTTCGCAAAAAAGTGTGGGAAAAAAGTTTTAGCAATTGGGGAAATTATCCTTCAGGCGGTGGATTGACGCAGCGTAATGAGGGCGTACAAACAGCGGTCGAAAAATTAACAGAAGATATTCTTAACGATACAGTCGCAGGATGGTAATATGACACTTACAATACTTCTCTTCCAGCAGAAATTCATCGAAAACGTGGTATTTACGGATATCGTCATGTATCTCTATTTTTTCTCGTTGCTCATCCTATTTGCATTTGGCGCACATGGATTTGTGATGGTGTATCATTACATGAAACAACGAGGTCTTGAACACATTCAACCGATCTTGATGAAAACACCCGTTGTAACAGTACAACTTCCATTGTTTAATGAGCTCTATGTTGCGAATCGATTGATCGACGCAGTATGCGCGCTTGAATATCCAAAAGACAAATTAGAAGTGCAGGTGCTGGATGATTCAACCGATGAAACCGTAGATTTGGTAATAAAAGCTGCGGCGCACTACCAGGCGCTCGGTTACGATATCAAACATATTCGTCGTATAGACCGTTCAGGATACAAAGCCGGAGCATTGAAGCATGGACTTGAAACTGCACGCGGCGAATTCATTGCGGTTTTCGATGCCGACTTTGTACCGAATAAAGACTTTCTGATAAAAACTATTCCGTATTTTTTCACCGATCCAAAAATCGGTGTTGTGCAAACGCGATGGGAACACCTGAATCGTGAGTATTCGATGCTCACACGCACACAGGCGTTTGCACTCGACGGACATTTCGTTGTTGAGCAAGATGTGCGCAACAAAGCAGGATTCTTTATTCAGTTTAATGGAACAGGCGGCGTGTGGCGCAAGACCACAATCATTGATGCAGGAAACTGGCAATCCGATACACTCACGGAGGATTTGGATCTCAGCTATCGGGCACAGCTCCGCGGTTGGAAATTCAAATATCTTGCACACGTCACTTCGCCGGCAGAATTACCTGCGGAGGTCAATGCATTGAAGTCGCAACAATTCCGCTGGACGAAGGGTGCTATTGAAACGGCGCGCAAAATGATTCCGGAGGTGTGGAAATCGGATATTCCGTTGCGCATAAAAATTCACTCAACCTTTCATTTGACGAACAATATTGTATTCCCGTTTATCATTCTGGCGGGTATACTGAACGTACCGCTCATCTTTATTAAACAGCAAGGTGGGCATGAGGCATACTTTGCCATAATGTCGATATTTGTCATCGCATTCATCGGATCATTCCTGTTCTACCTTATTTCGCAGAAATCCGTTTATCCCGATTGGCGCCGACGGATCATGCTCTTCCCGCTCTTTATGGCGGGCAGTATGGGATTTGCGGTCAACAATTCCCGCGCAGTATTTGAAGGTCTTTTCAAGCGCAAAAGCGAGTTTGTTCGTACACCGAAATTTGCCCTTCATGGTAAAGAAGACACGTGGAAAAAGAATGTGTACATCAGTACGAAGAAAAAATTCGACTGGGTTGTGATGATAGAAATTCTTCTTGCTGTCTATTGCTTCTTCGGTGTGATTTCATCATTATACTATCTGGAGATAGCTGCAGTGCCATTCCAGCTATTATATTTTATGGGATTCGCATGCGTTTCGTGGCTTTCCGTGAGACATGCACTTGAGGCGCGGAAACTTCATTAGTAAGCACAATGACCGAAATAGCTCAACAACAAATTACAGCACTCGAAAAAAAAGTTGGACCGGATGCCAAGTCGCCGTTGTTTGCGCAGTTGGCAAATTTCTATCTTGAACTACACCGTGCAGAAGATGCATTACGCATGTGCGATGCCGGTCTGGCACACTATCCGTTTTACACCACAGGGCATCTTGTTAAGGGAAAAGCGCTAGTCGCATTACACATGCGAGCGGAAGCACGCCGCGAATTTGAATTTGTGCTTGAGTTTTTGCCACGAAATGAAATGGTTACAACTTTGCTCGAACAAATACCGCCGAGCGAAGATGAAACCCTCACTGCAACACTGCAAGAAGTACAACCGGAAGTTGTTAAACCGGAATATATACCGCCCTCGTTGGATGAATATAAAATTCCATCGACACCCCAACTACATCCGGAGCCTTTTAGCGGATTCGATCAACCAGCACAAGAACAACAGCCTGAATTGTCACCGGCGCCCACTTCCTTAAGCGGGCCGTCTTTTTTTGACGCGATCACACAGGCACCGGCTGCAACCACAACAGATGATCTTTTAGGAATTGCCGCGCCTTCGATTGAGACACCGGAAATGCCGGAGCCTTCATCGTTTAGCGGATTCGATGTCCCGATGCCGGAGTCACCATCGTTCTCTGAAACACAAGCATCAGCATTTGCCGACATACCAAGATTGGTACCGGAACCATCAAGCGGATTTGAATTTACTCTGTCGGCTCCCGACCAGGAAACCTTGACACCAGAACCGTCGGAAGAAGAATCATTTACTCTCTATGCATCACGACGGAGAGCAGAGCTCACTGGTGAAGACACTGTTTCACTGGAGGATTATCTCAGTAACGTTGCGATTGATCTGCCGGAAGGGTCATCGCTCGAGCTTTCAATGTCTACAGGTATGCAGAATAAGATCGACGATACTATTACCCGTGAGGAGTACCCCACCGACACGACAATTATTCTGCCACAAATCCCACCTCCCGAACTCCCACTGTCTGCCAGCATACAGAACCAGATCGAAGAAATCGCAAATAAACTACAAAGTGCAGGAAAGATCACACCTGTGATCGACTTAGCGCAGAAAGAGACACCCCCTGCATCCGAACAAGATCTGCCGGTGAGTATGGGGTTTGTGACACCTACACTTGCAGAGATTTATGCTAAGCAAGGCTGGTTTGATGACGCCATTAAGGCATATAAAGTACTTGCACGCAATAAACCCGGGGAGAGAGAGCGATTCGAAAAACGGATTGAAGAACTTGAGAAATTAAAAAGTCAAAGCAGTAAATAGAGAATTTTATCCACTTCTATGACTGAAAAGCAAAAACCCTAAGCCGATTCGGTTTGGGGTTTTTACTTGCTGCACGGATTATGCTTTTTATGTTATCTTGTTGACAAACTTTGTCAATCGTGATTTTTGGTTGGAAGCATTATTTTTATGAATAACACCCTTTGTGCCAAGCTGGTCGAGGTACTTCAAGGCACTTTTCAATGCTGCAGCCCCTTCTTCCTTGTTCTTGGAAGAGCGCACTTTCTTTATCAATGTTTTCACTTTTGAAAGGTGTGCTTTATTGCGTTCAGCGCGATGTGCACTTTGACGAGTTCGTTTTACTGCTGATTTATGTTGCGGCATTCGTTCATTCTCCTTTGTCCCGAAATGAGGACCTGTTGCGTGTCGTTCAATTACTGTCTAGAATAAAGATAATCAAGAATTGCTAGATTTACAAAGTCTTTTTGTTCTCGAGCCACATCATCAAATCGTGCAGGAATGATCGCAGCATCGCCGCTGTTGCTCCCCATATCTCATACTGTCCATAACGATAGAAATAGACGTTGATCATTTTTCCGGAACGTTCGTGCCACTCTACACGCTCGTTACGAACATCAAGGAAAAATGATAACGGGACATCGAAGATTTGAGATACTTCCGCTGTGTTGATGGAAAATGAAGGAACAGAAAGGAGAAACGCAACAACAGGTGTAATACGAAAACCGCTTGGTGTCTGGAAATCGTTTAGCATGCCGAGCACGTTCACTGCATTTCTTGGCAGTCCGATTTCCTCTTCTGTCTCTCGAAGTGCTGTTTCAATAATAGTTGTATCTCGCTCATTCTTGACCCCGCCGGGGAAAGAAATCTGTCCTTTATGATGCTCCACTTTATCTGTCCGCTGAGTGAGCACAACGTGCAGCTCGCCGTTCCTCTCGAAGAGCGGAATCAAAACACCGGCAGGAAAGAGATCCCTGCTGTTACATTCTTGACGCTGAAACGTCTCAAGAAATTGCCGAATATGGTCAGGAGAAATCAACATGGAAAAATGGACATGCCTCCTACGGGCATTGAGTACCGTTCATCGCTGGACAGCTGCCGTATCGCGGAGAAGACTTGTTCCGGTGGAATAAAGTGTTGGGAAAGAAAGAAGCTCTCCAGCAGTTGGCGCAATATCACATTGTGTGCGCCTTTTAGTTACGACTGTGTTTATGGGAAAGCCTCGTCCAATCGCAAAAAGCATAATGTGTCGGCATCCTTCACAATCATCTCCATGATTTTTAAAGCCTCCATGGAGGTTGTCATGTCTTCCATGATCGTTCGTCACAAATAATGTCGTGTTGCTGCGATAGAGTGAGTCTGCTTGAAGCGTTTGCCAAATATCAAAAATCAATGAATCCGCAACGTGAATTGCAGAAAGGTACTGAATCCAGTCACCGGAATGGCCGGCCGCATCCGTGCTCGGAAGATTCACGAGCGTGAGTTTCGGATGATTCTGTCGGAGCGTCGTTTTCAAGTTTCTGACAACCGATGTGTCGTCCTTACCGATAGAAGTAGAAGCTTTATATTTTGCCCCATAGTCGGGGTGTGTACTATAAGCAAGAATATCCAATTTGAGTTTTCCGACGACGACCGTTGCTGCAGATTTCGGTGCTCCGGATGCTTTGCGGAAATATTCGAATATCGTCGGCTGCGTCGGTCTGACGACGCCTTTGTTGTCGATAGATTGCCATGTGCCTGTTGCGATGGAGGCATGCCCCGGATCGGTTTTGGTTATTCCATCATTGCGAAAGTTTGTCCAGGTCGTTCCAAGAGGACGCAACTGTGTCCATATATGTGGAATATAAAGAGAGTCTGCACCAAACGTCTCTGTGTATCTCGCACCATCGATTACAACGATCACAACATTCTGAGCCAATGCGATACACTGCAGCAAGAGAATGCCAACAATGATAAACACGGTAATTCGGTTATTCACATTTTCTCCGTTAGACGATTCGTAGTATAGATAGAAAGCACCACACTTCATTCGCAAGCTCAAATCACTGCCAATGCTTTTTCAAAATCTGCAATCAAATCTTCAATTCCTTCAACACCAACAAAGATACGAATCATTCCAGCAGTAACGCCATGACGCCGCAGCTCTTCATCCGACATAAACACGTGGGACGAATAGACCGGAATGCTGACGAGTGTCTCCACACTGCCCAATGACATTGCGTTGACGGCAATGGTCAGGGTGTCGCATACTTTTGCTGCTGCCTCAACAGACGAGCATCGTTTCGATGGCTTCACTTCAATGGTGACCATGCCGCCAAATCCGGTCATTTGTTTTTTAGCAATCTTGTGGTGTGGATGCGAAGGGAGTCCGGGGTAGAGAACACGATTCACTTTTTTATGTTTCTCCAATACGCGTGCAAGTATAAGAGCGTTTTCGGTTTGCTTTCTTACACGCAGTTCGAATGTTTTCAAACTCCTGCCCAGTAAGTATGCCGCAAAAGGATCAGCACAGCCGCCAAGGTACTTTCTCAGGGTGCACACTTGTTTGATGTAATCCTCCTTACCGATGACAACACCGGAGAGAATATCACTGTGTCCGCCGAGATATTTGGTGGCGCTTTCCGTAATAACATCTACACCAAATAGAAATGGATCTTGATTGAGAAAGGTAGCGAACGTATTATCAATCATCGTAAGAATATGACGGCCGAGTCTCTTTTCTGCTTTCTTTGTGCAGCGGACTGCTTCAGAAATGTCAACAATACCGAGCGTGGGATTCGTAGGAGTTTCGATGTAGACGATAGTCGTCCGTTCGTCGGCAATTCGTGTTATATCCTCCAAATGAAGTGCGTCAACGAAATGCACAGTGATATTTTGTTTCGGCAACTCGTCGCGCATCCAGCGGTACGTACCGCCATACAACGCGGAGGTGCTAATGATGTTGTCTCCGGATTTTGTTACAGCAAGAATCGCTGTCGTAATTGCAGCCATACCGGAAGAGAAGAGTGCTGCCATTTCGCCATGTTCCATAAGCGCAATCTTCTCTTCTACATCGTGAACCGTTGGATTATGGTACCGCGAATACACATGAACCGACGAATCTCCTTTTGCATACCGAATGGCATCTTCGGATGTTTCAAATCGGAACGTAGAAGTTTGATAAATCGGCGTCGCAACGGGACCTTTGAAAGCGTAGAGTTTGCTGCCATGGATCGCCCGTGTGGCGACGGAAAGTTGTTTCGAATTCTTTTTCATTTATTTCACCATTCTTTTCATCGATACCGATGAAAGACAAAGTAAGCAAAAACCTGAAGTGTTTCAATCTGTCTCATCCCCGATATAAGGAACATATAAGAGATGCTTGTACGCTTGCCATTCAGATTATTCTCTGTTAGATTAAGATGGAGGAAATAATGATCGACGCAGTGATTTTCGATATGGACGGTGTGATGGATGTAATGGAGTTTTTTTAAAACCGTCGGATTTTAACAGCGCTTGCCTCATCCTCAGCCGTGCGACTCATTAAAACCGTGCTGAACAAATTTTCTATAGAGAATACATTTCGTGTTGTTCATTCTGCCGAACGGGAAGAATACGGTAAGCCACATCCCGCAGTATTTCTCACGACAGCGAAACACTTGCGCATTCCTCCGGCACATTGTTTAGTCATTGAGGATTCGTTCAACGGACTCATTGCAGCGAAGGCAGCGTGGATGAAAACGGTCGTCATTCCGATGGCAAAACAGTGAAACGAGGCACGATTTGATATTGCAAATAATAAGCTAAAATCGTTGAGAGAATTTTCCGAGCAGCAATAGAATCGTCTTAATTCACTTCCGTAGTGCGCGGCTGTATATTGTTGTCCAAAGGATCACTCTAATATTCGTGCAACAATCCTCGCCGGCGAACTATCGGCGTGGAGAGGCAGTGGTAACGCGACGATCTCGAACTTCTTGACTGTCAGAAGTTTTTCCATGCTGGTCAAATTTTCAGCAATAAGAACGGAATTCTTCAAAAGATAAGTATGAATATCGTGAGGATGCCTGTCGGGTGAAGGCATATCGAGACAGACCATCTTGATCCGCTGTTCGACAAAGAACTGCGCTAATTCCATACTGATGACAGGATGACCGCGATAATATTCTTCGCTGCCAAATTGTTTTCCGAATCCGGTGTAGATGAGAACAATGCTTTCCGGGACAATTGCGGATGTGAACTCCGGTGTGCATGGAATAACCTCCATCCCGACAGCATTCAATAAGCACCCTGTTCCGATAAATCGATCCAGCGGAAGTTCATCGATGAAGCAGTCAGATTTCGTCATGTGCATCGGCCCGTCGATATGTGTGCCCGTATGCATGCCGCTTGTGAAACGGAAATTGTTGAATCCATCCTGCGCGAAGTCGTTGATCTTTTTAAGCCGTGCCGGTTCATCGCCCGGGTACACCGGTAATCGATCAATTATTGAATAAGAGAGATCGATGAGTGTGTGTATTGGTTGTTCTTTCAATATTGTATAACTAATGTCAATAGTGGTTACATGAACGACGAGTCAAGCAATGAGCGTGGCGTATATTTGTTTTTTTGGATTAATGATCGTATAAAATTATGCTGAAAGCGAGTTATTCAAACAATGTTAGATCATAATTTTTATCCCCGATAGTTTTTACCCATGCAATAAAATTAGGAGCGAGTCCAAATGCAGTTGCGTACTGTTTTAAGAGATCTTCTTCGCTCTTCGCAAAGTCTTTATCTGAATGCGCAAGATCGTATAAAACGCGATACGTTATTTGCTTTTGTTCTTCATTCAATCGAGCGGTGACAACTTTCATACAGACATCCAGGGAGCGCTCATTATAAAAACTAAATGCTCTGAGAAAAGCAGTTTCATCGGAATGAATAAGAGCCCGGAGTTTTTCCAATTCCTCTTTTGTAAACTCTCCATCGATCCCTACCAGCGTCATTGCCGCAAGGCATAACGCCATCTTAGCAGATAATCCGGTTTCATCGTTCTGTGTTTGGTTCATGTGTATTTCCTTTTCTCGTCTCGATAATGTTACGTTTCTATTCCTGTCCGTTCGTGTACGTACTCTATTCAAGTCGCTTGTAAAGTAAGAAAGGCAGGTGTGAAAGGCAACTCCATCAATAAAGGGCTGCGACAGACACGACAAGTTGTGCAACTCTCATAATGTAATTTGTTCAGTCGAAGAAAAAATCAAAATTTGCAATAGGAGATAAGATTGCGTAAATTTTAAAAGTCACAAATAAGTAAAAAAATTGGACGCTTAGCTCAGCTGGTTCAGAGCGCCGCCCTTACAAGGCGGAGGTCGTAGGTTCGATCCCTACAGCGTCCACAAACAGCAAAGCCCGCATAAAGCGGGTTTTTTCGCTTCTCATCTTATTACCTTAGCGAAGTTCTTCAAACTCGCCAGTCTTCTTGTTCTTCTTCACATTATCCCACATAAAACAGCGTCCGTTCATCGCAATATAAACACCGTGTGGAAGTGTCTCGGCAAATGCGAGCGCGCTGCCAAGATTAAACAGTCCATCCGAACTGCCAAACTTGTACGGGATCATCGCACCGGTGAGAATAACGGTTTTATCTGTGATACTCTTACCAAGAACCCTTGCCGTCTTTTCCATCGTGTCGGTGCCGTGCGTAATGACAATTCGATCTTCTTTACATTTTCGGCATTGCTCCAGAATGATCTGGCGATCCGCATCGGTCATTTCAAGACTATCTACCAGCATCAACGTTCGAATCTCCACTGGAACTTTGCATCTGCCAAGTTTCAGCATTTCCGGTAAATGCGTATCTTTAAAGAACAGTTTACCGTCCAGTTCATTATATTCTTTGTCAAATGTTCCGCCTGTAATAAAGATTCTTAATGGCATTGTCGTCCTTGCATGTTCATTCTGATTCTCATGAAGAGTTTACCACGTACATAGATATCAACTCTTATTTGATTCTGTACTGTTTTTTGCATTCAGAACATTCTGCACCATCAAGAGGAGCTGTTCGGCGGTGTACGGTTTTGTAAGATACCCCTGAGTTTCGAGTCCTTCTAATCCTGCGGAATTCACATTCGTTAAAAGTCCGCTTGATATAATAATCTTAATTTTCGGATCAAGCCTTCTCAGCGCTCTGATGGTCGATGAACCGTCCATCAACGGCATGTTCATGTCAGTTATGACAAGCTGAATAGAGCCTTTTTCCGAACCGGCAAAGAGAGCGATCGCTTCCGCTCCGTCCATCGCTGTGACCACACTATACCCTTGAACCTCCAATACTTCTTTCGATATCTGTAATACGAAAAGTTCATCGTCAATAACAAGAATACGTTCTCCATGGCCCCTCAAGAGTTCCTTATCCGAGGCAGACTCGGGCTTCCGCTCTTTCTGTTGGGTTGCGGGCAGAAAGATCTTAATTTCCGTCCCTTTGCCATACTCACTGTATAATTTAATGAGTCCGTTGTGTGATTTTACAATAGCATAGACGGAAGACAAACCAAGTCCCGTGCCTTTTCCTCTTTCCTTTGTCGTAAAGAACGGTTCAAAAACCTTTTCCTGTACATCCAAAGGGATTCCCGTTCCGGTATCTGCAACCGTAAGCATAACATACTGACCCGGATGGGCATCAAGTATCAAGTGGGCATAACTTTCGTCCATGTACATATCTTCAGCAGTCACAGTCAGACGGCCGCCATCGAGCATGGCATCGCGCGCATTAATGCAAAGATTCATCATTACTTGATTCAATTGGGTTGCATCACCTAACACCAGTGAAAGGTCTTTTGAAACTCCGGTGCGGAGTTGGATATTCTTAGGGAATGTTTGTCTAATAATGGCTTCGATTTCCGAAATAATATATCGCAATTGTTGAGGTGCAAAATCTTTTTCAGTACCTCGCGCAAAGGTCAGCACTTGTTTAATAATATCGCTGCCTCGCTTCGTGCTGGTTTCAAGTGCTGCAATGAGTTTTTTAAGATTTGGGTCAGTAATTTTCGTATTCAATATTTGGACGGACATAAGAATCGGTGCCAGCACATTATTGAGATCGTGCGCAATGCCGCCTGCCAGCGTTCCCAAACTTTCCATACGCTGCGCACGGCGAAGCTGAGCTTCGAGGTTCCGCTGTTCTGTAATATCACGAGTAATAATGAGTCGGCCATAGGGATTTCCCTCTCTGTTTCGTGCAACGGACCATCGGGAATGTGTTATAATCGTCCGGCCGTTTTTTGTTTTTTGGCGTAGTTCGATCGCACATTCCCCTTTCTCAGCAAATTCTTTTATTCCCCGCTCGAACTTTGCGTGATCCTCCGCTGCAATCGGTTGATGAATATTTAAGGACTTTGCCTCTTCGAATGTCCAACCATACAAGCGCTCCGCTGCTTTATTATAGAAAATGAGATTTTCGTTCAGATCCCGTAAGATGATAGGATCAAGTGCAGAATCCAATAAGACCGCCTGTTCAAATATAATATCTGCCTGTGTTCGTTCTGTATGGGCATTGTCTGTTGGCGTCGTCATGGTACTCTCTCCGATAATTGTTTTATGACTGTCAGATTTGTAAAGAATAGAAAGCGTGGAACGATCTTTCCATATGAGTTCAAATATGTTTTAAACTGCATCGTGATCAATCTCCAAAACTAACTCCTAAATCACGCGCAGTCAGAATAATATCGCAATCGAGAGGAACGGTTTTCATCCGGTGGGTTGCATCGGCAAGCGGTACATACTGTACTGTTGGTGGATCGAGCGCGACCATGACACCGTTTTGTCCTTCGGCCAGAGCGCGCACTGCGGCAGCTCCAAAGCGAAGCGAAATGAGACGATCAAAGGTTGTCGGAGTTCCACCACGCAGTAAATGACCAAGCACAACGCAGCGCGTTTCTTTACCCGTGACCTCATGGATTTCTTTTGCTACACGCTCGCCGGCACCGCCAAGTTTTTCAGCCCGTCCGATTTCTTTCGAAATGACAGAGAATGATCCACCTTTAGGTCTAGCTCCTTCCGCAACTACAACAATAGAAAATTTTGCACCGGTTTTTTCGCGATCTTTAATTTTCTCTGCAATCTTGTGAATATCGTATGGAATTTCCGGAATCAGGATCACATCTGCTGTACTGGAAACACCACTTTCCAAAGCGATCCAACCGGCATATCTGCCCATCACTTCCACCACCATGACACGTTGATGCGATTCTGCTGTTGTGTGCAGGCGATCAATGCACGTTGTGGCAAAAGATACCGCTGTATCAAATCCAAATGTAATGACTGTCTTATCAAGGTCATTGTCAATGGTCTTGGGTACGCCAACCACGCGCAATCCCTTTTGTGCCAGAACATTTGCTATTCCCAGAGAACCATCACCACCGACGGCAACAAGCGCATCGATCTTGTTTTTTTTGAATGCCTTCAGCAGTTCGTCGGTGCGATCGGTTTCGTGAAGCTTGCCGTCTTTTCCTTTCATCGGCCATTGTAACGGATTTCCTTTGTTGGTGGTGCCAAGAATTGTTCCACCAAGGTGCGTAATGCCTCGTACTTTCGATTTGGGCAAAGGAATAAGTCCGCCTTCGGGATATTTTTTTGGTTCCAGGAGTCCATTGTAACCGTCGCGAATGCCGTAACATTCCCACCCGCGATTGACTGCGGAAACCACCACCGCGCGGATAACAGCATTGAGTCCTGGAGCGTCGCCGCCGCCTGTATTAATGGCAATTCGTTTGATTGTTAGGCGCTTCATCGCAGAGTTCCTTTATTCTCTTCAAGAAAAACACTTGAAGAATGTTTTTTGGGATAAAATCTTCCGATGACACTCTGCGAAGAAATTAACCATTGGCTACAGCAATAGCAACCCCTCCCGTCCTTTTCTTTCATCCATTTTGGATTCACTACTCCGCCGTGTGGTTCGAGACGCTTTGCCGGCTACGGAGAAAAATGAGCACTCTTGGTGCGAAATTACAATACATGCTCTTCCCGAATTTCAACAGTAACCAATTCCGGTTTTCCGTAAAGGTTCGAGTAGAATCCGCTTGACTGAGAGACAGCAACTACAATCTGATACTGATACGCTTCCGTAATTTTATCGTTCAGAGATCTGACAATCTGCCGAATTTCATCGGCAAGCTTTTCTTTCGATTGATCGTTCATACCTTACACTCCTTCCTTGATATTTGATTATTTTCGTTTGAACGCTTTAAATTCTCTTAAAAGGATTTGCTTGATCTGCGCGATGCGTTTTGCACTCCTTCGTTTTCCGGAAAACAGGAGAGATACGTACGATCTGTCTATGTTCAGGCGCCGGGCAATTTCTGCTTGATTTACTATCAGCTTGATTTTGGCGAAGTTCTTTGTCATGTTTGGCTTAGTCTACGATTGTTGACGCTGTGAAAAGTATAATATAAATTATTATCAATGTCAAGAAAAAAAGTAATAAAAAATATTGCTGCAACGGGATTGGCTGAAAGAGGCAATCGTTTAGAGTCTTGGTGGAAATCGAAGGGGTGGAGTAAAGCAGAATTTGCTCAGCGAATGAGCATCTGGCCACAAAACGTTAATAAGTACTTTTCCGGTGAGCTTGATCCGACAAACCTCATAGAGCAATTAATGAAAGAAGATTGCGATGTTGTCTGGATTATTGATGGTAAGTCTGAAAAAGAACCGCGGGGAATGGTTTCGGAACCGTCTGCTGAATACGGTAAAAAGAGGGATAGAATTCCCTCAGGAATGAGTGATCAGACAAGGGGACGCGTGAAAAAGCTTATAAAGCTCCTTGAGTCGGGACCGGAGAAAACAGACGAAGAAATGTTGGACCTTCTCATTAAAACAATGGAAGTAAGACAAAAGAAAAAAGGGAAATGTAGATAAGATGCCAGGGAGCGGATTAAAACGATTGGAGATTTATTTCCAACGTCTTTTACGTACGGTCGTCATTTAGAATTTTCTTGTAGAATTCACTCGTTCCAAAGAACCAGCGTTATCCGTTTCCTCAGCGTATAAGTCGTTTGCCGTAACACTCTGTTTTCTTAATATATCCAGGGTTAGTTCAGGAGTTAAGCTCCTTTTTAGTAAAAGGTGGATATCCCATTTTATCGCCGTGATGTCTTGACGTGTGCGGTTCTTTTATATTCTCTCTCCTCTTCGTATCGTCCAGAAATCATCCGAAAGGTTCCGGTTGGCTGCATAATCGTACGGAATTGTGAAATATCCTTTTTGTCCCCAACCGGTTCCCCATGAGTTGCGGACGATGAATCGCCGTTGTGCTTCGTCGTATCCTACGGCGAGTACTGCGTGTCCGCCGACGGAGCGTTCGTTCGGCTGCGGCATCTGCACGAGACCGGTCTTCGCAACTTCCTGCGACTCGAAACTTTCGTACACCGTAAAACCGAAGACGAACGGAAACCTTTCAGCAAGACATCTCCGCATTTCGTCAAGGGTAAGAATGCGATGGTACGAAGTAATCTGGTGGTCCAGCGCTTCTTTGTAACAGGTGGGACCCGGTTTCACGGCAAATTTTGAAATGATATAGGGCCATTTTTTTTCTGCGCAAACCCCTTGATGCTTTAACGTTTTGATTCCGTCACGAATCATTGCCCCTGAATCCGATTTGACAGAACCTTCGAGTACACGTTCATTGTAATAAATGAACAGCCGGCTCACGTTCACAAAGGGGATGCGATCCTTTTCTTCAAGAAACTCCAATGCACCGGCAAGAGCATTGCCAGTACAGCTTCCGAGATTTCCCTGGTTCTCCACAGGTGAGCAAGTGGAACGCAAATCCACATGCTGTGGAATTTCCAGCGTTACAGGGCGTACCGCACCGTAGAGAAAATCGCGGTGGTCGGGTAAATCCGGTATCCAGCCGTAGCGGAGTTTTTGTGAAGAACCGGTTTTAATGCGAGAAACAGTTTTACGCTTTGCCATAAGATCCTCCTTGTTAAAATGTTGTGTGAAAGGCGCAGAATTATTTAACTGATATTACACAAAATAGAGTTTTTCTAGTAGCCACGAGCTTCATATCGTTGGCAAATAAAATGAAACACCATCGGTTTGAATCATCATCGTTGTTACTAGGGTGAAAGCCCAAACTATTCTGAAACACTTAAACCTCGATATACCAACCCGACAAAGCCGTTCTGGCGGGAATGTCAGGGCTATGAAAACATCGATTTTATGGTCTTCGGCGCCAGTACCTGCAAAAAAATACTCAAAATTACATTAATATTAAGCGACATCATCAATAAAAATGTGGTTGATAGCCATTGCTACTCTTTCTTAAACAAAAAAATATATTCGTGCTTAAAAATATAGAAGCCCCCAACTAATGCACGATATCGCCAGAGTTCTTTCTGATTTCTTTTTCCTTTTGTCTCATCGAAATTCTTGATAATAACGGACTTGAGAGAATATCCGCGTTTGAGAACTTCTTGCATCGTATAGAAGCCAAGAGGTATCCAATTGCCGCCGGAATATTTATCGCCAATAACCACCGCGAAGTAACGGCCTTTGTCCAACACGGGATATGTAGCGTCAACAACTTTTCCAAAAAGCTTTAAGAATTCGTTCATTGTTTTTGCATTTGATAAATCCTTTTTGTCTTTGCTAAATTTGATAATATCCCAGTACGGTGGATGCATGATTAGAAACTGGACACTTTTAATGTTTCGCTGCTTTAATTCCGATTTAAAATCCAAGCTTGAACTATCGCCAACTATTATTTCTGTTCGAGCGGAGAATAAATCATCTTCTTGCTCAATTGCCTTCACAGCAGATTGTGCAACTTTACGCAAAAGTTCTACTCCAACACCATTCCTTCCCAATCGTTTACTTTCTATCAATGTTGTTCCACTGCCCAGAAAAGCATCGAGGACCCACTCACCTTTTTTAGTATAACGTCTTAACAATTGATGAGGAATCTGGGGAATAAAGTTGCCCCAATAACCGCTGCTGTGCGCCCCGGAGGAGTCGCGTTTCTCTAAAACCCAAAGACTGTCGGTAAGAATATCGTCGTATTCTTTCCATCGATGTAAATTCAGATCATTGATCTTGCTTGTCTTTGACTGAGAGAGCGAGCGGATCAATCGCTGGATATAATATTTTGTTCGTTCGATTGTTTTGGTGTCGAGTATTTGATCAAGTTCACCCATGAGATACTTTGAACTGACCTTTATTATGTTTCCATTGGAACCGATGTTAAAAAATCCTTTTTTATCGCTCGGTAGGTTTGCAACATTTGTCTTGAATTCCTTGACTGTATCCCGGATTTGATTGAGACTTTGCTGATCGAGCAATTTCGACAAGGTATTTATAATCTTTATTTTGTTTAATACCATTTTATCTTTGTGTTTACATGATAGGAACGTTTGCCTTTTAAAGATAATGCACTTCATTTCTGATTGCAAGAGTATGCTTAAGATTGCTCAATATAATGAATCATTTGATAGGTCGCCTTACGTAAGATGTATCGGTCTGGTTAGATAGTTTGGGAAATCAGCATGTGATTGAGTTACTAGTTGTTGAGTAGCCATCATCATGGTGGAATGGTTTTCGGTTATTTTCACATTGGCGTATGGTTGGTGTTGTGGAACAGGAAAAATGTATAGGTTTTCCTGCGGGAAAGTAAGCATCCTCCGGTCGTCCCGTCTTTGTCTTTCTGCGAAACTGTCGTACATTGATGGTAAGAAAACAGAGTATAGAAGAATATGAGATAGAAAAATGATTTTTCATATATGAAGTTAGAAACACTCGGTTGGAATAATTTTTTTGAGGCGCGCTTCACTCCGTACTTGGGGAAAGGGATGCTGCCCGGCCGGATATCCATCCAACACAAAGACCGCTATGTATTGTTGAGCGAACAAGGCGAGGTCAACGCAAAAGTAAGCGGTAAGTTCCGATTCGAAGTAAAAGGCCTTCATAATTTTCCTGCCGTTGGTGATTGGGTTGTCTTTGAAATCGATTCAGGCGACCAATCTGCTGTGATTCATCATGTGCTGGAACGCAGGAGTAAATTTTCCCGTAAGGTTGCCGGTGACCGTCCCGACGAACAAGTTCTTGCAGCCAATATCGATATCGTATTTCTGGTCATGGGTTTGGATGGAAACTACAATCTGCGTCGATTAGAGAGACACTTGACAGTCGCGTCGGAAAGCGGAGCTCTCCCTGTTATTATTCTGAATAAATCCGATCTCTGTTCGCATCTCGAAGAATGTACACAGGAAGTTCTTTCCAGTGCACACGGTGTCAATGTTGTTGTGATGAGTGCACTGCGCGCTGAAGATGTTGCGCCCATTCACTCGCTTCTTACACCGGGAATAACAGGTGTATTGCTTGGCTCATCCGGCGTTGGTAAGTCTACCATCACCAACCAATTACTCGGCAAGGAACATTCGCAAGTGCAAAGTGTTCGTGAGACCGACAGCCATGGACGCCATACGACACCTCATCGTGAATTGTTGGTTCTTCCCAATGGCGGTATTATCATCGACACTCCGGGCTTACGTGAGCTCCAACTTTGGACCGGCGAAGAAGGTATGCAAGATAGTTTCAATGACATCGAAGAATTGGCAGCGAATTGCCGCTTCCGCGATTGCAAACATGAAGCTGAACCAAACTGTGCAGTGAAACAAGCCCTCGAAAACGGCTCGCTGGTCCCGGAGCGTTATGAAAGTTTCCAAAAGCTGCAACGCGAAAGTCACGTTCAAACAACAAAGTATGATAAAAACTTACAGCAGCAAAAAAAAGAACGTGATAAAAAGATTGCAAAGCAAATAAACGATAAATTACGCAATCGGGATAAACAATAAAACCATGACAGAAACTAAATCAGCGTTACTTGTCGGAGCAAGCGGACTTGTCGGCGGACATTGCCTGCAATTCTTATTGGAAGAATCATCGTACACACGCGTTGTTGTACTTGTGCGCAAGCCTTTATGGATAACGCATGATAAATTATTTCAGCATGTTGTTGATTTCAGCGAATTGGAGACTCTGGGTGATTGTCTCACAGCCGACGATGTGTACTGTTGTCTTGGGACAACGATCAAGAAAGCAGGGACGCAGGAAGCATTCCGAAAAGTGGACTTCGATTATCCAATCAAGATAGCCGCACTTACACAACACTGCGGTGCAAATCAGTTTTTGATCATTACTTCACTGGGCGCTGATCCGCATTCACGCATTTTTTACAATCGTGTTAAAGGAGAAGCAGAAGAAGCAATCCGGAAAATATCTTTCACAACGATCAATATATTTCGTCCTTCCCTTCTCTTGGGAGAACGCTCGGAACACAGAACAGGAGAAAAAGCAGGTGCATTCATTATGTCCGGATTGAAATACGCATTAGCAGGGCCGTTAAGAAAATACCGCGCGATTCAAGCACGCGACGTTGCAAAAACGATGGTGCAAGTTGCTCAGAAGAATCTGAAAGGCGTGAATATTTTTGATTCGAAGCAAATTCAAGAAACTGCAAATTCGCTTCGTTGAAATTTTTGATCCCTCGATAAATATAGTATCCCGCTCCAGGTTGAATCAAAGCGGGATACTAAGAGAATATCCAATCGCATTATCTATACACGCAACCTCAAGCCAGCATATACCATTCTGCCGGTCACAGGTCCCCAGATTAACGATGCATCAAAGAAATGTCCTTGAGGATTTGCGCCATCAAGAATTGGATTGGCCTGTCTGAAATCAAACAGATTCTCAATGCCGACATATATATCGAGGCCTTTTATGAATGTTCGCGTCACTTGAAGGTTCATGGTAAAGAAGTCAGGTGAGTACGCGAGGGCATGCAAACTATCCGGATTCAATAAAGTTTCAGGAATTCTTTTCTTTCCGAACCATTGCCCCGTCACATCAAACGATGTCTGCGGGTCATCCGGTTGATCGCGTTCCGTTGCATAAGACACTGTTGCCAGTGCCCGATGCTGTGCCGTTAGCGGACGTTCGCGCCATACGCCGCCCAGGTTTTGCATCACATTCAAATACCGATAGGCAATGCGTACATCCAATCGCTCCAATGGCTGAATGTTCAATTCCGTTTGTACACTATTAGAATACGAACCATTCGGAACTGAATAGAAGCGCACTTGATGCGGATTGGAATCAAGATCGGCAAGGACGAGTTGTTCGAAATCAGTTCTGTAGAGATCAAGTAAAAGTGTTGCTTCACGATTTTCGAAGGTGAAATAGTGCGTCAGATTGAAGCCGTAATTCCATGCAATTTCTTGTTTTAATCCGTACCCAAAAAAATTCGATAGAACAATTGAAACCGCGCGCGAACTGGCAAACACCGTTGAGTTCTCTGTAAAAATGTTCGCAGTTCTATAGCCTCGTCCCGCTGCAAGCCGCAGCACCCAATCTTCCTGCGGTGTATACCGAATGTGGAGGCGTGGTGTGATCATCGTGCCGTATTCATTATGCTCATCGGCGCGGATGCCGGCAACAACTGAGAGTCGTTCGTTGGGTGAAAATGTGTATTCCAGGAACGCACCGGGCACTCGCTCAATACGGTTGTAAGGAAGATTGTCATAGTGTTCATCATATTGATCGAACAAGAAACTTATTCCCGTTCGGAATGTCTGTACCTCGCCGTCCAGTTCCGCCTGATAGAGAACGTTGAGATATCCCGTTTCTTCATTTCCGTCATACAACCGCGAACCAAAATGCGCTGTAGTTCTGTACCGGCTAAGCGACCATTGTATGCCTATACTCCGGCCGTGTTCATTTTGAAACACATATCCGGTTTTGTTATGAAGACGAAGCAACGTGCTGTTCATTCCATATTGATATGCATAAGGGGATTCTCGGTCGTAAGTTCCACCATCTTTACTATCGCTCATATACTGGAGACCCAACTGGCTCATCCAACCGTTGGACATGATGATTTTCCAACGCTGCAGTGCATTGATGGTAGTGAACAGCGGCATATCGAGAAAACCATCGCCATTCTCATCCACCGGATGCCGTTGCGAACTAATATGAAGAAGCGTCATTGACGATAAATTATCGCTCAAGCGTTCCCGCATATTCAGGTTCACCTCCATCCGCTGATCTTGATTGCCATAGAGATTCACGAAAAATTGCTTCTCGTCTTCCTTCTCCGGCTTGCGCAGGTCTACATCAATCTGTCCGGTGATGGATTCATACCCGTTGGCAACTGAACCAATTCCTTTCGAGACATTGATAGTTTCGATCCATGTTCCCGGAATAAATGTCAACCCGACATTGGAGGTCAACCCGCGGATATACGGCATATTCTCCATTGTCATTTGCGTATAGATGCCGGAAAGTCCCAGCATCTCGATCTGCTTCGTGCCTGTAATCGCGTCGGTGAAGGAAACATCGATCGAAGGATTGGTTTGAAAACTTTCCGAAAGATTACAGCACGCCGCTTTGAACAGTTCCTTTTCCGTCATCACCGTTTTCTTAAACGGATTCGCGTAGTCCAAGTATGATGCTTGCCGCTCGCCGACCACATTCACGTCGCTCACAGTCTGTGCTTCGGAATTCATGAAAATGCGAATGGAACGCTGGCTGGTGATGGCCACCGTATCCGGATGATACCCGAGACAGCGGACTACCAGTGTTTTCGATTCTTTTACAAACGGAATGCTGAAGAAACCGTTTGAATCGGTTGTTTCACCGCGGGAAGTGCCCAGCCAGTACGCAGAGACACCGACCAACGGATGTTCAATCCCGTGGTCATCTTTCTCCCCGACATATCCCTTCAGCATATCTTGTGCAGAACCGGAAGAGACTGTCAGAACGAGAAAAATGATTGCAATACATGCTTTCATTTCTCACCTCTTATCTTTTTTGTGAGTTTAATATGATAAGTTAGTGAGACTTCCCGGCGTCGCGATACAAACAGCAGGAAGGAAGCTCTGCATATACCGAGTCGGCTGCTTTATATTTTTCGGTATCATGGCCGACGGCGGCAATGCGCTGCTCCAAGGAATCAAGAGTAATTGCCGGGGAGAGATACGCGACCGATAACATCTTGGTTTGTTTATCCCACCGTGCAGATTTTACTTCTTTAATTTTCAACGATTTTTCAATGCGGCTTTTACACGAAGCGCAATTACCGAAAACTTTGAATTCTGCTTCTTTCACTGTGTCTTCTTGAGCAGAAAGGAACGATGAGAGAGAAATAATAAGTGCGAATACAATGACTATGGTTTTCATGGCTTTTCTCAATTATAATAGAACGTGTATGATAAAGTGAAACAGCAGAGTGGCTGAAACCATTCTGCGTTTATTACTGTACTACACACTTCTTAAATGAGGAACACGCTATGAAGAATATAGAGTGGAGGAGAATCAGGGGGAGAGCTTGCCGGAACAACCTCACGAACCGCATGAGAAGATAACACTGTTTCGGTTGAGGTCTCGGCCCATAGGGTTACTGCGGTTTGCGGTGAAGATGGTTGGTTTACGTGCACGGCAATTTGTTCGTCGTTCAGTTGAACGGTTTTGATTTCTGTCTTGCAGCAATCACCGGGGGTCGTTGCATCATCGCAGCCGCAGGCATCTTCCTTGGGAATGAAAGGTAGCATTTGTACAGAAGTAATCTTTCCGCCGCAGAAATGTGTTGAAACAGTCATTCCTACTGTGAGAATAAAATAAATGAAAAGAAAGAATATAGTTGTTGTCTTTTTCATACTCTCTATGATACAACTATATAAACGTCACACCTCCTAAATTCGTTCCGGGAACTTCGATCACCTTCGTTTTCTGGTAAAAAAGAACATTCCGTTCAAGAACTTATATATCAATCGTTTCCGGATCTTTGGCTGATTTCACGACTTTCCACTCTTGTTCCAGAGGATCAAAATCTGAAATTTTGTTTAACGGCATGCGTAAATATTTGCCATACCCTGTTGCTGCCACCTCGCCATTTGCCAAAAGCAGCTCGCCGGTTCCTTCGAACGTGCGGTTGGTATCGTTAGTAATGCGCCCTACGACTCTGAGTTCTTCGTTTAACGGTATCTGTTTTTTAAACCGTGTCGTAAATTCGATAGTAACTCCCCACACCTCTTCATTAGCGTTCTTCATCATAATCGCACGGCCAATCGTTTCATCAAGCACAGCAGTAGTGATACCGCCATGCAGACGGCCGGGATAACTTTGGTGTTCATTCGATGGTTTGAATATGCACACAAGTTCGTTGTTCTCTAATTCAAAAAACTCTCCCTTCAGTCCGAATGGATTTTTCAGGCCGCACAGGAAACACGTTTTACTGTTCTGTTGTTTTCCGATAACACGATGTTTCATATTGAGATACCGTAGTAATTACTCTTTTGACATTTTTGCGATTTCGGGATATAATTTTGCCATACAATCCGGACATAGTCCATGCGTAAAATCCACATCCACAATGTGGTCTTTGATATATACCTCAATTTGCTCCCACTGGTTGGTACTCGATTTAATTCTTTTACAATTTGCACAAATAGGCAGTAGACTTCCAAGCTCCATTAATTCATGAATATCTTCTAAAATGAGTAATATCAGCAACCTATTTTCGTATCTGAAGGGCGAGGTTGTTACCAGAAGTGGTACGTCGGTGACTTTCTCACCGATTTTGCGCTGCATAATGGTCTTTTTACGATAAACTTTTTCACCGCGACTCGCCTCGTTTACTGAATTCCATAGAACACAGGTTTTGCACTGAGGACAATGTCCGCACCCTTCCTCCGTATCCCCGGAATGAATACAATGAAGTGCTTCTCCGCCCCGCTGTTGGAACACTACATCGCTCCTAAGCAAGCGAAGTGCAGAAGAATTCCAGAATAGGATGCGCATATCGTCGTCCACCACGAATATTGGGAAAGGGATGGTATTAAACGTGTTCATTAAAAAATCATTGTCTTCATATAGGTGAAGCGACATAGAAGTCCTTTCAAACTCTTCGTATAAGGTAGCAGGAGTGTGCACGAAACGCAAGTTGGTTTTTGCATCATTTTTTTCTACACTTCGCTTTGGATGTTCACCGACCTTTCAATAAGGAGGATTGAATTAATGAATACAAATAATTTTAAATCGTTGATCCCTCTTCTTTCATTGTTTGCTGCGTTTGCCATGGCTTCCCTTAATGCACAAGAGAAGAAAATGAATGAGGATGGAATCTCCAAGCAAATCGACGAGAAGTTCGAAGCGCTTGATCATCGTCTCGATCAATTAGCAAAGGCGGTAGATGATGTCCTCTGGTACGATAAAGTGAGCGATGTGGCTAGCATCGAAAAGGTTTTTATTGTCGGGCCACCGCCTTGGAAAGTCAAGGATTCTACGGCAAGAGGCGCATTGAATCCGGTAAAATTTTGGGCGTATATCTTCATTCCGCAGAAACTCAATCGCAGTAAAAAATATCCGCTTCTTGTTCTGCCACATGGCGGCGTACATGCAGATTTCACAACATACCATACACATATTATCCGTGAGTTGATGGCGCAAGGCTATATCGTTGTGGCGCCGGAATACCGAGGCAGTACCGGTTATGGCAAGCAGTTCTACGAACGCATCGATTATGGCGGACGCGAAGTGGAAGACAATCACGCAGCGCGCGATTGGATGATTGAGAATTATAGAATTGTTGATAAAGATCGCGTCGGTGCAATTGGTTGGAGTCATGGCGGACTTATTACACTGATGGATATCTTCGAGCATCCGAACGATTATCAAGTAGCGTTTGCCGGTGTGCCGGTGAGCGATCTTGTAATGCGCTTAGGATATTATGATGATGATTATCGCAAAGATTTTTCTGCCCAATACCACATCGGTAAAACGGTGAGTGAAGACTCGGCAGAATATCGCAGACGTTCTCCTGTCTCATTCGTGGAAAAATTGAAAACACCCTTGCTTATTCATACCAACACCATCGACGACGATGTGCATGTGGAAGAGGTCGAACATCTTATTCAGGAGCTGAAAGTGGCAGGGAAGAAATTCGAGTACGAGATTTTCAAAGATGCTCCCGGCGGACACAGCTTCGATCGCATCGACACAAAGCTGGCAAAAGAAACACGAATGAAAATTTATACATTCCTTGCAAGATATCTTTATCCGCCGCATCAGTTCAAATCAGTGAAAGATTTGGAGAAGGCAGGATACAGGTAACGAGGGCATTTGGGCTTGGTAGAAAATGAAGTTGGCACAGCGGCAGAGATCCATACTGACAATTATTCATTTTTGAAATATCTGATTTTAAATAAGAAGAAAAAGTTGTACCTTCTTGTAAGTTCAACGCGGGTTCGTCCGCGTTTTTATTTATCATTTAATTAAAGGATAATTCATGAAGAAGCTTATTGTGGTTGCTCTTGTGCTTTCGATATTTAGTAGCATGGTTATAGGACAGAAAAAAGGAACACCCAAGACAAAAAAAGAAAAAATCAGCTACAGTATCGGTGTGAATATTGGAAGAAATATAAAAACCCAGGGGATGGATCTCGATCAAGGACTCCTCACGCAAGGAATCAAGGATGGACTCAATAGCTCAAAAACAGCAATGAGTGATAAAGATATGGAAGCAGCGATGACTTCTTTTCAACAGGAAATGATGGGCAAAATGCAGGCGAAAGCAGAAAAAAATAAAAAAGAAGGGGAAGCATTCCTTGCCGCAAATAAAAAGAAAGAAGGCGTTATAACATTGTCCAGTGGACTGCAATACAAAATTTTAAAATCAGGTAACGGACCGAGGCCGACAAAAGATCAAACGGTGAAATGTCATTACAGCGGAACGCTCATTGATGGAACCGAATTTGACAGCTCATATAAGCGGGGTGAACCGACAGAATTTCCGGTCGGACAAGTGATCAAAGGATGGACTGAAGCTCTGCAGCTTATGCCTGTGGGTTCGAAATGGCAGCTCTTCATTCCATCTGATCTTGCCTATGGACCGAATGGCGCCGGACAAATGATCGGCCCGAACGCCACATTAATTTTCGACATCGAGTTGATTTCCATTAAATAAAGGACTATCTCTCTGCGACGTACTTTTACAGTGCGTCGCATGTGAGTATCTAAATTATGGAATTCCTGCAGCATCTCATTGATTTCATTCTTCACATCGACAGGCACTTGGTTGATCTTTGCGCAGTGTATGGAATGTGGATTTATGCAATTCTGTTTTTTATTGTCTTCTGCGAAACCGGTTTAGTGGTAACTCCTTTTTTACCGGGCGACTCACTTTTATTTGCTATTGGTTCATTGGCAGCCATCGGTGCAATGCATGTGGAATACGCTATTCCATTGCTGATATGCGCAGCTCTCGCTGGCGACAATACGAACTATTGGATTGGGAGAAAAATTGGACCGAAAGTTTTCAGTCAGGAAAAATCTCGATTTTTTAATAAAGAACATCTTAACCGCACGCACAGGTTTTATAATAGACATGGACGGACCACCGTGATTCTGGCACGATTCCTCCCTATCATACGTACGTTTGCGCCATTCGTTGCAGGTATCGGGCGTATGGCATATCGGACATTTTTACTTTTCAGCATCATCGGCGCATTACTATGGGTCAATTTGTTTGTTCTGATCGGCTATTTTTTTGGCAATGTTCCATTTGTTAAACAACATTTTAGTGTGGTCATTCTTGCGCTGGTGTTAATACCTGGAACTCCGGCACTTGTGGAATTCATTCGACTCTTTATCCAACGATCAAAGAAACAAAAGGCTGAGTACGGTAAATCTTAACACACGAAATAGAAACATCATTTTTCTGTTGATTCTCGATCGCCTTGTTATGAACAAGGCGATTTTTTTCTCGGCACTTGATTCGCTTACACATTTGAGGCATATTTGTTCCAGAAAATAAATCATTATTTATGATACCATGGTGAATTTATGCGTGCCGCATCGTTCTTAATTATTTTCAGTATACTATCTTTCCATTTCTCCTATTCTGAAGAAAAAACAGGCGGTCGAATCCATGGCTTAATTGTTGGAGACTATTTCTATAAAGCAGGAGGAGATCTGCAACAATATGGTGATTCGTTATCTCAGTACAGTCAACCGATGGCTAAGGATTTTCAGGGATTTGAAATTCGGCGGCTTCATTTATTCTATGATTATGTTATCTCTGAGCAGTTTTTCACTCGATTTCAATTGGAAGGCAACAATAAATCCCTCGAACCCGGTGGACGACAAGGATTATACGTAAAAACGGCATATGCAGAATGGAAAAACATCTTGCCTTCATCTAACCTGCTTCTCGGACTTGTACCGACGCCAACCTGGGCATCAGTCGAAGGAATATGGGGTTATCGTTCTGTTGAAAAGACGATAACGGATTTTCGAAATCTCGGAAGCGGAAGTGACATGGGGGTGTTGTTACGCGGTACATTGCCGACGAGCGTAGCTCTGGATTATGACTTGATGATAGGAAACGGCAATTCACAAAAACCGGAAAACGACAAGTATAAAAAGTATTATTTTCTGCTTTGCGGAAGTCCATTTCAATATTTTTCAATTGAAGCGTATGTCGATTATGAACCTGCCGCGTTAGGAAAAGATCGCACGACATGGAAAGCATTTCTTTCATACACAGAAGAACGATGGATGGCGGGAACTGAGATTATGGAACAAGTACAACATAATCAAGACACCCTACATAACAATTTTGCTGTTTTTGGGGTTTCTGTATTTTCCCGGTATCGCTTTTCTGAACAATGCAAAGCATTCGGGCGGATTGATTACTATGATCCGAATCGATTTTCTCCCGGTACAGATTTCTATGAATATTTTTTTTCTTTAGGCATCGATTATACACCGGTAAAAGATATTCACTTCATGCCGAACATTTGGATAAATACTTTCACCGATAAAAGTTCAGCCGGACGCAAGAAAGATGCAGATGTTGTTCCTCGAATAACGTTCTACTATACATTTGATTAACAATCATTCTAGCGAACTTCATAAGAGGTTTTATGAACATCAGCATCCGTCTTGCTGTACCTTCAGATGTTTCCATCATTGCTGAGTTCAACACAGCGATGGCGAAAGAGACAGAAGGAATTGAACTGAATCGCGAACGACTCCGAAAAGGAGTGGAAGCATTGTTCGCTGATCCATCAAAAGGTCTATACTATATTACTGAAAGCAATGGAAAGATCGCTGGGCAGTTGATGATCACGTATGAGTGGAGCGATTGGCGTAACGCTGCCTTTTGGTGGATTCAAAGTGTGTACGTTCGTCCGGAATATCGCAGGCATGGTGTCTTCCGTGCACTCTATCGGTATATCGAGACGATTGCCAGAACACGCGGGGATGTCTGCGGTGTGCGTCTCTACGTTGACCAATCAAATGAACGCGCCCAAAAAACATACGAATCACTTGACATGAGGCGTTCCCACTACCAGATGATGGAGATGGATCTTGGGTTGAAGTGAAAACAAAAACGAACCGCACGTATTAGTAAATCAGATATTTTCAAACTATTTACCAATCCTTCTATTCTTGATATTCCTTTCTTCTCTCCAAAGTCGATACAAGCGGAACCTTATGTATTGGAAGCAGTGTTAGATGAGAAAAGAAATGATTTGAAAAACACCTATGTAAGGAGGGAAATATGAAGATTGCAGTTCTCGGAACTGGTATGGTTGGCGATGCGATCGGGACGAAACTTATTCAATGTGGACACGAAGTTAAGATGGGATCGCGTACAGCAACAAATGAAAAAGCCGCCGCTTGGGTAAAGAAAAATGGAACCCACGCTTCTCATGGGACATTTGCCGATGCCGCTTCATTCGGTGAAATTGTATTCAACTGCACACATGGCGTAGCTTCACTAGAAGCACTCAACCTTGCAAGTGCGCACAATCTGAAAAACAAAATTCTCATCGATATCGCAAACGCGTTGGATTTCTCTAAAGGGATGCCGCCTTCGCTTCTTGTGTGCAACACGGATTCACTCGGAGAACAAATACAGCACGCTTTTCCCGACACGAAAGTTATCAAAACGCTGAATACAATGAATTGTAGTCTCATGGTAAATCCCGATCTTGTCGCTAACGGTGATCATGATATATTTCTCTGCGGAAACGATGTGGAAGCAAAGACAACCGTGACAAAGATATTACGAGATTGGTTTGGCTGGAAATCTATCGTTGATTTGGGTGATATTTCAAACGCGCGTGCGACAGAAATGCTGTTGCCGATTTGGGTGCGACTCTACGGGAAATTCCAAAGTCCCAACTTCAATTTCAAGATTGTTCGATAAAATAATCACTAGGAAAGGACAATTGCTGTTCGAGTTTTACTGCTCTTTTGTACTGCTTCGATAATTCGAATAACATTTAACGCCTCTTCTGGTTTTACAGGCAGTTCCTTGCCATGAGCGATGCTTTCATAAAGAGCATCATAGAATGCAGAATAATTTCCGGGAAGTGTTTCGTACTTCCTTTGATGCGTACTACCTTCTTTTTCTGTGTTCAATGTTCCCCACCACTCTTCTGATTCGCGTCCCCAGTCTGGGTCATTTGGATTTTTTCCCTGCTTGAGTGCTTCTTCCTGCGGATCAAGTCCCCATTTGAGGAAAGAACCTTGCGTTCCATGAAGAATGTACCGCGGCCCCGGTTCTTTTACGAGCAAACTAGTTTTTAAATTAACGTTAACATGGGGATACTGCAGTATGATATCGTACCAGTCGTCAACTTCGCTGCCAGTCCGCATTATTTTAAGAACACCGATTACTGCTTCCGGCATACCGAAGAGGACTAGCGCTTGATCGATCATATGCGAGCCAAGATTATATAATGCTCCGGTTCCTGACGAGGCTCTTTCTTTCCACGTGTTTTGCGGAACTATGTTTTTGTATCGATCGAAATGTGCTTCATAATCGACAAGTCGCCCAAGCAATTTTTCGTCAAGTATGTGTTGTACTGTTAAAAAATCTCCATCCCATCGTCTATTTTGGAAGACACTCAAAATTTTTCCCTTTTGTTGTGCAAGTTCGATCAATTCATCCCCTTGCATTACGGTCTGTGTAAATGGTTTTTCAACAATAACATGTTTTCCTGCGTCAAGACATTGCTTTGCGAGTTTATAGTGTGTCTGATCTGGAGTATTCACGATGATAACTTCAATCTCACTATCTTGAAGAAGATCGTCTATGGATCGTGATATAAGAATGTTTGGATAGAGCATGCGTGCTTCATCTTTACTTCGCTCGATAATTCGTTTAATCCGAAAATTCTTATGATGGAACACAAGAGGAGCATGAAATACTTTTCCGGACATTCCAAAAGAAGCGATGCCGACAGTAATTCTTTCTTCCATCTATCTTATCCCATATACAAGGTGAATATTCTTTTTTTATTTCTTTGTCAGAAACATACTCATAGTAGAAAATTTTAGTGTTATTCGTTCCCAATGTCTATGAATGTAAAGGTCTAAATAAAAAAACTCTCGCTATTCGATGCCAAGTCGTTGCTGGAGCCTTTGCGCTCTTCCAGAAAAAACATTCTACGTCACCGCACTTTCTAATATTTCCAATTTAATTTTTTTAGTGTTTATTTTTGTCTTCAATCCCAACGGCACTGTAAGTTTGCGGGGAATGTGGCCATACTGAAAATTCATTACAACGGGACATTTAATCTTATGCGCGAATTCTTCTTGAACTTGATCAATTGTTAAATATGGATCGCTTGGATTACTGGGCACACAGTCGGTGAATTTGCCATAGACCAATGCTTCAAGCTTGTGCAAAATTCCAGCATTGAGAAGTTGTGCCAACATTCGATCGACTCGATACGGCGATTCCTCAACGTCCTCCAAAACGAGTATCGAATCCTCCATAGGCGGCTGAAATGGTGTACCCATCAAGCAGGCGAGGAGTGAAAGATTCCCACCCACTAATCGCCCACTTGCTTTGCCGTGCCGGAGAATTGTTAATGGTTCATCAGCTGGATTGTTTATTGGACCGATTTTTTTGTTCGATGTAAGCAAACGCCAAAAATGTTCTTCCGTGTATGGATCGAAATCTCTCCACATATCCAAACCTGTCATAGGACCGGAGAAGGTCACTAATCCAATCTTGCGGAAGATGGCAAGCTGCAATGCCGTCAAATCGCTGTACCCAACGATGATTTTGGGATGTGCTTTCAACGCACGATAATCGATCATCTGCAGCAAACGTGGAGTGCCATACCCGCCGCGAATAGCGAAAATCGCTTTCACGTTTTTGTCGCGCACCATCTCGTTAAAGTCCGCAGACCTCTCATCATCGCTCCCGGCAAGATATCCATAGACCGTGCGGATGTATTTGCCGCACTTGACACGATATCCCAACTGTTCAAGGTACAGTGCGCCTTTGAGAATTTTCTCCTCAGAGGAAGGGGTGCTTGCAGGTGCAACGAGTCCGATGAGATCGCCGTTGCGCAGCCTTGGTGGTTTTATGATGGTCATGACTATCTCCGCTGTCTTGGAGCTATGTTGAGGAAAGAATGATTAATGTTTTAGCTGAAGCTTTGTTATTCCCGGCACACCATCGTGATGAACAAAAAAGGCAAGTACTTTAAGTTTAATGTACGATTCGTGAAAGAAAAAGTATCCATAATTCGGCCCTTCCCATGCTGTCCGCCAAGAATCCTTGACAAGATACCATTCTTCCGAACCGAATATTCTATACGAAACGATATGCATCAGATGGTCGTCAGTAGTGGCACCCGATTGAAATAATGCTTCACGCTTATATTGCGTCAAGGAATCCTTAGGAATATCAAACTCTGGAATAAATGCATACTGTTTTGTCATCCGGTAGCTTGGCTCCGAGTTGTCCATATCGATAGCTACAGAATATTCTCCTGCAACTGCATCCTTGAGTGAGCAGTAGAAAAGATCAAGCGGCACGTTAAAATAATTTGTGTGGTGCTTCCAGTTATCAGGTACTTTCAATTCTATAAATTGATTGAACGGCGCATAGAGGAACGAAGTCACCGTCAGATACTCGTCGAACGGCAGGCACACGACGTCCGAATAAAATGTGCAGGGTGAATATTCTTTGCCGTTGTAGATAAATTTCTCCGGCGGTGAGCCGAGATATGTGTCGAGAATGGTTCTCACGTTCGCAAGAATCAATTCTCCATTCCAATCACCGATACACTTCGCGCGGTTCATGACGGAATCCAGTTCTGCATAGAGTGCGTTATGATTGAAGATAGTGTGCTCGGACTGTATTCCTTCATACGCTTCTGCCGGAACGGCTCCGTACTGTTGTATCATATCAATCACACCGCTGAATA
The DNA here is from genome assembly GCA_049523215.1 of Bacteroidota bacterium. Classification (GTDB taxonomy): domain Bacteria; phylum Bacteroidota; class Ignavibacteria; order UBA10030; family UBA10030; genus Fen-1298. Next base: position 13,094 of record JBEKNC010000001.1, on the reverse strand, counting down.
AGTCACCCGGGCTGAACCGCGATTCACCATGAGATTGAACGAAGCGCTTGGCTTTCTCTACAAATCCGTAATACACCGGAAACATGACCGATAGCCTCACCGGTTCTCTGCCAAACCGTTTCATTTCGGATTCGATGAACGATGATGTGGCAAAACTCCAGCACACCAATGTCGAATCCTGATGCATCGACGAGAGATGGGGGATGGAAGTGAATTCTTCCACCGATTGCGGATGCGGCAAAGAACTAAGTGCGGTTTCCAGTTTCTCTTTGATTGATTGAGCACAAAGAGAGGATACTTGTAAAACACCGGAAAGGAAAATGACCGAAGAAATTTCCAATCGGAATGCAATGCGATCACTTTTTTTCTGCGGCACTTCTTTAACTTCCTCTCTTTTGCTGAACAGATTTCACCAACTTTCCAGGAAGTGTTTTCGGCAACAATCTGACAAGCTGTGTACCAAGCCAATTCTTCCATCCGGAAATGACAAGCGGCTTTCCTTTCATCAATCCTTTATATCCTTGAAGCGCCACTGCGGAAACATCCATTGAAAGTGCACCACCGAGGATCTTTTCGTTCGTAAAACCGGCTCTTTTTCCAAATCCCGTTGCAGTGGGGCCAGGACACAATGCTGTGACGGTCACTCCTGTTCCATGCAATTCTTCCGAAAGCGCCAACGAAAAATTCAATACATATGCTTTCGAAGCATAATAGGTTGACATCAACGGACCGGGTTGAAACGCTGCAGTGGATGCAACGTTCAGTATTTTTCCGCGTTTTTGTTCGATCATTTCCGGTAGAAAGAGCCGAGTGAGATGCGTAAGTGATGTAATGTTAACCTGAATCATTTCCAACGCATCGGCAACATTCATTTTCGTGAACTCACCGCGCCAACCAAATCCGGCATTGTTGACAAGGACATCGATGTTCCCTCCTTCGCTTTGAAGTGCTTCAAAAATTTCTTCCGGTGTGGAAGAAACAGACAAATCTTTTGTATAGCATTTCACCTGCACACCGTATGTTTGCTGTAAATTTTCAGCGATGTGTTTGAGGGTGTCATAGCTGCGCGCTACAAGGGCGAGATCATGACTTTCCCGTGCAAAGAGCTTTGCAAGTTCTAATCCAATGCCGCTCGAGGCGCCTGTAATAAGTGCAATGGGATTTGTGTTCATTCCTCATCAGTTCCTATATTAAAATTTGTCTCTTGAATTTTTATCTCACATACATTGCAATCATCTTTTCAATCGCCGCTGCACACACGGGATCAAAATCGACCGGATTCAACGCGAACATCTTGCAATCGATAGCAGGACGATACATCTCCTTTGCTGTGTATCCAGAACCTTCAAAAGCTCCGGCCTTTCCGATCCACTTGGGATCTTTCAGTATCTCTTTTGAACTCTTTAGTAAATCCTCGCGCTTGTCATAGTAATCAGCCGCAAGTCTATCTAATTTGCCGCGGAGTGCTTCAATGCTGTCGTACTCTGTTTTACGCCATGGCGTTGGAATCGGTGTATCGTCGGAAACAAAGTTACGCCATTTTAATGTCTCTTTTGTGTTCGTTCGCGTCACATTCGGCTCCCACGGCTCAACACCTTTTGGATAAAAATCTATGTACGAAATTTGAGAACTGTAATACTCGTCTCCTAAACCGCCAAAGCAATGTCCAAACTCATGTACATACACGTAATCCATTTCCCATTCCTGTCCGACTTTTGCTGTTTGTGTGAATGATGTTGTGTACAGGTTGAAGATTCCGCCGCCACCGTAGCGGTTGTCGTTGACAAGAATGGTGATAAAATCGTATGGTGCTGCACCTGCAATATCACGCAGCGCCCGGTTGTCTTCCGTTAAAACATAGCGTGCCGAACCAAATGTATTATACATAGTGCCAAGCGCGGTGTTCTTCCACAGATCTTTATCTGGCATATCAATTCCCGATTCAGGAGAAATCACTTCCATCGCACGAACATTGAAATCGTTTTTGTGCTTTTTGAAGGGCTGGTAGGAAAAGAGTGTTTCGGAAAAATGCTTTGCATCCTTCCGGAATTTTTCCATATCACCCTTTGCATAGCCATCGCCCAGAATAAGAATATCCACTTTCTTATCCGGCGAACCGTTGATCATCACATCCAACACAGGAAATGCGTTCTGATGTTTCTCATGATTTACAACTGTAGGATTATTCGGATCGATTACTGTTGAGAATACCTCTCGGAATGCCATCATTTCACCAGCGGCAACGAACTTATCGCGGCGATAGAAATTCACAACAACCTTTTTCTTCGGGAACGGAAAACGCACAGTTTCTTGACACGTTTTCCATACACCATTCATCGCTTCATCCGTGGTTTGCCATTCTCCAAACAATGTTGAATATCCACGCGAATACAAGAGTGCGTTTGTTTGCAGATCGCTCACCTTCACAAAGCTATCACCAAGATTGAGCGTATCCAGCAAATTAACTTTGCTTCCGGGCCAAGTTCCTTCTTCGTACACTTTATCAAGTGTGATTTGCTCCTGCCCCTTTGTGCCGATGTGATAATAATCGACCCGCATAGTACCGCCAGTAAAATATACATCGTACGTTTGTGCGAAAGAGAGGGAAAAAGAAAGGACAAGAAAAAGAATGAGATATTTCATGTTGATACTCCTTAATAAAAAAGAATGAAATCTTCCAAACCATAGTACACTTCTATAATTGGTTATCCCATCCCAACTCCCGAAAAGAGGAGGAACGCACTGAGCACAATCAAGATGGCGGTTGTTGTCCAGCCAATTACATTCTGCAAGCGGTTATTGGTATAATCCTCCATGATCTCTTTGTTATTAATAATAACCATCATACAAATGAGAACAACGGGCAGCAGAATTGCATTGACTACTTGTGTCCAGATAGTTATAGCAATCAGCGGTGCACCAGGAATGAGAATGATACCTGCACCGATCAGAATAATTATGGTGAAGAGGAAATAGAACTGTGGTGCTTCGCTAAATTTCTTGTCAATTCCTGCTTCAAATCCAAATGCCTCACAGACATAGTATGCCGTCGCTAACGGAAGAATCGCTGCGGAAAAAATAGATGCTATAAATAATCCAAACGCGAACAATTGGCCAGCCAGCGCACCGGCTAACGGTTGAAGCGCCATCGCAGCGTCGGCAGCTTCGTTGATCTTGATGCCGTTCACATGCAGCGTTGCGGCGCAGGCAACAATAATAAAGAACGCGACAACAACTGTTGCGATACAACCAAGGACAACATCCCACAGCGTATATTTGTAGTCGCTCACCTTCAATTTTTTTTCAATCACCGCCGACTGCATATAGAATTGCATCCAAGGCGCTACAGTGGTACCTATGATACCAAGAACGGTGGTGATGTACTCAGTATCGAAATGAACGGTCGGAGTAATAAGCGCTGAACCGATGACTTTCCAATCCGGACCGGCAAGAACAGCAGACACAACATAGGAAAGCAGGAATACGCTGAAGATTAAAAACACTCTCTCGGCAAATTTATAGTTGCCCTTCAGCACAAGTACCCATACTAATCCTGCAGCAAGCGGCACGGAAATGTATTTGCTCACGCCAAAGATATTCATACTGCCCGCCACGCCTGCAAACTCAGTTGCCGTATTGCCCACATCGGCTATCAAAAGGAAGATGAACATGTAAAAGGTGATGCGAACACCAAAGCTCTCACGGATCAGATCAGCCAAGCCCTTACCGGTGACAACACCCATACGGGCATTCATTTCCTGGACAGCCAAGAGCGCGATGAATGACGGAATTAATGTCCAAAGCAGTTTGTAGCCATACAGTGCGCCAGCTACAGAATATGTTGTGATTCCGCCGGCGTCGTTATCCACACTGCCGGTGATAATTCCAGGACCCAAAATGCTTAGGAAGATTGCGAGTTGACGCAGAGCAGGATTATCTTTGAGTCTTCGGAAGAAGTTCATATTATACAGTGTCCTCTTCTTTGATTTCCGGGTACAGAGACGCTACGGCATCGCGATATGAAACCAATCCCTGGAGTGTGTCGTCCTCATCCACAACAGGAATCGCTTCAAAGTTATATTTGAAGAAAAGCTTTGTCACGCGCCGAATACGTGTATCAATTTGCACCGAGACTGGCTGTTCAGTCATAATATCGGCAATAAGCATCTTTGCATCGCTCATCAGTAGATTGCGCAAACTGACGACGCCTTTGAGCCGTCCATCATCATCGAGAATGTACGCATATCGGTACATTTCCAACTTTTCACATTCCACGCGAATGCGATTCAATACTACACGTGCTGTTTCAGTCGGCTTGGCAGTTATGAAGTCTGTATTCATGATACTGCCGACACTGTATGCGGAAAGTTGAGAGAGCTCTTTTAGTTCAGTCACCTTTTCCGCAGAAAGCATAGCATAGACTGCCTGCCGTTTTTGTGCATCACAGGCGTCAAGCAGGTCAACCGCTTCGTCCATTTGCATTTCGTTGATAATCGGCGCGAGTTTGAATGGTTCCATCGATTCAACAATTTGCAGACGATTCTTGAATTGCATCTCTTGAAGCGTCTGAGCGGCAGTGAAATGATCGAGTGATTCGATGAGAGCGATACGTTCGTCTGTACCAAGATCCTCTAGAATATCGGCAAGATCGGCTGGATGGATTTCTGATAACTTTGATGCATCGGTCTTCAACTGTACCGATGCATACACCGATGTTGTGGCTGTTGGCTGAACATACTTCCATGAAACAAACTCATCTTTAAGATCGCGGTCAGTTACCCAGCGAAATGCCGCATTCAACGGACGAAGAAATCCGAGCCGCCGGAGAATGCCGCGCACGCCAATATCGATGTGCACGACCCACAAATTTGTGCTTTCTTTTGCACGATCTTCGATGAGGAGTTGGATATCGTTGACGCGTACAATTTTATATCCCGATGTCGAGATGATTTGTTGGTCGAGAAATGATTTACAAATGAGAATCTCATTTTCTGCCGCTTTTCTTTGCTGCTCATGATCCATTGCGGAATCATCGATTGCGATATGTTCTTTGAACACTATCCGCTTGACGTTGCTCCATGGAATATACATTGGCGGTTTATGGTGATGTGTCCGCATCATCAATCCTGTTACACGCGGATAAACTTGGGATATAGTTGCTGCCAGATCAACCAGCTTGCCTATCCGTCTATTGTCGCTGATCCGGACAACCGGTAAATGAATGAACTCGCTGAGATATGAAAATTTTACTACTTCAAGAGCCATGTGCTTCTCTCTGCGTTATAGAGTAATTTCTATTATGCTTTAGCTGCGACAATTCATCCGGATCGAGCGCCGGTGCAAGAGTGTGCTCATCAATTTTCAATTTCATTTGGATTCGTGAACACAAGAATTGGGCTTTGTTCCTGTTCCGAGGGAACAATACGATTAAGAACGATGTCGTAATAAGTTTTCATCTCGGTTTCCCTCCGATCGGATGGGTGGCAAGATTCGTATTTGCGGAGAAGCAAGCAGAGCTTCAATTTAAAATAAGAATTCTTTTTGATAAATAAACGCTATAATAAGAAAAACATTTTTTTCTTCTCTTCGCCAGATAATCGCTGAACACCGGCAACTGATAGTTTATTCATTTGAAACTCTTACCTCTTTTTCGTACTATCGAAGTGCAGACAAACACAATTACCACACGGAATCTCACGTGCCGATCATTTCATTTGTTTCTCTCCTGCTTGGCGGATTTGCAGCAGGTACCTTTGGTGCCTTGCTCGGACTTGGCGGCGGTGTGCTGCTTATTCCATTTCTTGTTATAATTCTGGGTATTCCGATGCATCAAGCGATTGCGACAAGCATTATAGCGGTGATTGCCACATCGAGTGCCGGTGCGGCAATGAACCTTGAGCGTCGCACTGTTCATATACGGCTTGGAATGCTGCTGGAAATTGCCACAGTAACAGGCGCCATTCTCGGCGGAATCACTGCTAACTATTTAAGCGCAAATGTTCTGGCAAAACTCTTCTCCGGACTGTTGTTTCTGGTTGCACTCGTGATGATTTGGTGGGCGCGGCAGCATACCGGTCAGGAGCCGATTTATACCGACGGCACTCTTCCCGGCTCATTTTATGACGATGCCAACAGAAAAATCGTACATTATACAGTAAAGAAAATACCGGTTGCAATGCTGATCTCGATTATTGCCGGCAATGTCTCCGGATTGCTTGGTGTCGGCGGCGGAATTTTTAAAGTACCGGCAATGCACGTCCTTTCCGGCATTCCGATGAAGGCGGCAACGGCAACGAGCAATTTTATGATCGGCGTGACTGCGGCGGCAAGTGCATTCATTTATTTTGCGCACGGACATTTGAATCCTTTTATTGCTTCAACCGCCGCACTTGGCGTGCTTGCCGGCTCAATGACGGGCGTACGTATCAGCCGCAGAATTCATGGCAAAGTGTTGACGTGGATTTTTGCTTTAGCTTTATTAGGAATTTCGATTCAATTGTATCTACGATAACTCAATGACGGACTTCATTTCCATATCAAACGATGTTAGGCACGATGCTGAACGTTGGACAGGCCGCGTGCTTCGGATTGGTGTATGGGTCAGTGCAAGTTTAATGATAGCAGGATTGCTTATCGCAGCGATGTATCCTTCAACAATGGTTGCATTTTCCAGCAATCCAACGCTCAGCGACTTGGTAATGCGGATGCTCTCCTGTTCATTCGATCCTGTAACGCTGATGTTTGCAGGACTTGTCTTTCTGATGTTCACACCAATACTTCGCGTCATCACTGCGGTAGTTGGATTTGGAGTGGAGCGTGACTGGCGATTTGTATTTGTTTCCTCTGTTGTGCTGTTACTTTTAGCGTGCGAAATTGTGTACTCGATTTTTATCAAAGGATAAAAAACCAATGACATTTACGCAAAGACTTTGTGATGTTCAGCTTAAACAAAAATCTCTTCTCTGTATCGGTCTTGATGTTGATGCAGACAAAATTCCACCACATCTGCAATCATCGGCGAATCCTGTTCTGGAATTCAATCGGCAGATTATTGAAGCAACGAGCGATTTAGTCTGTGCGTACAAGCCGAACCTTGCATTTTACGAAGCAATGGGCGAGCGCGGTTTGCCCACGTTGCGGGAAACATTGAAGCTCATTCCCAGGTCCGTTCTCACCATTGGAGACGGCAAGCGCGGCGATATCGGTAATACTGCTGAGCGGTACGCGAAATCGCTTTTTGATGATTATGGCTTTGATTCGGTCACCGTCAATCCCTATATGGGATTTGATTCCGTTGAACCATTTCTGAGGAATCCGGCGAAGGGTGTTTTCCTGCTTGCGTTGACTTCTAATCCCGGATCAAAAGATTTTCAACGACTCAAGATAAATGGTAAACCACTCTATGAAAAAATAGTGCGGACGGCAAAAAAATGGAATACGAATCAAAACATCGGTCTGGTTATCGGGGCAACACACCCGCGTGAACTTAAAATGATCCGCAAGATCGTACCGGAGATGCCGTTGCTCATTCCCGGCATCGGTAAACAGGGCGGTGATTTGAAATCGGCGGTAAAAGATGGCTGTACGAAGGATGGCACTTGTGCCATCATCAATGCAAGCCGCAGCATCATCTATGCATCATCGGGAAAGGATTTTGCAGAAGCGGCACGAGCAGAAGCAAGGAGAATGGTGGAAGAAATGGGAACCTATAGAAATAGTATTTAGAGATGCGCCAATCATCAACTACAAACGGGAGGAAGTATGAAACGCCGTGCATGGAATATTCATGAGCGGTTTCTTCGGCATATTTGGAGCAAGCAATATTTAAAAAACAAGTTGGCAACTGCAGATGGAAGAGCGCTGACAGTTTTACATGTCGGTAAACTTAACTCCGACGGCGGCCCGGATTTTCTGAATGCAAAAGTGAGAGTGGGAAACATCACCTATGCGGGTGACATCGAAATTCACCGTACGATATTCGATTGGTTTCAGCATCAGCATCAAGAAGATCCGCGTTATAACAAAGTTGTTCTCCATGTTGTTCTCGAAACCGGCTATAAATTTTCGCCTACACTTGTAAAAAGCGGACGAGAAATCCCGGTCCTTGTTCTAGGAAATTTTCTTTCCGAATCCATTCACACCATTTGGCAAAAAGCTATTCTTGATGAACGGGTAAAAAAATCAGGAACTCTTCGCTGTTTTAACAACAATGATGCACTCTCAAGCGAACTGATTGATTACTGGCTCACAAAGCTCGCAGTGGAGCGGCTCGAACTAAAGCTCCGTCGATTTGAGGAGCGATTGAAGCAGCTTGCTCATGAAAAGCGAATGATGGTGCGAGAACGACAGCGACCGTATGGCGAGCCGCCGTTGGAAGGTGAACACGATGAAATTCCGCCGCCGCTCCCCGAGTTAACGCAGAAAAATTTCTCACAAAAAGAACTTTGGGAACAAGTGCTCTACGAAGGAGTCATGGAGGGACTCGGGTATAGTAAGAATCGTGAACCCTTTGTCCGTCTGGCACAAAGCGTCACATTGAAAATGATTGGAGATTTGGGAACGGGGAATGGAGGGGATAGAATTCAGGCGTTGCTCTTTGGAGTGGCGGGATTGATTCCCAAACTCAATTCTCTCAAAGAGAAGGAATCACGCGATTATGTGCGACGACTTGCGCGTGAGTGGAAAGTGCTGCGACCCTCATTTCACTCTGAAATCCTTCACCTTGCAGACTGGCAATTCTTCCCGACCCGGCCATCGAATTTTCCGACTCTCCGAATAGCTGCTGCTTGTGCACTCATCAACAAGTTTTTCTTCGATGATCTTTTCCGACGCATCATCCAAACAATAAAGACCAGTAGCACGGAGGGAGAAAAGGAATGCGAACTCATCCGACTGTTTAGTATAGAGACAAACGATTTCTGGAAACATCATTATAATTTCGATGAAGCGTCGCCCAAGAATGTTACAGCACTCGGAACCATGCGTATTCGCGAGATCATTATTAATGCTGTACTCCCGGTAACGCTCTTATACGCACGTATCTTCAAAGATAAAACCGTTCGCGAATGCGCACTTCGTGTGTACCTATCTCTTCCAGCCTCTGAAGATAATTCAATCACTCGGTTCATGGAGAAACAATTACTGAAAGGGCGACATCCCCAAGAACATGTGAGTCATCAACAGGCGGTGATTCAACTCTACAAGTATTATTGTTCGGAGGGACGATGTCCTGAGTGCGAGCTTGGACAGAAACTATTTGTATGACTGCTTGCAGATGATGAAACAAAACCCCGTACTCGAATTTTGAATGCGGGTTTTTTTGTGTTCATAGAAGGGGAACGAGAACTCCTTAGATTCTGAACAACAGATCGGCATATGTCGGCAGAGGCCAGATATTTGCATCGACCATCGTTTCCAATTTGTCACCATCGACTCGTAGGTTTCCCATTGCCTTAAAGACTACATCGCGATAGTATTCTGCATGGTTGAAAACGTCGTTGCTGTGACCATTAACGGCCAATGTTGCTTCAAGTGCTTCGATATTTTTGCCGAAGGAATCGATCGTTGATGTCAATTCTGCCAGTAATTTATCCGCAGTGCTTGATTTAGCGGCAACGGTTTTCAACGAGGACAAAGTAGCCGCAACCTTTCCGGTATATTTAAGAGAAGCCGGTAAAATTTGACGTTTTGCCATATCTAACATGGTCAATGCTTCAATGTTGATCGTCTTGATATAGGCTTCAAGGAATATTTCATACCGTGAATGCATTTCCGCTTTGCTCAAGACGCCATGCTTCTCATACACCTTAACAGTCTTTTCGCTGATCAACGTGGGAATAGCAGCAACGGTGGATCTAATATTGGGCAGTCCACGCTTTTCTGCTTCCTTTAACCAGTCATCGGAGTAATTATTGCCGTTGAAAATTATCCGCTTGTGCTTCTTCACGATCTCAGTTACGATGTTCTGCGCTTCAGAATCGATGTCTTTTGCTTTCTCTAAACGACTCGCGATACGCGACAAGATTTCAGCAACGATTGTATTCAAAGCAGTATTCGGTTCCGCGATTGAAGCTGAAGATCCTACCATACGAAATTCGAATTTATTGCCGGTGAATGCGAACGGTGATGTTCGATTCCGATCTGTGGAATCTTTCGGTAATGCTGGCAGCGTGATAACTCCGAGTTTCAGTTCACCACCATCTTTGGATGATTTGGCCCCGCCATTTTCAATCTGCTCTAATATATCGGTCAACTGTTCGCCAAGGAAGATTGAAAGAATGGCTGGAGGCGCTTCATTGGCGCCTAACCGATGATCGTTGCCCGGATTCGCGGCGGCAACACGCAAAATATCTGCATATTCGTCCACCGCTTGAATAATTGCAGCAAGGAACAGCAGAAACTGTTCATTATCATGAGGCGTTTTTCCCGGCTCAAGTAAGTTTTGTCCATCGTTGGTGCTCATCGACCAATTGTTGTGCTTACCTGAGCCGTTCACACCGGCGAACGGTTTCTCATGCAGCAAGCAGACCAGATCGAGACGATTCGCAACCTTTTTCATGGTCTCCATAACTAATTGGTTATGGTCGGTTGCAATGTTTGTAGTGGAATAGATCGGAGCAAGTTCATGCTGAGCCGGTGCAACTTCGTTGTGTTTTGTTTTTGCCAGAACACCAAGTTTCCAAAGCTCCAGATCTAGCTCGGCCATGAATTCTGCGATACTATCTTTTAAGTTACCAAAGTAATGATCTTCTAATTCCTGTCCCTTTGGGGGTTTCGCACCGAAGAGTGTACGTCCGGTAAGCATAAGGTCTAACCGTTTTACATATAATTTTTTATCAATAATAAAATATTCCTGCTCCGGTCCGACCGTCGTTGTAACGCGGGTCACTTTTGTATTTCCCAGCAACCGGAGAATACGAACTGCCTGTTTTGAAAGAGCTTCCATCGAACGAAGAAGAGGAGTCTTCTTATCAAGTGCTTCGCCGGTGTACGAACAAAACGCTGTAGGAATACATAGAGTGTTGTCTTTAATGAACGCCGGAGAAGTACAATCCCACGCTGTATATCCGCGTGCTTCAAATGTTGCCCGTAGCCCGCCAGATGGGAAAGAAGAAGCATCCGGTTCGCCTTTGATCAATTCTTTACCGGAAAACTCCATTATGATGCGCCCGTCAGCGGTCGGAGAAATAAAGGAATCATGCTTTTCAGCAGTAATTCCGGTCATGGGCTGAAACCAGTGTGTAAAGTGAGTTGCGCCTTTTTCGATTGCCCAGTCTTTCATTGCATTTGCTACGACATCAGCGACCGCTGGGTCAAGCGGCAGCCCCTCATCGATGGTCTTTCTTAACATTTTATAGATATTCTTCGGCAGCCGGGTTCTCGTTGCTGCATCGCTAAAGACGTTAGAAGCAAATGTATTTTCCAATGATTCTTGTAACACCAATGATTCTTTTTCCATGTATATAACTTTCCTTTATATTGAACATCATTTACTTATGTATAAGATAATATAAATTTACTCGCATATCTCCTAAAATCAATTCAAGCAGGAGTATTTAAGTAGATATATAACAATCCTTACCCGTAATTTAAAATAACTTGAATATAAAATTTATTGACGGTGGAAATAAAATGGTTCCACGCTTCAATATCTATTATATCTGATGATTCTTCTTGGAAGAGTGCAAAAAAAAGCCAATGGCCATAAGATGAATAACTATGGCCATCGACTTCTTTAGAAATCTAGGAGGTCAACTAAGAATATTAATTGTCATAATACAGATGAAATTCATACGGATGCGGCCGGAGATGCATTTCATCTAATTCTTTCTCTCGTTTCCAAGTAATCCAAGCTTCGATAAGATCCTGGGTAAAAACATTACCTTTAGTTAAGAAAGTATTGTCTTTTTCCAATGCAACAATAGCTTCTTCCAGCGAGCCCGGTGTCTTTGGAGTGGACTTCAGTTCTTCCCGTGTCATCTCATAGATATCCCTATCCAACGGCTTACCCGGATCAATCTTGTTTTGGATTCCATCCACAGCAGCCATCATGATAGCCGAAAAGGTCAGATATCCGTTGCAACTCGGATCAGGGCAGCGGAATTCCACACGTTTTGCTTTCGGACTTGGAGAATACATTGGGATTCTGCATGAAGCCGAGCGGTTTCTTGCTGAATATGCCAGATTGACCGGTGCTTCAAAACCAGGAACCAGCCGGCGGTACGAATTCGTTGTTGGTGCAGCAAAAGCCAGAATGGCTGGTGCATGCTTCAAAACGCCTCCGATAGCATTAAGGGCCATTGGACTGAGGCCGGCATAACCGTCTCCCGCGAACAAAGGTTTGCCTTCTTTCCAAAAAGAGAAGTGAGTGTGCATTCCGCTTCCATTATCCTGAAAGATCGGTTTGGGCATAAAAGTCACAGTTTTATTGTTTTTCTTTGCCACATTTTTACATATGTATTTATACCACATAAGTTGATCGGCCATTTTCAACAAGCTGGTAAACTTCATGTCAATTTCGCTTTGGCCTGCAGTAGCAACTTCATGGTGATGTGCCTCTACGATGATGCCGATCTTACGCATTTCATAAACCATCTCGCCGCGAAGATCATGGTAAGTATCAGTTGGGCTGACTGGAAAATAACCACCCTTGAAACTGGGTTTATAACCTAGATTTGGTTCTTCAAATCGGGCTGTGTTCCAAGCACCTTCCTGAGAATCAATTTCATACACACCACGGTGTTGGTTCTGTTCGTAACGGACTTCATCAAAAATAAAGAATTCGGGTTCTGGTCCGATATAGCAAGTGTCGGCTATTTTAGTTTGTCTTAAATATTCTTCTGCTTTCTGTGCTATATAGCGTGGATCCCGGGTGTATTTCTGTTTTGATACCGGATCGACAATATCTGCGATGATGCTTACGGTTGGTTTAGCAAAAAAAGGATCCAGACAAAATGTATTAGGATCAGGCATTGCCAACATATCTGACATATGAATTCCCTGCCAACCTCGAATGGACGAACCATCAAATCCAAGCCCTTCTACAAAGGTGCTTTCGTCTATCACATCTATCGGGAAACTGCAATGCTGCCAAC